>JAZKIW010000090.1:0-9105 GCA_040384625.1 Pseudomonadota bacterium | reverse complement strand
AAGGGCGAGTTCAGGCCTTCCAGCAGGGTCGTGCGCGCTTCGGCAACGCCGTCGCCATCGCCGTCACGCAGCAGGCTGATGCGGTTGGCACTCGGCACTGCGGCGCCCGCGCGCTTCATCACCAGGCCCATCACCCAGCCCTTGAAGCCCTTGCTGTCGGTCCGCGGCGGTGCGTTGGACTCGGCCACCAGCACGTCGCCATTGGGCAGCACATGCAGCCAGCGCGGGTGCATCAGGCCCTGGGCGTAGGCCGTCACCTGCAGCCCAGCTGCGGGCTGCGGCGAGGTCCCTGCCGTCCAGCCCTTGGCCGGGGCGATGTTGACGGTCGGGATCAGCGTTCGCTCTGCAGGCGGCAGCAACGGTTGCGCGCCGCTGCCGGCCTCCACCGGGTGCTTGGCCACCTCGCCACAAGCGCAAAGCAGCGCCACGGCGCCGCCCAGAGCGACGGCAGCCAGGCGGCGTGCCAGGCGGCACGCCTTTCTGGCGCCAGGGGTCAAAGTCGCCCCATCAGCAGCAGGACGATGACGATGACGACCAGCAGGCCGACACCGCCGCTGGGCCCGTAACCCCAGCTCTTGCTGTGGCCCCAACTCGGCAGCACGCCGACCAGGATCAGGATGAGGACGATCAGCAAAATGGTGCCAAGGGTCATGTCGAACTCCTATGTTGTTGTTGGGATCTCACTTCGACGGTGCCGACGCGGGAGGGACGATGACCACGGTGGTGCCGTCGCCGGGCTGGCCCGGTTGGCCGGCCTTGCCGGGCTCGCCTTGCGGGCCGGCAGGTCCGGGCACGGGAACCGGCACGGCGACCGGCGTCGATGGCGAAGGCGGCACGTTGACGACGGTGGGCTTGTCGCATGCGACAAGGGTCAGCGTGACCAGCAGGGAGGAGATCAGGAGCGACTTTTTCATGGGAGTTCCTTGGAAGGTTGTGGGTCCTGGCCCGGCAGGCGCCGGGGACGCCGAGGTCAGGTTAGAGCGATGTCCCGGCGAAGTTCAGTGCGGTGTCGAACAGAGTTTCCTGTGCTGGAGTTCAGAAGTTGCCGCGCAGATACAGCCCCGCGCCGCCGCGCCGGGTGCGCAAAGACAGGCGATAGCCCGAGTCCAATTGCAAGCCGATCGCGCCGCGTTCCAGGCCCAAGGCGGACTTGGCGGGCTTCCACTCCATGCCGACCTTGGTCGTCGCGTCAGCATCGATCTGCTCCGCGGACAAGGCACGCATACCGGGGCCGGTACGGACCCCGGAGGTGTTGGCAAACAAAACATGCTGTTCCGAGAGCTGGTAGCGCATCCCCAACGTCATGGTCGGGGCGACCCCTGCACGTTGCGGGGCGTGGAAGGCAAACACCTCGAGGGGAGAGGAGACGGCCTGCTCGTGGCTTCGAAGGGCCGCCATGCCCGAAGACTGCGCCAGCGTTTCACCGAGGCCCACCGTGACGAGCGCAACTGCCAGCGTCGAGCGGCGCAGCAGAAGGAGTCGAGTGGGAATCGTGCACATGGCGTTACGTTGTGAACAGCGCCAGTCTCGGTGGCAGCGCTTGTCCGGTCTGTCAGCCAAGCCTGAGAGCAACGTAGGACGACAGGTGACTTTGGAGGTCTCACCCCCTTGCGCGTGCCGCCCCGCTGCGCTCCATCAGCGCCCGGCACCCACTTGCGCCGCGCGCCGCGCTGTCGGCATCGCCGGGATCCAGCAGGGGCACCAGGGCCGCCAGCGGATTGATCAAACCGAGCAGCAACGCGCTCGCCACCTTGCGCCCGAGGGCAGACTTTTCGAGCGAAACCTGGGGACGCGCGAAGCTGCCGCGAACCCGAAGCGGTGTGCGCAACGCGAGTGGACTGAAGTCCTTCGGACTGACCACGGCGCGCAGATCGAGCGTTTCGTCGGCCAGCGACAGCGCGCCGGTGATCCAGACGGTGGAGTCACTCGTGTCGATCACCAGCGTGCTCGCGCGCAAGGCCCCGCGCTCGGCCACCAGGTCGGCCACCGCGCAGGTGACGGGCAAGGCGTCGTCGCCGCGCAGCAACACGCCCAGGCTCTGCGCCACGTCGATGCCCGCCGCCTCGACGGCGAGGTGCGAGACCGACCCGCCCCGAAGGTCGGTGCGCACCTGCCCTTTCAGGCTGCCGAGGATCTCTGCGGTCGACCGACCTTGCCCGGTGAGGGTGGCACGGCCGTTCAGGCGGCCCGAGACGAAGGGCGGCGCTGCATTGGCACGCTCCTGGCGAATCCAGCGCTCCAGGCGCACATCGCTCCAGCGCAGATCGGCGCGCCAAAGGGCCGTGCTCTCACGCCCGTCGAGCGCCAGCTCGCCGCTCAGCCGTCCCTGAGCGGTGCGGGCGTCGAGATTGCGCAGGGTTAGCACGCCGCCGCCCAACAGCAGGTGGGTGCGCAGCGGCCGCAGCGGTTCGAGCAAGCTGGTGTTCAGGTCGACGCTGTCGATGTCGATCAGCACATTGGCGTCCATCGCACGCAGCGCAGGGAGATCGAAGGTCCGGTTCGGCAGCACCTTGCCACTGCCGCGCGTCGACGCGGGCAGCGACACGGGTGCCGATGCCGCCCCTGCCGCCAGCGGCGCGGCGGTCGCCGCCGGCGTGGTACCGACCACGGGTCCCAGATCGGCCAGCAGCAGGCGCGCGCCGCCAAGTCGACCCGACAGCAGGGGCACACGCCCTCCCCGGTCGTACACGAAAGCCCCATCGAGCCGGCTGGCACCCACCGTGGCGGCATCGACGACGACGCGCCAACTCTCTGCATCGCGCTGCACCGTGCCTTGGGTCTGGAATGCGGCCGTGGTGGGCAAGGTGACGCCGACGAGGTCGCCGACCGCCGCCAGCGAAGGCCCCTTGAGTTCGTAGCGCCCCGCCAGACCGTCCATGTGCAGCACATCGGCTGCCGTGCCTGCGAACACCAGCTGGGCCCGACCGATCGAGGCCTTCATGCTCAGCGGCACCGGTCCGATGGGCGCAAGGCCTGCGGGCACCACGCCGCTGGCGATCAATTCGAGCTTCAACGGCAAGCGACGCACCTGGCCATTGGCATCCACCCGCAGCACCCCGCTGAGCGGTCTGCCATGCGTCTGCGCTTCAGGCGAATCGGCGCCGGTCCACGACACGCGCGCCTTCACGTCGATCGCCAGCGGCACGTCGTGGTAGGTCAGGCTGCCCTGGCCCAACTGCAGCCGCCCGAACGCCGGCAGCGCCGCGCGCGCGGCACCTGGCGCCGGCCCCGCTGGCCAGGACACTCGACCGTCGGCCAGCCTCTCCAGATGGGCGTCCAGATGCGCCGCCGACAGACTCTCGACGCGCAAGCCTTGCCCGCGCCTGGCGCGCCACAGGTCGATGTAGCGCAACTCGAGCGCCAGTTCGTCCGCGCGCAGCAAGTGGGGCTCGGCGCTCCAGGGCGGCGCGTCGATCTCGACGTGTGACGACTTCACTCGCAGTCCACCGACGAGGCGGAGCTGGAAGCCCGGGCCGTCGGCAATGCGCACGCGCCGACCGAGGGTCTCCGACAGGGTCTGCTGCAGCGGCGCAGCCAGCCAGGGCCAGCCCATCACTTCGGCGGCCGCGAATACCCCGCCGACGGCCAGCAACACGGCCGCAAGCGCGAGGGGCCAGCGGCGGATCGAGCGCGGTCCGGCCGCGCTCAGTGCTGCAGCCACGGCTCGGGCGTCGGAAGCGGGCAGACGCGCGGCATGGCGTGCTCGCGGCCGACCATGGCGCGAGCGAAGATGTAGTTGTTGCGCGCCCGCTCACTCAAGGCATCAAGTTCGACACGGCCGTTGGCATCGCAAGGGAAGGACAGCGCCCGGCCGGGTGAGAAGAGAGAGTTGAACCTCACCTCGAACGGCGCCACGTTGACAGGCAAGTCTTTCATGATCGGCTCCCAGACACTGCACGGGTGTGCCCGTGCTTGATGGCAATGTCCGCCCGGCGCCATTCGCGCAACAGCGGCTGCCACGCCCTTCGGCTGTCGGCAGGGGTCGCGCGCATGGACTCGCAGCGTCCTACGCGGCAGCCAATCGCGGCGCCGTCCTACAACGCGCTGAGACTCACGCGCGTGCGCAAGTGGCGCGGCGCTGGCAGGATGGGGCCCTGCACCGACACGGGGTTCGGTAGAGGAGCGAACATGGTCAAACGCATCATTCCCTTGCTCATGATGGGCTATACGCTCTGGCGCTGGAACCAGCGCCGATCGCAAGCGGTGTCCCGGCGCACGGATGGCGTTGAGAAACCGGCCGCGATGAGCCGTTGGGAAGGCGAAGGCGGTGCGCTGCGCGAGGGCGGTCGCTCGTCCGTCTCATGAAGGCGGCGCTGGCGGCGCTGGGCCTGTGCAGCAGCCTGGCGATCCTGCCCGCGGCGCAGGCGCAGAACGCCGCGACTCTGAAGGCCCGGCATGTCGCCTTGGAGGAGGCCTTGGCGAGCAACGCTTTCCAGCGGCCCCTGGTCCTCGAATCCACGGAGTCGCAGAGCGGCCTCAAGGGTGACATCGTCGCGCGCATCGATCAGCCGTTCACAGTAGTGGGCCCGGCGCTGCAGGGCGTAGAGCGTTGGTGCGACATCCTGATCCTGCATCTGAACGTCAAGCAATGCCGGGCCGAGGACACCGCGGCCGGCGACTCGCTGCATCTGCTTGTCGGGCAAAAGTACGATCAGCCTCTGGACCAGGCCTACCGCTTCGATTTCTCATACCAGGTCCTCGCGTCGCGGCCCGACTACCTGCAGATCCAGCTGAGCGCTGAAGAGGGTCCGCTCGGCACCAGCGCGTACCGCATCGTCCTCGAAGTGGCGGCGCTCGACGCGCGGCGCAGCGTGCTGCGGCTGTCGTACGCCTACGGTGTCGGGGCGGCTGCCCGGCTGGCGATGCAGGTCTATCTGGCCACGATCGCGCGTGACAAGGTCGGATTCAGCGTCGTCGGCCGTAAGCCCGACGGCCAGCCCCAGTTCATCGGCGGCACGCGCGGCGTGGTCGAGCGCAACACGATGCGCTACTACCTGGCCATCGAGGCCTATCTCGGCGCGTTGTCGCTGCCGCCGGCCCGACAGTTCGAGAAGCGCCTGGCCGACTGGCATGCTGGGGTCGAGCGTTACCCCCAGCAACTGCACGAACTCGAACGCGAGGAATACCTGGCGATGAAGCGTGACCAGGTGCGCCGCCAGCAAATCCCGGGCAGCTGATCAGTCGCCGAGCAATTCGCCCACGGCCTTGAGGTCGTCGACTCGATCGCACACGGCCTTGATCACCATCAGGATCGGCACACCGAGGAACAGGCCCCATATGCCCCACAGCCAGCCCCAGGCGAGCACGCCCACGAACACCGCCACCGGGTTCATGCGGCTGGCGCGGCCCGTCAGCCAGGGCGTGAGCAGATAGCCCTCGATGCTGTTGATGAGCAAGGCCACGCCGCCGATCAGCAGCGCCATCTCGAAGGAGCCGAACTGGACGAAACCGAGCAGGGCCGACGCACCGGTGACGATGATGCTGCCGAAGTAGGGAATGAAGTTGAGCACGAAGGTCACCACACCCCAAACACCGGCGTTGTCGACGCCGATCCACAGGAAGGCGAGCCAGGTCGCCGCGCCGACCAGGGCGCTGGTGAAGACCTGCACCATCAGGTAGCGCTGGATCTGCAGGTCGACTTCGTCCAGGGCCTGCAGCGTCAGACGCTTTTGCCCGAAGGTCGGACCGGCGATCTTGACCATCTTGCGCCGGAAGGTGTCACCTGAAGCGAGCAGGAAGAAGGTGACGAAGACGACCACCGTCACCTGGCCGATGGCCGCCGCCAGGCCGAGCGCGCCGGGCCACAGGTAGTCCTTCACGTTGAAGCGCGGCTTCTCGATCTGCACCTTGGTCACGCCACGCGAAGGCGCGGGCGCCGGGCTGGCGCCCTGCTCAGCGGCGCGCTCGATCTCGGCCGCCGCCTCCTGCACCTTGTCGATGGCCCCGGGTTTGCCTTGGCTACGCCGGCTTTCGATGCCGCGGCGCAGCTTCTGCGCCGATTCGGGCAACGACTCGATCATCGAGACCGCGTCGTCGCTGAGTGAATAGAGAATCGAGCCGACGCCGCCGATCAAGCTGCACATCACCAGGGCTGCGGCCAGCATGCGCGGCAGGTGCAGGCGCACCATGCGGTCGACCACCGGCGTCAACGCGTAGCTGAAGATCAACCCGAGCAGCAGGGGCACGATCAGTGCACTGGCCCAGTGCAGGACCCACAGCGAGGCCAGCACCGCAATCACGACCAGGGCAACGCTGCGCACATTGACCGGCGCAGTCAGCACCACGCCAGGTTCGTCCTGGGTCGACGTCAGTGGCGGCGGTTCCAGCGCATCGGCCGCCGCCATCGCCGCGTCGGTGACGACATCGTCGTCGTCCCGTGCGGCTGCAGTGTTTGCGGGCGTTGGCGTGGCCGTCATCCTGGTGCCTTCCGAAGCAGGCCCGGCGCCTGCACTGACGCTGTCTCAGCCCAGCAGCTCGGCGTACGCCTTGCGATCGGTAGCGTAGCAGTCACAGGCGGCCGCTTCGAGACCGGCACGGTCGAGCACCTTCATCTCGCCGCGGTGGTACTCGATCAGGCCGCCACGTTGCAGTTCGCTCGCCGCCGCGGTGATGCCGACGCGCCGCACGCCCAGCATGTAGGCCAGGAACTCCTGGGTCATGTGGAAGTGATCGGTGTGGGCGCGGTCCTGGCTCATCAGCAGCCAGCGCGCCAGCCGTGGCCCGATCAGGTGGAACCGCAGGCAGGCCGCAGAGGCGGCCAGCTGTCCCATCATCACGTACAGGTAGCGGTTGAGGGTACGTTGCAGCGCCGCGCTGTCGGCCAATTGCTTGCGAAAGACGCCCGTGACGATCCGGCAGGCCGTTCCCGCTCCCTGCACCAACGCATGCAGGGGCACCGTGGTCACCCCCAGGGCGAGTTGCGCGCCGAGCATGCCCTCGCGCCCCACCATGCCAACCTCCAGCGCCGGCTTGCCGTCGATCGGCACCACCAGGGAGATGAAGCCCTCGACCGGAAAGTAGACATGGCGAGTCGCCTTGCCCGGCTCGCACAGCACCTCGCCCAACACCAGAGGGACCTCTTCGCACACGGCGAGCAGGCGCATCCGATCCGGGCGCGGCAGGCGCTCGATGAGGTGATTCTGGGCAGTCGTGATGGCGGCTCTCGTTGCGGGGGCCAGCCGAATGCGGACGCTTGCCCAGGCTCGCGCGGCCTTGATCTGGCGCTGCCATCCGTGCAGCGAGTCTGGGTGTTTGCGTGCGGGGCGTCGGTCTGCCAGCGCACATAGATGTCGGGCGGGTTGGAGGTCAGGCCGCCAGCGACGCCGGCCGCGGCTGCTGGTGCATGACGGGCGCCAGTCGGTGATATTCCTTCTTGGCCATCGCATAACACTCGCAGGTGCGCTGTTCAAGCCGACCCCGATCGAGCACCGCGATGTGGCCACGGCGGTAGCTGATGACGCCGGCTTCGCGCAGGCGTTGCGCGGCGGCCGTCACCCCCTCGCGGCGCACGCCAAGCAGGCTCGATACGCCCTCGTGCGTGAACACCAGCTCATCAATCGACGAACGGTCCAGGCCGAGCAGCAGGCGGCGGCAGAGCTGCTGGTCGATCGAATGATGGCGGTTGCATGCTGCGGTCTGCGCCACCTGGGCAATCAACGACTGGGTGTAGCGCAACAGGCAGCCGAGCACCGGGCCGCCGTGCTCGACCTCGCGTTGCAGGGCCGAAGCGCGCAGGCGATAGGCCTGCCCGGCGCTCTGCACCACGGCCTGGCTCGGGGTGGCATTGCCGCCCATCAGGAGGCCGATGCCGACCATGCCGTCGTTGCCGACCACAGCCACTTCGGCCGAGGCCCCGTCGCGCAGCAGGTACATCAGCGAGACGATGGCAGTCGTCGGAAAGAAGACAGCAGCCGCGGTGACGCCCGATTCGCACAACACCACGCCAGCCTCGAGTTCGACCGGCTCGAGGTGAACCGACAGGCGCGCCCACTCGGCCTGCGGCAAGGAAGCCAGCAACTGGTTCTGCCGCGGATCGCCGAAGGCGTGCGGGTTGTGTTTCACGGGAACTCCCTCGCGTGGATCGAGTTCCCATGGTCCCGCCCCCGGGGCGGCGCCGGAATCGGCGGGCGCCGTTTCAAATTGTCAGTTCGGTCCTACAGTGACCTCAGCGTTCGATACCGAACAGACGGCCGGCAGCACCACACCGCTGGCTGCGCAGCCTGATGCCCGCAGCGGCGGTCGGCGCGCGGGCGCAACTAGACCGCGGTCAGGGCCGGCAAGAGACGGTCGTATTCCTTCTTGACGACGGCGTAGCACTCGCAGGAGCCCTGCTCCAGGCCGCCGCGGTCGAGCACCTTGATGCGGCCGCGCGCATAACTGATGAGGCCGCGGCCCTGCAGCTTGAGCGCCGCCTCGGTCACCCCTTCCCGGCGCACGCCGAGCATGTTGGCGATCAGCTCCTGCGTCATCGTCAACTCGTTGCCTTGCAAGCGGTCCAGGCTCAACAGGAGCCAGCGGCACAGTTGCTGGTCGAGTGAGTGGTGCCGATTGCAGACGGCGGTCTGCGCCATCTGCGTGATCAGGGCCTGGGTGTAGCGCAACAGCAGGTGCAGCACCGGCGGCCGGTTGAACTCTTCCTTGATCATCGCGGAGGGCACGCGAAAGCCCTTGCCGGCGCTCTGCACCACTGCCCGGCTGGGCGTGGATTCACCGCCCATGAAGAGCGAGATGCCGACGATGCCTTCGTTGCCGACGACCGCAATCTCGGCCGAGGACCCGTTTTCCATCACGTACAGCAGCGAGACGATGGCGGTGGTCGGGAAGTACACATGTGCCAGCGTGGCGCCCGACTCGTACAGCACCTGACCCAACGGCAGATCGACCTCTTCGACTTGTGGCCGCCAACGTTCCCACTCGGCCAGCGGCAGGGCCGCGAGCAGCTGATTGGTCAGGGGGTTGGTGGCGGCAGGGAACACGGCACTCCGAAACTGGGCGCTGTGCAGCCAGTCCCTCGCGCTGCCCTGGCGATTCGGCGATTCTAGGCGCCGAGGAACCGCCCATCTGTTCCATACCGAACATAGCAACGCTGGCTTTCACTCGGCAACG
>JAZKIW010000089.1:0-22359 GCA_040384625.1 Pseudomonadota bacterium | reverse complement strand
GCCACCGCCACCGCCACCGCCACCGCCACCGCGCCGACCGCCGCCGCCGCCCTGCCCACCGCGCCCGCCCGACTTCTTGCGCAGGAAGGCGTCACCGCCGATGTAACCGACCGCCGTCTTCATCGGGTCGGGTTGCCCACCACCGGCTTTGCCGGCACTCCCGCCCTTGCGGCGCGCTCCACCGCTGGACGGACCACCGCGTCCGCGCGCCCCTGCGCCGCCGGTGCCGCCGGCACCACCTTGTGCAAAGCGCTTGTCGTAGGTCTGCTGGAGCGGATTGGGGATCGGGCCATCGTCGTCGCCATGGTCGCGCTGGGGTTCACGGCTTTCCTTCAACGCACGCTTGTCGTAGGTCTGCTGCAGTGGGTTGGGGATCGGCGCATCGTCGCTCAGCTCCCGTCGTGCGCTGCGGGCCTCACGGATCGCACGCTGATCGAAGGTCTGCTGCAATGGGTTGGGGATGTTGGCGACCTCGACCACCTCGACGTGGTCACGTTCGTCGAACTCCTGGGCATGGACGGCCGAGTCACCGAACCCTGCCTGCGGGCGTTGCTTGCCATGGGATCGATTGGCGTGATCGACCCGGTCCGGGCGCGGACCGCGTGGCCCTTGCTCGGGCGCGGGCCGCCGCTCGCGCCGTGGCGCTTCGCTGCGCGGCCCCGGGCGCGGTCCGCGCGGCTCCGCCTGCGGCCGCACACCGGGCTCATCCCGCCCCCCGCGGGCACGCTTGCTGTTGCCCCGCCCACTCTCGCCGGGAACACCGAGCCCAGTCAGGCGGCGCAGCAGCTTGACATCGTCTTCAGCCAGATCGACACAGACGCCACGCCGCAGGCCGCGCGGCAGCACCACCGATCCGTACCGAATTCGGATCAGGCGACTCACCGCCAGCCCGACGGCCTCGAAGAGTCTGCGCACTTCACGGTTGCGGCCCTCGGTGATGACCACGCGGTACCAGTGGTTCACACCTTCACCGCCACCGTCTTCGATGCTCTTGAACGCAGCCGGTTGACCTTCGATCGCGATACCTTCGAGCAGGCGCTCGCGTGCGTCCTTCTCCAGCGTTCCTAGCACGCGCACGGCGTATTCACGCTCGACGCCAAAGCGCGGGTGCATCAGCTGGTTGGCCAGTTCGCCCGAGGTGGTGAACAGCAGCAGGCCCTCGGTGTTGATGTCCAGGCGCCCCACCGATTGCCACTTGCCCTGTTGCAAGCGCGGCAGGCGGCGAAACACCGTCGGGCGCTGTTGCGGATCGTCGTGGCTGACGACCTCGCCGGCCGGCTTGTGATACGCGATCACACGCGTCGGCAAAGGCGCGATGCGCACCCTCACCGGCTTGCCATCGACGGCCACGCGGTCACCCCAGGAAACACGCTGTCCCGTGTGCGCCGGCTCGCCGTTGACAGTGACGCGCTGGTCGAGAATCATCTGTTCGAGGTCGCGGCGCGAGCCGACGCCTGCCTGCGCCAGCACCTTCTGCAGCTTGGGCGCATCGGCATCGGGGGCCAGCACGCGACGCGCCGGGTCGAGGGCCTGAGCGGCCTCCCCTGCGGCGACGCCAACGGCCGCGTCGGCAGGGAATTGCGCTGCGTTCGACGCTGAAGCGGCGAGCGCTTCGTCCGCGGGAGCTTGCAACGCTTCTGCCGTGAGGGACTCCGTCGCCAAGCTCTCGCTGTCGAATGCGCCAGACGTCACCGTGGCAAACAGGTCGCCGGCATCCGGCATCGGAGGCAAGGCCACGCTCGGTCCGCTCTGGCCGTCGCCTCCTGACAGGCCGGGCGAGCCCGCATCGTCGCGCGGTCCCTTTCCCTTGCGGCCGCGGCGACGATTGCGCCGGGAGCGCCTCGCCGGCCCGTCCGGGCCACCATCAGGGTTCACGCCATCGGCCTCGGCTGCACGCCCATCACCTGCCTCTGCAGAGTCGCCTTCGCCACCATTGCCACTCGATGGCGCCTGTTCCATGGGCGGCGATTGCTGTGCGCCCTCGTCTCGCGCGGCGTCCAGCCCCGTCGGCTCCGCCTCGCGCGGCTTGCGCGGGCCGCGGCGGCGCCTCTGCACAGTGTCCGCTACGACCTTGTCGGCCGGCGCGGTCGAGCCTGGTTCGTCGGCGATGAACGGCGGGTCGGCGTCTTGCGGTTGGCTCATGGTGCAGGCGCGACGGACTCGCGGCGTTCAGGGAATTCGATCGGATGGTCGGCATCGGCCGTTTCGGCGCCATCTAGGCCGAGGGCCAGGGAGCCCTGACCGCTCAGGTCCGGCTCGGCGTCGATCAGGTCCGGCTGCTGCGCCAGGGCCTCGACCAGGCGCTGGTCTCCACCACCCTGGACATCGAGGGGCGGCAACTGGTCGAGACTGGCGACGCCAAGATCGTCCAGAAACTGGCGCGTGGTGGCGTACAGCGCTGGGCGACCGGGCGCCTCGCGGTGACCGATGGCCTCGATCCAGCCTCGATCTTCGAGCTGCTTGACGATCGGGCTGCCCACGGCCACGCCGCGGATGTCCTCGATGTCGCCTCGGGTCACCGGCTGTCGGTAGGCCACGATGGCCAGCGTCTCCAGCACTGCACGCGAATACTTCGGCGGCTTCTCGGGATTCAGGCGGTCAAGGTACTCGCGCATCTCCGGGCGGCTCTGGAAGCGCCAGCCGCTGGCCAGCGGCACCAGCGCGACTCCCCGGCCCTCCCAGTCGCGCACCAGTTCGTCGAGCAAGCTCTTGAGCGTGTCGACACCGACCTGGTCCTCGAACAACGCGCGCAGGGCAGCGACCGGCAGTGGTTGCTCGGCGCAGATGAGCGCGGTTTCGAGGACGCGCTTTGCATCCTGTGTGTTCATAGGCGGGAGTCGTTGGGCACCGGAGGGGCGCCGGCAGCGTTCACATCAAACAGGTTCAATCGCTTGGCCCGGGCGCAGCGCTCAGCGAGCGGCGCAGTTCATGTCTTCGCTGGGGCGGGCCGGCCTGGGCGGCATGGGCCTGCACCAGGGGTTCGCCGGCATTGTATAGCCCTGGGCTGGTCGTCAGGCACAGATGCTGCCCCAGGCTGCTGCCAAGTCGCCCGGCAGTGGTTCCTCGAACAGCAGAGCCTCTTTGGTCGCTGGGTGGCTCAGACCCAGCCTGGTGGCGTGCAGGGCCTGGCGCTCGACGCCCAGGCCCGTGGCACCCCCGTAAAGTTCGTCCGCCAGCAGAGGGTGGCCGCGGGAACTCAGGTGCACGCGGATCTGGTGTGTCCGTCCGGTGTGCAACCTGCACTGCAGGGCACTGACGCGCAGTGCATCGATTCGACGAAATCCCAGTCGCGTCACGTCGGTGCGCGCTGGCCTGCCACCGGCCACCACTGCCATGCGCACGCGAGAGACCGGATCGCGACCCACGGGCTCGTCGATCGAGAATGGCGTCGAGGACACCTCGCCATGTACCAGGGCGAGGTACTCGCGCCGAACTTCGCGTGCCGCGATGCTGCGCACCAGCGCCGTCATGGCCGGCAAGGTCTTGGCCACCACCATCAGGCCCGAGGTGTCCTTGTCGAGGCGGTGCACGATGCCGGCGCGGGGCAGTTGCGCGGCGCCCGGGTGATGCGCCAGCAAGCCGTTGAGCAGGGTGCTGCGCCAGTGACCCGGCGCTGGGTGAACGACCAGTCCGGGCGGCTTGACTAACACCAGCAAGTGTTCGTCCTCGAAGCGGATGGCAAGGGCCATCGGCTCCGGCGCGAAAGCCCGGCTCTCATCGGTTGGCTGCAGCTCGACCTGGACTGCCTGGCCGGCTCGCAGGCGGCGCGACGCGCTGGTCGCACGGTCTCCATCCACGCGCACGCAGCCGCGCTCGATCAGGCCCTGCAGGTGGCTGCGAGAGAACTCCGCCGCATGGGCCACCAGCAGTTTGTCCAGGCGCTCGCCGTGGCCTTCGATGGCAACTTCGAATCGGCGCACTTCGACGCTGGCATCGAGCTCGTCCTCCGGCCCGTTGCCCGCGGCGCCAACCCTATAATCGCGCTCGATTTCTGATGTCACGACAGGGGCCCGTCGAGGGCCGATGCACACAATGATCCGTATTCAGGGCGCGCTGGCCAGACTGCTTTGTGTCGCTGTCGTCGCCGGCAGCGCACTCGCCTTGTCGGCCTGCAGTTCGACACCGAAGGACGATCCGAACTCCACTGCGGCTGTCGAACAATTGTATGCAGATGCCAAGGACGACATGTCCAGCGGCAGCTATGACAAGGCGATCAAGACGCTCGAACGCGTCGAGGGCCGCGCCGCCGGTACTCTGTTGGCCCAGCAGGCCACGCTCGACCTAGCGTATGCGCAGTACCGCACCGGCGAGCGTGCCGCCGCCCTGGCCACGCTCGACCGCTTCATCAAGCTGCACCCCTCCAGCCCCGCCCTGGACTACGCCCTGTACCTGCGCGGCGTCGTCAACTTCAACGACAACCTGGGCATCCTGGGTTCCTTGGCGCAGCAGGATCTGGCCGAACGTGACCAGCAGGCGTCCCGCGACGCGTACCAGGCGTTTCGACAGCTGGTGACCCAGTTCCCGCAGTCGCGCTATGCCGACGACGCGCGCTCTCGCATGGACTACATCGTCAATGCCCTGGCCGGCTACGAGGTGCACGTGGCGCGCTATTACCTGCGCCGTGGTGCCTATCTGGCTGCAGCCAACCGTGCCCAGCAGGTGGTGCTGGAGTACCCGCAGACACCCGCGAACGAGGATGCGCTCGTAATCATGAAATTGAGCTACGAGCGCCTCGGCCTGGAACAGTTGCGCGCCGATGCAGAGCGGGTCTTGAAGCAGAACTTCCCGAACAGCCGTCTCAGAGACGACGGCATGCGAGAGGCGCAGCGCGGTTGGTGGAGGCTCTGGTAACGCGCCGCTCTCTGCGCGCCTCAGTGCGCCAGCGCCAGTTCGGCCAGCCAAGACAGCGCCGCTGATTCGTCGCCCAAGAGCGCCATCGGCGGCAACGCTTTGCGCAGGCGCGCGCCATACGGCATGCGCGCCATGCGCGGGTCGCAAACCACCAACAGCCCGCGATCGGTTTCACTGCGAATCAAGCGCCCTGCGCCCTGCTTCAACGACACAGCCGCGTCGCCGACGAAGCACTCGTTGAACGGGTTGCGGCCCTGCGATTCGAGCCGCTTGACGCGGGCTTCGATCAGCGGATCGTTGGGTGGTGGGAATGGCAACTTGTCGATCAACACGCATTGCAATGCGTCGCCCGGCACGTCGATGCCTTCCCAAAAGGTCTGCGAACCGATGAGGACCGACGCCGACTGGTCGAGGAAGCGCTGCAGCAAGGCACGCTTGGGTTGACTGCCCTGCACCAGCACCTCGATGTGCCCGGCGCCTGCAGCCTCCAGTTCACTGCGCAAGGTCTCGGCCACCTGCGGCAGGGCACGCAAGGTTGTTGTCAGCACGAAGGTCCGTCCACCCAGCGCAGCGGCGCAACGCGCCGCCAAGGCCGCCACTGCACTCGCGTGCCCAGGCTCGTTCGGCTTCGGAAAACGGGTCGGGACGAAGAGACGTGCATGCGCGGCATAGTCGAACGGGCTGCCGAGGCGCAATTTGCGCGCGTCCTCGAGGCCGGTGGTTGCGGTGAACCAGCTCAGGTCGTCGTCATCGCCCAAGGTCGCCGACGTGAAGATCCAGGCCTTGGGTGCACGCGCACGCTGCTCCGACAGCATGTCGCGGATGTCCAGCGGCGAATCAACCAGGCGCGCCTGCTGGGGGCTGACGTCGATCCATCGCACACGGCCTGGCACGGCTTCGCGCTGGAAGGCGTCGGCGAGCGCACACAGGGTGGCGGCACGCTCTTGCAGCTTGGCGAAGTCCGGGCCGGCGTCGGTCACGGACTGCGCGCCGGCCGCCGCAGCCGTGCACGCCACCGCCAGTGCGCTCAGGGCTTCGACGAAGGCGGCCTGCTCACTGCGTTCGTTCCAGCGCAGCTTGACCGTGCCGCGCACGTCTCGCAAGGCTCCAGACGCCATGAGCCGCAGTTCGCGCGCGGCACGCTCGCAATCCGCGGCCAGTGTCTGCCAGTCGACCAGGCCGCGTGCCTGCTGCAGGCCCAGTGCGAGCAGGTCGCGCGCGAAGTCGAGCACCTGCGCGCTGCCCAGCGTACTGCCGAGAAACTGTACCCCCGCTTCGACCAATTGATGGGCCTCGTCGAACACCGCGGCGTCGACACTGGGCAACAACTCGGCGACCCCACTCTCGCGCAGTGCCATGTCGGCGAAGAACAGATGGTGGTTGATGACGACGATGTCGGCCGCCATCGCGTCGCGCCGCGCCTTCACCACGTGACAGGCGCCGAACTTCGGGCATTCGCTGCCGAGGCAGTTCTCGCGCGTCGAGGTCACCAATGGGATGACCGGAGAGCGCTCGTCCAGACCCTCGAGCTCGGCCAGATCCCCGCTGGCAGTCGCCTGGGACCAGACCTCGATCCGCGCCAACGCACGTTGTGAGAAGCGGTCGGGCATCGGCGCCGGCTGCCCAGGGGCGCCAGCTTGGCGCGCCTGGTCAAGACGGTGCAGGCACAGGTAGCTCGCGCGCCCTTTCAGCAAGGCCAGTCGCACCGGGATGCCCAGCGCCAGGGTCAGCCGAGGCAGATCGCGCAGGTAGAGCTGATCCTGCAGGCTCTTCGTGGCGGTGCTGACCAGGGCGCGTCGGCCCGACAGCAGCAGCGGCACAAGGTAGGCGAAAGTCTTGCCCACGCCGGTACCGGCTTCGGCGACCAGCGCGCTGCGTTGTTCGACGGCCTGGGCCACCGCCTGCGCAAAGCGCTGCTGAACGTCACGCTCCACGTAGCCCGCATCGGCACGGGCCATGGGCCCATTCGCCGCAAAGGCTCGCGCCACGGCATCGGCCAGCGTGTCCTGGGCGACACCTGGTTCGAGGTCTACCATCACGACACGCTGGGCGACCTCCACGCCCCCTTCGGGGGCTGCGAGTAAAGCGAGACTGGGGCCGTCATTCACGCGGGTTCAGGTGGGTCGATCTGCGCGGAGAGGTGGGCGATCTGGTCGCGCAGCAAGAGCCTGCGCTTCTTCAGCCGGCGCAACGCCAGGTCGTCGAGTGGGGCTTCCTCGGCCAGGCGGTCGATCAGGCTGTCCAGATCGCCGTGTTCGATGCGCAGCTCGATCAGGCGGCGCTGGGGCGAGTGCAGGTTGTCGTCCATCGGTTCACCGGCAGTGTAGGTGAGCGGCAAGACTTCACGCCCTGGAAATCGGGCCGCTGCAGCCATCCCGTATATTGCATGCATGGCCACTGCTGCTCCCGGATACAGACTCAGCGCCGCCACCGGCATGCACCGTGGCGACCGCAGCTACCAACAGGATCAGGTCGAGATCGTCCCCCACCCGCGCACGCCGGGCTGTGCGCTGGCCGTGCTCGCCGACGGCATGGGCGGCAAGAGCGGCGGTCGCAAGGCCGCCGACCAGGTGGTGATGGTGGCCAAGCAGATCTACGAGCGGCACGTGGCCACACGCGACGACGCTTCGGACCTGCTGCGTCAGCTGGTGCAGGAGTCGCACCTGATGATCAAGCTCACTGCGCTTGCGGCCGAAGAGGAGCCGCACAGCACCATCGCCGCCATCCTGGTCGGACCGGACCGGCGCTGCGACATCGTGCATGCCGGCGACTCACGCGTCTACCACTTCCGTGGCCCCGACATGGTCAGCCGTACGGTCGACCACTCCTTCGTGCAGCGCCTGATCGATGAGGGCCAGATCACGGAAGAGGAAGCCAACACGCACCCGCAATCGAACCTGCTCACCGGCTGCCTGGGAACACACCAGGATCCGCCATTGACCCAGGCCCACCTCGGTCAGCTCGAGATCGGCGACAGCGTCATGGCCTGCAGCGACGGCCTCTGGCACTACTTCACGCCCAAGGAGATGGGCGCGATCGTGCACACCCTCCCCCCGCGCGAGGCCAGCGAGATGCTGGTGTCCAAGGCGCGCCAACGCGCGCGCGGCGGTGGCGACAACTTGTCGCTGGCCCTGGTTCGGGTCGAGGCGCTCGAGCGCTGAGCGACGCGCCGCGCGAGCATTGGCTCGGTGGCTAGCGAGTCTGCCCCGGCGGCACGGGCAAGGGCTGGGCCGGCCCCCCCGACTTGGTGCGCTCGCGATTGCGCTGCTCGATCGACAGGCGATGTGCCTGGGCCTGCTCGATGCGTCGCGCTGACGCGGCCGCGCGCCGCGTGGCTTCGGCCGCGGCCTGAGACGCAGCCGCGCGTCGCGCGCTTTCGCTTGCCTCGCTCGCGCGCGCGGCCGCCGGCCGAACTGGAGCCGGCGCGCTGGCCGCGGGCTTGCGGCTGTGCACCGTGACTTCAGGCGGCTCGGCAGCACGCGAAAGCTTGCGTTGCTCGATCTGCGCCAGGCGCTCTGCGGCACGCCGCTTGCGGAGTTCGTCGTCGAGCACGGCCAGCTCACGCTCCAGCGGCTGCATGCGAAGGCGTCGATCGGCCTTGGCGCGGACAGCGCAGTCCGTCACGGCAAACTGCTGTGTGCACGCCTTCAGCGCCGTCCGGGCATCGCGTTCGATCGCGGCCCGCTCGGTCGCGATGCGCTGGCGCTGTGCCGCATCAACGCCCGGCGCAGCCTCAGCGAGCACCGACGTTGCCGCCAAGCCCAGCAGCAAGAGCCAGTCAGGTAAGCGAAGTATCGACATCACGACGCTCCAGGGCCAGGAACTCGACCGATTGCATTTCGTTCAGCCGCGACACCGTGCGCGGGAACTCGTGGGCCAGGGGACCTTCCAGATACAACTCCTCCGGCGGCACTTCCGCTGACATGATGAGCTTGACACGTCGGTCGTAGAGCACGTCGACGAGCCAGGTGAAGCGCCTCGCTTCGCTGGCCATGCGCGGCGGCATCTGCGGCACGCCGGCCAGGATCAGGGTGTGGAAGCGGCTGGCGACCTCGAGATAGTCGTTCTGCGAACGTGGCCCGCCGCACAACCACTTGAAGTCGAACCACACCACACCACCTGCCTTGCGGCGGGCCGTGATCTCGCGTTGTTCGATGTAGAGCACCGGATCTTCGTCCCGCACTTCGGCCAGCTGGTCGAAGGCCTCGCTCAGGGCGGCATCGGCAGCCGGCCCGAGTGGCCAGTGGTAACGCTGTACGCGCTCCAGCGTGCGGCGCCGGTAGTCGGTGCCGTTATCGACGCCGATCACCTCGAGCTTGTCCTTCAGCAGGGCGATCGCCGGCAGGATGCGATCGCGGTGCAGGCCGTTCGGGTACAGCGCATCGGGATGGAAGTTCGACGTGGTGACGATGCTGACGCGGTTCGCGAACAAGGCCGCGAGCAAACGGTGCAGGATCATCGCGTCGGTCACGTCGGCGACATGAAATTCATCGAAGCAGATCAGACGGAAGCGCCGTGCGATGCGCTGGCCGAGTTCGTCAAGGGGGTTGACGGTGCCCTTCAGGTCCTGCAGTTCGCGGTGCACTTCGCGCATGAACTCGTGAAAGTGCAGGCGCGTCTTGCGCCGCAGAGGCACCGACTGGAAGAAGCAGTCCATCAGGAAGCTCTTGCCGCGCCCGACGCCGCCGTGCAGGTAGACGCCGCGAGGGATGGGCGGGCGCCGGATCAGCTGCGTCAAGGCATTCGAACGCCGCGCCTTGTAGTCGGCCCACTCGTTCTCGCAACGCTCGAGCGCGTCGACAGCGAGCAACTGTGCGGGGTCGCTGGCGTAGCCGCGTTCGGCGAGCGTCTGTTCGTAGAGCTGACGGACCCCCACGACGCGGCCCGCGCGCTCAGAAGTTCAGGGTACGCTTGTCGACGGCCAGGGCCGCTTCCTTCGTCGATTCGCTCAACGACGGGTGCGCATGGCAGATGCGGGCGATGTCTTCGCTACTGGCGCGAAAGGCCATCGCGACGCAGGCCTCGGCGATCAGTTCGCTGGCGTAGGGGCCGACGATGTGCACGCCCAGGATCTCATCGGTGGCAGCGTCGGCGAGCATCTTCACCATCCCGGTGGTGTCGCCGAGGGCCCGCGCGCGGCCATTGGCCATGAATGGGAAGCTGCCGGCTCGGTAGGCCCGGCCGGCCGCCTTCAGTTGCTGCTCGGTCTGGCCGACCCAGGCAATCTCCGGGCTGGTGTAGATGACCCAGGGCACGAGGTTGAAGTCGACATGCCCATGCTGGCCGGCAATGCGCTCGGCCACAGCGACGCCCTCTTCTTCGGCCTTGTGCGCCAGCATCGGTCCGCGCACGACATCACCGACAGCCCAGACGCGCGGCAGGTTGGTGCGGCACTCCTCGTCGACCACGATCGCACCGCGCTCGTCGAGCTTCAGGCCGACCGCTGCAGCATCGAGGCCCGTGGTGTTGGGAACGCGACCGATCGAGACGATCAGCTTGTCGACGTCCAGCGTCTGCGCTTCGCCCTTGGCATTGGTGTAGGCCACGCTGACGCCATGCTTGCCATTGGAGATCTCACCGACCTTGACGCCGAGTTCGATCTTCAGGCCCTGCTTGGTGAAAGCCTTGTGCGCTTCCTTGGCGATCTGCTCATCGACGGCCCCGAGGAAACTCGGCAGCGCCTCGAGCACCGTGACCTGAGCCCCGAGGCGGCGCCAGACCGAACCCATCTCCAGACCGATCACACCCGAACCGATCAGGCCCAGCGTCTTGGGCAGCGTCCGAATGCGCAGGGCGCCGTCGTTCGACAGGATCCTGTCTTCGTCGAAGGCCGTACCCGGCAGTGCGCGCGGGCTCGAACCGGTCGCGACGACGATGTGCTTGCCCACCAGGGACTCACCATCGACGGCGATCTCGTAACCGCCGTCTGCCGATCGGACGAACGACCCCCGCCCGTGGAAGAACGTCACCTTGTTCTTCTTGAACAGGTACAGGATGCCGTCGTTGTTCTGCTTGACCACCGTGTCCTTGCGCTTGAGCATCTTCGCGACATCGATACTCAGGTCCTTCAAGCCGATGCCATGGTCTGCAAAGGCGTGGCCGGCATGCTCGAAGTGCTCGCTCGACTGCAGCAGGGCCTTGCTCGGGATGCATCCGACATTGGTGCAGGTGCCGCCCGGCGCCGGCCCGCCCTTGTCGTTCCTCCACTCGTCGATGCAGGCTGTGTTGAAACCGAGTTGGGCCGCGCGGATGGCGGCGATGTAGCCGCCAGGACCGGCGCCGATGACGATGACGTCGAATGCCTTGCTCATGGATGCCGCCGGCTCAGATATCGAACAGGAGTCGAGCCGGGTCTTCCAGCGCTTCTTTCATCGCCACCAGGCCTAGCACTGCCTCTCGACCGTCGATGATGCGGTGGTCGTAGCTCATCGCCAGGTAATTCACCGGGCGCACGACAACCTGGCCGTTCTCGACCACCGCACGATCCTTGGTTGCATGCACGCCCAGGATCGCGCTTTGCGGCGGGTTGATGATCGGCGTACTGAGCATCGAGCCGAAGACGCCCCCGTTGGAGATCGAGAACGTGCCGCCGGTCAGCTCTTCGATGCCGAGCTTGCCATCAGCCGCCTTCTTGCCGTACTCGGCGATCTTCTTCTCGATGTCGGCAAAGCTCATCTGATCAGCGTTGCGCACGATCGGCACAACCAGCCCGCGCGGCGAACCGACCGCGATGCCGATGTCGAAGTAGCCGTGGTAGACGATGTCGTTACCGTCGACCGAGGCGTTAAGTACCGGGTACTTCTTCAATGCCGCCACCGCCGCCTTGACGAAGAAGCTCATGAAGCCGAGCTTGCAGCCATGCTCCTTCTCGAACTTCTCCTGGAACTTCTTGCGCATCTCCATGACCGGCGCCATGTTCACTTCGTTGAACGTGGTCAGGATGGCGTTCGTCGATTGCGACTGCAGCAGGCGCTCGGCGACACGGGCGCGCAGACGCGACATCGGCACGCGCTGCTCGGGCCTTTCGCCCAGGTTCGGTGCTGCCGGGGCGGCCACCGTGGGCAGCGGCCTGGTCGCCGCGGTAGCGGTGGGGGCCGCTGGTGGAGCGACCTTCGGTGCCGCAGCTGCCAGCACGTCGCCCTTGAGCACGCGGCCGTCCTTGCCGCTGCCGACGACCGACCCTGGAGGCATCTGGTTGTCGGCCATCAGCTTTGCGGCGGCCGGCATCGCCACACCCGCGCCTGCGGCTGGCGCCGCCGCAGCGACCGGCGCCGCGGCGGCAGTGCTCGCTGCAGCGGGTACGACGGCGCTTGCCTTGCCTTCGGTATCGATGGTCGCGATCAACTGCTCGGCCACGACGGTCGCGCCGTTCGCCGCCACATGAGCGCTCAGCACGCCGGCCGCAGGGGCAGGCACTTCGAGCACCACCTTGTCGGTCTCGACCTCGATCAGGATCTCGTCGATGGCGACCGCTTCGCCGGGTTGCTTCTTCCACTGCAGCAGGGTGGCTTCGGCGACCGACTCGGACAGCTGTGGAACCTTGACTTCGATGATGGCCATGAATGTCTCTTCTTGGATTTACTTGCTCAGGACGAAGCCCTTGAGCTTGCCGAAGGCCTGGTCGAGCAGGGTCTTCTGCTGCTCCTGGTGCAGGTGGGCGTAACCCACGGCCGGCGAGGCCGAAGCCGGACGCCCCGCGTAGCCGAGCTTCTGACCTTCGGACATGTTCTCGTGGATGTAGTGCTGCACGAAGAACCAGGCGCCTTGGTTCTGCGGCTCGTCCTGGCACCACACGACCTCGGTCGCATTCGGGAACTTCTTCAACTCCGCCGTGAAGGCCTTGTGCGGGAAGGGGTACAGCTGCTCGACGCGCAGCACGACCACATCCCAGGCCTTCTTCTCGTCACGGCGCTTGACGAGGTCGTAGACCACCTTGCCTGAACAGGCAATCACGCGCTTGACCTTCATCGGGTCGATGTCGGGATGACTCGGCCCGATGACGGTGCGGAATTCGCCTTTCGTGAACTCGGACAGCGGCGAGGTCGCGTCCTTGTTCCGCAGCAGCGACTTGGGCGTCATGATCACCAGCGGCTTCCTGAACATGCGCACCATCTGCCGGCGCAGCACATGGAAGATCTGGCTGGCCGTCGTCGGCTGGACGATCTGCATGTTGTTGTCGGCCGCCAGTTGCATGAAGCGCTCCAGGCGCGCCGAGCTGTGCTCCGGCCCTTGCCCTTCGTAGCCGTGCGGCAGCATCAGCGTCAGGCCATTGACGCGGCCCCACTTGACTTCGCCCGAGGCCAGGAACTGGTCGATCACGACTTGCGCGCCGTTGACGAAGTCGCCGAACTGCGCCTCCCAGATCGTCAGCGTGTTCGGATCGGCCGACGCATAGCCGTACTCGAAACCGAGCACGGCCTCTTCGGACAGGATCGAGTCGATGACCACGAACGGAGCCTGGTTTTCAGCCACGTTCTCGAGCGGCACATAGGTGCCGGCATCCCACTTCTCGCGGTTCTGGTCGTGCAGCACGGAGTGGCGGTGCACGAAGGTGCCGCGTCCACAGTCCTCGCCCGACAGGCGTACCGGGTAGCCGCTGGCCACCAGGGATGCGTAAGCCAGATGCTCACCCATGCCCCAGTCGACATTGATCTCGCCACGGCCCATCGCGGCGCGGTCGGCGATCACCTTCTCGACCAGGGGATGCGCCTTGAAGTCCTTCGGGATCGTCGTGATGCGCTCGGCCAGGCGCTTGATCTCGGCCAGCGGCAAGGCCGTGTCGGCAGCATCGGTCCACTTGCGGTTCAGGTACGGCGACCAATCGACCGCGTACTTGCTCTTGAAGTTGGTCAGCACCGGATCGACCGTGTGCCTGCCCGCGTCCATGGCAGCCCGATAGGCCTTGACCATATCGTCCGGGCCGTCGGCCGGCAAGACGTTCTGCGCCACCAGCTTCTCGCCGTAGAGCTTGCGCGTGCCCGGATGCTGGGCGATCTTCTTGTACATCAGCGGCTGGGTCAGGCTCGGCGTGTCCTGTTCGTTGTGGCCCAGCTTGCGGAAGCAGATGATGTCGACGACGACGTCCTTGTTGAAAGCCTGCCGGTAGTCCATCGCCAGCTGCGTGCACAGCACCACGGCCTCGGGGTCGTCGCCATTCACGTGCAGCACCGGCGCCTCGATCATCTTGACCACGTCTGTGCAGTACAGGGTCGAACGCGAGTCGCGCGGGTCGCTGGTGGTGAATCCGATCTGATTGTTGATGACCAGGTGCACCGTCCCGCCGGTGTAGTAGCCGCGCGTCTGCGCCAGTGCCAGCGTCTCCATCACCACGCCCTGGCCGGCGAAGGCCGCATCGCCGTGCACCAGCACCGGCAGCACCTGATCGCCCGCTTTGTCGCCGCGGCGGTCCAGCCGCGCCTTGACGCTGCCCTCGACCACCGGGTTGACGATTTCGAGGTGCGAGGGGTTGAAGGACAGCGACAGGTGCACCGCGCCGCCGGGCGTCGAGATATCGCTCGAGAAGCCCTGGTGGTACTTGACGTCGCCCGAGGGCAGGTCTTCCTTGGCCGTGTGATCGAACTCGGCGAACAGGTCGGCGGGCATCTTGCCCAGGGTATTGACGAGCACGTTCAGGCGTCCGCGATGGGCCATGCCGATCACGATCTCCTGCACCCCCTTCTCGCCGCCGCGCTGAACCAACTCGTCCATCGAGGCTATGAAGCTCTCGCTGCCTTCGAGCGAAAAGCGCTTCTGTCCGACGAACTTCGTGTGCAGGTAGCGCTCCAGACCTTCGGCCGCCGTCAGGCGATCCAGGATGTGCCTCTTCTCGTCGGCCGTGAAGCTCGGCTTGCTGCGCACGCGCTCCAGGCGCTCCTGCCACCAGCGCTTCTCCGTCGGGTCCGTGCAGTGCATGTACTCGGCGCCCACGGTACCGCAATAGGTCTCGCGCAACGCCTGCATGATCTCGCGCAGGCTCATCTGCTCGGCGCCGAAATAGGTATTGGCGGCGCTGAAGGTGATGTCCATGTCCGACTCGGACAGGTCGTAGAACGCCGGCTCAAGCTCGGGGATCTTCGGCCGCTCGGTGCGCTTCAGGGGGTCCAGATCGGCCCAGCGCGAGCCGAGGAACCGGTAGGCAGCGATCAGGGACTGGACGTGAACCTGCTTGCGGGCGACGGCCAGGTCGGTGCTGCTGGCTTTGCTGGCGAAGGCATTGGCCTTGGCGCGCTGGGCGAAGGATTCGACCACCGGGGCATGGGCCACGTCGCGACGCTCCGAGCCGTCAGTGGCCGCCACGTTCTGCAGGTTGTCGAAGTAGGTGCGCCAGGTCTCGGGTACCGAGCCGGGGTTGTCGAGGTAGGCCTCGTAGAGCTCTTCGACGTACGGGGCATTGCCCCCGAACAGGTACGAATTCGACCTGCTTTGCTGCATCATCTTCGCTCACCTTTCACCGCGGTTTCCGCAGCTTCGATGGGTTGCACAACCTTCCGCGACCCGGCTTCACCGGTAGGCGGACTAGCGTAGGACGGGAAGGACCGATCTACATCAAGCAGGCACTCTATCACCGAAGGCCAGACGCTCCCTGGCGCTGCGGTACTCCTGCGCCAGGCGATCGATCAGTTCGGCCGCCGGCAACACTTGCTTCACGGCCCCGATACCCTGGCCGCTGCCCCAGATGTCCTTCCAGGCCTTTCTGGCGCCGTCGCCGCCGCCGAAGTTCATCTTGCTCGGGTCGCTTTCGGGCAGTTGGTCCGGATCCAGGCCGGCGGCGCGGATTGAGCGCTTCAGGTAGTTGCCGTGCACGCCGGTGAAGAGGCTGGAGTAGACGATGTCGTCGCTGGTACCTTCGACAATGGCGTGCTTGTAGTCGTCGCTGGCGCGCGCTTCGGCGGTGGCGATGAAGGCTGAGCCGATGTAGGCGAAGTCGGCGCCGATCGCCCGCGCCGCCAGCACCGCGCCGCCGGTGGCCACGGCGCCGGACAGCGCGAGCGGCCCGTCGAACCACTCGCGGATCTCCTGCACCAGCGCGAACGGGCTCTTCACGCCGGCATGCCCCCCGGCGCCTGCGGCCACGGCGATCAGGCCATCCGCGCCCTTGTCGACGGCCTTGTGGGCGAAGCCGTTGTTGATTATGTCGTGCAGCACCACGCCGCCCCAGGCGTGCACGGCGTCGTTGACGTCGGTGCGCGCGCCGAGCGAGGTGATCACGATCGGCACCTTGTAGCGCGCGCAGGCGGCCATGTCGTGCTCGAGCCGGTCGTTGCTCTTGTGCACGATCTGGTTGATCGCGAACGGGGCGGCAGGCGCGTCGGGGTGGGCGCGATCCCAGGCCGCCAAGGTCTCGGTGATCTCGGCCAGCCACTCGTCGAGCTGCGACGCCGGCCGTGCGTTGAGCGCAGGCATCGCGCCAACAATGCCAGCCTGACACTGGGCGATGACGAGCTTGGGGTTGCTGATGATGAACAGCGGCGCGCCGATGACGGGCAGGCGCAGCTTGGCGAAGACCGGGGCCAAGGACATCAGAAGGCCTCGAGCGCCATCTCTGTCACCGCGGCGTGCCCCTCGACGATGCTGTCGCGAACGCCGGGCGCCTTGGATAGCAGGTGTTCGGCGTAGAAGCGCGCGGTTGCGACCTTGGCCTCCATGAACGCCCTCTCTTCGCCCGCGGCATGCTTGTCCTCGGCCGCGAGCAGGGCCCGCGCCATCTGCCAGCCAGCCATCAGGTTGCCGGCCAGCATCAGATAGGGCACCGACCCGGCAAAGACCGCGTTCGGGCTGGCCTTGGTCTGGCCGGTGACGAAGTCGACGACGTCGAGGAAGGCCTTGCGTGCGGCACTCAGGTGCTTGTGCATCGCCTTGGCTGCTGCGCTGTCGCGCCCGGCGAGCTGCACTTCAGTGGCCTCGATTTGGCGCGCGATCGCTTTCGCAGTCTGGCCGCCGTCGCGCGCCGTCTTGCGCCCGACCAGGTCATTGGCCTGGATTGCTGTCGTGCCTTCGTAGATGCTCAGGATCTTGGCGTCCCGCAGGTACTGCGCTGCGCCGGTCTCCTCGATGAAGCCCATGCCGCCGTGCACCTGCACGCCCAGCGACGCGACCTCGAGGCTCATCTCGGTGCTGTAGCCCTTGATCAGCGGCACCAGGTACTCGTAAAAGGCCTGGTTCTGCTGACGCGTTGCAGCATCGGGATGGTGGTGCGACGCGTCGTAGGCCGCAGCCGCCACCAGGGCCATCGCGCGGCAACCCTCGGTGTAGGCACGCATCGTCATCAGCATGCGCTTGACGTCGGGGTGGTGGATGATCGGCGCTGCCGCATTCATCGAGCCATCGACCGGCCGGCTCTGCACGCGGTCGCGGGCATAGGCCACCGCCTTCTGGTAAGCCCGTTCGGCCACTGCGATGCCCTGCACGCCAACGGCGTAGCGCGCAGCATTCATCATAATGAACATGGTCTCGAGGCCGCGGTTCTCCTGGCCGACCAAGTGCGCGACCGCGCCGCCATGGTCGCCGTACTGCAGCACCGCGGTCGGACTGGCCTTGATGCCGAGCTTGTGTTCGATGCTGACGCAATGCACATCGTTGCGGCTGCCCTGACTTCCATCCTGGTTCAGCATGAACTTCGGACAGATGAACAGCGAGATGCCCTTCACCCCTTCCGGCGCACCGACGACGCGCGCGAGCACGAGGTGGACGATGTTCTCGGCCATGTCGTGTTCGCCATAGGTGATGAAGATCTTGGTGCCGAAGAGCTTGAAGCTGCCGTCACCTCGAGGCTCGGCGCGCGTGCGCACCGCGGCCAGGTCGCTGCCGGCTTGCGGCTCGGTCAGGTTCATCGTCCCGGTCCAGCTGCCGTCGATCATCTTCGGCAAGTAGGTCTGCTGCTGCTCGGGCGAGCCGGCGGTCAGCAAGGCTTCGATCGCGCCGTCAGTCAAGAGCGGGCAGAGCGCAAAACTTAGGTTGGCGCTGTTCAGCATCTCGATGCACGCGGCGCCGATCGTCTTCGGCAGGCCCTGGCCGCCGAACTCGGCCGGATGTTGCAGGCCCTGCCAGCCGCCCTCGGCAAACTGCCGGAAGGCCTGCTTGAAGCCCGGCGTCGTCGTCACGCTGCCGCTTTCGAAGGACGATGGGTGGACATCGCCGTCGGTGTTCAGCGGCGCGACGATGCCTTCGTTGAACTTCGCGCACTCCTCGAGCACCGCCTGTGCGGTACCGGCATCGACGTCTTCGAAGCCGGGCAACTTCGCCACCGCATCGAGACCGGCCAACTCCTGCATGCAGAAGAGCATGTCCTTCACCGGGGCGCGGTATGTCATGGGAGCTCCTGCGCGCTCAGAGCGCCTTGACCAGTTCAGGCACCGCCGTGAACAGATCCGCCTCGAGCCCGTAGTCGGCAATGCTGAAGATAGGTGCCTCGGCGTCCTTATTGATCGCCACGATCACCTTGCTGTCCTTCATCCCGGCCAGGTGCTGGATCGCCCCCGAGATGCCACAAGCGATGTAGAGCTGGGGCGCGACGATCTTGCCGGTCTGGCCGACCTGCCAGTCGTTGGGCGCATAGCCCGCATCGACCGCGGCTCGGCTGGCACCCAGCGCCGCGCCGAGCTTGTCAGCCAGCGGTGTCAGCACTTCGGTGAACTTGTCCGAGCTGCCCATCGCGCGGCCGCCCGAGACGATGATCTTGGCTGCCGTCAATTCGGGCCGGTCGCTCTTGGCAATCTCGCTGCCGACATAGCTCGACAGGCCGCTGTCGGCCACCGCATCGATCTTGTCGACGGCCGCCGAGCCACCCTGCCCGGCCGCGTCGAAGCCGGTGGTGCGCACCGTGATGACCTTGATCGCGTCGCTGGTCTGCACGGTGGCGATCGCATTGCCGGCGTAGATCGGGCGCTCGAAGGTGTCGGGGCCGATGACCTTGGTGGCGTCACTGATCTGCGCGACGTCCAGCAGGGCCGCAACGCGCGGCGCGACGTTCTTGCCATGCGCGGTGGCCGGGAACAGCAGGTGGCTGTAGCTCTTGGCCAGGGCGACGACCTGGGCCGCAACGTTCTCTCCCAGTTGCTCGGCCAGCTGCGCGCCGTCGGCGTGCAGCACCTTGGCCACGCCGGCAATCTGGCTGGCCGCCTGGGCTGCCCCGCCGGCGTTGTGGCCGGCGATCAGCACGTGCACGTCGCCGCCGCACTGGATCGCCGCTGTGACGGTGTTCAGGGTGGCCGGCTTCAAGGTGCCGTGGTCGTGTTCGGCAATGACGAGTGCGGCCATGTCAGATCACCTTCGCTTCGTTCTTCAGCTTGTCGACGAGTGCGGCGACGTCGGGCACCTTGACGCCGGCGCCACGCTTGGGCGGTTCGACGACCTTCAGGGTCTTGATGCGCGGCGTGACGTCCACACCCAGGTCGGCCGGCTTGAAGACGTCGAGCGTCTTCTTCTTGGCCTTCATGATGTTGGGCAGGGTCACGTAGCGTGGCTCGTTCAGGCGCAAGTCGGTGGTGACGACGGCCGGCAAGGAGAGCTTCACGGTCTCCAGGCCGCCATCGACTTCGCGGGTCACGCTGACCTTGCCGTCCGCCACCTCGACTTTGCTCGCGAAGGTGCCCTGCGGCAGGCCAGCCAGCGCAGCCAGCATCTGGCCGGTCTGGTTGCAGTCGTCGTCGATGGCCTGCTTGCCCAGGATCACGAGGCCGGGCTGTTCCTTGTCGACCAGGGCCTTGAGGAGCTTGGCCACGGCCAGCGGCTGCAGTTCGTCGGCACATTCGACCAGGATCGCGCGGTCGGCGCCGATGGCCATCGCGGTGCGCAGGGTTTCCTGGCATTGGGTCACGCCGCAGGAGACCGCAATGACCTCGGTTGCGATGCCCTTCTCCTTCAAGCGAACGGCTTCTTCGATGGCGATCTCGTCGAAGGGGTTCATGCTCATCTTGACGTTGGCCAGGTCCACACCCGTTCCATCGGCCTTGACGCGCACCTTGACGTTGTAGTCGACGACCCGCTTCACGGGTACCAGAATCTTCATGACACGCTGCTCCTGGATCGGGGACGGGTGGGATTGTAGGCAGGCGTTTGCCGGCATCCCGTGTGGCGGAACGATAAAGCGAACGGTCGTTCTATTTTAGGGGAGCGGCTCCAGCCGCAGGGCCTCGCTCGCGCCGCGCCGCACGTCCACCGGTCGCAACAAGAGCAGCCCGATCAGGAAGAACAGCGCCGTCGAAACGATCGCGATGCGGTGATTGCCGGCCGTGACCCAGGTGACGAGGCCGTAGGTCACAGGACCCAGGATCGCGGCCAGTCGCGTCGCGAAGGCCCACAGGCCGAAGAACTCAGCCAGGCGCGCCGGCGGCGCCAGCAAGCCGGCCAGTGCACGCCCAGCCGACTGGCTCGATCCCATGCACAGCCCGGCAATCACGGCGGCGATCCAGAAAACGCCCTGGGTCGTCGCCAGCGCGGCAGTGACCGTCATAAGGATCCAGCCCAGCAGCGTGACGCCCAGCGCACGCTTGTGGCCACTGCGGTCCTGCCAGTAGCCGAAGGCGAAGGCGCCGAGGGCCGCCGCGATGTTCACCAGAAAGATCAGCATCATGGTCTGGGTCTGCTTGAAACCCAGGACCTGCTCGGCATAGACGGCCGCCAGTGTGATCACGACCGCGATGCCCGCCTGGTAGGCCACCGCGCAGGCCAGCAACCAGGAGAAATCACGGTAGCGCCGCGCCTCGCGCCAGGTCTGGCGCAGGCGCGCCAGCGAAGCAGCGATGCCGTCGGCGGCGCCGGCCTGCGGCACCGCGCGCTCGCGCAGGAGCGCGAAGGTCGCGAGCGACGCCACGCCATAGACGCCGGCAGTGATCAGCATGGTCACCGGCACGAACTGCGTAGCGGCCTGTCCCTGGCCCTGCGCCCAGATCACATAGCCCAGCGACAGCCCGAGCGACAACATGCCGCCGAAATAGCCGAAGCTCCAGCCCCAGCCCGAGACCTTGCCCAGCGCCTCGCGGCGCGCAAGTTCGGGCAGGAAGGCGGCGGTCAGCGACTCGCCGATCGAGTAGAACAGGTTCGACAGCACGATGGCGCCGGCTGCAAGTGCCACATCGTCGCGCCCGGTCAACGCCAGGACGGCAGTGGCGGCCACACAGGCCACCGTGCTCATCGCCAGAAGGCGCTTCTTGGCCGCACGCAGGTCAGCGTAAGCACCCAACGCCGGCATCACCAGCATGACGAGCGCGCTCGACAGGCCGAGCGCCAGGGTCCAGGCCAGCGTCGCCCAATCGGCGCCACCGGCAACGACGCCGACGAAGTAACTGTTGAACACCGCCGTCAGCACGACGGTCGTGTAGCCCGAGTTGGCGAAGTCGTACATCGCCCAGCCGAAGACCTCGCGCTTCTTCACGCCTTCGTTCAGTGCAGCCTGGTCGAACAAGGGCATGGGGTCCTCGAGCAGAGTGTCGTCGCGTCTATCATGCCCGCACGGGGCAGACTCCCTGCGCGCGGGTGACGGAACAGGCAGACGTAGCGGGCTTAAAACCCGCAGCCGCAAGGCGTACGGGTTCGAGTCCCGTCCCGCGCACCAGGCCGCTCAGGCGGCAGCCGTCATTGCGGCCTGCGCTGCCCGCACCTCCACCCTCACCTGCTCGGTCAGTTCCGCCTTCAGTTCGGTGAAGGCCGGCGTCGTCTTGACCGAGTAGTGGCGCGGGTGCGCCAGCGGCACGGCACGGTCGAGCTTGATGCGACCAGGCCGTGCGCTCATCACGACGACGCGGCTGCCCATGAAGACGGCCTCGTCGATATCGTGGGTAACGAAGAGCACCGTCTTCTTCTCGGCTTCCCAGATCCCGAGCAGCAACTCCTGCATCAGCTCGCGCGTCTGGTGGTCCAGGGCACCGAAGGGCTCGTCCATCAACAGCATGCGCGGGCCGTTGGCCAATGCCCGAGCGATCGCGGTGCGCTGCTGCATGCCGCCCGACAGCTGCTTCGGATAGTGGTGCTCGAACCCGCGCAAACCGACCTTGACCAGAAAAGCATCGGAAATCTCCAATTGCTGGGCGCGGTTCATGCCGCGCTCGCGCAGGCCGAAACAGACGTTATCGCGCACCGTCAGCCACGGGAAGAGCGTGTAACTCTGGAAGACCATGCCGCGGTCGGCGCCGGGGCCGTCGATGCGCCGCCCCTCGAGCGTCACCTCGCCGGCGGTTTGCCGGTCCAGGCCGGCGACGATGCGCAAGAGCGTGCTCTTGCCGCAGCCGCTGGGGCCGAGGATCGTGATGAAGTCGTTTTCGGCAACGTCGAGGTCGGTCGCCTGCAGGGCCAGGGTCTTGTCGAAGCGGCGCTCGACGCCGCGCACGGAGAGGATGTTCATCTGCTGACTCACTTGCCCAGGGCAGCCCAGGGGAAGAAGCGTCGGTTGGCGGCCTTGAAGGCAAAGTCGCTCACGAGGCCGATCAGGCCGATGACGATGATGCCGAAGATGATCTGGTCGGTGGCCAGCAGGGCCTGGCTGTCGGTGATCATGTGGCCGATGCCGCTCGA
>JAZKIW010000088.1:27788-45108 GCA_040384625.1 Pseudomonadota bacterium | reverse complement strand
GGATCTCGTGGCTGGTGTTGGCGAGGAAGGCGCTCTTGGCGCGGTTGGCGGCCTCAGCGTCGTCGCGCGCCCGCGCCAGGGCCTGCTCGACCTGGCGCCGCTCTGTGACGTCCTCGGCGATCCAGATCGTGGCCCCCTTGCTCGGGTGGTTCGGGTCGACGGCACGGCCCAGCAGGCGGCACAGGAAGGTGCTGCCGTCGCGGCGCGCCACGACACGCTCGACCTCGATCGGCTCGCCGCGGGCCAGCACCGGGCCGACCTCGCGACCCATGGCCTGGTAGTCCTCGACGCTGGGCCAGACACAGGCGCCGGGCTGCCCGATCAAGGTACCGTCCGGCCAGCCGAACATCTGCTCGAAGCACGGATTGGCGAGATGGAAAGTCTGGTCGCGCGTCAAGGCAATGCCGATCGAGGCATTCAGCAGGATGGCCTCGCGCTCCAGGCGTTCGCGCTCCTGGTCGGTCACGTCGCGGCCATTGAGCACCAGGTAGTCGCGGCCCTCGAGTTCAAAACGCACCACCGAAACGAGCAGGGAGAAGGCGCGGCCGTGGCGGTCGATGCAGGCAATCTGGTGGTCGCGCGCCGCACCCTGCTGGGCGACCTTCTGCAGCAGGCGTTGCCGCTCCTCGATACCGGCATACAAGCCCAGGTCGAGCGCCGTCTTGCCGAGGACCTCGCCACGCGACCAGCCGGTGACCCGGCTGAACGCATCGTTGACCATCACGTAGCGCCCAGTCGCCAGGTCGGTCAACGCGATCACGTCGGGGCTGGTGGCCACCAGATGGGTCATCAGGGCCTCGGAGCGCATGCGCGCCGCTTCGGCCCGCAGGTGCTCGGTCTGATCGTGGTAGATCGACAGGATTGCGGCACCGTCACCGGTATCGATCTTGACGCTGGTGGCCTGGGCCACGATGCGTCGGCCGCGCAAATTGCGCAGGATGAACTGGTGCGGGGGAGTCGACTCCCCGACTTCCTGACCTTCCAGAGCCCGTGCGCGCTCAGCGGCCTTCTGGCGCGAGCCGTCGCTCTCGTCGTAGAACTCGAGCAAGTCGCGGCCGATCACGGCAGCCACGTCGGGCACACCGAACAGGGCTAGGGCGGCGTCGTTGGCATCCAGCACACGGGTAGCGCGGTGCAGGACCAGCGGCGAGGGCGAACGGGCGAACAGCTCGCGGTAGCGAGCCTCGGTCGCCACGCGCGCGAGCTCGGCCTGCCTCTCGGTCGTGACATCGCGGCCGACGCCCCAGTAACCGAGAAACATGCCGCGGCCATCGAAGCGTGGCCGACCGCTGACGGTGTACCAGTGCGGCCGGCCGCCGGGCCCGGCGCGCTGCAGCAGCAGATCGACGAAAGGCTGGTGCGATTCCAGGTCGGCGCGGTGCGCGTCCATGGCCAGCGCATCGAGACCGAAGTTCTCGATCTCCCAGGGCGCTTTGCCGATCCGGCGTGTGGCTCGCAGGCCGGAGCCCGCGGCATGCTCCGACAGGTGGGTGAAGCGGAACGATGCGTCCATTTCCCAGTACCAGTCGGCCGCGACCGCCAGCAGGCCGGCAAAGCGCTGTTCCCGCGAGCGTGCCCTGGCCCCGGCCCGCGTGACTGCGCGCGCCAGGATCAGGCCCGCAGCGCAACCGGCGGCCAGCATCAGCAGGTGCGTCACGGTGCGCAGCAGCATCAGGTAGCCGGTCGGGTCCGGCAGACCGGTGATCCAGCCGGCGCGCTCGGACAGCGCCAGCGCCACGACCGCGACGGCGCAGACTACGACCAGCCACACTGCGCGGCGCACGCCGACCAGCACCGGCATCAGGCAGGCGAGCAAGGTCAGGACCGTCAGCCCCATCGAGTGCACGCCCAGATCGAGCGCGATCGCGGAAAGGGTGGCCACACAGATCACGCCGCTGGCCGCGACAAGGACCGCGCTGCGCTTCGCCAGCGGCGCGCGCACCGGCCCGCGCTGGAGCCAGGCCGCCAATAGCGCGAGCGCGGCGCAGCCCGCACTGACGAGCACGCGCGGCCAGAGCGGCGCGACCACCGCGGCCCCGCCGAAGAGGATCGCCCCCGCGGCGCCCAGCACCATCACGGCGCCGATGAACTTGCGGGAGAGCTCGGTTCTGAAGTCCTCAGCGACCCTGTCGGCGCCGAGTGGGCCGCCCGTCGCGCCGAACGCGGACTCGGGCATGGCGGCGCTCAGCTGCAGGCGGCGCGCGCCGCTGCCAGCAGATCACGTGTGCCGCGGGCCGCCTCGCGCGCAGCGGCCGCGAAGTCCTCGCCGCTTCCGGCATAGAGCACGGCTCGCGAGGAGTTGACGACGATCGGCCCATCGGCGCGCCAACCTGCCGCGACCGTGGCTCGGGCGTCTCCGCCCTGCGCGCCGATGCCCGGAATCAACAGCGGCAGTTGCGGCGCCAGCTCGCGCACCCGCGCGACCTCGGCCGGAAAGGTCGCACCGACCACCAGGCCGAGCCGGCCGCTCTGGTTCCAGGACCCGGCGGCGAGCCTGGCGATGTGCTCGTAGAGCTTGTCGCCCGAGGCCAGGGTCTGGTCCTGCAGGTCGCCGCCACCGGCATTGGAGGTCCGGCAGAGCAGGATCAGGCCGCGACCTTCGTAGCGCAGGTAGGGTTCGATGGAGTCGAAGCCCATGAAGGGCGACAAGGTCACCGCGTCCGCCTGGTAACGCACGAAGGCTTCGCGCGCGTACTGCTCGGCGGTGCTGCCGATGTCGCCGCGCTTGGCGTCGAGGATCACCGGCACGTCGGGCGCGACGCGGCGGATGTAGCCGATCAGGCGTTCGAGCTGCTCCTCGGCGCCCTGCGCCGCGAAGTAGGCGATTTGCGGCTTGTAAGCGCAGACCAGGTCCTTGGTCGCATCGACGATGCGGGCGCAGAAGTCGAACATGCGCGACGCATCACCGCGCCAGGGTGCCGGCAGGCGATCCGGCTCGGGATCAAGGCCCACGCACAGCAGAGAACCGCGCCGCTGCTGAGCCTGCTGCAGTTGTGCCAGGAATGTCATGCTCAGGCTGGGCGATCGGGCTCGAAGCGCGCGGCCAGCGGCGCCGCCAGGCCGGTGTAGCCGGCGGGCGTCAGGGCCTTCAGGCGCGCGCGCTCGGCAGCCGGCACTTCGCTCAAGGTGTCGATGAAAGCGGCAATGGCTTCGCGGCTGATGGTCTTGCCGCGCGTCAGCTCCTTCAGGCGCTCGTAAGGGTTGGCCGCAGCGTAGCGGCGCATCACGGTCTGGATCGGCTCGGCCAGGACTTCCCAGGCTGCGTCGAGGTCGGCGGCCAGCGCCGCTTCGTTGACTTCGAGCTTGGCCAGGCCCCGCGCCAGGCTGTCGCAGCCGAGCAGGGCGTAACCCAGGCCGACGCCCATGTTGCGCAGCACGGTCGAGTCGGTCAGGTCGCGCTGCCAGCGGCTGACAGGCAGCTTGTGCGACATGTGCGTGAGTACGGCATTGGCCAGGCCGAAGTTGCCTTCCGCGTTCTCGAAGTCGATCGGGTTGACCTTGTGCGGCATGGTCGAGCTGCCGATCTCGCCGGGCTTGGTGCGCTGCTTGAAGTAGGCCAGCGAGATGTAGCCCCAGATGTCACGCGACCAGTCGACCAGGATGGTGTTGCTGCGTGCGACGGCATCGAACAACTCGGCCATCCAGTCGTGCGGCTCGATCTGCACCGTGTACGGGTTGAAGGCCAAGCCCAGGCGCTGCTCGACCACCTGGCGCGAAAAGCCTTCCCAATCGAAGTCCGGGTAGGCCGCGAGGTGGGCGTTGTAGTTGCCCACCGCGCCGTTCATCTTGGCCAGCGGCTGCACCGCGGCGATGCGCGCACGCGCCGTCGCCAGCCGGGCGGCGACGTTGGCGATCTCCTTGCCCACCGTCGTCGGACTCGCCGTCTGGCCGTGCGTGCGCGACAGCATCGGCAGTGCGGCGAATTGGCGCGCCATGGCGGCCATGGTGTCGATCAGGCCATCGAGGGCCGGTAGCAGGACCTGGTCGCGCGCGGCCTTCAACATCAATGCATGGCTGGCATTGTTGATGTCCTCGCTGGTGCAGGCGAAGTGCACGAACTCGCCGGCGGCACGCAGCTCGGCCTGGCTGTCGAAGCGCGACTTGAGCCAGTACTCGACCGCCTTGACGTCGTGATTGGTGGTCTTCTCGATGTCCTTGATGGCTTGCGCATCGGCTTCCGAGAAGCGCACGACCAGCCCACGCAGCAGGCCGCGCGCGGCCTCCGACAGGGGCGTGAACTCGGCGAAGCCGGCGTCCGACAGGGCGATGAACCACTCGACCTCGACCTGGACTCGGCGCTGCATCAGGCCGAATTCGGAGAGCAAGGCGCGCAGCGGGGCGACCTTCGCCGCATAGCGGCCGTCCAGCGGCGAGAGGGCGGTCAGGGCGGACAAAAGCATTGCGCGCGGATTGTAGGTGGCCGCTCCCGGTCGCAAGCCGGTGCGTCGTATCCTCGGCGCCATCGCGCACCACGGAGGCTCGCATGAAGACACCGGGCGTCGTCCATCACCTGATCCACCCGCTGATCCAGCACAAGCTGACCCTGATGCGCGAAAAGGACCGCAGCACCAGCGGCTTTCGCCGCCTGCTGCACGAGATCGCGCTGCTGATGGCCTACGAACTGACGCGCGACATGCCGACCCAGAGCGTCGAGATCGAGACGCCGCTGGAGAAGGCGACGGGAACCCTGATCGACGGCAGGAAGACGGTCTTCGTGGCCATCCTGCGGGCTGGCGCCGGGCTGCTGGACGGCATGCTCGAGGTGGTTCCTGGTGCGCGCGTCGGCCACATCGGCCTGTACCGGGACCCAAAGACCCTGGCCGCGGTGGAGTACTACTTCAAGCTGCCGGAACACATGGGCGAGCGCGATGTGATCGTGCTCGACCCAATGCTGGCCACCGGCCACTCGGCCGCCGCCGCCGTCACCCGGATCAAGACCTTGCGGCCGCGCTCGATCCGCTTCGCCTGCCTGCTGGCCGCACCCGAGGGCCTGGCGCACTTTCACGCCCTGCACCCCGACGTGCCGATCACCACCTGCGCCATCGACCGCGAGCTCAACGACCACGGCTACATCCTCCCCGGCCTGGGGGATGCGGGCGACCGCATCTTCGGGACCAAATAGGGCCGGCCACTAGAATCGTTTGCAAAGGCTCTCAGCGGTAACCACAGCAACATGAAACTGCTCGGCTCTCTCACCAGCCCGTACGTGCGCAAGGTGCGCATCGTGATGGCGGAAAAAAAGCTCGACTACCAGTTCGTGCTGGAGGACGTCTGGGCCAGCGACGCGATCCTGACCGCCAATCCACTGGGCAAGGTGCCTTGTCTGGTGATGGAAGGCGGCGAGGCGGTCTTCGACTCACGCGTCATCGTCGAGTACGTCGACACCCTTTCGCCGGTGGGCCGCCTGATCCCCGGCAGCGGTCGCGAGCGCGCCGAGGTGCGCACCTGGGAGGCCCTGGCCGATGGCATCGTCGATGCCTGCATCCTGGCGCGCCTCGAGCAGTCCTGGAAGGGCCGCGCCGAGGGTCAGTCCAGCCCGGCCTGGGTCGAACGTCAGATGAGCAAGGTGAACGCCGCGGTGAAGGCGATGGCGCTCGGCTTGGGCGAGAAACCCTTCGCGGCCGGCGTTCACTTCACGCTGGCCGACATCGCGGTCGGTTGTGCGCTGGGCTACCTCGACTTCCGCTTTGCCCACATCGACTGGCGCGGCGCCCATCCGAACCTGGCGCGCCTGGCTGCCAAGCTGTCGCAGCGCCAGAGCTTCATCGACACCTTGCCGCCGGCCTAGGCCGCCAGCAGCGACAGCGAGCCGCTGCGCACGTCCCAGCTCAGCTTGCGATAGACGTTGCCCAGGCGCCGGCCCAGGGCTTCGACACTGACCGCCATGCGGGTGGCGACCTCTGCGATGCGCGTGCCTTGTGCCAGCGCCTGCACCAGGCGGCACTCGCCCGGCGACAGGCGCATCGGATTGGCCGCATGGCTGGCCCAGTCGAGGCTGCGTTCGTCGGCCTGGGGCACGGCCCTGGTGGCCATCGACTCATTGAAGAACTGCAGCACCTGCATCGCGATCGGCGCGGCCATCGAGGCTTCGCCGGCCACCATGCGACGCAGCATCGACGCGGCGATCGTCAGATCGGCTTCCAGCAGGTAGGCGTCGGCGCCGGCGCGCAGGGTCTTGAACAGCAGCGGATCGGCTGCCGTGGCCGCCACCAGCATGACCTTGGGCCGTTCAGCCTGGCGTTCGCGCATGCCGTGCACGAGGCTCAGGGCCGCGCCATCTTCGAGGCACAGGTCGATCAACAGGGCGTCCGGGTCCAGTTGAAGCAAGGCGGCCTGCGCCCGGTACAACGTGTCGGCCACCCCGAGCACCTTCAACTCGCGCGAAGCTTCGAGCTGGGCCTGGCTGGCACGTGTGCGCTGCAGGCCGCGGCGGGCGATGAAGACGGTGGTCATGGTGGAGCGGGCAAGTGCGATCTAGTCTGCGTCCATTGTCGGAATGCACGCCGGCCCGCACATCCCCGCGAGCGTGGGGCGCCCCCTTGCTCACGGGCCCGGCGCTTGGCTCCCGCTCGCCTCAGGGGCGCGCCATCGCAAAGCTGTCGGTGCGTGCCAGCCCCCAGTAGATGCGGTAGACGTTGTGCGGCCAGTCGACCTCGCCGCGGGCCGCGGCCAGCAGGGCGCCGGGCTTCAGGAAGGGCAACAGGTTGGCCAGCAGCTTGACCTCCTGCTCGGCCGTGCGGCGCACGATGTGTCGGGCCGATATCTCGTGCGGGTGCGACAGCCCTGCCGCCTGCACCAGCTCCTTCAGTGCGATCAGGGTGTTCTGATGGAAGCGGTAGACGCGCTCGGCCTTGTCGGGCACCACGATGGCCTGCTGGCGATGCGGGTCCTGCGTCGTCACCCCGGTCGGGCAGTGGCCTGTGTGGCAGGTCTGCGCCTGCAAGCAGCCGAGCGAGAACATGAAGCCGCGCGCCGAGTTGCACCAGTCGGCGCCCAAGGCCGTCATGCGCGCGATGTCGAAGGCGCTGATGACCTTGCCGGCACAACCGATGCGCACCCGCTCGCGCAGGTTCAGCCCGATCAAGGTGTTGTGCACCAGCAGCAGGCCTTCCTGCAGCGGCGCACCGACGTGGTCGGTGAATTCGAGCGGTGCGGCGCCGGTGCCGCCTTCGGCGCCGTCGACGACGATGAAGTCGGGCAGCAGATCGGTTTCGACCATTGCCTTGGCCAGGGCGAACCATTCCCAGGGATGACCGATGCACAGCTTGAAGCCGGTCGGCTTGCCGCCCGACAGCACGCGCAGGCGTTCGATGAAATGCAGCATCTCGACCGGCGTGTCGAACGCGCTGTGGCGGGCTGGGCTGATGCAGTCCACGCCCACGGGCACACCGCGCGCGGCGGCGATCTCGAGCGTCACCTTGGCGCCCGGCAGCACACCACCGTGACCGGGCTTGGCGCCCTGGCTCAGCTTGAGCTCGATCATCTTGACCTGCGGGTCAGCGGCCGCGGCAGCGAAGCGCTCGGGGTTGAAGCTGCCGTCGTCGTTGCGACAGCCGAAGTAGCCCGAGCCGATCTCCCAGATCAGGTCGCCCCCGTGCACCCGATGGTGCTGGCTGATCGATCCTTCGCCGGTGTCGTGAGCGAAGCCGCCGCGCTTGGCACCCTGGTTCAAGGCCAGGATCGCGTTGGCCGACAGCGCGCCGAAGCTCATCGCCGAGATGTTGAACACGCTGGCGCTGTAGGGCTGGGTGCAGGAGCTGCCGGTGCTGCCGATGTCGATGCGGAAGTCGTGGCTGGCCAGTTCGGTCGGCGCCAGCGAGTGGTTGATCCACTCGTAGCCATGCGCGCGCACGTCGAGCTGGGTGCCGAAGGGGCGCTTGTCCTGCGCGCCCTTGGCCCGCTGGTAGACCAGCGAACGCTGCTGGCGCGAGAACGGCGCAGCCTCGCGGTCGCTCTCGATGAAGTACTGGCGGATCTCCGGCCGCACGAACTCCAGCAAAAAGCGGATGTGGCCGATGACGGGGTAGTTGCGCAGCACCGAGTGGCGGCTCTGGCGCACATCGCGAAAACCCAGACCGATGCCGAACAGGAACACCAGGGCCCACCAGCCGCCGACTCCGAAACCGACCCAGGCGAACGCCGACAACAGGAAGCCGACACCGCACAGCAGCCAGGCGGTGTAGCGCACCGGGAAGTGATGGTCGATGCGGGTCAGCCAATCGTGCATGCGGGCTCCAGGCGCGGCAGGCGGGGACGCCGGGCGCTCGCATGGTACGGAGCATCGGCAGAGGGTCAAGCCGGGAAATGCGCCGCCATCGCCCGCTACATGGCGCCGCTATACTGGTTGCGCAGCGCCGATTTGTTCCAGATTGCGGGCGCTTTATCAAATACCGCTAAAAGGGACATCGAACCGGTGTCCGCTTTTAGCGGCATCGGTTTTTTCATTCATGGCATCGATCGGCAACGTCACTGCGCAGCAGATGCGCTTCACCGAATCGCTGGCACTGACCAGCGGTGCGGCCCTGGCCGACTACCACCTGGTCTACGAAACCTACGGCCGGCTCAACGACGACAAGAGCAATGCCGTGCTGGTGTGCCACGCGCTGAATGCCTCGCACCACGTGGCAGGGGTCGACGACGCGGGCAACCTGGGCTGGTGGGACAACCTGGTCGGGCCGGGTAAGCCGCTCGACACCGAGCGCTTCTTCGTCATCGGCGTCAACAACCCCGGCTCCTGTTTCGGCTCGACCGGGCCGATGCACGTGAACCCCGCCAGCGGCCGCAAGTACGGCGCCGACTTCCCGGTGGTCACGGTCGAGGACTGGGTCGACGCGCAGGCGCGCCTGATCGACCGCCTGGGCATCACCCAGCTGGCCGGCGTGCTCGGCGGCAGCCTGGGCGGCATGCAAGCCCTGGCCTGGACCCTGCGCTACCCGGATCGCATCCGCCACTGCATCGGCGTGGCCACCGCACCCAACCTGTCGGCCGAGAACATCGCCTTCAACGAGATCGCGCGCCGCGCCATCATCACCGACCCCGAGTTCCACGGCGGCCACTTCTACGAGCACGGGGTGGTACCGCGGCGCGGCCTGCGCATCGCCCGCATGATCGGCCACGTCACGTACCTGAGCGACGACGTGATGGGCAGCAAGTTCGGCCGCAAGCTGCGCGACGGCGCGATCTCGTTCGACTACGACGTCGAGTTCGAGATCGAGAGCTACCTGCGCCACCAGGGCGACAAGTTCAGCGACTACTTCGACGCCAACACCTATCTCTTGATCACGCGAGCGCTCGACTATTTCGACCCGGCCGCTGCCCACGACGGTGACCTGGCGAAAACCTTCGCCGCCGTGCGCGCGAAGTTCTTGCTCGTCAGCTTCACGACCGACTGGCGCTTCTCGCCTGCCCGCTCGCGCGAACTGGTCAAGGCCCTGGTTGACGGCAAGCACCGCGTCAGCTACGCCGAGATCGACGCCCAGCACGGCCACGATGCCTTCCTGCTCGACGACCCTCGTTACTTCGCGGTGATGCGCAGCTACTTCGAACGCATGGCGCGTGAATTCACATGAGCGAGCGCAAGGACCTCGAGCTGATCGCCGAGCTGGTGCCGCCGGGCAGTCGGGTGCTCGACCTCGGCTGCGGCAGCGGCGAATTGCTCGCGCACCTGATCGAGCGCCGCGGTTGCAGCGGCTACGGCATCGAGCTGGCCGACGCCAATGTGCACGCCTCGCTGGCGCGCGGCATCGACGTGATCCAGTTCAACCTCGAAGACGGTCTGGCCTTGTTCGAGGACCGCAGCTTCGACGTCGTGCTCCAGCTCGACACCCTCCAGCACCTGCGCAACACCGAAAAGATGCTGCGCGAGACCGCACGTGTCGGGCGCATCGGCATCGTCAGCTTCCCGAACTTCGCGCACTGGCCGAATCGCCTGCATGTGGCCGGCGGGCGCATGCCGGTGACCAAGATCCTGCCTTACCAGTGGTACGACACGCCCAACATCCGCGTCGGCACCTACGCCGATTTCGAGGTGCTGGCACGCAAGAACGGCCTGGCCATCATCGACAGCTTCGGCCTGCAAGAAGGCCGACCGGTGCGGCGCTGGCCGAACTTGCGCGCCAGCGTGGCCGTGTTCAAGTTCGAGCGACTGGCCTGACAGCGCCCGCGCCCGCGGGCCTCATTGCGCTGTGGTCGAGGTCGGCGTCAGGCGCTGCAACTTGGAGGCATACAGTGACTGTTCGCGCCGCGTGGTGCTGTTGTTCATGGCCTTGGTGAGGTGTTCGCGTGCCTGAACCACATCACCCAGGCCGTACAGCGACACTGCGAGCCAGAAGTGGAACTCGTGGTAGTCGGGGTCTCGACGCATCTCGCGCAGGATGTGGTCACGCGCGGCGCGGAAGTTGCCGGCCTGGGCCTCGGCGCGGCCGAGGTCGAAATAGTGGAAGGGGGGCTCGGCTTCCAGTTGAGCCAGCTTCGCGCGCCAGGGCACCGCTTCGGCATTGCGGCCCTGGGCTTCGAGCAAGCGGCTCAGATTGAGCATGGCAGCGCGGTGCTTCTCATCACGGTCCAGCGCATGACGGTACGCTCGCTCGGCGGCCCCGGCCAGCGCACTTCGCTGGTAGATGACGCCCAGCGTGTTGGAGGCGCCGGCGTATCCGGGATCCTGCACCACGGCCTCTCGCGCATAGGCGTAGGCCTCGTCCGTCGCACCGCGCACGAGGGCTTCGGCAGCACGGTTGTTCATGAACATGGCTGTGATCGTGCGCTCGCTGACAACCTGCAACAGTGATCCGCGGCCCGCAGGCAGGACGCCAAAGTCCAGCCGCAACTGCGCATCGGCGTCCAGGTTGGAGAGGCGATCGACCAGTCGTTTGGCCACCGTGATGTTGACATGCCCATTGACGAGTGACAGGTCGCCGCTGCGGCTCCAGGTTTCCTGGCCAAGCAAGGCTTGGAACTGGATCGGCAACTCGAGATGCCTGGCCAACGCGGCCGACATGACCACCAACGACAGGCAGTTGCCGGCACGCGCATCGAAGGCCTCGGCCGCTGTGCGCGTGCTGTCGGTGTCGTAATCCAGTCGCAGCTGGGCTTTGCTGTGCAGCGCTTCGACCAGGCCGCGCTGACGACCCATGCTGCGCAGAAGCGGCGCGATCTCGACATCGAGGTATCGCTTCATCGCCGGGCTGAGCGCAAAAATCTCGGCGGCCTCGATGCGCTGCGCCGGCGCCTTGAACGCGCTGTCTACGAAGAGATGCAGCGGCGGCTGGGTTGCAGCGGGCGGCGGCGCGCTGGCACACGCCCCCAGGATGGAGGCGGTGACCAGCAGTGCGAGCAGTTTGAAGCGCTTCATGGTGGCTTTCAGCGACACAATCTATGCCTCGCATGGTATGCCTGTCGCCACCAGCGATACAAGCCACGTCGGCGCCGTTCAAACCCTCAAAACCATGCTCGACACCACCCGCATCGCCAGCTTCACCGACCGCCTGTGGGACGACGAGATCGTCCCCGCGCTCACGCGTTACATCGAGGTTCCGGCCAAGAGCCCCATGTTCGATGCCGACTGGGCGCGCAACGGCTACGTCGATCGCGTGGTGCGTGACGCCGCGGCCTGGGTCGAGGGCAAGAAGGTCGCCGGCCTGAAGCTCGAGGTGGTGCGCATCGAGGGCCGCACGCCGGTGATCCTGTTCGAGGTGCCCTCGACGAAGGCGGGCAGCAGCGACACCGTGGTGATGTACGGCCACCTCGACAAGCAGCCCGAGTTCAACGGCTGGCGCAGCGACCTGGGCCCGTGGACACCGAAATACGAGAACGGCAAGCTGTATGGCCGTGGCGGCGCCGACGACGGCTATGCCGTGTACGCGTCGCTGGCGGCGATCATGGCGCTGGATGCGCAGGGCATTGCGCGCCCGCGCGTGGTCGGCCTGATCGAGAGCTGCGAGGAAAGCGGCTCCTTCGACCTGCCAGCCTACCTGGACGTGCTGAAGCCGCGCCTGGGCAATGTCAGCCTGGTCGTCTGCCTGGACTCCGGTGCCGGCAACTACGACCAGTTGTGGCTCACCACCAGCTTGCGCGGCATGGTCAGCGGCGTGTTGAAGGTCGAAGTGCTGACCGAAGGCATCCACTCCGGCGACGCCAGCGGTCTGGTGCCGTCCTCGTTCCGCATCCTGCGCCAGGTGCTCGACCGCCTTGAAGACAGCAAAACCGGCGAGCTGCTGCCCGAGAGCTTCCATTGCGAGGTACCGGCCGCGCGCCTCGCGCAGGCGCGGGCGACGGCGGCGATCCTGCAGGACGAGGTCTACAAGCGCTTTCCCTGGGCCTGCGGCGCCGATGGCGCCCTGGCCCTGCCGACGACGACCGACCCAACGCAAGCCCTCTTGAACCGCACCTGGCGACCGACCCTGTCGGTCACCGGCGTCGACGGCTTCCCCGAACTCAAGAGCGCCGGCAACGTACTGCGACCCTACACCGCCTTCAAGCTCAGCCTGCGCCTGCCGCCCCTGGTCGACGGCAACGAGGCTTCGTTGAAGCTGAAGCAACTGCTCGAGGACAACGCGCCCTACAACGCCAAGGTGACCTTCCATGCCGATGGCCGCGCCGGCGCGCTCGGCGCCACCGGCTGGAATGCGCCCGAACTCGCGCCCTGGTTGCACAGCGCCCTGGATGCGGCTTCCAACACCCACTACGGCGCACCGGTCGGCTTCATTGGCCAGGGCGGCACGATCCCGCTGATGAGCATGCTGGCTAAGGGCTTCCCGAAGGCGCAGATGATGGTCTGCGGCGTGCTCGGCCCGAAGAGCAATGCGCACGGGCCGAACGAGTTCCTGCATGTGCCCTACGGCAAGAAGCTCACCGCGAGCGTGGCCCAGGTGATGGCGGCATGCCCCTGAACCCGCGCTAGAGGGTCAGCGGCAACTCGCGCAAGCGCTTGCCGGTCAGCGCAAACAGCGCGCTCGCCACGGCTGGTGCGATCGGCGGCACGGCCACTTCGCCCACGCCGCCCGGGTTTCTTTCGCTGGCCACGATGTGGGTCTCGACGAGCGGCGCTTGCGCCAGCGTGAGGATCGGGTGGTCGGGGAAGTTGCGCTGCCTGACGATGCCGTTCTCGATGTCGATGCGGCCGTACAGCGCCGCCGACAGGCCGAAGATCACGCCGGACTCCATCTGCTGCGCGACGATGCCGGGGTTGACCACGGTGCCGCAGTCGATAGCGCAGACGACGCGGTGCACGCGCGGGGTCCTGCCTTGCAGCGAGAGTTCGACGACCTCGGCGACGATGCTGTCGAAGCTCTCGTGCAGGGCCACGCCGCGGGCGCGGCCGGGAGGTGGCGGGTGGTCCCAGCCGGCCTTCTCGGCGGCGAGCTTCAGCACGGCGGCATGACGCGGCAGGCCCTCCAGCATCGACAAGCGAAAGGCCACCGGGTCGTCGCCCGCGGCATGCGCCAGCTCGTCGATGAAACTTTCGCCGAAGAAGGCGTTGTGCGAGTGTCCGACGCTGCGCCAGAAGCCGACCGGCACGCCGCTGTGCGTGGCTACATGGGCGATGCGCAAGTGCGCGATGGCGTAGGGCAGGTCGTACAGGCCTTCGCTCGCGCTCTTGTCGGGCGTGAGCAGCGGTCCGGCAACCGCGTCGAGCGCCGGCTGCAGCGAACGCGGCAGGTCGAGGTCGCCGAGCGCGCTGACGGCGCCCGCGATGGCCGCACTCTGCGGCGCCAGTGTGCGTTCGAGCCAGCGCGGCGCCGGCGCATCACCGGCACTGCTGATGGCCAGCGCCAGCGGCCGCCCCTGGCGGTCGAGCGCGGCGCGCAGCACGGCCACGCCCGCGGGGCGGTAGAAGTCGTGCGTGATGTCTTCTTCGCGCGACCACAGCAGCTGCACCGGTCGGCCTTGGGTTTCCATCGCGACGCGCACCGCCTGGCCGACGAAGTCGATGTCCAGGCGCCGGCCGAAGCCGCCACCGAGCAGGGTCACGTGGACCGTCACCGCCTCGACCGGCACACCCGCCACCTGGGCGGCCAGCGCTCGCGCCATGCGCGGCACCTGGGTCGGGACCCAGACCTCGACCGCACCGTCCTTCACCAGGGCGGTGCAGTTGATCGGCTCCATCGCCGCGTGCGCCAGGTAGGGTGCGCGGTACACCCCTTCGAGCACGCGCTGGCCCTGCTGAGCCGCAGCCTGCAAAGTGGCGGTGGCATCGCCGCGTTCGTGAAAGACGAAGCCCGCGCCGCCGCGCGCGGCCTCTTCGAGCGCGCGCTGAATCGCTGCCGAATCGAGTGGCCCGGCCGGCCGCGCGCGCCAGTCGACCTGCAGCGCATCTGCACCGCGCTGCGCATGCCAGCTGCTGCGGCCGATGACGGCCAGCGCTGGGGTCGAGCCGGCGTAGGAAGGCAGGCGCACGACACGCTCGACGCCGGGCAGTTGCAGCGTCGCTCGATCGTCGACCGCGCCGGGGCTGCCGCCGAGTGCCGGCGCGTGCCGCACCGCCGCGTAGACCATGCCGGGCAGCCGCACATCGATGCCAAAGCGCGCGGCGCCGCAGGCCTTGGCGACGATGTCGGTTCGCGGCGCCGGCGTGCCGATCAAGGTCCAGGCACTGCGCAGCTTGGGCGCGGCGTCGCCGGGCGGGGTGCGCGCCGCGAACTCGGCAAACTCTCCGAAGTGGCCGCTCAGTCCCGTGGCGTGGCCGATCACGCCGTTGCTGATTGTCAGGTCGGCCACAGGCAATTTCCATTGCAGCGAGGCCGCGCCGAGCAGCTGGCCGCGCGCCGTGGCCGCGGCCAGGCGCAGCGGCTGCCATAGGTCGGCGATGGTCGACGAGCCGCCGGTTGCGTTGATGCCCAGTTCGCGCGCGAGCTTGGCCATCGTCCAGCGACCGAGGCGCACTCGCGGCGTCTCGCTTCCAGGCTGGCTGTCTTCGGGCCGGAACGGCAGCGCGGCACTGAACATCGCGACGTTGCCGTAGATCGTGTCGTGGCCGGCCTCGATGAGGCGCACAGACTCGAGCGAGACATCGAGTTCCTCGGCCACCAGCATCGCCAGCGCGGTGTGCACCCCCTGGCCCATCTCGCTGCGCGGCATCGCCAGCTGCACCTGGCCGTCGGGGGCGATGCGGATCCAGCCGTTGAGCGGGATGTTCTCGCCCGGTGCCGTCGAGAGCAGGTCGACGCTGCCGAGGCGACCGCGCGGCGGCAGCCAGCCGACCAGCAGGGCACCGGCCGCGCCGACGGCAGAAATCAGCAGCACGCGCCGCTTCATGGCTTGCGCGCGAGCTTGTTCGATCCGGCCACGCCGCGCATCTCGGCAGCCGCGCTCTTGATCGCCGCGCGCACGCGTGGGTAGGTGCCGCAGCGGCACAGGTTGGTCATCGCCGCGTCGATGTCGGCGTCGCTCGGGTTGCGGTTCACCCCCAGCAGGGCCGCCGCAGCCATCAGCATGCCGCTCTGGCAGTAGCCGCATTGCGGCACCTGGTGTTCGACCCAGGCGCGCTGCAGAGGGTGCGGCGCCTCGGCGCTGCCCAGGGCCTCAATTGTTCGTACCGCCTTGCCCTCGACGGCCGACACCGGCGTCACGCAAGCGCGCGCGGCCCGGCCATCGATCAGCACGGTGCAGGCACCGCAGGCGGCCACGCCACAGCCGAACTTGGTGCCGGTGAGGTTCAGCTCGTCACGCAACCACCACAGGAGCGGCATCTGCGGCTCGGTCGTGGCGTCGAGTTCGCGCGGCTGGTCGTTCAGGCTGAGTTTGATCATCGGCCCGGCAGCATAGGCGAGCCGCGGCCCGGTTCATTCGGAACCAGCGTCGAAACGGTGACGCAGTGTCAGGCCGCCGGCCCTCGCGGTTTCAGTCCACCTTGGCGCCGGCGGCCTTGACCACCTTGGCCCACTTGGCGCTTTCGGCGCCGATGAAGCGCGTGAACTCGGCGCTGGTCATCCCGCTCGGGATCGCGCCCTGAGCCTGCAGGCGCTCCTTCAGCGCCGGCGAGGCCAGGGCCTTGGCGGTTTCCTGCTGCAGGCGGTTGACGATGTTCATGCGCGTGCCGGCCGGCGCCAGCAGGCCGAACCAGGAGCTCGCCTCGAAGCCTTTCAGCGCCGGGCCGCCGACCTCTTCGATCGTCGGCAGATCGGGCAAGGCCGACGAACGCACGGCACTGGTCACCGCAAAGGCCTTCAGCTTGCCACTCTTGATGTGCGGCAGCGACGCCGGCAGGTTGTCGAACATCAGGTCGGTGTTGCCGGACATCAGGTCGATCAGGGCGGGCCCCGATCCCCCGTAGGGCAGGTGCAGCATGAAGCTGCCGGTCATCGACTTGAAGAGTTCGCCGGCGAGATGGATCGAGGTGCCGTTGCCCGAACTGGCCATGTTCAACTTTCCCGGGTTGGCCTTGGCGTAGCGGATCAGCGCCGGCACGCCGTCGACGCCGTACTTCTGCGCATTGGCCGGGTTCATCACCAGCACGTTGGGCACCCCGGCCACCAGGGTGATCGGAACGAAGTCCTTGACGTGGTCATAGGGCATCTTCGAGTACAGCGAGGCGTTGATCGCGTGCGTGCCGACCGTGCCCATCAGCAGGGTGTGCCCGTCGTTGGCGGCCTTGGCCACTTCAGCGGCGCCGTTGTTGCCGCCGGCGCCGGGCTTGTTGTCGACGATGAAGGGCTGGCCGAAGGCCTTCTGCAACTCGGGCGCGAGGGCGCGGGCCAGGATGTCGGTGGTGCCGCCCGCGGCGAAGGGCACCACGATGCGCACCGGCTTGCTCGGCCACGCGGTCTGCGCCGTCGAGGCCAGGGGCAGCGCGAGCAGGCTCGCGAAATGGGTGAGGAGAGTGCGGCGGGATGTCATGCGGAGCTCCGGTCGGCGTGTGCGTCAGGTCGGAGTGTCGAGCATGGCGGCGGCGCGGCTCGTCGGGGCAACCCCGGTGGCGCCGCGGCCGGCCAGGCCGCACGCTCGGCGTCCCTGCCCGCCTGGAGACCGACCATGACCCTGCAACGCCGACACCTGCTCGCTGCCGCGGCGGCGACGCCGCTGTTTCCCTTGACCGTACACGCGCAGGCCAGCGCCTGGCCGAGCCAGCCGGTCAAGTTGTTGATCGCCTTCCCGGCCGGCGGGCCGACCGACATCACGATGCGCGTGCTGGCGGACAACGCCGCCAAGCTGATCGGCCAGCCCGTGGTCGTGGAGAACCGACCGGGTGCCGGTGGCACACTGCCGGCGCAGGCGCTGCAGCAGAGCAAGCCCGACGGCCACACGCTGGCGCAGATTCCGCTCGGCGTCTTCCGCCTGCCCTACACCACCAAGATCGCCTGGGACCCGGTCAAGGACATCAGCT
>JAZKIW010000088.1:8715-27688 GCA_040384625.1 Pseudomonadota bacterium | reverse complement strand
GCCGACCTGATGCAGTCGCTGCTCGGCGGCCAGCTGATGGCGGCGGCCGACTCGACCGGCTTCGCCCCGCATGTGGCGAGCGGCAAGCTGCGCGTGCTGTGCACCTGGGGCGATCAGCGCCTGGCCAAGTTCCCCGACGTGCCGACGTTGAAGGAGCTGGGGCTGCCGATCGTGCAGGCCTCACCGTACGGGCTCGGGGGTCCGAAAGGCATGGAGCCGGCCCTGGTGACGCGGATTCACGATGCCTTCAAACGCGCGATGGAGCAGGCGAGCCACGTCGAAGCATTGGCGAAGTACGACCAGATGCTGCTGCCGATGAATCCCGAGCAGTACAGCCGCTTTGCCGACGACACCTTCCGGCGCGAGAAAGCCCTGGTGGACAAGCTCGGTCTGGCCAAACCGACGTGACGTCAAAAAAACGGGGAGCGGGACGGGGATTTGCGGTAGCTCGCTCTCATCACCGCCGCAACGCCCGCTCCCCCTTGGACGTCAACCGGTCCGAAACTGGTGGGTCTAGCCGCGCTTGAAGAAGAAGCTCAACTGGGCCGGCGCGCGCGCAGACTGCAGCACGCGCGGCACGGTGGCCGGTGCCAAGCGCGCGGCGACCGGTCGGCCACTGTCGCGCACGGGATGGGTGATTGGGGCAAGTTGAATCGACATCTGGTTGTCTCCCTGGATCCGGTTCAGGCCGCGCTCGGGCTCGTGAAGCCCTGAGGGGGCACGGCGTCACCCTGCCGTGCCAAGCGTCCGGCCCAGTCGCTGAGCGCGGTCGCCGAGGGCCAGCGGTTCGCTGCGGCCGATGACAGGCGCAGCAGCGAGGACGCGCCGCCGCGACAGCGTGGGGCGCTGGGACGGTGGGCAAACGGGCGAAGGCTCATCGGCGGCATCTTTCGAGTTCGGCACCTCCTGACATGGAAGAGGCGCGCGCACGCGAATGCATTTGCAGCTTTTGTGCCGGGCCCTCGCAGCGAAGAGCCCGTGCGCTATGTCACGGCGCAACCCGCGCCCGACTGGCAGGGCGTGGCAGCCGAGGAACGCGGCGTTACAAGGGCGCCGAACCCCGTCGATCAGGTTGCGGCAGCGGCCGGGCGATACCCGCGCGGGATGGCAGCCAGCAGGCGCTGGGTGTATTCCTCGCGCGGGGCGGCCAGGATCTGTTCGGCGCCGGCCTGCTCGACGACGATGCCGTCCTTCATCACCAGCACCTCGTCGCTGACGAAGCGCACCACGGCCAGGTCGTGGCTGATGAAGACGTAGGACAGGCCAAGCTCGTCCTGCAGGTCGCGCAGCAGATTCAGCACCTGAGCCTGGACCGAGACGTCGAGCGCGCTGACGGCCTCGTCCAGCACCAGCACCTCGGGATCGAGGGTCAGGGCACGGGCAATGGCGATGCGCTGGCGCTGGCCGCCGGAGAACTCGTGCGGGTACTTGCCGAAGGCACTGCCGTCCAGGCCGACCTTTTCAAGCAACGTGCGGGCGCGCTGCTCGCGCTCATCGGTCGAAGTGCCGATGCCGTGGATGGCCATCGGCTCGATCAGGGTCTGGCCGATCGTGAAGCGCGGGTTCAGGCTGGCATACGGGTTTTGGAACACGATCTGGATACGTCGGCGCATAAGTTGGCGCTCGCTCGCATTCAGCTTCAGCAGATCCTTGCCGTCGAAGATCACCTCGCCCTGGGTTGGCTCGTGCAGGCGCAGCAGGGTCAGGCCCATCGTCGTCTTGCCTGAACCGGACTCGCCGACCACGCCCAGGGTGTGGCCCTTGCGCAGCTTGAAGTTGACGCCCTGCACGGCCTTGAACTCGCGCTTGCCGAAGAGGCCTTGCTTGAGCCAGAAGCTCTTGGCCAGTGATCGGACTTCGAGCACCACCGGGGCGTCGGCGTCCTTGGCAGCGGCCGGGGCGCGCTGCGCCTTGCCAGCAATGTGATCGTCGATCACCATCAAACGCGCCGGGTTGTGCGTGAGGCTCGGACGGCAGGCCAGCAAGGCCTGGGTGTAGGCATCCTTGGGCGCCGCGAAGATGTCGGCTACCGGTCCTTGCTCGCGGATCACGCCGTGGCGCATCACGAGCACCTCGTCGGCGATCTCGCCGACGACACCCAGGTCGTGGCTGATGAAGAGCACGCTCATGCGGTGCTTGCGCTGCAGCTCGGCGATCAACTCGAGGATCTGGCGCTGGATCGTCACATCCAGCGCCGTGGTCGGCTCGTCGGCGATCAGCAGTTTGGGCTCGCAGGCCAGGGCCATCGCGATCATCACCCGCTGCTGCTGGCCACCTGAGAGCTCGTGCGGATAAGCCGACAGGCGACGCTTCGGCTCGGGCATGCCGACCTCGACCAACAGGGCCTCGGCGCGGGCGAGCGCGGCGCGACCGCCCAGGCCCAGGTGCCGCATCAGCGGCTCAGCGAGCTGGTCACCGACCGTGAAGACCGGGTTCAGCGAGGTCATCGGGTCCTGGAACACGCAAGCAATCTCACGCCCGCGCAGCTTCTGCAGCTCGGCCATAGGCGTGTGCAGCAGGTCCTTGCCCTGCCACAGGATCTTGCCGCTGCGCTCCGCGTTGTCGGGCAGCAGGTTCAGGATCGACATCGCTGTCACGCTCTTTCCCGATCCCGATTCGCCGACCAGGGCCACGGTGCGGTTCTCGGCGATATCGAAGGACACGCCCTTGACCGCGTCGGCGCGCTGCGCAACGCCGTTCACCTTGCCCATGCGGAAGGCGACGCGCAGGTCTTGAATGGACAACAGCATCTCAGGCCTCCCGCCGGGCCGACCCAAGGCAGGCCTGCGCCCCCTCGGGGGGCAGCGAACGAATGTGAGCGTGGGGGTTCATTACTCGAGCCCTCTGAGTTTCGGATCGAGTGCGTCTCGCAACGCATCGGCCATCAGCGAAAACGCAGTCACGAACACCGCCATGAACAGGGTGGCGGCCGCCAACTGCCACCAGTGGCCGAGGATCAGCTCGCTCTGCGCCTCGGCCAGCATCGTGCCCCAGGACACGTCGTCGATGCCGACGCCCAGGCCCAGGTACGACAGGATCACCTCGGCCTTGATGAAACCGACCACCAAGAGACTCATGCGCACCAGGATCACGTGGCTGATGTTGGGCAGGATGTGGCTGAAGATGCGGCTCCAGACCGAGGCGCCGATCGCTTCGGCCGAGCGCACGTACTCACGGTTGCGGTGCTTGATGAATTCGGCGCGCACCTGTCGGTACAGCCCGGTCCATCCGGTGAGGCCCAGGATCAGCACCACCGTGCCGATGCCGCGCCCGAACACCGCCGCGAAGGCGAAGATCAGCAGGATCCCTGGAATGGCCTCGAACACGTTGTACAGCCACTCGAGGAAGTCGCCAATCTTGCCGCCGAAGAAGCCCGCGAAGGCGCCGAGCAGGGTGCCAATGCCGGTGGCCACCAGGGCCGCCATGACGCCGACGAAGACCGAGATCTGGGTCCCCTTGACGGCCTTGGACGCCACGTCGCGGCCGAGCCGGTCGGCGCCCATCGGCAGGGTCTCGGCCTTGACGATCTCCTCGGTCTTGAACTTGGCGGCGCGCTCGTCCCATTCCTTGTAGCGCGGCGCCAGCGGGTCGATCGACGAAAGGTCGACGTTCGGGCCTTTGGGGACCTCGATCGTGCCGATGGCTTCGGCTGGGCGCGGTCCTAGGAAGCCCGGCGGCGCGTTGGCGACGCCGACTTCCTTCTGCCAGTTCTTCGCCACGCCGCCGAGCGCGGCGACCACGATCAGGAGCAGGAAGGCGATCACGACGACGGCGCAAAAGAGGCCGACGTGGTCGCTCCTGAAGCGCCGCCAGGCGGCGTGCCAGACCCCTTCGGAGTGCTCGACCTTGGCCAGACCGGCCGGGGCATTCAGGACCGCGCTCATTTCAGCACCACCCGTGGATCGACAACTTTGAACAGCACGTCCACCAGCAGATTGATGACCATCGTGATGACCGCCAGGTAGACCGTCACGGCCTGGATCACCGGGTAGTCACTGCGGTTGACGGCCAGCAGCACCTCGCGCCCGAGACCCGGGATCGAGAAGAAGACCTCGATCAGGAAGGAGCCGACGAAGACGCCCGGCAGGGCCAGGCCGATGTTGGTCAGGATCGGGATCATCGCGTTGCGCAGCACATGCTTGAACATCACCGTGTTCTCGGTCAGGCCCTTGGCGCGCGCGGTGCGCACGTAGTCCTGGCCCATCTCGTCAAGGAAGAAGCTGCGGTACAGGCGCGTCTGCGGCGCCAGCCCGACCATCACCGCCAGCAGCACCGGCAACGGCGTGTAGGTGATCAGGTTGGTCCAGACACTGTCGCTCCAGCCCTGCACGGGGAACCAGCCGAGCTGGAAGCCGAACAGGTACTGGCCGATGATGATGTAGACCAGGAAGCTGATCGACAGCGCCACGGTGGTGATGACCATGATCGTGCGGTCGGCCAGCGAGCCGCGGCGGTAGGCGACCCACATCGCGATCGGCAGCGCGATCAGCACGTCCAGGATCAGGATGGGCAGCATCACCGTCAGCGTCGCCGGCAAGCGCGAAGCGAACAAGCTCGACACCGCCTCGTTGGTGGCCCAGCTCTTGCCCCAGTCGAAGGACAAGATGCTCTTGAAGTAGATACCGAGTTGGACCCAGACCGACTGGTCCAGCCCGAGCTGCTGGCGGATCGCCGCGACCTGCTCGGGGGTGGCATTCAGGCCGCCGAGGATCTCGGCCGGATCGCCGCCGAAGTACTTGAACAGAAAGAACACCAGCAGCACGACACCGAACAAGGTCGGCACCATTTGCCACAGGCGTCGGATCAGATAGGCCGCCATGTCACACACCCTTTTTGGGACGCGCGAGTGTAGGGCGTCCGGCGATCGAGGGTTCCCCCGCATTTGCCCGCGTCCCGCGGGGCGGGCGGGCCTCGCTAGACTGCCGCGTTCACCGTCCCACCCCCGAGCCATGACCCACATCCCCCTGCTGGCGCTGGCCACGAGCCTGCTGCTGGCGTGCGGCAGCCTCGCGGCACAGCCGGCTCAGAAGGTGCTGAAGTACGCCTTTCCGATCGCCGAGACGGGTTTCGACCCGGCGCAGATCTCCGACCTGTACTCGCGCACGGTGGCGGCGAACATCTTCGAAGCCCCGCTGACCTACGACTTCCTGGCCCGTCCGGCGAAGCTGGTGCCGCAGACCGCCGCCGAGTTGCCCGAAATCAGCGAAGGCGGCAAGCGCTTCGTGTTCAGCATTCGCCCCGGCATCCATTTCTCTGCGGATCCGGCGTTCAAGGGCGTCCAGCGCGAGTTGACGGCGGCCGACTACGTCTACTCGATCAAGCGCCACTACGACCCGCAGTTCAAGAGCCCAAGCCTGTTCCTGTTCGAGAACGCCAAGATCCTCGGCCTGTCGGAGTTGCGCAAGAAGGCCATCGCAGACAAGCAACCCTTCCCCTACGACACCGAAGTCGAAGGCCTGCGCACGCTCGACCGCTACCGCTTCGAGATCCGCCTGGCGGCACCGTCGCCGCGCTTCCACTACCAGCTCGCCGACGGCGCGGTCGTCGGCGCCGTCGCGCGCGAGGTGATCGAGGCCTACCCGGGCAAGGCGATGGAGCACCCGGTCGGCACAGGGCCCTTCGTGCTGGCGCGCTGGCAGCGCAGCGCCAGGATCGTGCTCGAGCGCAACCCGGGATTCCGTGAGCAGCGCTATGCCGCCGAAGGCAGCGTCGGCGATGCGTCGGCGCAGGCGATCACTGCGAAACTGCAGGGCCGCCGCCTGCCGATGGTCGACCGGGTCGAGGTCAGCATCATCGAAGAGCAGCAGCCACGCTGGCTGGCCTTCCTGAACGGCGAGCACGACATGCTCGAGCGCCTGCCGAACGACTTCGCCAGCGTCGCGATCCCGAACAACAAGCTGGCGCCGAACCTGGCCAAGCGCGGCGTGAAGATGGAACGCGTGCCCCTGGTCGACGCCACGCTGGCCTACTTCGGCATGGAGCATCCGGTGGTCGGCGGCTACACACCGGACAAGGTCGCGCTGCGCCGCGCGGTGGCGCTGGCCTACGACACCGACAAGGAGATCAAGCTGCTGCGCCGCGGCCAGGCCATCCCGGCGCAGAGCGTGATCGCGCCGCTGCTGTCGGGCTACGACCCGAAGTGGAAGAGCGAGATGAGCGACCAGGACGTGCCGCGCGCCAAGTCCCTGCTCGACCTGTACGGCTACGTCGACAAGGACGGCGACGGTTGGCGCGACCTGCCCGACGGCTCACCGCTGGTGCTGGAGTATTCGGCCCAGCCGGACCAGGTGTCGCGCCAGTCGCAGGAGTTGTGGAAGAAGTCGATGGACGCGATCAACGTCAGGATGGACTTCAAGATCGCCAAATGGCCGGAGCAACTGAAGGCCAGCCGCGCCGGCAAGCTGATGATGTGGGGCGTGGGCTGGAGCGCCACCAGCCCCGATGGCCTGTACTTCCTGGACCTGATGTACGGCCCCAACAAGGGCCAGGCCAACCATGCGCGCTTCGACCTGCCGGCCTTCAATGCGCTCTACACCCGCATCGACACCATCGCCGACGGGCCGGAACGCGAGGCCCTGATGCAGGAGGCAAAGGCCCTGACCGTGGCCTACATGCCCTACAAGGTCACGAGCCACCGCATCGCCACCGATCTCTTGCACACCCAGGTGACGGGGTACAAGCGGCACCCCTTCATGCGCGACTGGTGGCGCTATGTGGACCTGGACTCGAAGGGCGTGAAGTGAAGGCGTCCCAGGCCGGCAGGGCCGTGGCGGCCGTGCTCGGGGTGCTGTTGGCGCTGCCCCTGGCCTCGGCGGCCCAGACCGAGGGGCCGAAGAAGGTACTCAAGGTCGCGTTTCGCGTCGCCGAAACCAGTTTCGACCCGGCCAAGATCAACGATCTCTACTCACGCACAGTCACGCCGCACATCTTCGAGGCCCTGTACCAGTACGACCACCTGGCGCGGCCGGCCAAGATCAAGCCGCTGCTGGCGGCCGGCATGCCCGAGGTGGCCGACGAATACCGCACCTGGACCGTCAAGGTCCGCCCCGGCATCTATTTCCAGAACGACGCGGCGTTCAAGGGGCACAAGCGCGAAGTCACTGCGCAGGACCTCATCTACCCCTACCAGCGCGTTGCCGACCCGGCCAACAAGAGTCCACTGTGGGGATTTCTGGAAGCCCAGGTCGGCTTCGTCGGCCTGACTGAGCTGCGCAAGGCGGCGCTCGATGGCAAGAAACCGTTCGACTATGGCGCCCCGATCGCCGGGCTGCGCGCGCTGGACCGCTACACCCTGCAGTTCAAGCTCAAGGAGCCGCGGCCGCGCTTCATCGAATCCCTGGCCAGCTCGGACCTGTTCGGCGCGCAGGCGCGCGAAGTGGTTGAGTTCTACGGCGACAAGATCGATGGCCATCCGGTCGGCACCGGGCCGTTCCGCCTCAAGCAGTGGCGGCGCTCATCGCTGATCGTGCTGGAGAAGAGTCCCGACTACCGCGACGAAACCTACGACGCCGAGCCCGCCGCCGAGGACGCCGAGGGCCAGGCCCTGCTGGCCCGCTTCAAGGGCCGCAAGCTGCCCATGATTGACGAGGTGCGGGTCTCGATCATCGAAGAGACGCAGCCGATGTGGCTGGCCTTCCTGAACACCGAGACCGACTTCATCGGCAGCCAGGCCGGGCCGGTGCCGGCGGAGTTCGTCAACCAGGCCGTGCCCAACGGCAAGCTGGCTCCGAACCTGGCCAAGCGCGGCATCCGCGTGCAGCGCCAGGTCAACTCCGACAGCGCCTACGTCTACTTCAACATGGAGGACCCGGTGGTCGGTGGCTACACGCCCGACAAGGTGGCGCTGCGCCGGGCGATCGGCCTGGCCACCAACATCGACAAGCTGATCCGCATCGGCTACCGCAGCCAGGCCATTCCGGCCCAGGCCCCGGCCAACCCGCACACCACCGGCTACGACTCGGCCTTCAAGAGCGAGATGAGCGAGTACAGCCCCTTGCGCGCCAAGGCTCTGCTCGACCTCTACGGCTATGTCGATCGCGATGGCGACGGCTGGCGCGAGCAACCCGACGGCAAGCCCCTCGTCGTCGAACGCTCGTCGCAGCCTGACCAATTGAGTCGCGAGTTCGAGACCTTATGGAAGAAGGACCTCGATGCCGTGGGCATCCGCACCGCGTCGATGGTCGCCAAGTGGCCCGAGCAGTTGAAGCAGGCCCGCGCGGGCAAGCTGCAGGTCTGGGCCCTCGGGGGCTCGTCGGCGCAGCTCGACGGTCTGGGCGCCCTGGCGCGATACGACAGCACGCAGTGGGGCGGCCAGAACCTGGCGCGCTTCAAGAATGCCGAGTTCGATGCCATCTACAAGAAGATGTCGGTCATGCCCGATGGGCCCGAACGCCAGGCACTCTTCCACCAGGCCAAGCTGATCGCCGCGGCCTACCTGCCCTACAAGTTCAACGTGCACCGCATCTCGACCGACATGTGGCACCCCTGGCTGGTGGGCTTCCGCCGCCCGCTGTTCTGGCAGGAGTGGTGGCACATGGTCGACCTTGATGACAGCCAGAGAGTCAAACGATGAAGCTGCTGATATCCCTCGCGCTGGGCTTGAGCCTGGCCCTCGGCGCCCAGGCGCAAAACGGCGCCGAGCCCAAGAAGGTGCTGCGCGTCGCGTTCCGCAGCGCCGAGACCGGCTTCGACCCGTCGATGATCAGCGACCTCTACTCGCGCACCATCACGCCGCACATCTTCGAAGCGCTGTACACCTACGACCACCTGGCGCGGCCGGCCAAGATAAAGCCGCTGACGGCGCTGGGCATGCCCGAGGTCTCGGCCGACTACCGTACCTGGACCATCCGCATCCAGCCCGGCATCTACTTCGCCGACGACCCGGCGTTCAAGGGTCAGAAACGCGAGATGGTGGCGCAGGACTACGTCTACGCCTTCCAGCGCATCGCCGACCCGGCGAACAAGAGCCAGCTGTGGTCCTGGGTCGAGACCTTCGGCCTGGTCGGCCTGGTCGAGTTGCGCAAGGAAGGCATCGCCGCCAAGAAGCCCTTCGACTACAGCCGCCCGATCGAGGGCGTGCGGGCCCTGGACCGGCACACCATCCAGTTCAAGCTCGAACAGTCGCGGCCGCGCTTCCTGACCTCGATCGCCGGCTCCGATCTGCTCGGCGCACAGGCACGCGAAGTGGTCGACTTCTATGGCGACCAGGTTGCCGCGCACCCGGTCGGCACCGGGCCCTTCCGTCTGAAGCAATGGCGGCGCAGCTCGCTGATCGTGCTGGAGAAGAGTCCCGATTACCGCGACGTGCGCTACGACGCCGAGCCGGCCGCCGACGATGCCGAGGGCCAGGCCATCCTGGCCCAGTTCAAGGGCCGCAAGCTGCCGATGATCGACGAGGTGCAGGTCTCCATCATCGACGAGGCGCAGCCGTTCTGGCTGTCGTTCCTGAACGGCCAGCTCGATGCCATCGCGGGCCAGACCGGCGCCGTGCCGGGCGAGTTCATCACCCAGGCCATGCCGAACGGCAAGATCGCCCCCTTCCTGGCCAAGCGCGGCATCCAGGCCAAGCGGCAGGTCAATTCCGACAGCGGCCTCGTGTACTACAACATGGAAGACCCGGTCGTGGGCGGCTACACGCCCGACAAGATCGCGCTGCGCCGCGCGATCAACCTTTCGCAGGACCTGGAGCGAGAGATCCGCGTCATCCGCCGCGGCCAGGCGATCCCGGCGCAGTCGCCGGTCTCGCCGAACCTGTACGGCTACGACCCGGCCTACAAGAGCGAGAACAGCGAGTACGACCCGGCGCGCGCCAAGGCTCTGCTCGATCTCTACGGCTATGTCGACCGCGACGGCGACGGCTGGCGGGACATGCCCGATGGCAAGCCCCTGGTCATCGTGCGCTCGACCCAGCCGGAGCAGATCAACCGTGAGTACGACACCATCTGGAAGAAGAACCTCGACGCGATCGGCGTGCGCACCACCTTCGCGACCGCCAAGTGGGCCGAGCACCTGAAAGCCGCGCGCGCCGGCAAGCTCCAGGTCTGGTCGCTCGCCAGTTCGGCCGCAGACCCCGACGGCCAGGGGGCCTTCCAGCGCTTCCACGGCCCGCAAGCCGGCAGCCAGAACCTGGCGCGCTTCAAGAATGCGGAATTCGATGCCATCTACGACAAGATGGACACCCTGCCCGACGGACCCGAGCGGATCGAGCTGTTCCGCCGCGCGAAGATGATCACCGCTGCCTACGCGCCCTACAAGAGCACGGTGCACCGCATCTCGACCGACATGCTCTACCCCTGGGTGCTGGGCTACCGGCGGCCGCTGTTCTGGCAGGAGTGGTGGCACATGGTCGACATCGATACCCGCCTGAAGCCCGCCAAGTAGGGCCGCGGGCCGAGCGATGCAGCGCCGCGAACTGCTCGCCGCCGGCGCTTGCTCAACGTTCGCCTCGCTCGCCTCGCTGTCCAGCAGCGCTGCCTACGCGGCAGCACCGAAGCGCCTGCGCACCGCGTTCATCGCCGCCGAGGTCGGCTTCGATGCACCACAGGTCAGCGACAACTCGTCGCTGACCATCGTCGACCTGATCTTCGAAGCGCCCTTGGCCTACGACGCGCTGGCCAGTCCGGCCCAGCTGGTGCCGCTGACGGCCGCCGCCCTGCCCGTCGTGTCGGCCGACTTCAGGCACTTCGTTTTCACCATCCGGCCGGGCATCCTGTTCGCAGACGACCCGGTGTTCAAAGGCCGCCCGCGCGAGCTGACCGCTGCCGACTACGTCTACAGCGTCAAGCGCTTCTACGACCCGGCGCTGAAGAGCGAGCGCCTGTACCTGTATGAGAACGCGCGGCTGCTCGGCCTGAGCGAGCTGCGCAAGAAGGCGCTGGCCGCGCGTTCGGCCTTCGACTATGACACCGAGGTCGACGGCCTGCGCGCGCTTGACCGCTACCGCTTCGAAGTCCGCCTGGCCGCACCGGCGCCTCGCTTCGTGCATGTGTTCGGCGCGTCGCAGAATGCCGGCGCGGTCGCGCGCGAGGTGGTCGAGGCTTATGCCGCCGACCTGATGGCGCATCCGGTCGGCACCGGCCCCTACAGGCTGGCCGAATGGCGCCGCAGTTCGCGCATCGTGCTCGAGCGCAACCCACGCTTTCGCGAGCTGCGCTTCGACAGCGTGGCGCCGGCGGGCGACGCCGAGGCCGTCAGCACGGCGCATGAACTGGCCGGTCGACGCCTGCCCCTCGTCGACCGCATCGAGGTCAGCGTGATCGAAGAGTCCCAACCGCGCTGGCTGGCCTTCGTCGGCGGCGAGATCGACACGATCCGTCTGCCGCCGGCGTTCGCGCCGCTGGCCATGCCGGGCGGCAAGCTTGCGCCGTACCTGGCCAAGCGTGGTGTGCATGCGCGCCGCACACTTTCCGCCAGCGTCACGCACACTTACTTCAACTTCGACGACCCGCAGGTCGGTGGCTACACGCCGGTCAAGATCGCGTTGCGGCGCGCCATCGCGCTGGGCTGCGACAACGCAGCCGACATCCGCCTCTTCTACAACGGCCAGGCCTTGCCGGCGCAGTCGATGATTCCGCCGCACAACGTCGGTTTCGATCCGGCCCTGAAGAGCGAGATGAGCGAGGCCAGCCCGGCGCGCGCCAACGCCCTGCTCGACCTCTACGGCTATGCGCGCGGCGGCGATGGCTGGCGCCGCCATCCCGGCGGCCAGGCACTGCTGCTGCGCCGAGCGTCGAGCCAGGACCAGCGGTCGCGCCAGCTCAACGAGCTGTGGCAAAAGCGCATGCACGCGATCGGCCTGCGCATCGTTTTCGAGATCGCGCCCTTCGGCGAACTGATCAAGCGCTCGCTGGCCGGCCAGCTGCAGATGTGGGGTTTCAACTGGAGTCAGGGCCCTGACGGCGAATTCTTTCTCGGCCTGGCCTACGGCCCCAACGCCGAACAGAGCAACGACGCGCGCTTCAGGCTGCCGGCTTTCGACGCGCTCTACCAGCGCCAGAGCCTGATGTCCGACGGCCCCGAGCGCCTGGCCGTGATGCATGAGGCGACCCGGTTGATGCTGGCCTACGTGCCCTATATCGCCCACGTGCACCCGATCGAGACCGACCTCTCGCACGCGCACGTCAAGCACCTGATCCGGCACCCGTTCAAGGCCGCCTGGTGGCACTTCACCGACGTGGAATGACAGCTCCAATTCGCGGCGCTCGCGCCCCCCAAGCGGATGGCCCCGAGGTGCGGCGCGGAATAATCACTCCCTCCACGTCGTAAGCCTTTGTGTGAGCGCCCCACCCGCCTTCCGCCAGCAACTGCTCGCCGCGATCCCGCGCCTGCGGCGCTATGCGCGATCGCTGGTGTTCGATGCGCAGAACGCTGACGACCTGGTGCAGAACGTGCTCGAGCGCGCGCTCGGCCACTGGCGCCAGTTCGACCCGCGACGCGACATCGTGCTGTGGCTGCTGTCGATCGCCCACAACGCCCACCTCGACGGGCTGCGCCGCGAGCGCCGCCTCGACGTGCTGCCCCCGGAGCGCGTGACCGAAGTGCTCGACCAGATGCAACCCCAGGGCAGCGACGCGGGGCTGCGCCTGGACCTGAGCGCTGCGCTCGAACGCCTGACGCTCGACCAGCGCAGCGCCCTGCTGCTGGTGCTGGTCGAGCAACTCAGTTATGCCGAAGCCGCCGAGGTGCTGCAGGTGCCCGCCGGCACGGTGATGTCGCGCGTCAGCCGCGCCCGGGTGGCGATGCGTGAATGGCTCGACGGCACTGCCGCCGTCGGCGCCGCGCGCTCGGCCATCAAACCCGACTTGCGCCGCGTGGTCTAGCGCCGCACGAGGAATGCCCATGCCCCGCTCCGACGACTTCAGCGACACCGAGCTCAGCGCCTGGCTCGACGGCGAACTCGACTCCGAGCGCCGTGCCCAGGTCGATGCCTGGCTGCGCGATCGACCCGACATGGCCGCTCGGGTGCGTTTGTGGGCAGCCGACCGCGACGCCCTGCGTGCCCGCCTCGATCCGATCCTGGTCGAGCCGGTGCCGGCTGCACTGGCGGGCAGTGTCTGGCGGCAACGCCCGCACCCGCGCTGGGCCCAGGCCGCGATGGTCGCCGGCCTGCTGCTGGCCGGCGCCTTGGTCGGGGCCGGCGGCATGTGGCAATGGCAGGACCGGCGTGTTGCCGCCACGCTCGCCGAGACCCTGGCCACGTCGCAGGCCGGCACGCCCGCCGGCTGGATCCAGCGCGCCGCGCTGGCCCACAGCGTCTACGTTGCCGAGCCACGCCACCCGATCGAGGTCAAGGCCCAGGAAGAACACCTGGCGCGTTGGCTGACGCGGCGCATCGACATCCCGGTCAAGCTGTTCGACCTGCGCGACGAAGGCTTCGAGCTGATGGGCGGGCGCCTGCTGCCCGACGCCGGCGGCAAGAGTGCGCAGTTGATGTACGAAAGTCTCGACACCGCCGCGCCCAAGCAGCGTGTCACCGTCTACCTGCGCAAACCCGACGCCGCTGCCCCAACGGCTTTCAGCTACCGCCAGCAGGGCGAGCTCGGTGAGTTCTACTGGGTCGAGGCCGGCGCGGGGTATGCCCTGGTCGGTGCCCTGCCAAAGGAGCGCCTGCTGGCGCTGGCGCAGGCGATCTACAAGCAGCAGCCGGCGCCGATGCCCGCCGCCAGCGCGCCGGCGCGCTGAGCCACGGCCGGGGTACCGGGCGGGCGCCTCGATCGCCTGCCTAGAATCAGCCCGATGCCGCCCGCCACCCCCGCTGTCGACGCCTTGCCCCGCAGCGCCGCGCAGCGTGCCGCTGCGGCACACCGCTTTGTCGTCGTCACGATCCTCGGCTTCGCGTCGGGCTTGCCGCTGGCGCTGACTGGGCAGGCGATGCAGGCCTGGCTGTCGGTCGAAGGCCTCGATGTCGCCACGATCGGCTTCCTCAGCCTGGTCGGCCTGCCCTACACCTTCAAGTTCCTGTGGGCGCCGTTGATGGACCGCTTCGACCTGCCCCTGCTCGGGCGGCGTCGCGGCTGGCTGGTGGCCACGCAGTTGCTGCTGGCGCTGCTGCTGTTCCTGCTCGCCGGCATGTCGCCGAAAGGCGCGACGCAGGCCTTCGCCTTGCTGGCCGTGGCGGTGGCCTTCATGTCGGCATCGCAGGACGTGGTCATCGACGCCTACCGCACCGACCTGCTGCCAGCGCACGAGCGCGGCCTGGGTGCGTCGCTGGCGGTGGCCGGCTACCGGCTGGCGATGGTCCTGTCGGGCGGCATCGCGCTGATCTGGACCGACGCGCAACAGGGCGGCGGCTGGAGCTGGCCCGAGGTCTACCGCTTGATGGCCGGGCTGATGGTGGCCGCCGCCGTGGTCTCGGCCACGTTGCTGCCTAAGCTGGCGGCGCCAGCGGCCGCCCCGGCCACGGGCGTCGCGATCCGCCACGACCTGCTCGGCTTCCTCGCGGTCGTTGTCGCCGTGATCGTGGGCTATGTGTTCACCGACCAGGCCGTCGCGCCCCTGGTGCGCCGACTCATGGCGCCGCTGTGGCAGGGCAGCACGCTCGGCGCGGCCCTGCAGGGCCGCTGGGCCGACCTCGTTTCGCTGCTGCTGGGCATCGGCATCACACTGCCGCTCGCGGCCTGGGCCGCACGGCGGGCGAAGTTCGAGACCCTGCTGTCGGGGCTGCGCAACTACTTCAGCCAGACCGGCGCGGTGGCCTTCCTGGTCTTCATCGTGCTCTACAAGCTGGGCGATGCCTTCGCCGGCTCGCTGATGACGCCCTTCCTGCTCAAAAGCATGGCTTTCAGCCCGGCCGAGGTCGGCGTGGTCAACAAGGTCATCGGTCTGTGGCTGACCATCGGGGGCGCGCTGATCGGCGGCGCGCTGATGTTGAAGCTCGGCCTGTGGCGTGCTCTGCTGGTCTTCGGCATCCTGCAGATGGCCAGCAACGTCGGCTTCTGGTGGCTGGCCGTCAGCGGCAAGGGCCTGATGCCGGGCCTGGTGATCCCGGCCTTCGACTGGGCCATCGTCTCGCTCGCCGCGCCGACCCCGGTGGACGGTGGCCTGCTGATGGTGATCGCCTTCGAGAACCTGTCGGGCGGCATGGGCACTGCGGCCTTCCTGGCCTTCCTGATGAGCCTATGCAACCAGCGCTTCACCGCCACCCAGTTCGCCCTGCTGTCGGCCTTTGCATCGGTGGGCCGGGTCTGGGTCGGGCCGCTCGCGGGCGTGCTGGCCGAGAGCATCGGCTGGCCGGCCTTCTTCATCGTGTCGACGATCGCCGCACTGCCGGCGTTGCTGATGCTGTGGTGGATGCGGGCCAGCGTGCGCGCCCTCGAGGCATGAGCTTGCACCTTCGGAGGCGATGGATGGCGATAGACGATTTCCGCACCGATGCCGCGCTGGACCTGCCGCACGCTGCGCGCTGCGCGTGTTCACTGCACTCGCGGCGCCGCGTCGGCGCCGCACTGCTGGCAGGCGGCGCAGCAGTGGCGTGGCCCGCGCCATCGGCATGGGCCCAGCAACCCCAGCCGGCCGACAGCGGTGTGCGCGCCGACGTCGGCGACCAAAGTCGCTTCAGCAAGCTGGTGCCGGCCGAGCAGGTGGAGCAGGCCGCCGCACAGCAGTACGCGCAGATGATGCGCAGCGCCGCCGACCAGCGCGCGCTGGCGCCGGACAACCACCCGCAGCTGCTGCGCCTGCGCGCGATTGCGCAACGCATCATTCCGTTCACTGAATCCTGGAACCCGCGCGCCAAGCAGTGGCGCTGGGAAGTCAACCTGCTCGGCAGCAAGGAGCTGAACGCCTTCTGCATGCCCGGCGGCAAGATCGCCTTCTACTTCGGCATCCTGTCGCAGCTGCAGCTCGACGACGACGAAGTGGCCGCGATCATGGGCCACGAGGTGGCCCATGCGCTGCGCGAGCACGCGCGCGAGCGCATGGGCAAGACGGCGGCCACGCGCATCGGCGCCGGTGTGCTGTCGGCGTTGCTGGGGCTGGGCAGTGCCGGCGACACCCTGCTCAACATGGGGGGCCAGTTGCTGACGCTGAAGTTCAGCCGCGAGGACGAGAGCGAAGCCGACATCGTCGGCATGGAGCTGGCCGCTCGCGCCGGCTACGACCCGAAGGCCGGCGTGACGCTGTGGCAGAAGATGCTGGCCACCGGCAAGGGTGCACCGCCGCCCTTCCTGTCGACCCACCCGAGCGGGGCCACACGCATCCAAGACATCCAGGCCAAGCTGCCCAAGGTGGCGTCGATCTATACCGGCGCCGACAAGCCGCCACGGCGTTACGGGCCGCCGGCGAAGGCGGCGGGCTGACAAGGCTGCTGAAACGAAGCCGGGCCCGCAGGCCCGGCTTCTCTTGCTCCCCTGTCGCGCTACGGATTGGGCGCGATGCGGTGGAAGGTTACGGTGACCGCACCGCCGTCTACCGGAACGGTGAAGGTCTGCTTGTCGGCCGCCAGCGTGATCACCAGATTGGCCTCGGTGTTGGGCACGGCGGCGGCGGAGTCGAAGGCCCCGGTACAGCCGGAGGTGTCGTGGATCTTGTTGAAGATCCGCAGCGCACCCGTGCCGGCGTTCCAGGTGTAGTCCGACCACTCGATGCCCGGTGGGCCTTGGCGGTTGGTGGCACAGCTTCCCTCGCTTTCCGCCGGATGGATCGACAACACCTTGCCATTGGCGAAGAACACGAAATGCGTCGCCTTCAGGTCGGTGGCCGAGCCCAGGGCCCACATCCCGACGATGCCATTCGGCTCGTTCGGCAGCCGCGCAATGCTCAGGCCGTCGGCAAAGTTGATGGCCGTGTCGGTGATGCTAGTGATGCCATCCACCGTCGCCGGCAGCGGGTGTGAGAAGCCCCACTCGCCGTTGCTGTCCAGCGCCTGCAGCATGCCTCCCTTGCTGGTCGTCGGGTCGAACTCGAACCAACCCAACTCGAACCCCGGCCGGCCACCGGAGTCCGGCGGGCTCGCCTGCGCCATCAGGTACTCGCCGTTGTCGCCAAAGCGAAGAACCGCGGCGGTGTTGCCTTCGACCACGGCCCACGCGCCCTTGAGCGTCGCTGCCGTGGTGCCCTTGCTGCCGGTGAGCGGCTGCGGCGCGTCGAGCACCTGAATGGCCGGCATGCGCAGCTGGAACAGCAGGGCATTGGCTGCCGGCAGGTTCAGGCGCACCGAGGTGAAGTTGGCGCCGACCTTGTTCTTGAACCCGAAGTAGACCGCACCGCCGCGTTCGACAAAGACCCGCGTCGAGTTCAGGCCCACCGCTTCCGCTGGCAGGTTGGCGAAGCTCATCACGCGCGCATCACCCAACGTCGCAATGCTGTAGCTGCCGGTGCCTATTGGCGTGCAGTTGCGGTTCGATGCGGGCGTGCGCCGCTCGTAGCAACGGTAGTACGTCGTTGCATTGCCGGTGCCGGTGAAGGCCACGCGGAGCGGTGCCGTCGTCGTGTAGTAATTGCCAGTGCCAGCCGGCAAGGTGTTGCCGTTGGGGATGCTGCCCAAGCTCGCGGTCGAGGGACCCCAGGCCTCGTTCGGGTTCAAGCTGGTGCCGTCGGCATTCGTCGCCTGATTGAAGATGCAGGGCTTGCCAGGATTGCGAGCCACCACTTCTTCGAGGCTGACAGCGAGCACCCCGGTACCCGCGTTGGAGCAGGCCACGGTGCTTACACGCGCGTCGCCACCCTGGGCCACGGCGTCGGAGAAGACGACGACGCGGTTGGTGTCGCTGGTGTTGTAGGTCGGCGCCGTCGCGGTCGTCGTATTCGACTGCAGGAACAGGCGCGAGCCCGCCGGGTACACGGCTGTCGTGCCGAGCAGCGCCACGTCGGGCAAGGTCCAAGCGCCCAGGCTGTTGGTCTTGGCAACCTCGGGCACGATGCGGTTGGTCCACACGCTGGCAAGCGTCTGGCCGGCGATGTCGATCTCGCCACGCTGGCTGAAGCCGCTCTCGAAGTTGTTGCACGTTGCGTAGGTGGCACGGCCGAGGGCGTCGCGCGGCGTGTTGATGTCGCGGTCGCCGACCTCGCAGGTGCCCCAGGCGGTTCCATTCCAGTGCAACTCTGGATTGAAGGTCCTCGAGGCCGCAGTGGCCACGCCCTGGCCGGGCTGGTACGCGTAGGGCGCCATGCGGATACGAACGGCGTACGAGCGCGTCTTGCCATTGGCGTCGGGTGTGTTGTCGGCGGCCGTGCTGGCGTTGTAGCGGAAGAACCAATCAGCGGCGTTGCCGTACTGCAGCGCCACCATGTTGGCCCCCTCTGTCGGTGTGGCCGAAGCCTGCGCCTGCGGCAGCCTAGGCAGCCCGATCGCGAACTTGGCCTGCTCCGGCGTGAATCCGATTTGCGCCACGACCCCTGCGGCGGCAGCCGCAAGCCGGTCTTCGCGCGCGATGCCGCTCAGTGCCAGCACCGCCGGATCGGCCGCCGCGGCGCCAATGGCTGGCAGCCCCTCGATCACACGGCCAAGCACCGCGCGATCCAGATCAACCTGCGTGATCGACGCACCGCTGACATCCATTTGCCCCAGTGCCGATGCCACCGCGGTGGCCTGCTGGCGCTGCGCCTGCAACACCAGCTTGGCGGCGTTGGCGATCTTGGCGTTGTCGACGGTGTTGGTGGTCGTGTAGTCCGACAGCGGCGCAACGGCCAGGCCCAGCAACGCCTGGATGAAGTCATTGCTCTGCACCACGGTCTGGCCGGTCGCGTCCATCTGCTGCTGGACCAGGGTGGTCAGCGGGCTGACGAACAGGCTTTGCGCACCGGACGCTCCGCTGGCCGGTGCGATCATGGTGAAAGCCGAGCCAACCGCCAGGCCGGTGTCGGCGTCGATGGCCGTCGCCGGCACGTTGACGATGGTGCGATGCTCGCCGGCATCGGCCTCGAGCACGCTGATCGTGAAGTTGCCGCCCGCGTCACTGGCGGTTGCCGAAGCCGGCTCATCGCTATCGCAGGCCGCGTTGTCGTTCAGGTCGTAGCAGGCCGTGGCGCCTTGCAG
>JAZKIW010000088.1:0-8615 GCA_040384625.1 Pseudomonadota bacterium | reverse complement strand
CTGCGGGGGCGTGGGGCGATCTATTTGTGCGTCGTCGTGCGGCGCAGCGCATGCGCATCCCCCAGAATGCGGATGCGTACAACTTGAAACATCTGCAGGATGTCGACGACCACGACGCAGGACCCGTGGCCGCTGCCCGAGCTGCAGCGGGCGCGGCGTGCCATCGTCGTGGTGGATGTCGTCGAGTCGGTTCGATTGATGCAGGAGGACGAATCCGGCTTCATCGACCGGTGGCGACGGTTCGTCAATCAGGTGCGCGCCGAGGTGCTGCCTGCGCACGGGGGGCGGCTGGTGAAGAGTCTGGGCGACGGAATGCTGTTGGAGTTTGCGGGCGTGCCGCAGGCGGTGACGGCGGCGCTGGCGCTTCAGCAGAACATCGCCACTGGCAATGCCACGCACGACGAGGCGGCGGCCATTCAGTTGCGCATCGGTATCCATGTGGCGGATGTCGTCGTCGACGAATTGGACGTCTACGGCGCTGGCGTCAACCTCGCGGCCCGCGTGGCAGCGCTTGCTGCCCCTGGCAGCGTCGCCGTCACGGCGACAGTTAGAGACGAAATCGTCGACGGTCTGGATGCGGAGATCGAAGACCTCGGGCCGTGCTGGCTCAAACATGTCGAATCGTCGGTTCATGCATTTGCGCTTCGGTCCATCCATCGCGCACCGGACATCTTCTCGCGGGCCACCGACATCGCTCTTTGTGTCGCCGTCTTGCCGTTGCTCTGCACCGCGGGGCGTGCGCAGGATGCGTTGCTCGGCGACTTCATCGCCGACAGCCTGATCTCGACCTTGTCCCTCGCGCCCGAATTGAAGGTCTTGTCGCGCCTCTCAACGCGCGCCGTCGGTGAACGCAAGCTCGATGCGCGCCAGAGCGGACTATTGCTCGGCGCAAAGTACCTGGTCTCGGGCAGCTTTGCGCTGGACGGCGGCCGCGCGGTCATCGACGTTGAGCTTTGCGATTCACTGAACGGCGGCGTGATCTGGGCTCAACGCCATGCCTGTACCGTGGGCGCGCTGTTTGAACATCCAAGTGCGCCGCTCGAGTTGTTGGCAATGGGTGCGCACCAAGCCATGCTGGCCAGCGAATCGCGCCGTGTGCGCTCGCGTCCGTTGCCCAACCTGGAGGCGTATACGCTGCTGCTGGGTTCGATCGGCCTCTTGCACTGCACGGCGCTGGACGACTTCAACCGCGCTCGTGTCGTGCTGGACGCACTGATTGACCGCGAGCCGCGTCACGGCGCTGGCTACACCTGGCTTGCCAAGTGGCATTTGCTGCGCATGATTCGCGGCCTCGCCACCGTTCCACAGCGAGAGCGCGAGGAGGCTCGTCGTCGAGCCGACCAAGCCATCGAGCGTGACGCAGACAGCGGCTCGGCCTGGTCCCTGCGTGGCTTGGTGCAGGCCTTCAACGAACATGACTTGGTCAAGGCCGAAGCATCGTATGCGCAGGCACTGGATTGCAATCCTAGCGAGTCGCTGGCATGGCTCTACATGGCTACATTGCGCAGTTGGCAGGGCCGGGGCCCAGAGGCTGCCGTTGCGGCACAGCGCGCCCTGGCGCTGTCGCCGCTCGACCCGATGCGCTACTACTTCGAGTCGCTGGCGGCTGCCGCCATGCTGGCTGATGCGCGATACGCCGAGGCGATCACGCTGGCGCAATCGTCACTGCGGGTGCATCGCGGCCACACACCGACGTACCGGGTGATGACGATCGCCCAGATGTTGAGCGGCCAGCCGGACGATGCCCGGCGCACGATGGCGCTGATGCGCGAGTCGGAGCCGACACTGACGGTGGCGCAATACCTCGAACGCTACCCGGGGCGCGACGCGCCGCACGCAAGAACGTATGCCGACGCACTGCACGCGGCGGGCTTACCCGACTGACCCAACCAGAGGAGAGCTGCAGTGAGCGAGTTGACCAGCATGACGAGCATGACTTCCATGACGTCGATGACCAGCATGGCGTTGTATGGCAGTCCGGCGGGGCTCGGAGCAGTTGCCGGATTCTCCGGAGATCCGTTGCTGACCGATGCGCTCATTCGGGGCCGTGCGCGCTCATTGCCTCCAAATGACGCTGTGCCGTGGGTACGCAAGTCAGGCAGCGGATTTGCTGACACGGAGTTGCCCGCGCCGAGACCAGAGCACATGGAACGGTGGCAGCCCGAGGTGCGGGCCCATGTTGCACTGCAAGCGCTGCACAGGTCACTTCACTTCGGAGCTGACACGAACCCGACCGGCATCCTCACGGCAGCGTTGTCGTACCTGGAAGTGCCCGACGCAGCGCTCAAGGGCGGCGCACTGACTGTCTCCTGGCAACCTGTGGTGACGCTCGCGCGCCCAGTTCGCAGTGTGTTTGACAAGCAGCTTGTGAAGGTCGTCGACCACGCACGACACGACGGCCGCCGACACCGCGCGCCCGAGGTGTTGTCGCAGATACTGCCTCAAGTCCCGTTCTGGAGCAGCCTGGTGCCGTTGTCGCCCTGGGGCAACCGCCGCAGCTTCGAATTTCTCGGCGTTGCATTGCATTTCGCCATGCAGGTCTGCCACCGATTCAAACACGTGCTCGGTGTTCCGCGCCCCAATGAGCTGTCGGCACACGTGCAACCGATTCTCCAGACGCCGGGGTGGTCCGCGTTTCCGAGTGGCCATGCCACCGAGGCCTTCATGGCCGCGCGACTTCTGCGCGCGATGCTGGGGCAAGCGGTGGACAGCGGGATGCATGTGGCATTGCAAAGACAGGCAAAGAGCATTGCCGACAACCGCGTCTACGCCGGCCTGCACTACCCGATCGATTCGGTTGCCGGTCAAGTGTTAGGAGAGTCCTTGGCCGAGTATGTGCTGTCGCGTTGCTCAAAGGCTTCGGCAAAGTGGACACCACGGACCTTCAGTGGCAACGCCAAGGATCTGGAATTCCTCGACTTCAACCCCTTGAGAGACAGCATGGACAAACCGAACGCCTGGCTGGCACTCGGCACCGCCGTGTCCGGCGCGGCGCCAGACCCAGTGATGGCGCACATGTGGACAAAGGCCTGCGAGGAGTGGACCTCTGTCGGCTTTACGCCGGAGGCCTGAAGTGGCGGGGGCGTCGACTTGGTCACTGGCCGGCCCGGGCGCCTTGGGCATCGATTGGAGTGGGCACCGCAAGACCGATCGGTTCGACCCGTACCTTGCGTGGCTTGACTTCACTGGATTTCCCGGCCGTGACGACAAAGCTGGTGGCCCAGTTCTGATCGTTGAATTGACGCAGCCCTATGCCGCGCAGGCCGCGTCGCACCTGAAGCAGCTTGGCTTGTTGGTGACTTGGCACTATCGCCATCTGACGTTGCCCGACGGTAAGATGGCCCGCTACCTCACGGCCACCTGCACCGAGCCTGACGCGCTGACAAAGCTCCATCGTGCCGTGCTCGAGGGCGACGATTGGGTTGCGCGGTACGAAGTGAGCGTCGGCTTTGCAAGTCCCGATTCAACGATCTTCGAGTCAGGCGACCGGCCGCCGCCAGCGATCAAACCCGTCGATGGTCCACTGGTCGGGTTCGTCGACTATGGGTGTCCGTTCCTGCACAAGAGTCTTCGAGACAAGGCGGGCAAGGGCCGCATACAGGCCTTGTGGAATCCGCTGCTTGAGGAGGATCCACCGACCGGGCGCCCGACATTGGGATGGAAGCCTAATGCGCGCTTTGTGCGCGGACGCGTCGTTGACGCGTCGGACCTGGAGAAGTTTGAACGAGACTGCTCGCCGTCCGGAGTCGTGCTGGACGAGGACACCGCCTATCGCTACGCGGACTATGAGGCGATTCGACGCTTTTCGACTCACGGTGCCCATGTAATGGACATCGCGACCGGGTTTCCCGACCGGACGCGGCACGTCGACGATCCCGGGTCACACCACGAGGCTGCCATCGTGTTTGCACAGCTGCCTCGCTACGTGAACGGGGTGCAGGTCTCCGGTCTGCTACGCGCGCAGGTGCTAGACGCAGTTCACTTTGTCGCGGCCCACGTCGCAACTGGGGCACGTGGTGTGATCAACCTCAGCTACGGTTCGAACTGTGGTCCGCATGACGGCACCTCCATCCTGGAGTGTGCTCTCGACGAACTCCTCGACGGTCACCGCGACGCAAGTGGGTCACAGCGACTGCACATAGTGCTGCCCAGCGGGAACGCGCTCGATCGTGAGGTGCATGCGCAGATCGATCTGAACGTTGGTGAAACGCGAACGCTGCAATGGGTAAACGTGCCCGACGACCCAAGCGACTCTTTCGTTGAGCTGTGGGTCGCCGATCCAACTAGCCTGAAAGTCCGCGTTGTCACGCCTGACGGAGATACTTCGCCGTGGGTTGTTGCCGGCCAGGCCGTTCGACTGACCCAGGGGCCGTCCACCGTCGCCCTGTTGATCGGCGCAGGGCGCCCGTGTCAGTCTGAGAGCGGTGCGCTATTCCTCCTTGCCACGGCCCCAACCTCCTCCGATGGAGAACGTCAGACGGGACCATACGGTACGTGGCGCATCGAAGTGATGAATGTCGGCGCCGCGCCTGTCCTCCTCAACGCATGGTGCGAACGGGATGACCCTGTGTTCGGCAATGAAGCCGGCCCTCGTCAAGCCTACTTTCTCAGCCATGTCGAGGAGACGGGCACCCTCAATAGCATCGCGCATGGGCGCTTCACGAAGGTTGTCGGCGGTGTCCACGTACATGACAACGCTGACGCCCTCGCCGAGGGGCCAGTTGCCTCGATGTCGGGTACCGGTCCAGGTCGGGACCTGGCCGGTCGCGACCGATATCTCACGCGGCAGGGAGAGTCGACGCTTCCAGGCCCGGAAGTACTTGCACCGTGCAGCCTCCAACTCGGCGATGAGGGCCTGCCCGGGGCGGCCGTTCAGAGTGGCGACGAAGTGCGCCTGTCCGGCACCAGCGTGTCAGCTGCGTACTACACGAGGCGCGTCATTCAGAATGGCTTCGAGCCGCCAGCCGGCGATGTTCGGCGACTGCCGGGAACGATTCCTGGGCGCGACGCTCATCCGGACGACGGGTTTTGGTTGCCTCGCCTGCCCTGAGAGCGTCGCCAGGCAACGGCAGCATCACCAACGGGCAGGCAATGACACCTCGATGACGAGTCCGTCTCCCTCGCCGCGAAGGTACCCACCCCGCTCCAAGTCCTTCATCAGTCGGCTGACCATCTCCCGCGAGCACCCGACCCGCGCCGCTATGTCAGCGTGGGTCAGGCGTTCCGAGATCAAGCGTGAACCATCGGCCTGCGTGACCGCCAGTGACTCCAGCAACTGCACCACCCGCCCATACACATCCAGCAGCGCCATGCTGCGCGCACTCTGCGTTGCCAGCCGCGCGCGCAGGATCACGCGCCCTATCAGTTCGAACGCGAACTCGGGTTCGGCGGCGATGTGGTCGCGCAGGCTCTGGCGCGTCAGCACGGCGCAGGTGCAGGCCTGCTCGACGATGACGCTGGCAGAACGCGGGCCGCCGTCCAGGCTCATCTCGCCGAAGTAGTCGCCAGCGCCGTAGACCCCATAGGTCAATTCGCGGCCACGGGCGTCGCTCGAGAACGCCTTGACGCGGCCGCGCAGCAGCAGGTACAGGGTGTCGCCGTGGCTGCCTTCCTCGATGATCAGGGTGCCCTTGCGGTAGCTGCGCTGAACGCCGCGCGCGGCCAGGGCGCGCAGGGCCTCGGGCAATGCGGACGGGTCGTTTGCTGCGGACGGGGTAACGGCCATCGGACGCGAAGCCGGGCGTGAGGCCCGACCTTCGCGGCGATGGTAGCCGCAGCCTGGACACACTCAGTGCAAAACCGAGCTCCGCAAGGCGCCGACGAGCGGCGGCAGAACCGCCACCTGGCGCACCAAGGCGCGAATGCTCTCAGCGCCTGTCTTGGCCCGGATGCTGCCGATCTGCGTGCGAACGGTCGAGAGTGCGACGCCTTGTGCCGCGGCCGCTTCGCTCGGACGCTGGCCCTCGCACAGGGCGGCCAGCACACGCGCTTCGGCGGGCGTCAGGCCATGGCTGCGCGCAAACCAATGCGCTGACAGCGCTTCGCAGACCTGGCGCTTGCCGAACACCAACAGCGTCAGGCGCGGGGTTTCATCGTCGCCGGCAACCGCGGCCAGCGGCACAACCGCGACGCTGACTCGCTGCGCGCCTTCGCCCAGGTTGACCAGGCGGCGCAGGCCGCGCTGGCGCGCACCCAGCAGGGCCTCGCGCAGCGGCAACAGATCCTGCGCACGCGCCACGCGCAAGTCGCCGCCGATCAGTTGCAGGGGGTGCGTCGCATCAAGCTCGTTGCGGGCCGCATGGTTCGCATGCAGCACCGTTGTGCCATCGGCCAGCAGCAGCATGCCGTAGTCGATCTCGTCAAGCATCAGGGCCAGCCACGGCGTCGCCGTGGGCAGGGGCACCGCCGCGGCAGCGGCGGTCGCGGTCGATGGGGCCATCAGGTCAAACATATCGGACTCCTCTTGTACATCCAGGTCAGCGGATGAACACAAGGCTAGGGGCCGAGGGTCGTGGCAGGCGGTGAATCCGGCCACCGCAGCGTGTGACTTATTCACCTCGCCCACATGAGCTCAGAGCTTGAAGTCGTAGTCGATCAGCAGCGGCGCGTGGTCCGAGAAGCGCGGGTCGAGCACGATCTGCTCGCGCTTGGCCTTTTCCGCGACGCCAGGCGTGGCCAGGTGGTAGTCCAGGCGCCAGCCGACGTTCTTGGCCCAGGCCTGGCCGCGCTGACTCCACCACGTGTACTGCTCGGGCCGCTGGTTCAGGGTGCGGAACACGTCGACCAGGCCGGCCTGGTCGAGCAGCCGGGTCAGCCAGGCGCGCTCTTCGGGCAGGAAGCCGCTGTTCTTCTGGTTGCTCCTCCAGTTCTTCAGGTCGATCTCGTGGTGCGCGATGTTCACATCGCCGACCAGGATGAACTCGCGCTCGGCCTTGAGTTTCACCAGGTGCGGGTAGATCCTGGCCAGGAAGCGGTACTTGGCTGCCTGACGTTCTTCTCCCGATGAGCCGCTGGGGAAGTAGCAGCTGATGACGCTGAACTTACGCTTCGCGGTGTCGTAGCGCGCCTCGACATAACGGCCTTCGGCGTCGAACTCCTGGCGGTCGAAGCCGAGGATCACCTCGCTTGGCGCCTTGCGCGTGTACAGGCCCACGCCCGAGTAGCCCTTCTTCTGCGCCAGCTGGAAGTGCCCGTGCATGCCGGCCACGCGATCGAAGCGGTCAACCACGTGCTCCTGCTGGGCCTTAACCTCCTGCACGCCCATACAATCGGCGCCGACCTGCTCAGCCCACTCGACGAAACCCTTGGTCGCCGCCGAGCGGATGCCGTTGAGGTTGAGGGTGACGAGTCGGAACATGCTGCACAGCCCAGGGAATCCATGACGATCAAGGACGCGCCGGCAGCTGACGCGCTGGCACAGGAGTTCGTGCAATTCACGGTCGATGCCGGCGTGTTGCGCTTCGGGGAATTCAAGACCAAGGCGGGCCGCCTGTCGCCCTACTTCTTCAACGCCGGCCTGTTCGATGACGGCACCAAGCTCGGTCGCGTGGCGCAATTCTATGCACGCCGCCTGATCGCTTCGGGCGTCGAATTCGACATGCTGTTCGGCCCGGCCTACAAGGGCATCACGCTGGCGGCGGCGGTGGCCATCGAGCTGGCGCGCCTGGGCCGCAACGTGCCCTTCGCCTACAACCGTAAGGAGGCCAAGGACCACGGCGAGGGCGGCACCCTGGTCGGCGCGCCGCTGACCGGCCGGGTGGTGATCGTCGACGATGTCATCTCCGCGGGCACCTCGGTGCGCGAGTCGATCGCGATGATCCAGGGCGCCGGCGCCCACCCGGTGGGTGTGGCCATCGCGCTCGACCGGCAGGAAAAGAGCGCCGAGAACGGCGTCGACCAAACCTGGTCGGCAGTGCAGTACATCACGTCACAGCTCGATCTGCGCGTGGTGTCGATTGCGACCCTGGCCGACCTGTTGCAGTATCTGGACGCTTCCAACGACGCCGCGCTGGAAGTTTTTCGGCAGGCCGTGTCGGCCTATCGGGACCGGTACGGCGTTTAGTCGCTGTCCTCACTGATCGCCGCACCGCCATGAACCACTTCGCCGCAACAACCCAGCGCCGGCTGCTCGCCGCGACGCTGCTGTGCGCGGCCGCCGCGCCGGGCGTGGCCCAAGCGGCGAGCCAGGTCTTCACCTGCGTCGCATCCAACGGCCGCACGCTGACCTCGGACCGCATGATCGCCGAGTGCATGGACCGCGAACAGCGGGTGCTGGCGCGTGACGGCACCCTGCTGCGCATCGTGCCGCCGACACTGACCGCCGACGAACGCGCCGAGAAGGAAGCCCGTGACCGTCGCCTGGCGGCAGAAAAGGAAGCTCGCGCCGAGGCCGCCCGACGCGACCGCAACCTGGTTCAGCGCTACGCCAACGCCGAGACGCACCAGAAGGCGCGAGAGTCAGCCCTGGCCGATGTGCGCACCTCGATGCAGTTGTCCGAGATGCGCCAGCGTGAGCTGGCCGTCGAACGCAAGCCGCTGCTCGAGGAAGCCGAGTTCTACAAGGGCAAGGCTCTGCCGGCCAAATTGCGCCAGCAACTCGATGCCAACGAAGCCGC
>JAZKIW010000087.1:0-4580 GCA_040384625.1 Pseudomonadota bacterium | reverse complement strand
ACGGTCTGGACCTGCATCGAGACCTCGGGCGTCAGGAACAGCTTGTCGCCGTTGACCGGCGAGGCAAAGCGCACCCCCTCTTCGCTGATCTTGCGCATCTCGCCGAGCGACCAGACCTGGAAGCCGCCGCTGTCGGTCAGGATCGGCTTGCGCCAGCCCTCGAAGCGGTGCAGGCCGCCGAACTTTTCCAGCACCGCCAGACCCGGCCGCAGCCAGAGGTGGAAGGTGTTGCCGAGGATGATCTCGGCGCCCATCTCGTCGAGCGAGCGCGGCAGCGTGCCCTTGACGGTGCCATACGTGCCCACCGGCATGAAGACCGGGGTCTCGACGACGCCGTGGTTCAGGCTCAGGCGGCCGCGCCGCGCGCGGCCCTCAGTGGCGAGGAGCTCGAAACTCAGCACATCGGGGCCCGCTGCAGCAGCATCGCGTCGCCGTAGCTGAAGAAGCGGTAGCGCGCCTCGATCGCATGGCGGTACAGCGCCATCACGTGCGGGTGGCCGGCGAAGGCCGCGACCAGCATCATCAGGGTGCTGCGCGGCAGGTGGAAATTGGTCAGCAGCACATCAACGACGCGGAAGCCAAAGCCCGGCGTGATGAAGATGTCGGTCTCGCCACGGGTCGGCTGCAGCACGCCGCTGGCGAGCGCCGCCGATTCGAGCGAGCGCACGCTGGTGGTTCCGACCGCTACCACACGGCCGCCGCGCGAGCGCGTGGCGGCGACGGCGGCCACCGTCGCCTCACCGACCTCGAACCACTCGCTGTGCATGCGATGGTCCTGCAGGCGCTCGGCGCGCACCGGCTGGAAGGTCCCGGCGCCGACATGCAGTGTGACGCCGGCGGTCTCGACTCCGCGTTCGCGCAGTGCCGCGAGCACGGCGTCGTCGAAGTGCAGCGCCGCAGTCGGTGCGGCCACAGCGCCGGGCCTGTCGGCAAACACGGTCTGGTAACGGCGCAGGTCGTCGGCGTTGTCGGCGTGCGTGATGTAGGGCGGCAGCGGGACATGGCCGTGGCTCTCGAGCAAGGCCAGCGGATCGGCGGGAAAGCGCAGATGGAACAGCGAGCCGTCGGGGCCGCTGCGGCCGAGCACGTCGGCATCGAAGGCCTCGGCGAAGCGCAGCGTCGCGCCCGGCCGCGGCGACTTGCTGGCGCGCAGATGGGCCAGCACTTCGTGGCCCGGCAGGATCCGCTCAATCAGCGCTTCGACCACGCCCCCGCTGGCCTTGCGGCCGAACAGCCGAGCCTTGATGACGCGGGTGTCGTTGAACACCAGCAAGTCGCCCGCGTCGAGCAGGCTGGGCAGGTCGCGAAAGACCCGGTCGACCGGTGTCGCACCGCGACCATCGAGCAAGCGCGAAGCACTGCGCTCGGGCGCCGGATGCTGGGCGATCAGCTCGGGCGGCAGTGCGAAGTCAAAGTCGGCAAGGGTGTGAACGTTGGAAGCGGGCATGGCGATCAGGCTGTACCGGCCTGATGGGAGCATCTACTGCGTGGATTGTTCCACGGGCCTGGGCAGCGGTGCTGAGGTCGCCGGGGGCGCCGCCTTGACGACCGTGCCGTCCGCGCTGATGCGCTGGACCCAGCCGCCGTCGACCCACTCGCTGTAGAACCAGTCGTCGCCGACCTGCAACAGGCCTTCCGGCGGCGGGCCGGGCGTGGCGATCGGCACGCCCTTCAAGGCAGTGGCCATGTACTCGATCCAGATCGGCAGCGCCAGGCCGCCCCCCGATTCACGCTCGCCCAGGCTGCGCGGCTCGTCGTAACCCATCCAGGCCACTGCGGCACGGCCGGCCTGGAAGCCGGCGAACCACGCATCGACCGCGTCGTTGGTCGTGCCTGTCTTGCCATACACATCCGGGCGCCGCAGCTCGCGCTGGGCGCGCGCGGCGGTGCCCACGCGCGTCACGTCGCCGAGCAAGCTGGTGGTGACGAAGACATTGCGCGCCGGCAGCGCGCGCGCGGCATCCCCCAGCGCCAAGGGCGGTGCCGCGTCGAACAGCACTTTGCCTTGCGCATCGGTGATGCGCTCCACCAGGACCGGGTCGACACGCCAGCCGCCGTTGGCCAGCGCGGCATAGGCCTGCGCCATCTGCATCGGCGTCACGCTGCCACTGCCCAGGGCCAGCGTCAGGTTGTCGGGCTGGCGTTCGGCGTCCAGTCCGAAGCGCGCGGCCCAGTCGCGCGCGGTTGCCGTGCCGAGCTGCTGCAGCAGGCGCACGCTGACCAGGTTCTTCGACTTCGCCAGCGCCTCACGCAGCGTGAGCGGGCCATCGAAGCGACCGTCGCTGTTCTGCGGCGACCAGCCATTGGCGCCAGTGAACGGTGCGTCGTCGACTAGGGTCGCCGGCATCACGCCGTGTTCGAGCGCCGCCGAGTAGAGCAGGGGCTTGAACGCCGAGCCGGGCTGGCGCCAGGCCTGCGTGACATGGTTGAAGGGCTGGCGGGTGAAGTCGAAGCCTCCGACCAGGGCGCGCACACGGCCGCTGGCCGGATCGAGCGCGACGAAGGCGGCCTGCACGTCGGGCCATTGCGTGAGGGTCCACCCGTCGCCCTGACGCATCACACGCACGACAGCGCCGCGCTTGAGCGCGAGCGGTGCACGCGCCTTCGCGGCCAGCGCCGGCTGGGCCCATCGCAGGCTTTCGCCGGCCAGCGTGATCCGCTCGCCGCTGGCCAGTTGCACACGCAACTCGCGCGGCGAGGCGGCGAGCACGATAGCCACACGCAGCTGTTCGTCGTCTCGGTGGTCCTTCAAGGCCTGGGCAGCGGCGCGTTCGAGCTCGGCGCCGTCGCCCCCACTTTGCGGATCGGGCAGCGACTCCTGGTCTTCCGGCCCGCGCCACGCGCCCTTGCGATCGTGCGCCAGTACGCCGCGGCGCAGCGCGCTGAAGGCGGCCTGCTGCTCGGCAGCGCGCAGCGACGTCATGACGCGGATGCCACTCGAATAGGCCTCGGTGCCGAAGCGCTCGACCACGACCCGGCGTGCCATCTCGGCCACGTGCTCGGCGTGCAGCGGCACCTGGCCGGGGGCGCGGATGGCGAGCTTCTCGGCCCGCGCCGCCGCATGCTGGGCCTCGCTGATCACGCCGGTGGCGCGCATGCGTTCGAGCACCAGGCGCTGGCGCTGGGTGGCGCGCTCGCGGTTGGCGATCGGGTTGGCGTAGTGCGGGTTCTGCGGCAGGCCGGCCAGCATTGCCGTCTCGGCGATCGACAGCTGCGCCAGGGGCTTGCCGAAGTACACCTGGGAGGCTGCGGCGAAGCCATAGGCGCGCTGGCCGAGAAAGATCTCGTTCAGGTACAGCTCGAGGATGCGGTCCTTAGACAGCTGCTTCTCGATCTCGAGCGCGATGCGGATTTCCTGCAACTTGCGTTCGGCCGTGAAGCGCTGCGTCAGGAAGAAGGTGCGCGCTACCTGCTGCGTGATCGTCGACGCGCCCTGGCGGCGCCCGCCGGTGAGCATCGCCAGGGCCGCCCGCGCCATGCCTTTCGGGTCGATACCGCCGTGTTCACGAAAGCGGGTGTCTTCGACGGCGATCACCGCGTCCTGCAGCAGTTTGGGCATCTGCGCGATCGGCACGAACTGGCGCCGCTCGGCACCGAAGGCCGCGATCTCGACGCCGTCGGCGGTGAAGACCTGCAGCGGCTGCTTGGGCTGGTAGTGGAGCACCCGGTCGAGCGGCGGCAACTCCCAGGCGGCGCCGGCCGGCGGCACGGTAAGCGCGCTGGTCAGCGCGAACACGGCGAGGGAGAGCTTCATGGGCGCCATTATCGAGAGCGGCGCATAAGACAATTGCCGCCATGCCCGAAGCAGCACGCGACTTGTCGGCCCCGCAGCGGGCGATGCGCAAGCTCGGCCTGCTGCGCGACATCGACCTGGCGCTGCACCTGCCGCTGCGCTACGAGGACGAAACCCGCGTCGCGCGACTGGCCCAGGCGCGCGAGGGCGATGTCGTGCAGGTCGAGGCGACGGTCGCTGAATGCCGGGTCGAGTTCCGGCCGCGACGTCAACTGGTCGCGCGCCTGGTCGATGACGACGGCGAAGGCCTCGTACTGCGCTTCCTGAACTTCTACCCCTCGCAGCAGAAGGCACTCGCCACCGGGGCCCGCCTGCGCGTGCGCGGCGAGCTGCGCGGTGGTTTCCTGGGCCGCGAGATGGTGCACCCGGTCGTCAAGCCGGCCGGCACGCCCTTGCCCGCGGCACTGACACCCGTCTACCCGACCAGCGCGCAGCTGCCCCAGGCCTACCTGCGCAAGGTGGTGCTCTCGGCGCTGGCGCGGGCGCCCTTGCACGAAGTGCTGCCGCCCAGCCTCCTGCCGATCGGCCTGCCCCACTTGCAGCAAGCGCTGCAGCTGTTGCACCAGCCGCCGCCCGGCACGGCAATCGCGGCCCTCGAGGACCACAGCCACCCGGCTTGGCAGCGCCTGAAGTTCGAGGAGCTGCTGGCGCAGCAGTTGTCGCAACTGACGGCGCAGCGCGAGCGCGCGCTGCTGCAGGCGCCGGCGATGGCGGCGGTACGGGGCGGTCTGTCCGAGCGTCTGCTGGCGGCGTTGCCGTTCAAGCTCACTGCCGCACAACATCGCGT
>JAZKIW010000086.1:0-7265 GCA_040384625.1 Pseudomonadota bacterium | reverse complement strand
AGGCGATGCGCAGCGCGAAGCACTTCTTGCCCAGCAGCGCGTTGCCGCCGTAGCCCGAGCCATAGCTCCAGATCTCCTGCGTTTCCGGGTAGTGGACGATGTACTTGGTTGGGTTGCAGGGCCAGCGCACGTCGCGCTCGCCCTCGGCCAGCGGCCGGCCCACACTGTGCACGCAGGGCACGAAGGCGCCGTCCTTGCCCAGCACGTCCAGCACCGGCCGGCCCATGCGCGTCATCAGGCGCATGTTCACGGCCACGTAGGGGCTGTCGGAGAGCTCGACGCCGATGTGGGCGATCGGCGAGCCGAGCGGGCCCATCGAGAACGGCACCACGTACAGGGTGCGACCACGCATCGCGCCCCTGAACAGCGCGTTCTCCCCGGTCTGCAGCAGGGCACGCATCTCGGCCGGCGCCATCCAGTGGTTGGTCGGCCCGGCGTCGTCAGCGCGCTCGCTGCAGATGAAGGTGCGGTCCTCGACCCGCGCCACGTCGCTCGGATCGCTGTTGGCGGCGTAGCTGTTCGGATGCAGTTCGGGATTGAGCCGGCGCATCGTGCCGGCGTCGACCAACTGCTGGCACAGTCGGTCGTACTCCTCCACGCTGCCGTCGCACCAGTAGACGTCGCGCGCTTCGGTCAGGGCCGCGACCTCGGCGACCCAGCCGATCAGGCGGGCGTGCTGGACATGGGCAGGGACGTTCAGGCGCATGCCTTCGAGCGCAGGACGGTTCATCGCGGGGTTTCCAATCATGAGGATGCAAAAAAGCGGGATTGGGCGAGCGTCGGTGGCCACCGGTGCTCGCCCAATGCCGCGCGGTTTCGCACGGGTACAAGGCCTCCCATTCGACGGACGGGAGCGGATTGTGATTTGAGTGTAATCAGCGCGTAACCACCGGACTGGCGGGGGTCATGCATTTCCGGAATGACGCCATGCCGACACTGTGGCTGGGTCACAATTGCCTGCCATGAAGGTAACCAGCGTCAATGTGGGTTGCATGCGCAGGATGGCGATCGGCGATCGGCTGGTGGCCAGCGCAATCGGCAAGCAGGCGGTGGCGGGCCGCGTGGCGGTAGGCCCGCTCGGTCTGGACGGCGACGAACAGGCCGATCCCAGCGTGCACGGCGGCCTGGCCAAGGCGGTCTATGCCTACCCTGCCGAGCACATGGCGTTCTGGCGCACCGTGCGAGCACAGGCCGGCGTGTCGCTGTGGGACGAGCCCCTGCCCGCTGGCAGCCTGGGCGAGAACCTGACCCTCCACGGTCTGCTCGAGGACGGAGCCTGGATCGGCGATGTGCTGCGCTTTCCGGATTGCGGGCTGGCTGTCAGCGAGCCGCGCTTGCCGTGCTTCAAATTCAATGCAGCGATGGGCTTCGCCCACGCGGCCAAGCTGATGGCCGAGTCGGCCTGGTGCGGCTTCTACCTTGCGGTCCGCGAAAGCGGCACGATCGCGGCCGGGCAGGCCTTCACCCTCGAGCCCGGCCCGCGCGAGGTGCGCATCGACGAACTGTTCCGCGCGCGCATGCCTCTGGCCCGCGCCTCCGCATGAATCGCTGGCCCTCTGGCAAGGAGAGCGCTGCAGCGCAGCGCGCGGAGCCCGCGTGACGAGCCTGCCGATTCGGCGGCGCGCGCTACTCTTCGCCGCGGCGGCCGGCCTGGCCGCCTGCGGCAAGAAGAAAGCGCCCGCGCTGCAGGCGCTTCCCCCCGGCAGCGTGGTGCTGGCGCTCGGCGATTCGATCACGCACGGCACCGGTGCCCCACCCGAGGCCGCCTACCCGGCGCAGCTGGCCCAACTCACCGGCTGGACCGTGATCAACGGCGGCGTGCCGGGCGACACCTCGGCCCAGGCCCTGGAGCGGCTGCCCGCATTGCTGGCGCAGCACAAGCCGGCCCTGCTGATCGTCAGCATCGGCGGCAACGACTTCCTGCGCCGCCTCTCGGAGGCCGACACCGCGGCCAATGTGCGCCGGATCGTGGCCGCCGGTCGCGATGCCGGCGCCCAGGTGCTGCTGGTGGCAGTGCCGCGGCCAACCCTGGCCGCGGCCGCCGGCGCTGGCCTCGCGGACCATCCGCTGTACGAGAAGCTAGGCGGCGAACTGGCCTTGCCGGTGCACAGCGGCGGCTGGTCCCGAGTGCTCGGCGACGAACAGCTGAAGTCGGACCAGATCCACGCCAACGCCGCCGGCTACCGCGTCTTCGCCGAAGCTCTGACGACGACGCTGCGGGCGATGGGCCTGCTGCGCTGACGGTCCGCCAGCGACTACAGTGCGCCACCAATGCTCGCCTACCGCCACGCCTTCCATGCCGGTAACCATGCCGACGTGCTCAAGCACCTGGCGCTGGCTCAGGTGCTCAGGCACATGGCGGCCAAGGACAAGCCCTACACCCTGATCGACACCCATGCCGGCGCGGGCGGCTACTCCCTCGAAGGCCGCTACGCGCACACCAAGGACGAGTTCCAGGGCGGCATCGCCAAGCTCTACCCTCGCGACGACCTGCCCGCGGCGCTGGCCGACTACGTCGGCCTGGTGCGCGAATTCAACGGTGGCGGATCGCTGGAGCAATACCCCGGCTCGCCGGCGATCGCCAACCTGCTGCTGCGCCCCGGCGACCGCCTGCGCCTGCACGAGCTGCACCCAACCGACGAACGCATCCTGCGCGCCTTCCTCGGTGAGCGCCCCAACACTTTCATCGCGATGAGCGACGGCTTCGCGGCCCTGGCCAAGGAGTTGCCGCCGCCTTCGCGGCGCGGCGTGGTGCTGATCGACCCTTCGTACGAGATGAAGTCCGATTACGCCAAGGTGTTGGCCGCGGTGCGCGAGGTCCTGGAGAAGTTCGCCTCGGCCGTGGTGCTGGTGTGGATCCCGCAACTGCGATCGCTCGATTCGAAACAATTGCCGCAGCGCCTGCAGAACAGCGCCGCGAAGGCCGCCCCCAGAGGCTGGCTGCACGCGCGGCTGACGGTGGCCGCAGCCGATGCGCGCGGTTACGGCCTGCTCGGCAGTTCGATGTTCGTGATCAACCCGCCGCATGGCCTGCACGACACGCTGCGCGACGTGCTGCCCGTGCTGGTCGAGGAACTCGGACAGTACGACGGCGCCAATTTCCTGCTCGAGCAGCAGACAGCCTGACTACGGTGCACGCTTCAAGTCCCTGAAGACCTCGAACAGCCACGAGCGCATGCCGATCAGGAGCGTGTAGGGCCGCTTCTGGTCCGGCGGCAGTTTCTGGTCGGCCAGGTGCTGTTGCGCAAAGTCCTGTGCCACGCGCGCCAGGCGTTCGTTAAAGGCATTGGCCAGGCTGCGACCGATCTGCCCGTGCACCAGCATCAGCAGTTCGCCCTCACCGTCGAAGCCGGTATCGAAGTAGTCGTCGACCACATGCTCGCGGAAGAAGCTCATCACCGGGCCACGCGGGCGCCAGCGGAAAGTCTTGGCCAGCAGCAGGCGGTAGCGGTTCATCGGCCGCAGCTCGATCACACCCAGGCGGTCGAGCTGGGTCAGGTACTTCACCGCGTCGGCATCGCTGTAGGTGTAGGTGGCGACGATCTGCTCGACGGTCCACTGCGACAGGCAGCAGATCGCCATCAGCAACAGCTTCGGATCACCGACGACGGCCTGCTCCGCCTGCAGCGACAGCTCCCTGCGCAAGGGCTGCGCATCGGCGACGCGTCGCGCGAGGTCGGCGAAGTCCATGCGCAGCACGCGTAGCACCTCGTCGATGCGCGACAACGGCATGTCGGCCTGCGAGAACATGCGCTTGACGCTCGACTCCGCCAGGCCGAGCTGCGGCGCCAGGTCGGCGTAGGTGATGCCAGCCGCCTTCAATTCGGCCTTCAGCGCAACGATCAGGTCTTTGGTCGATGACACACCGGCCCTCCTGTTTGGCATCGGCGGTACCGCCCGGTGATACCGCGCGGCGACTCTAGCAGCGACCTTGGCGACTTCGCTGGCGCCGACTGCGAAGGACAACGAGCATGGCCGCCGTCCACACAACGGATCCCCAGCGCCGAAGGCAGGCCCTGGCAACATCGCCAACCGCAAGCAGCAAGCAGCACAGAAGGCCGACGACACGTGAGCACGCACCAAGATCCCCCGAACCAGTTCGCCCTGCTGCGTGAGCGCCGCTTCGCGCCCTTCTTCTGGACCCAGTTCCTCGGTGCGGCCAACGACAACCTGTTCAAGTTCGCCTTCACGGTGCTCGTCACCTACCAATTGCAACTTGCGTGGTTGCCGCCGGCGCTGGCCGGGCTGGTGATCGGCGCCCTCTTCATCCTGCCCTTCCTGCTCTTCTCGGCCAGCGCCGGCCAGCTGGCGGACAAGTTCGACAAGACGCTGCTGATCCGTTTCGTCAAGACGCTCGAGATCGGCATCACGCTGCTCGCAGGCTGGGGCTTCTTTGTGCAGAACGTGCCGGCGCTGCTGGCCTGCGTGTTCCTGCTCGGGGTGCACTCGACTCTGTTCGGCCCGGTCAAGTTCGCCTACCTGCCGCAGCACCTGTCGGAGCGCGAACTGACCGGCGGCAACGGCATGGTCGAGATGGGCACCTTCGTCGCCATCCTGCTCGGCAATGTGGTCGGCGGTCTGCTGATCGCGGTTCCGGACGTCGGTGCGCACCAGGTCGCGGCGGCCTGCGTGGTGCTGGCCGTTGCCGGCCGGATCACGGCGCAATGGGTGCCGGCGTCGCCCGCGACCGACACTGCTTTGAAGATCAACTGGAACCCGGTCAGCGAAACCTGGCGCAACCTGAAGCTCGCCCACGGCAACCGGGTCGTGTTCCGCTCCCTGCTCGGCATCTCCTGGATGTGGTTCTTCGGCGCCGTCTTCCTGTCCAACTTCCCGGCCTTCGCCAAGGAAGTGCTGCACGGCAACGAACAGGTGGCGTCGCTGCTGCTGGTGGTGTTTTCGATCGGCATCGGCGCCGGTTCGCTGCTGTGCGAGACGCTCTCCCGGCGCCACGTCGAGATCGGCCTGGTGCCGCTCGGTGCGATCGGCATGAGCGTGTTCGCGATCGATCTGTACTTCGCGTCGCGAGGTCTGCCGCCCAGCGCCACCTTGACGGTCACGCCATTCATCGCCCAACCCGCACATTGGCGCGTGATGGCCGATCTGGCCCTGCTGTCACTGTTCGCGGGCCTGTACAGCGTACCGATGTATGCCCTGATACAGCTGCGCAGCCAGCCGACGCATCGCGCGCGCATCATCGCCGCCAACAACATCCTGAACGCGCTGTTCATGATCGCCAGCTCGGTGCTCGCCGGTCTGCTGCTGAAGGCCGGCGCCACGGTACCGCAGGTCTTCCTGGTCGTCGGCCTGGCCAACGCGGCGGTGGCCTTCTACATCTTCATGCTGGTGCCCGAGTACCTGCTGCGCTTCGTCGCCTTCGTCGCCTCGCGCGTCGTCTACCGCTTCAAGGTCAGCGGCGACGAGCACATCCCCGTGCAGGGCGCGGCGATCCTGGTCTGCAACCACGTCAGTTTCATCGACGCGGTGCTGCTGATGGCCGCCAGTCCGCGCCCAATCCGTTTCATCATGGACCACCAGATATTCCGCATCCCGGTGCTGGGCGCGCTGTTCCGCCTGGCCAAGGCGATCCCGATCGCGCCGCAGAGGGTCGACGCCGCGGTCTATGAAAGCGCGTTCGCCGAAGCGCGCCGCGTACTCGACGAAGGCGAGCTGCTGTGCATCTTTCCCGAGGGCGCGATCACCCGCGATGGCAGCCTGCAGCCCTTCAAGGGCGGCATCATGAAGATCCTCGAGACGCACCCGGTGCCGGTGGTGCCGATCGCGCTGCACAACCTGTGGGGCTCGTACTTCTCGCGCGCCGAGCGCGGCAAGGGCATGACGCGGCCATTTCGGCGCGGCACATTCAGCCGCGTCGGCCTGGTCGCTGGCACGGCCGTGGCGGCTGCCGACGTGAGCCCCGAACGATTGCAAAGCCGGGTGGCCCAGTTGCTCGCCACCTGAGCACCCCGACCCGCGGGTCAGCCGCTCAGCCCTGGTGTCGCCAGCGGGCCAGGCGCTGGGCCAGGCGCCGCTTGACGACGCGCCCGGCGCGCCAAGCCCACGAGGCGCGCACGCGCGCGAGCAGCACCGCCTTCCAGACGCCCCAACGGCCGTACAGCGACGCGAACCAGGCCAGCTGCATCAAGGCCGGCTGGGTCAGCTGGAACAGACGCGCGATCAGAGCCGTGCCGACCAGCTTGGCCAGCACGATCAGCGCCAGACCAAGGCCGGCGTGGCCGAGCCCGATCAACCACAGTGCGCCCAGTTTCACGGGCAGGAGCAGCAACGTCGGCGCGATGAACACGGCCAGCGCCGCGGCGGGCGGCAAGGCGGCGATGCGGCGTTCGATCCAGGCCAGCGGCGGCAACCGCGCCAGCGCGGCGAAGGCGCGCCGCAAGGGCTCCCAGCCCCACTCCTCGAACAGGATCAGCAGGGCCAGCAGGGCCTCGAGCCCGCGGCGAAGCCAGCGCAGCATCGCGATCAGTCGATGCCGCGTTGGCGGTCGGCCTTGAATTGCGCACGAAAAGCTTCGAAGCGCCCGCCATCGAGCGCAGCGCGAACCTCGCGCATCAGGTTCACGTAGTAGTGCAGGTTGTGGATCGTGGCCAGCATCGGCCCGAGCATCTCGCCGCAGCGGTCGAGGTGATGCAGGTAGGCGCGCGAGAAACCGGCGCAGGCATGGCAACTGCAACTCGGGTCGACCGGCCGCTCGTCTTCGCGAAAGCGTGCATTACGCAGGCGCAGGTCGCCGAAGCGCGTGAACAGGTGACCGTTGCGCGCATTGCGCGTCGGCATCACGCAGTCGAACATGTCCACACCATCGGCCACGCCCTGCACCAGGTCTTCGGGCGTGCCCACGCCCATCAGGTAGCGCGGCTTGTCGGCCGGCAGGCGGTGCGGCGTGTGGGCCAGGATGCGCAGCATTTCGTCCTTCGGCTCGCCCACGCTGACGCCGCCCACCGCATAGCCGGGCAGGTTCATCGCCACCAGGGCGTCGAGCGAGGCCTCGCGCAGGTTCTCGTACATGCCGCCCTGCACGATGCCGAAGAGGGCGTTCGGGTTCTCCAGTCGGGCGAACTCGGTGCGGCAACGCGCGGCCCAGCGCAGGCTGAGCTCCATCGACGTGCGGGCCTCGGCCTCGCTCGTCAGCACGCCCTGCGCGTCGTAGGGCGTGCATTCGTCGAACTGCATCACGATGTCGCTGTTGAGGACGGTCTGGACCTGCATCGAGACCTCGGGCGTCAGGAACAGCTTGTCGCCGTTGA
>JAZKIW010000085.1:0-3103 GCA_040384625.1 Pseudomonadota bacterium | reverse complement strand
ATGTGGGCCTTCATGCCTAATGTGGTGTTGGTCCATATGTGGCGACCGGCGGCATTGCCCTGGGGAGTCTCGTCGCCGAGCACCACATAAATTTCACCCGCGGCGTAGAGTAGGGTCCCTTCATTTCTTAAGGGGATCCGACCATGTTCGAGAATCTGTATCGATATTCGCGCGTCCTGGCCCGCCATCTCGATGGACCGGCGGCCAAGGAGCGAGACCGTTTTGTCGCGCACTTTGCAGCGTCTGGGGCCACGAGAGATTCAGTTTCGAACCTGGCGAGTGAGCTCCTTGTCATCGCGCGGCGCCTGGACATCAGCGGTACGAAGGCCGTCACATCCGCAGAGGTCGCATCGGTTGCCGATCATTGGGTCCAGTATCACCGACGACGTGGCCGCAGGATCTCCCCCGGTCGGCACCAGAGATTCGTGCAAGTAGCTACCGACTGGCTACGATTCATGGGACGCCTGCAGTTGCCGACTGTGAGGCTCGGGGCCGGCACTGATCTCATTGACGAGTTTGCCAGGCACATGCAGCGTGAACGTGGCTTGTCCCCGATCACCATCAACGACCGCTGCTGGCATATTCGAGCATTCCTGACTTGGCTCGCAGAGCAACACAATGGTGCCGAAGACGCAACGTTGCACCAAGTGGATGCCTTCTTGTCGCTGAGAGGCGCGCAGGGGTGGAGCCGGACATCCATTGCAACGGCTGTCACTGCTTTGCGATCTTTTTATGCCCATATGACCGCGACGGGTCGCTGTGCAGAAGGCTTCGTCGCCGGGATAGAGGGGCCCCGCCTGTTCAAGCAGGAAGCGCTGCCTGCTGGTCCGTGCTGGGATGACGTTCAACGGTTGATCGCCAGCACCGACACGGATGAACCCCGGGACATCCGTGACCGAGTCATTCTGATGCTGCTTGCGATCTATGGCCTGCGGCGAGGCGAGGTGGTTGCACTAACTCTGGATGACATCGACTGGGAACGCGACATCCTTCATGTCGCACGTCCCAAGCAGCGTTGCAAGCAAGACTACCCACTGACCACCGAGGTTGGTAATGCGATCCTTCGCTATGTTCGTGAGGTGCGACCGCGCTGCGCCTCGCGCAGGCTGTTCTTGACGCTCAAGGCACCGTTGGGGCCGCTGGCGCCAAATGGCTTGCATCACGCTGTGGCGTCGCGCCTGGAGGCGCTTGGTATCAGCGGTCCCCGAAAGGGACCGCATGCGTTGCGCCATGCCTGCGCAACTCATCTTGCGGCCGAAGGCCTGTCTCTCAAGCAAATTGGCGATCATCTCGGCCACCGCAGTGCCTCCGCCACGCGCACCTACGCCAAAGTGGATCTCGTTGGCCTGCGTCAGGTTGCCGACTTCAGTCTGAGGGGAGTGCTATGAAGATCGAACAAGCCGTCGCGACCTACGTAGGCTACAAGCAATCTCTGGGGATGCGCTTCGCGACCCAGGCGCGCATGCTAAGGTCATTCAGCAAGAATATGGGAAGCATCGAAGTCGACAGGATCGGGCCAGAGTCGGTGCGAGTGTTCCTCGATGGCAACGGGCCGATGACGCGGAACTGGCATTGCAAGTTCGGCACGCTAAAGGGCTTTTACCGCTTCTGCCTCGCCCGTGGGTACGTCTCCAGCGTGCCGCTGCCCACCACAGAGCCGAGGTGTCCCCAGACATTTACACCCTACATCTACTCGGAGGATGAGATCAAGCGACTCCTGCAGGCAGCCGCCAGACGAGCTTCCTGCAGGATTGATGCGCTCACAAGCCGCACCATACTCTTGTTGCTATATGCAGCGGGACTGCGCATCAGCGAAGCACTGAATCTGAACCTGGCCGACGTCGATCTGATCGACCGTGTCCTCTACGTGCGCAGGTCCAAGTTCTACAAGACACGCCTCGTGCCCATCGGAGCCGACCTGACAAATGTCTTGCGCGAGTATACGCAGCAACGTTACAAGCGTTCGCCGCTGGATCCCGAGGCACCGTTCTTGCTGACATCTTCAGGCAAGCGAATCTTGCGCGCGGGCGCCGAACAAGCCTTCGGCTGGATGCGATCCCAAGCCAAGGTCCATCGCCACGACGGTGGGCGGTACCAGCCGCGTTTGCATGATCTACGCCATACCGCAGCCGTGACGCGTCTTGTGCGTTGGTATCGCGAAGGAGTCGACGTGCAGCGCCTGCTGCCCCACTTGGCGACGTATCTGGGCCACGTGCACATCAGCGGAACGCAGTGCTATCTCAGCATGACACCCGAGTTGCTGCAGCAGGCCTGCGGACGCTTCGAGCAATTCGTTCTCGGGGAGAGTAGCCATGCGTGATGCCAGCACCCTTGGGCCGTGGATTCGACGATTCCTCCTTGAGCACCTGGTCAGTGAGCGCAATCTGGCGGCAAATACGCGGCACAGCTACCGAGACGCGATGTGCCAGTTGATCCCCTTCGTATCGAGAAGTCTGCACAAGGCCGTGGACCAACTGGCGGTGGTCGATGTGTCGCCGCAGTTGGTGAGGGAGTTCCTTAGTGATGTCGAGACTCACCGCGGCTGTAGCATCGCCACGCGCAACCAACGACTGGCGGCCATTCACGCCTTGGCCCGATTCGTGGGTGAACATAGCCCCGAACACATCGCCTGGTGTGCACAGGTCCGTTGTGTGCCCTACAAGAAAGGGACTCAAGCGGCGGTACCGTATCTCGACAAGGCGGAAATCGACGCGCTGCTGGCCTGTCCCAACCGGCGAACGGAGCAAGGCGGTCGGGACTACGCGCTTCTGCTATTCCTCTACAACACGGGCGCGCGCGCCAGCGAGGCGTCGGAGCTGATCGTCGGCGACCTGCATCTTGATCAGGCAAGCGTCGACATTCTCGGCAAGGGGCGTAAACGCCGCCAATGTCCCCTGTGGCCAGCGACGGTGGGTGAGTTGCGCGCCCTCGTGGGCGAACGTTCCCGGTACGAGCGCGTATTCCTCAACCGGTGTGGCCAGCCAACGACACGCTTCGGCGTCCATGCGCTGGTCGAGCGCACCGCTGCGAAAGCTAAGGACTTCATGCCATCGCTCGCAATGAAGAGAGTCAGCCCGCATTCAATTCGCCACTCCACGGCCAC
>JAZKIW010000084.1:0-8949 GCA_040384625.1 Pseudomonadota bacterium | reverse complement strand
GGTCGGTGGCCAGCAGGGCCTGGCTGTCGGTGATCATGTGGCCGATGCCGCTCGACGCCCCGATCAGCTCGGCGACGATGACGTAGGTCCAAGCCCAGCCCAGCACCATGCGCAGGGTTTCGGCGATCTCGGGAGCGGCGCCGGGGATCAGCACACGCTTCACCAGGCTCGCGTCGCTACTGCCCAGGGTGTAGGCCGCTTCGACCAGGTCGCGCCGGGTGTTGCCGACGCTGACGGCGATCATCAGCACCAGCTGGAAGAAGCTGCCGATGAAGATCACTGACAACTTCTGCGCCTCGCCGATGCCGGCCCATAGAATCAGCAGCGGGATGAAGGCGCTGGCCGGCAAGTAGCGTGCGAACGAGACGAAGGGCTCAAAAAAGGCCTCGATGGGCTTGTAGGCGCCCATCGCGACACCCAGCGGCACGGCGAGCGCTGCGGCGATGACGAAGCCGCCGAGCACGCGCCAGACCGTCATGCCGATGTCGCCGGCAAACCCCATCTCGGTCAGCAGGGTGTAGCCGCTCTTCACCATCGTCAGGGGGTCGGCCAGGAAGGTCTTGCTGACCAAACCCGAGAACGTGACCGCGGCCCACACGGCCACGAAGAGCACGAAGAAGCTGACACCGAGCACGATGCGCGTGCCCGGCGCCACCGGGGTCAGCGGCTTCACGGTCGCCCTACTTGATGAAGCGCGTATCGGCCAGCTTCGACAGGTCGGGAATCTGCTTGATGATGCCCACTTCCAGCAGGAGGTCCGCCGCTTCCTTGCTGAACGCGGCGTGCTCGCCGGCGAAGAACTTCTGGTTCGCCGCGCGGTCCTGCCACCGCAGGTAGGCCTGGCTCTTCTCGAACGCTTCGCCGCTTTGCTTCACATCGGCACCCATGATCTCGAAGCTCTTCTTCGGGTCGGCCTTGATCAGGTCGACCGCATCGAAGTAGGCATTGGCCAGGCCCTGCGCAGCCTTCGGGTTCTCGGCCAGGAACTTGGGCGTGCAACCGAAGGTGTCCATCACCATCGGGTAATCGAGCGTGGTAGCGATGATCTTGCCGGCTTCGGGCTTGGCGCGCACGGCCCCGAGGTAGGGCTCGTAGGTCATCGCGGCGTCGATGCCGTCGGTGCCGGCGATCATCGCGTTGGCAGCGGGCTGCGGGCCCATGTTGACGACCTTGACGTCCTTCACCGACATGCCGTTCTTCTTCAGGATCCAAGCGAGGCCGAAGTAGCCTGCGGTGCCCGGCGCGTCGGCCGCAACGGTCTTGCCCTTCAGGTCGCTGATCTTGGCAATGCCGGGCTTGGTGACCATGCCGTCCGCGCCGAAGCTCTTGTCGAGCTGGAAGATCTGCGTCGTCGCGACGCCGTTGGCGTTCCAGACGACCCAGGTCTCGACCGTGGTCGCCGCGCACTGAATGTCGCCCGAGGCGATGGCCAGGTGGCGGTCCTTCTGCGGGACCTTCTTGATGCTGACATCCAGGCCGTGCTTCTTGAACAGGCCGGCCTCCTTGGCCAGCGTCAGCGGCGCGAAGCCCGTCCAGCCGGAGATGCCGATGGCGACCTTGGTTTCCTGTGCCGAGGCGGCAAACGCCAGCGTGGCGGTCAGGGCGAGCAAAGATTTTTTGAGCATCGGCTTCTCCAGGTGGGGTGGTGAGATCAGGCAGGAATCCAAAGTGTCGGCAGGGCCGGCAGGCTTCGCAAGATGCGCGCCAGCGAGCCGTCGGTAACGAGTGCAGTCGCGCGTTCGATGTCGGGCGCCAGGTAGCGGTCGCGCTCGATCGACGGGCAAGCTTCGCGCAACCTTGCATGCGCCGCTTCGAGCGCGGGCGAGCTGGCCAGCGGGCGTAGGAATTCGATGCCCTGCGCCGCAGCGAGCAACTCGATGCCCAGGATATGCGCGGTGTTGGTGATCATCGGCTGCAGGCGGCGCGCGGCAAAGGTTGCCATGGAAACATGGTCCTCTTGATTGGCCGAGGTCGGCAGCGAATCGACGCTCGCCGGGTGGGCCAGGGATTTGTTTTCGCTGGCCAGCGCGGCCGCCGTCACGTGCGCGATCATGAAGCCGCTGTTGAGGCCGGCGTCCGCCGTCAGGAAGGGCGGAAGACGCGACACGCCGGCGTCGATCAGCATCGCGATGCGGCGCTCCGCGATTGCGCCGACTTCGGCGATGGCCAGCGCCATCGCGTCGGCAGCCAGCGCCACCGGTTCGGCATGGAAGTTGCCGCCGGAGATCATCATCCCGTCTTCGGCGAACACCAGCGGGTTGTCGGTCACGGCGTTCGCCTCGCGCACCAGTACCAGCGCGGCGTGACGCAGGCTGTCCAGGCAGGCCCCCACCACCTGGGGCTGGCAGCGCAGGCTGTACGGGTCCTGCACGCGGTCGTCGCCTTCGAGGTGGCTCTTGCGGATCGCGCTGCCGGCCAACAACGCGCGGTAGTACATCGCCACGTCGATCTGCCCGGGCTGGCCGCGCAGGGCGTGGATGCGTGGGTCGAACGGCCCGTCGCTGCCGCGCGCGGCGTCGACCGTCAGCGCGCCGATCACCAGGGCCGCTTCTAGCACCGGCTCGAAGCTCAGCAGTGCATGCAGCGCCAGCGCAGTCGAGGTCTGGGTGCCGTTGATCAGCGCCAGGCCCTCCTTGGCCCGCAGCACGAGCGGCGCAATGCCGGCCTCGTGCAGCGCGTGCGATGCCGAGCGGCGCTTGCCGTCGATCAGCATCTCGCCCTCGCCCATCAACGCCAACGTCATGTGGGCCAGCGGCGCCAGGTCGCCCGAGGCGCCGACCGAACCCTGGCCGGGAACATAGGGCACCAGACCGGCGTTGTGCACGGCGATCAGCGTGTCGATGACGATCGGCCGCACACCGGAGTGCCCGCGCGCCAGGCTCGCGGCCTTCAGTGCCAGCATCAGGCGCAACACCGCCGGCTGCAACGGCGCACCGACGCCGACGCTGTGAGAGCGAATCAGGTTCAGCTGCAGTGTGGCCAGGTCGGCCTCGCTGATGCGTGTCGAGGCCAGCTTGCCGAAGCCGGTATTGACGCCGTAGACGGCTTCGCTGCCTTGCGCCGCACGCTCAACGACCGCCGCGCTGGCGGCGATGGCGGCATCGGCCGACGCGTCGATCGCGAGCTGCTCGACACCGGCGTGGATGGCGAGCAAGCCGTCCAGCGTCAACGCCCCGGGGCGCAGGCTCATAGACCCCATCAAGCACTCACCATCGGCAGCTTCAGGCCCTGTTCGCGGGCGCATTGCACCGCTTCGGCGTAGCCCGCATCGGCATGGCGCATCACGCCGGTGCCGGGATCGTTCCAGAGAACACGCTCGATGCGCTTGGCGGCAGCATCCGTGCCATCGCAGACGATGACCACCCCCGCGTGCTGCGAGTAGCCCATGCCGACGCCGCCACCGTGGTGCAAGCTGACCCAAGTGGCTCCGCCGGCGGTGTTCAGCAGCGCATTGAGCAGCGGCCAGTCAGACACGGCATCGCTGCCGTCCTTCATCGACTCGGTCTCGCGATTCGGTGAAGCCACCGAGCCGCTGTCGAGATGGTCGCGGCCGATGACGATCGGCGCCTTCAGCTCGCCCGACCTGACCATTTCATTGAAGGCCAGGCCGGCGCGGTGGCGCTCACCCAGGCCGATCCAGCAGATGCGCGCCGGCAGGCCTTGGAAGGCGATGCGCTCGCCCGCCATGTCGAGCCAGCGGTGCAGGTGCGCGTCCTCGGGGAAGAGCTCCTTCATCTTGGCGTCGGTCTTGCGGATGTCCTGCGGATCACCCGAGAGCGCGACCCAGCGGAATGGCCCCTTGCCGCGGCAGAACAGCGGCCGGATGTAAGCCGGCACGAAACCGGGGAAGTCGAAGGCGTTCGCGACGCCGTGATCAAGCGCAACCTGGCGGATGTTGTTGCCGTAGTCGACGGTCGGAATGCCCATGGCCTGGAACTGCAGCATCGCCCGCACGTGGGTCACACAACCCTGCGCGGCGGCGGCGCTCAACTCGGCGTGTCGCGCTGGATCGGCCGCTGCCGCGCGCCACTGCTCGACGCTCCAGCCGGGCGGCAGGTAGCCGTGGACCAGGTCGTGCGCCGAAGTCTGGTCGGTGACCAGGTCGGGCCGGATGGCCTCATTGCGCATGCAGCGCTCGGCCAGTGCGGGCAGGATGCGCGCCGCATTGCCGAGCAACCCGATCGACACCGCTCGCTTCTCGGCGGTGTACTTGGCGATGCGCGCCAACGCGTCGTCGAGATCCGTCGCCTGCTCGTCGAGGTAGCGCGAGCGAAGGCGGAAGTCGATGCGTGACTGCTGGCACTCGATGTTCAGCGAGCAGGCGTCGGCGAAGGTGGCGGCCAGTGGCTGCGCGCCGCCCATGCCGCCGAGTCCGGCGGTCAGGATCCAGCGCCCGGCGAGGCTGCCGCCGTAGTGCTGGCGCCCGGCCTCGACAAAGGTCTCATAGGTGCCCTGCACGATGCCCTGGCTGCCGATGTAGATCCAGGAGCCGGCCGTCATCTGGCCGTACATCATCAGGCCCTTGCGGTCGAGCTCGTGGAAGTGCTCCCAGGTGGCCCATTTCGGCACCAGGTTCGAATTGGCGATCAGCACGCGCGGGGCATCGGCATGGGTGCGAAACACCCCGACCGGCTTGCCGGACTGGACCAGCAGTGTTTCGTCCTCGCCTAGCTTCTTCAGCTCGCGCAGGATGGCCTCGTAGCAGTCCCAGTCGCGTGCGGCCTTGCCGATGCCGCCGTAGACCACCAGGGCGTCCGGGTTCTCGGCCACTTCGGGGTCGAGGTTGTTCTGCAGCATGCGGTAAGCGGCCTCGATCAGCCAGTTCTTACAGTGCAGTTGAGTCCCACGGGGTGCGCGAACGGGGTGCGGCTGGGCGATGCGGTGCAGAGAGGACAGATCGGTCATCGGAGTTCCTGAACGCTGGGCCTTGCGACGGGTAAACTCTACTTGTCTAGACAACCATAGTCAAGTAATCTCCGACTCATGGTTTCCACGGATCATGCACCCACTGCGCCTTACGCGCGGGTCAAGCAGGCGCTGAAGAACGGGCTCTCGCAGGGGCGCTGGCGCACCGGTGACCTGATGCCCTCGGAGACCGAACTCGTCGCCCAGTTCGGCGTCAGCCGGATGACGGTGAATCGGGCCCTGCGCGAGCTGTTGGCCGAGGGCCTGGTCGATCGCGTCCAGGGCGTCGGCACCTTCGCTGCCCAGCTGCACCGCATCTCGTCGACGCTGACGATCCGCGACCTTCACGAGGAGATTGAAGCCCGCGGCCATCGGCACCATGTCGAGGTGCATCTGGCGCGTGAAGAGGCGGCGGGGGCGCCGCTGGCCCAGCAGCTCGGCTTGGCGCTGGGCGCAGCGGTGTACCACTCGCTGATCGTTCACCACGACAATGGTGTGCCGTTGCAATGCGAAGACCGCTACGTCAACCCCGCCTGCGCCCCGGATTACCTCAAGGTGGACTTCACGCGAACCACGCCGACCCAACACCTGCTCGAGGTGGCGCCGCTGTGGGAGGCGCAGTACACGATCGAGGCCAGTCGCCCGACCGCGCAGGAGGCCGACCTGCTCGGCATCGGCGTCGGTGATCCGTGTCTGGTGGTCGTGCGCCGGACGGTCAGTCGTGGCCTGCCGGTGACCCTGGCGCGCCTGGTGCACCCCGGCTCGCGCTACCAGCTCGAAGGGCGCTTCAGGCCATGACGCCGTGGCTCGTACGCAGCCTGGACGTGCCGGCGCAGCGCTGGCGCAACGGCGGCGGCCTGACGCGCGAATTGCTCGCCTGGCCCGACGCCGCAGCCTGGCGGGTGCGCATCAGCGTGGCCGACGTCGATGCCGACGGCCTTTTCTCCATGTACCCCGGCGTGCAACGCTGGTTCACCGTGCTGAAGGGCGCCGGCGTCGAGCTGACTGTCGGCGACGACGTCCACCGCCTCGAGCGCGGCGACGCGCCCCTGTGCTTTGCCGGCGAAGCGCCAACGTCTTGCCGGCTGCTCGATGGCTCGACGCAAGACCTGAACCTGATGTTGCGGCAGGCGACGGGAAAGATGGCGGCCACCATCGATGGCCAAGCCTGGACGCCGGATGCGGCGCAGTGCGGTCTTTTCACCGCCGTGGCCGGCTGCTGCGAGGCTGGCGAGCAGGCACTCGACGTGCCGGCCTACGCCCTGATCTGGTTCGATCCTGCACCGCCATCCTTGCGATTCATCGCCGCGCAGCGGCCCGCGGCGCTGGTCGGCTGGTGGCTCAGCGCATCGCCTGACCGGGCGTCCGCATGAACACGCTATGGCGCAACGCCCGGCTGGTCACGCTCGCTGCACCGAGCGGTTGGGGCTTGGTCGGACACGGCGCCTTGCTCGTCGAAGGTCAGCACTTGCGCTGGGTCGGCGACGAAAGCGCCCTGCCGACCGGCCTTGCCGTGGACTCCGAACACGACCTGGGCGGCGCCTTGGTCACGCCCGGTCTCGTCGATTGCCACACCCACCTGGTCTATGGGGGCCAACGCGCGCGCGAATTCGAAATGCGCCTCGAAGGCGCGAGCTACGAGGACATCGCCCGTGCCGGCGGCGGCATTCGCTCGACCGTGGCAGCGACGCGCGCCGCCGACGATCACGCCCTGCTCGGCGCGGCATCGAGCCGCGCCCGTGCCCTGATGGCCGAAGGCGTGACGACGGTCGAGATCAAGTCGGGTTACGGCCTATCTCTTGAACACGAGGCCCGCTGCCTGCGCGTGGCACGCCGTCTCGGCCGCGAGTTGCCGCTCGCCGTGAGCACCACCTGCCTGGCCGCCCACGCGCTGCCGCCGGAGTTCGACGGCCGCGCCGACGACTACATCGACGCTGTGTGCGGCTGGCTGCCGGCGCTGCAGGCGGAGGGCCTGATCGATGCCGTGGACGCGTTCTGCGATCGCATCGCCTTCACTCCCGCGCAGACCCGCCGCGTGTTCGAAGCGGCGCGCCAATTGAAGCTGCCCGTCAAGCTGCACGCCGAACAGCTCAGCGATCAGGGCGGTGCGGCGCTCGCCGCGGAGTTCAATGCCCTCTCCTGCGACCACCTCGAGTACCTGTCGGATACCGGCGTGCTGGCCATGGCCCGCACCGGCACGGTGGCTGTCCTGTTGCCCGGCGCCTTCTACTTCCTGCGTGAAACTAAATTGCCGCCGATTGCGGCGCTCCGCGCGGCCGGCGTGCCGATCGCGATCGCCACCGACCACAACCCTGGCTCGTCGCCGACCCTGTCGCCACTGCTGATGCTGAACATGGCCTGCACCCTGTTTCGCCTGACCCCCGAAGAGGCGCTGCGCGGCATGACCGTGCACGGCGCCCGCGCACTGGGCCTGCACGACCGCGGCTTGCTCAGCGCCGGCCAACGCGCCGATTTCGTGGTCTGGCCCCATGAGCATCCCAACGAGCTGGCCTATGGGTTCGGGCAACGCGCGACGCCGCGGGTCGTGATCGGGGGCGAGGTGGTGCCCTCGTGAGTGCCGATCTGGCCACAGCACTTTGGGCCGAGCGGGCCTGGCTGCCCGGTGGCTGGCAACACGAGGTCTTGCTGCGCATCGGTCGCGATGGATGCTGGGCAGAAGTCAGCCCGGGCGTCGCGCAGCCGCCCGAGGACGCAGTCGTGTTCGACTCGCCCCTGCTGCCCGGCCTGGTCAACGCCCACAGCCACGCCTTCCAACGCGCTTTCGCCGGCCTGGCAGAGCGCCGTGAAGCGGCGAGCGACGACTTCTGGTCCTGGCGCGAACGCATGTACCGGGTCGCGCTGCGGGTCAATCCGCGGCAGCTGCGTGCGATCGCCGCGCAGCTGTACCTCGAGTTGCTGCAAGGCGGCTACACCCAGGTCTGCGAATTCAACTACCTGCAGCACGACACCAATGGCAAGGCATACGGCCACCCGCTGACGCTGTCGTGGGCACTGGCCGACGCCGCCAGCGACGCAGGCATCGGCCTGAGCTTGATGCCGGCGCTCTATGAACGCGCCGGCTTCGCCAAGTCTGGATTGGGCGACGACCAACGGCGCTTTGCCACTTCGGCCACCCATGTGTGGGCCGCGGCTTCAGAAATCGCAGCCTGCAGGCGCCCCGGCTTGAGCGCAGGCCTGGTGATCCACTCGCTTCGCGCAGCCGCACCTGACTCGATCAAGCAACTGCGCGACCTGGCGCACTCGTTCGACGGACCGATCCATATTCACGTCGCCGAACAGCAGGCCGAGGTCGACGACTGCCTGGCCGCAACCGGTGCGCGCCCGATTGAGTGGCTGGCGCGCGAAGGCTTGCTCGATGCGCGCTGGCACCTGGTGCACGCCACCCACAGCGAGCGCAGCGAGATCGAGGCGGTCGCGCGCAGCGGCGCAGGCGTCGTGATCTGCCCAAGCACCGAGGCCAATCTCGGGGACGGCTGGTGCGACCTGCGCGGCTGGCTGGCGGCCGGAGTGCCGCTGACGATCGGCTCTGACAGTCATGTCACGCGAGACTGGCGCGAGGAGCTGCGTTGGCTCGACTACGGCCAGCGGCTTGCGCTGCGACAGCGCAACGTCGCCGCGGCGCCGCAGTTGGGCCAGCCCTCGACCGCGGAACGCCTGTTCGGTTTGGCGGCCCGAAGTGGCGCGGCTGCGGCCGGGACATCAGCTTGGGGCCTGGTGGCCGGCGCACGCGCCGACGCCTTGGTCGCCGACCCCCAAGATTCCGCCATGCTGGGCGTACCGGCCGCGCGTTGGCTCGATGCGATGGTCTTCTCGAGCCCGACCCGACCTTGGCGCGACGTGATGGTGGCGGGCCGCTGGGCCGTGCGCGATCACCGGCATGTGCAGGCCGACGCGATCGCATCCGCTTTCGGCCAGGCAATGACCGAACTCTGGGCCTGAAAGCCAGCGGCCCCTTTCGGGGCCGTTTTTCTTGGACAGCTGGAGGCGCGGGCCAGAGTCGAACTGGCCTGGACGGATTTGCAA
>JAZKIW010000083.1:0-6749 GCA_040384625.1 Pseudomonadota bacterium | reverse complement strand
CAAGCAGGGCATCAAGAGCTACCGCGACCTGCCGCTGCGCTACGGCGAGTTCGGTCAGTGCCACCGCAACGAGCCGACGGGCGGGCTGCACGGCATCATGCGGGTGCGCGCCTTCACGCAGGACGACGGCCACATCTTCTGCACCGAGGACATGATCCTCGACGAGTGCGTGGCCTACACGGCGCTGCTGCAGCAGGTCTATGCCGACTTCGGATTCGCCAACATCATCTACAAGGTTGCCACGCGGCCGGAGCAGCGCATCGGCTCGGATGCGGTCTGGGACAAGGCCGAGTTCGCCTTGATGGAGAGCCTGCGCCGCTCGGGCGTCGAGTTCGTGGTTGCCCCAGGCGACGGGGCCTTCTACGGGCCGAAGATCGAATACACGCTGAAGGACGCCCTTGGGCGGCCATGGCAGTGCGGCACGATGCAGGTCGACTTCTCGATGGCCGAACGGCTCTCGGCCGAGTATGTAACGGAAACCAGCGAGCGTCGGCCGCCGGTGATGCTGCACCGGGCGATCGTGGGCAGCCTGGAGCGTTTCATCGGCATCCTGATCGAGCAGCACGCCGGAGCGCTGCCGGCTTGGCTGGCGCCGGTGCAGGTGCAGGTGGCCTGCATCAGCGAAGGGCAGGCCGACTACGCCCGGGAAGTCGTGAAAACGCTTCAAAAACAAGGAGTTAGAGCGCAAGCTGATTTGCGGAACGAGAAAATCACGTATAAAATCCGCGAGCATTCAATGCAGAAGGTTCCGTTCATCCTGGTCGTCGGCGACAAGGAGAAGGCAAACGGGGCCGTTGCAGTGCGCGCCCGGGGCAACCTGGATCTCGGCGTGATGCCCCTCGACAACTTCGCCCAGAAGCTCGCGGCAGACATCAACGCCAAGGTCTAGCGACACTCCAGGCGCGCGTTTCATTTCCATCGGTCGTGCCGCCTTCACGCCCGGAAAAAGGTAAACACCATCGCTACTTTTCTTGACCGCCGCACGCCCAACGCCGAGCGCAAGCACCGACTGAACCGCGAAATCATGGCGCCTGAAGTACGCCTGAACGGCCCCGAAAACGAGCCCCTGGGCGTCGTGAGCGTCCAGGAGGCGCTGCGGATGGCGACCGAACTGGATGTCGATCTGGTCGAGATCTCGGCCACTGCGGTGCCCCCGGTCTGCCGGTTGATGGATTACGGCAAGTTCAAGTACCAGGAGCAGAAGAAGGCGGCCGAGGCGAAGAGCAAGCAGAAGGTCATCGAGATCAAGGAAGTGAAGTTCCGCCCCGGCACCGATGAAGGCGACTACGCGATCAAGATGCGCAACCTGCGCCGCTTCATTGCCGAAGACGGTGACAAGGGCAAGGTGACACTCAGGTACAGAGGCCGCGAGATCACGCACCAGGACATCGGCATGCGGCTGTTGGAGCGGATCCGCGACGAGCTGGCCGATGTGTCGGTGGTGGAGAACATGCCCAAGCTGGAAGGGCGCCAGATGATCATGGTGCTGGCGCCGAAGAGGAAGTAGTGGTTTGAAGCATTCGCGGGCGAGGTCTGGTCACCTCGGTCGTCGAAGAGAAGCCGTTGCAGGCCAACCAAGCACCGCATGACGCGGTCGCCTGCAGGGGTCACAAAGAAGGAGCAGTCAAATGCCCAAGATGAAGACCAAGAGCAGCGCGAAGAAGCGTTTTCGCGTTCGTCCGGGGGGTACCGTCAAGCGCGGTCAGGCGTTCAAGCGCCACATCCTCACCAAGAAGTCCACGAAGAACAAGCGCCACCTGCGTGGTGCTGTGAACGTGCACGAGACCAACATGGGTGGCATCGCACAGATGTTGCCTTTCGCTGGCCTCTGACCTACTGCTGAAGGAGAAGAAACATGCCTCGCGTCAAACGTGGTGTCACAGCCCGCGCTCGTCACAAGAAAGTGCTCGCCCTGGCCAAGGGCTTCCGCGGCCGCCGCAAGAACGTCTTCCGCATCGCCAAAGAAGCGGTGATGAAGGCTGGGCAATATGCCTACCGCGACCGCCGCACCAAGAAACGTGTCTTCCGTCAGCTCTGGATTGCCCGCATCAACGCGGCCAGCCGTGAGTTGGGGGTGAGCTACAGCAAGTTCATGGCCGGCCTGAAGAAGGCCCAGATCGGCATCGACCGCAAGGTCCTGGCCGACATGGCTGTCAACGATCCGGCTGCCTTTGGCAGCATCGTTGCCAAGGTGAAGGCCCAACTGGCTTGATTGTCAGCACCGCGCAAGCGGTGCGCCACAAGCGTCAAAGGCCGTCACCTGGGTGGCGGCCTTTTTTTTGTCCTGAATGCACGAATGAGCGATCTCGATTCTCTGGTGAGCGCGGCCGAGGCCGACTTCGGCGCGGCAGCCACGCCGGCCGATCTGGAAAACGCCAAGGCACGGTTCCTCGGCAAGGCCGGGCGCGTCACCGACCTGCTGAAGTCCCTGGCTGCCTTGTCGGTCGAGGAGAAGAAGGCGCGCGGGGCCGAGATCAATGCGACCAAGCAGCGCATCGAGACCGCCCTCAATGCGCGTCGGCAGGCGCTGGCCGATGAAGAACTCGCGGTGCAACTGCGCGCCGAAGCGCTCGATGTCACCTTGCCCGGGCGCCACCGTGGGAGCGGCGGCTTGCATCCGGTGACGCGGGCCATGGAGCGTATCGAGGCGATCTTCGGGTCGATGGGCTTCGATGTCGCCGACGGCCCTGAAATCGAGACGGACTGGATGAGCTTCACGGCGCTCAACAATCCGGAGAACCATCCGGCGCGCTCGATGCAGGACACCTTCTATGTCGATATGAAGGACGCCGAAGGGCGCTGGCTGAACCTGCGCCCGCATACCAGCCCGATGCAGATCCGCTATGCGCAGGCCCACGCTCGCAAGTACGCCGGCGTCGCGACCATGCCCGACATCCGCGTCATCGCACCGGGCCGCACCTACCGGGTCGACAGTGACGCCACGCACTCGCCGATGTTCCACCAGGTCGAAGGCCTGTGGGTGGGAGACAACGTCAGCTTCAAGGATCTGAAGGTGATGTATCTGAACTTCATCCAGGCCTTCTTTGAGACCACTGACCTGCAACTGCGCTTCCGGCCGAGTTACTTTCCGTTCACCGAGCCGAGTGCCGAGATCGACATCATGTTCGAGAAGGGCCCGCTGAAGGGCCGCTGGCTCGAAGTGTCCGGCTCCGGTCAGGTGCACCCACAGGTCATCCGCAACATGGGGCTGGACGCCGAGCGCTATATCGGCTTCGCCTTCGGTTCGGGGATCGATCGGCTGGCGATGCTGCGCTATGGCGTCAGCGATCTGCGCCTGTTCTTCGATGGCGATCTGCGCTTCCTGTCGCAGTTCAGATAGCCCGTACAAGCAAGAGACGACGATGCAATTCCCCGAGAGCTGGCTGCGAGAGTTCTGCGACCCACCCCTGTCGACCCGGCAACTGGCCGACCTGCTGACCATGTCGGGCATGGAGGTCGAAGAACTGCGCACGGTCGCGCCGCCGTTTTCGGGCATCGTCGTCGGCGAGATCGTTGACGCGGTGCCGCATCCGAGTGCCGACAAGCTGCGCATCTGCCGCGTCGCCGCGGGTGAGCACTCCAAGGACGGCCCGCTGCAGGTCGTCTGCGGTGCGCCGAATGCGCGGGCGGGCATTCGGGTCCCGCTGGCACTGGTAGGGGCCGAGTTGCCGCCCGGCGAGGACGGCAAAACCTTCCAGATCGGTGTGGGCAAGCTGCGCGGCATCGACAGCTTCGGCATGCTGTGTTCGGCGCGCGAGCTGAAGTTGTCGGACGATCACGGCGGCCTGCTCGAGCTGGCGGCCGATGCGCCATTGGGTGCCGATCTGCGCCAGGTGCTGAATCTTGACGAACAGCTGTTCACCTTGAAGTTGACGCCGAACCTGGCACATGGGCTGTCGGTGTTCGGCATTGCGCGCGAACTGTCGGCGCTGACAGGCTCGCCGCTGAAGACGCCTGCGTTTGCTCCGGTGCGACTGTCACACGACGCCAGGCTGCCGGTGCGGGTCGAGGCCAAGGACCTGTGCGGACGCTTCTCCGGCCGCATCGTGCGCGGCGTCGACCCGAAGGCGGCGACGCCGGCCTGGATGGTCGAACGCCTGGCCCGCTGCGGTCAACGATCCGTGACAGCGCTGGTCGACATCTCGAACTACGTGATGTTCGAGTTCGGCCGCCCCTCGCACATCTTCGACCTGGACAAGATCCACGACGGCCTGGTCGTTCGCTGGGGACGGGCCGGTGAGCAGTTGAAGCTGCTCAATGGCAATACGGTCGAACTCGACAAGAATGTGGGCGTGATCGCCGATTCGCAGTCCGTCGAGTCCTTGGCCGGCATCATGGGCGGCGACGCCACGGCGGTAAGCGACACCACCCGGAATGTCTACGTCGAGGCCGCATTCTGGTGGCCAGAGGCCATCCAGGGCCGTTCCCGCCGCTACAACTTCACGACTGACGCTGGACACCGCTTCGAGCGTGGCGTCGACCCGGTGGGGACGGTCGAGCACATCGAGCGCATCACGCAGCTGATTCTCGACATCTGCGGCGGCGAGGCCGGCCCTGTCGACGACCAGCAAGTGTCGATGCCGGTACGCGCACCGGTGACCCTGCGTGCCGCGCGCGCGGCCAAGGTCATTGGCATGCCGATCAGTCAGCAGCAGTGTGCCGACGTGATGCGCCGCCTGGGCTTCGCCTTCAGCGAAGGCCACGGCACGATCACGGTCGTGCCGCCCTCATGGCGCTTCGACCTGAGCGTCGAGGAAGACCTGATCGAAGAGGTGATCCGCGTTCTCGGCTACGGCCAGTTGCCGGCCACACCGCCGCTGGCGCCTCTGCTGGCGCGCGTCGCGCCCGAGACCCGGCGCAGCGTGCACACGCTGCGGCATGCCCTGGCGGCGCTCGACTACCAGGAGACGATCAACTTCAGCTTCGTCGAGGCGCGGTGGGAGCATGAACTGGCCGGCAATCCTGATCCGATTGCCGTCCTCAACCCGATCGCGGCGCCACTAGCGGTGATGCGCTCGAGCCTGATCGGCAGCCTGGTCAACGTGCTGCGCTACAACCTCGCCCGTCGCGCGTCGCGCGTGCGGGTGTTCGAGATTGGCCGTGTTTTTCGCCGCGATCCAAAGGTCGCCGACGGCGAAGTGAGCGTGGCCGGCATAGACCAGCCGATGCGCGTTGCGGGGCTGGCCTTCGGACCGGCCGACAACGTGCAGTGGGGCAGTGCGGAGCGCGGTGCCGACATCTTTGACCTCAAGGGCGACGTGGAAGCATTGCTGGCACCGCGGCAGGCGCAGTTCGTACCGGCGGAACATCCGGCGCTGCATCCGGGACGCAGCGCACGCATCGACCTGGAGGGGCGGCCCATCGGCTGGGTTGGCGAGCTGCACCCGCGTTGGCGTCAGGCCTACGATTTACCGCAGGCTCCGGTCGTTTTTGAACTCGAACTCGAGGCCCTGCTGGCTAGGTCGTGGCCTCAAGTCGAGCCAGTGCCAAGGCAGCAGGGGGCGATTCGCGACCTGGCTTTGGTGCTACCCGATCGGGTCACTCACGACGCCGTTATGGCGACGATTCTGGACGACGCCTCGGGCCTGGTGCGCTCGGCGAAGTTGTTCGACCTGTACAAGCCCAAGGCCAGCGTGGCGGGCATGGCTGCCGACGAGCGCAGCCTGGCCGTGCGACTTGAGTTGCGTGACGACGACGAGACACTGACCGATGAGCGCATCGACGGCGCGATGCGTGCCGCCGTGTCGAGACTGCAAGCGCAACTCGGCGCCCGCCTGCGTACTTGAAGGCTGACCGCGATGAGCAACCTGCCCCCCGTGTCTCAAAAGGACCCCGCTCGTGTTCTGCTGCCGTCACTGGAGACGCCGACGCTGACCAAGGCCGAACTGGCCGAATTGCTGTTCGAACGCCTGGGCCTGAACAAGCGCGAGTCGAAGGACATGGTCGAGGCCTTCTTCGAGATCGTCCATGCTGCCCTGGTGGCGGGCACTGACATCAAGTTGTCGGGCTTCGGCAACTTCAACATCCGGCGCAAGGCCCCGCGACCCGGCCGCAACCCCCGCACCGGTGAATCGATCCCGATCAAGGCCCGGAACGTGGTCACTTTTCACGCCAGCCACAAATTGAAGGGCCTGGTGCAGGGCGACATCGCCGCTGACGAAGAGTTCGAGTAAAGTCTGAGCTTTCCCGATGAAAGCCGTTGATTTCAATGGAGAAAGCGCTTCCGGCGATCCCTGCCAAACGCTACTTCACCATCGGTGAGGTGAGCGATTTGTGCGGCGTGAAGCCGTACGTGCTGCGCTACTGGGAACAGGAGTTCACCCAGCTCAAGCCGATGAAGCGGCGCGGCAACCGCCGCTACTACCAGCACCATGAGGTGTTGCTGATCCGCCGCATCCGCGACCTGCTCTACGAACAGGGCTTCACCATCAGCGGTGCCCGCAACCGTCTGGCCGACAGCTTCGGCGCTGTGCGCGGCGGGGCGGTCGAAGCAGTTGCCGACCTGGATGACGATGAAGGTCCAGAGTCCGACGCCGACCTGCCGGCCGACGCCGACGTGCCCCCCCGGACGGTTCCGGCGAGCGAACCCTCGCCGCCGACAGCGACCGAACTCCGTGCCGCGTTGGTGGCCATCCGCCAGCTTCTGGCGTCATGAGGCGCGAAACGCAGCGGCTATACTGCGTCGCTCAGTCGGGGTGTAGCGCAGCCTGGTAGCGCACTTGCATGGGGTGCAAGGGGTCGCGAGTTCG
>JAZKIW010000082.1:0-6890 GCA_040384625.1 Pseudomonadota bacterium | reverse complement strand
GGAAAGCCTGGCCGGATCGTCAGCGTCGGCTGGATACTCACATTGCGCTTCGTGATCTCCTGGCCGACCTGGTTCACCGTCTCCTGTGCGCTTTCACGTCCAGCAATGACGATGCGGCTGCCATCGGTGCGACTTTCCGGTGCCGCCAACTCGGCGCCAATGCCCAACAACGTGGACAACGCAGCGCTCGCCAGGATACGGTCCCAATGCCAATCGACGCCGTCCTCCAGCCCGGTGTAACCCGCAGGGTCGATGCCGGGCAGGCGGTCGAGCGCGACCGACGAAGTGTCGGGCAGGATCAACCGAGTCCATACCAGCAGCACGCGCCGCTGTCCGAAGGCCACCTGGCTGTCGTAGCGGCCGATCAGGCGCGAACCCTGAGGAATCAGCAGATGACGCCCCGTGGCGGTGTCGTAGACCGCCTCGGACACGTTGGCGATGACTGGCCCAGGCAGGTCGGAGTTGATCCCTGTCACTAAGGCCGCCGGGATGATGGTGCCCGCCATCACCTGATACGGCGATGCCGGCAACTGCAAGCTGCCGGGATTGCGCGTCGATGTATCGCCTGCCTTCGCAACGAACGCCTCCTTCTGATCCTGCCGGTTCTGCAACGCCGTAGGATCGGAGGGCTGCACTGCGGGAGCGATGGTCCCCATCGGATTGAACGACTGATTGCCTGAAGCCAATGCCGGAGGATCAACAATGGCCTGCGCGGCGTTCGGCTTCGGTCCGCCGCTGCTTGCACCGCTTCGGAAAAACACTGAAGATCGTGCAGCTTCTTCAGCCGCCAACCGTTCGGTCTGCGCCGGATCGACGCCGCCCCCTGGCGAGCGCATCTCCATCGGCTGCTGCGCCTTGACGATCGCCGGCCCTAGGTCTCCGGGCAGCGGCTCGCCCAGCACTGGCGGCCCTTGCTTTACAGCCGGCGGAATCCCGGCATAGTCTTTGGGCAGCTGGTCCAGGCTCTCGGAGCGCGAGATGCGATCCACGTTGTACAACTCGGCGGCAGGATTGCGCTGGCCCTTGTTCGACTGCAGCGACCACAGCGCGCCGCCAAGCACGGCAGCGGCCAGCGTGCCGGCGCCGAATACCAGCGTGCGACGGTTCAGGCGCGTGACGGGGCGCGGCGAAGCGCGCAAGGCCACGGATTCTGGAGCTACCTTCGGCGCCGCGGCTGGCGCTGTATCTGGGGGCGTACTCATACTCAGTTCCTCCGCGTTGCGCCCGCACCATCCGTGCGCTCGATGCGCACGACCTGCGCCTTATCGCCGCCCAGCCGCAACTCAGCCGCACCGAACAGCCGGTCCACCACGTAGTACGGAGAGCGGAAACGGTAGTTGACCAGCTGCCCATCGCCCCGCGGTCCGATCACGAACAATGGCGGCAACTCGCCCTGCGCGATACCGCCGGGAAACTGGATGTAGACGCGCTCGCCGTCGTCAAACGCGCGCAGCGGCTTCCACGGCGGGCTGTCGCCGCTGACGGCATAGCGAAATCTGATCTGCTCCAGCGTCATACCGGTTTCCACTGGCGCGCTCGCCTGGGCCTGCTGTGCCTGCTTTTGCAGAGCCAGCATCCGGTCCTTTGGGTAGTCCCAGGACACAGAAGCCATCCAGGCCTGCGGCGTCGATGAGAGTTCGAGCAGGTAGGTGCGCCGGTTGGTCGTCACTACCAGGTTGGTCTTCAAGCCAATGCGTGTGGGTTTGACCAGGATGTTCACGCGGAGCGTCGCGCCTGACCCGCTGGCTGTATCGCCAACGACCCATCTCACCGTGTCGCCGGCCGAGACCGTTACCAGTTCCTCGCCCTGCTGCAAAGCAATGACGGTTACACGCCCAGGGCTGGTGTAGACCTGATACAGCGCACCATCGGCGTAGGGCCAGACCTGGATCGCGTTGACATAGCCCTCACGTGTGGGCGCGATCCGCGCCTCCATGTTGGCGCGAGAGACGCGCAACTTCTCGTCCGCGAGCTCAGGTGCCACCTTCGCGTCGGATTCGTTCGGCAGTGGCTTCATCTGCTCAGGCAACGGCAAAGGCTTCGGCACCTCAACTACTTCGATGAGCTTCGGTGGCTCCGGCAGCGGCTGCGCGGCGACGGCAACGGCAACGGGATCGTCCAGCGAGATCGGCGGCGGCGTCTTGCCCTGCGTGGCGCAACCAGCGAGGATCAGCAGGATCAACGGCAGTACGGATGTACGGAGATGTGTTTTCATGGCTTTGTTCCTTTCATTGCATCGGCGGCTTCGAGTTCACGGCTCCAGGACAGGCCGTTGACATAGATACCCAGCGGGTTCTTGCGCAGGCGCTGCTCGGTGCGCGGCGGCTGCAGCACAACGGACAGCACGGCCGTCCAGCGCTCCGTCCCTGAGAGCGAGCCGTTGGCATAACTGCGCTCGATCCATCGCACCTGAAACGAGCTGTCACTCGCCCGCACAACGCTCGTGACCTCGATGGCCACCGAGCTTTGCCCGATGCGCGAGAAAGGATCGTTCGCTCGCGCGTAGTCGTTCAAGGTGGCCGCTCCACGGTCCGTCGTGTACTCATACGCTTCGAGCCAGTTCTGCCGCACCACGATCGGGTCAATAGAGAGCGAACGCACATCGGTGACGAAGCGCGCCAGGTGGTGCGCGATCTGTGCGTCATTGGGCTTGTAGGGCGTGGCGGCTTCGCCGACCGCCCGGACCTGGCCAGCGTTGTCCACCTCGACCACGAAAGGCGTCACGATGGATTGGCCCGAGCGCCAAACGAGGCCACCGGCCATCAGGAGTGCGAGCGACAGGCAACCGAAGGCCATCAATCGCCAGTTCTTGGCTTGTACGCGTGCGTTGCCGATGCGCTGGTCCCAGACCTGTGCGGCGGCTTGGTAGGGGGTGACGGGCTCGGGCGTCGCCGAGTACCGCACCTGGGGTCGTTTGAACATCATCAGGTTCTCCTATGAATTTGAGTCGTCGCGCAAGCTCGGGCTGGCGCCACTACCGCCGGCATCGCCCGAGCGCAAGGCGTGCGCGGCCGTCGTGGCCGCATGCGTCATCTGTTGTTTGCGGCGCATCTGCTTGGCCCAAGCGGGCTCAGCCGACGGCGCGCTGGATCCGTTTACTTCGGCCGCTTTCGAAGCTGCTGGAGCCGCGGCATCCGCAACGAAGCTCGCCACACCGTCCTTGACCGCTTTGGCGCCGGACGCCACGCGCTGTCCGACGGCGCTTGCGCCGCTGCGTGCGGCGCTGACCAGGCCGGCACCGGCACCGCGCATGCCGCCTGCGCCCGAAGCGGCGGCACCCGCCTGGTAGGCCGATTTCGCGCCGCTGGCCATCGAACTGACAGACCGTGCCGCGGCGGCACCCCCGCCGATGGCAGCACGCGCGGCACCCGGCGCCATGCGTGCTCCTGCGGCCACAGCCGAGGCGGCTCCAGCCACGGCCGCGCCGCCGGCAACAGCCAGACCGGCAGCACCCAGCACCGTGCCCGCTGCGGCCCCGGCGCCAAGTTGCGGCGCACCCGACACCAGCCCGGTGGCAATGCCCGGCCCGAAGATCCCCAAACCCAGCATCGCCAGTGCGGCCAGCATGATGACCAGCGCGTGATCGATGGACGGCTCGGTGCCCGGCGGTACCGTGAACTCGGCGAACAGGCCTGTGCCGATCCCGACGATCACCGCCAGCACCAGCACCTTGATGCCCGAGGACACGACATTGCCCAGCACCCGCTCGGCCAGGAAGGCCGTCTTGTTCCACAACGCGAACGGCACCAGCACGAAGCCTGCGAGCGTGGTCAGCTTGAACTCGATCAATGTGACGAAGAGCTGAACCGCAAGCACGAAGAAGCTCACGATCAGCACAAGCCAAGCCAGAAACAGCACGGTGATGACATCAAGATTGGCAAACACCTCCGGAAAACCGGTCAGGTCGCTGATCTGCTTCATGATTGGCGCCCCGGCTTCCACACCCACGCGCGCCAGCCGGCCCGGCTGCAGCAGCTGGCCCTGGGTCATCGACGAGCCGGACGCTACCAGTCCAAGTCCAGCGAACGAGCGGAACACGATGCCCGACAGGCTGTTGAAGTTGTTCAGGATGAAGGCGAAGGCGCCGACGTACAGCACCTTCTTGATCAGCTTGCCGATCACATCGTCACCACCGCCGCCGCTGGCATTGCTCATCGCCCAGAAGAGGCCTGCCAGCGTCATGTCGATCACGACCAGCGTCGCGGTCAGAAACCCCACCTCGCCGCCCAGCAGGCCGAAGCCGGAATCGATGTAGCGCGAGAAGACGTCGAGGAAGCGGTCAATGATCGACAAGTCGTTCATCGGTAGTCCTTGAGGGCTGGTGCTGAGGCCGCGGGTGCCGGTGCCTCCGGTGTGTGTTTCGGCCCACCGCTGCCGAAGAAGCGCCGACGCGTGGCCTCAGCCACGGCATTGCACTGGTCGTCGCCAACCTTGGCGTGGTCGGCCTTGCATTGCGCGCGCAGTTCCTTCAGGCGCTCGGGATTGGCCACCAGTGACTCGACGGACTCAATAGGCGAGGGCTTGCCGCAGGCGGCCAGCAACATGGCTGCGACAGCGGCCAGGATCATGCTTGGAAGCTGTTTCATGGTCGCTCCCCTCAGTTGCCGTAGAAGTTGACCGGGTGCGGTGTGTACGGCGTGCCGCCGCCCTGGAAGCGTCGGCGCACTTCGCGCGCACGCTCCTGCACCGCCACCTGCCGGGCCTGCTCCAGCGCCGCCGCACGGTCTTGCGTGATTTGCAGTTGCTGGGCCTGCATCGCCTGGCGCGACCGCAGGGCTAGCAGCTGGTTCGTCGCCTGCATCGCCTGCAACGCGCCTGTGGCCGACTGGCTGCGGTTCACTAGGTCGGTCAAGGTCCGCTCGTCCGACGTGAAGTTCTGCACCGCCTGGGACTGCATCTTGGTCGCGGTGCGCAGCGCTTCGAGCGAATGGGTCCAGCGCGTGCGCGCGTCGGTTGTCATCTGCGTGCCCGAGATGGCCGTCGTGTACGACTCGGGGTACAACCTGCGGAAGTCGGTTTCCATCTGAGAAACGTTGAAAGCCAGGCCCTGACCCTGCTGGATCAGCTGGTTGGTCGCCGACAAGGCGGCGCGCAGCTTGCCGAGCGCACTGAACTCCAGGCTTGTGAGGTTGCGCGCCTGGTTCGTCAGCGACTGCGCCTGGTTCTGGAGTTGTTTGATCTGGTTGTTGATCTGCTCAAGGGTGTTGGCGGCGGTCATGATGTTTTGCGCCAAATTGGTCGGGTCGATCACGACCCATTGCGCCTGGGCGCCGGGCGCAAGCGCAATGAGCGACGCCGTAACGGCGGCAAGAAGGTGCTTCTTCATGGCGAGTTCTCCTGTGGTGATGAAGGAATGAACGGAAACGAGGGGATGAGGTTGGCGGCCCAATCGAGGCCGCGATGGCGCAGCCAGGCTGCTGCGAAGTCCGAGGAAGTTGTGCCAGCGGACACGGCGTCCATGGCTCGTTGGTCTTCGGGCGTGGACGCGCCGGCGAAGGCCAGCGCCACCGACCCGAGCCCGAGGTCGAAGACGCGGTTGCCCAGCCGCGACTGGTAGTAGTAGTCCCGCTTGGGTTGCGCAGTCGCGACGATCTCGATCTGCCGGCTGTTCAGCCCGAAGCCTTCGTAGATCACCCGAATCTGCGGCTCGGTCGCCTGCGGGTTTGGCAGGAAGATGCGGCTCGCACAGCTCTCCACGATGGCCGGGGCGATGGTTGAATCCTTGATGTCCGCGAGCGACTGCGTGGCGAAAATCACGGAGACGTTCTTCTTGCGCAGCGCTTTGAGCCATTGACGGATGCGCGAGGCGAATACCGGCTCGTCCAGGAACAGCCAGGCCTCATCCAGGATCAGCAAAGTCGGCGCGCCATCGAAGCGCTCGTCGAAGCGGGCAAACAAGTAGCCGAGCACGGCCAGCACGGCCGCCTTGCTGTGCATCAGCTCTTCCATCTCGAAGCCTTGCACGGATGCAGTACCGAGCCGGTCCACGTCGGCATCGAGCAGTTTGCCGTGGGCGCCGCCGAGTATGTAGGGCTGGAGAGCTTGCCGCAGGGCGTTGGACTGCAGCAGCACCGACAAGCCGGTCATGGTGCGCTGCTCGACGGGCACGCTGGCGAGGCTATTGAGCGCAGACCAGACGGCATCCTTCTCGGATGGGCCTACGGCGACGCATTCCTGAATCAAGCGCCCTTCGATCCACTCGGCCGCCCAGGTGCGGTAGCCGTGTTGGTCGATACGTGCCAGCGGCTGGAACGCAATGGCGCCGTCGGTTCCGAGGTCGTAGTGCTCGCCACCGAGCCCGAGGATGGTGGCGCGCATCGAGCGCCCCATGTCGAAGGCGAAGATGCGCGAACCCCGGTAACGGCGGAACTGCATCGCCAGGGTCGCGAGCAGTACCGACTTGCCCATGCCGGTCGGTCCCACGATCAGCGTGTGACCCACGTCGCCGATGTGCGTGACCAAACGGAATGGCGTCGCACCATCGGTGCGGGTGACGATCAAGGGCGGGCCGTCGAGATGCGTATTGCGCTCCGGCCCCGCCCACACGGCCGACACCGGCATCATGTGTGCCAGGTTCAGCGTCGAGACGATGGGCTGTCGCACGTTCGCATAGGCGTGGCCCGGCACTGACGACAGCCATGCGTCAACCGCATTCAGCGTCTCGGGAATGGTGACGAAGCCGCGACCCTGGATGGATCGCTCCACGGCACGCAGCTTCTCGTCGGCCGCCGTAGCGTCGGCGTCTAGCACCGTTACGGTCGCCGTGACGTAGCCGAAGGCCACTTGGTCGCTGCCGAGCTCCTGCAGCGCCGCGTCCGCATCGGTAGCCTTGTTCGACGCATCCGAGTCCACCAGCGGGCTTTCCTGCTGGAAGATCGTTTCGCGCAGCA
>JAZKIW010000081.1:2130-80364 GCA_040384625.1 Pseudomonadota bacterium | reverse complement strand
AGCCGATGCCGAACAGCAGGCCGGCGAACAGGGCTGCAGTGACGCTCATGGTCGATGTCGTCAAGCGGCGAGCAGGTGCCGCATGATGAACACGGTGGCAAAGCCCGCGCCCATGAAGGCCGATGTCGCGACCAGCGAACGTGGCGACAGACGCGACAGGCCGCACACGCCATGACCGCTGGTGCACCCGGCGCCGTAACGCGTGCCGACCCCGACCAGCAGGCCGGCCAGCACGAGCGTGCCGGAGCCGGCATCGATATGCAGCGCGGGCAGGCGGGTGGCCAGGGCGTACAGCAGCGGTGCACCGATCAGGCCGGCGACGAAGGCGACACGCCATCCGATGTCGCCGCGCACCGGGCGCAGCAAGCCACCGACGATGCCGCTGATGCCGGCGACGCGGCCGTTGAGGAGCACGAACAGCGCGGCGGCCAGGCCGATGAGCAGGCCGCCCCCAAGCGCGGCCCAGGGCGTGAAACTTTGCCAGTCAATGGTCATCGGATCTCCCGTGATGAAGGGCGCTCAGGCGGATCGATCAGAGTTTCATCTCGAGTCGCAGCTGCCAGTTGACGTAGGAGCGTGCAGTGCTGGCCACGCTCTCGCGCACGGCTGCGGACTCGACACGTGTGTGCGTGACGTGGTCCTGGGCCAGGGCGTTGCCCACCGACAGGCGCAGCTGCAGGTCGGGGTTGAAAACCCACAGCGCATAGGCATCGATGACCGTCTTGTCGGGCTGCACGGCCCAGCGGTCGGTATCGAGGCGGATGTCGTAGCCGGGCGTGTGGTTGACGTTGCCTCCGAGCGTCAGCGGCAGGCCGCGCAACCGGTAGTCGGCGCCCAGGTTCAGCGTGCCGCCAGGCTGCTCCGCCAGGCGGTTGTCCGGGCCCGGAATGCCCTCGACGCGCGACCGGAACAGGCTCATGTTGGCGCGCACGTCGACCCGCGGCGCGCTGTCCAGCACATCGCTGAGGCGGAACTTGGCTTCGAGTTCGATGCCTTGCGAGCTTGCATTGCCGATGTTCTGCGGCCGCGACACGAAGCGCGGCACACCCGGCGACCAGCTCACGTCTTCCAGCGCCACCACGTTGCGGATCAGGTCGCTGATGCGCCGGTGGAACAGGTTGGCACTCAGCACACCGCCTTCGGCGAGGTAGCGCTCGACCGCCACGTCGATGCCGATCGCGATCTCGGGTCGCAGGCGCGGGTTGCCGGCGCTGTCGGCGGTGAGCTCAGTGTTGCCACCAGGCGGCGGGTCGCTGCGGCTCAGCGAAGGCCGGCCGATCAGCTGGTTCAGATTGGGGCTGCGGTAGCTGCGCGTCAGGCTGGCCCGGACTTGATCACGGCTCTTCGGGTCGGGCCGCCATACCGCGTGAAGCAGCGGCGTGGCCACACGGCTTGCATTGCGCTGGACGCTGTCGTTTGCGCCTTCGCCCTCGGTCGTGATGCCCTCGATGCGCAGGCCGGCATGGGCGGCCCACTGCGGTGTGATGCTCCACTCGTCCTGCGCGTAGACGGCATAGCGCCGTGACGACGCCTGCAAGTTGTCACCGAACTCGGTCAGTTGCGGTACGCCGTCCCACAGCGTCGTGCGCGCCTCGATGCGGCGGTTGCGCTCTAGCTCGACGCCGCCGACCAGGCTGTGCCCGCCTTCCAGGGTGTTCGAGGCCTTCAGGCTCAGGGTGGCGTTGCGGTCGCGGTTGTCGGTCCGGTCGTCGATCGTCCGGCTCACCTCGTCGGCGCTGTCGAATTCCTCACGCAGCGAGGTGTTGCGCCAGTGGCCGTCGCCCAGGCCGAAACGCCACTCGAGCCGCGTGTCGGTGCCTAGGCGATGGTTGAACTGGCCGTTCAGGCGCAGCAAGGTGAAGCGCCCATCGCTGCGAGTGCGGCTGCGCACGAACTCGAGCGGATCGTTGGGGTCGGCGATCAGATCGCGGACGCTGCCGCGGCTGGCCGTATCGCCCTCGCTGTGGATCAGCAGCGGCTGCAGGACGGCGCTGCGGCCCTGCTCGTCGCGCCATTGCAGGCGCCCGGTGGCGTGCACGCCCGAGCGTGTGTCGCGTGACGAGAAATGGCTTTCGCGCAGCAGGGTCGTCGTGTCGTCTGTGATGTCCTCGCGCTGCAGCAGGCTGTGGCTCTGGTTGTCCTGGACGCGACGAAACGTCGACAGCGAGAGGTTGTAGATCCAGTCGGCCAGGCTGTCGTTGCGGGTCCAGTTCAGGCTCGGCGAGGCACTGCCGTTTTCGACGCCGGTGCCGACGCGCAGGTCGTTCATGCGCTTGCGAAAGCCTTCGCGCAGCACGATGTTGATGCTGCCTGCGATGGCCCGCGCACCGGTCTCGGCGGTCGGGGCGCGCAGGATCTCGATGCGCTCGATCTGCTCGGGTGCGATCGAGTCAAGCGAGAAGCCGGGCGGCACGCGCTCGCCGTCGAGCAGGATCTGAGTGTAGGCACCGGCCATGCCGCGCATGCGCGGGCCGCCGCCGCGCCCGCCCGGGCCGGGCATGGTGATGCCGGGCAGGCGTTTCAGGACCTCACTGGTGCTGCTGTCACCGTAGCGCTCGATCTCGTCGCGGCCGATGACGATCTTGGCCGCCGTGGCCTGACGGCGCTGTTCGCTGTCGCTGGGTCGGTTGGCGGTGACGTCGATGCGTTGGGAGGCCGGCGCGGGGGCCGAAGCGGCAGGCTCGGCGGGTCGGGGCGCCGGGTCGGTCTGCGCTCGCGGCGCCGTGACCGTCGCCGCGCACAGGCAGGCGAGGCCGAGCGCGCGCGCGATGGGATGGGGGGACTGCATGGTCGGCGATTGTCAGCGAGCCGCCAGCTGCGTGTGTCGAGGCGCTGACTGCACTGCAGTTATGCTGCGTCCGTCGTCTGCCCAAGCCGCAGATCCCACCCGAGGAGCGTCGTGGCCACACCCAACTATTCGTATGAAAAGCGCCAGCGCGAGCTGGCCAAGAAGCGCAAGCAGGAAGAGAAGCGCCAGAAGAAGTCGAATCCGCGCCCGGATGGCGAACCCGATTCGCCAGCACCCGGTGACGACGCAGCGCAAGACGGCGCCCAACCGACGACGCCCGAACCCGGCCGCTGAGGGTCCATCGCCGATGCCGGACGCCGTGCCGGTGTTGTACAGCGATGAGGCCCTGCTGGTCATCGACAAGCCCGCCGGCCTGCTTTCAGTGCCCGGTCGCGGCGAGCATCTCCAGGACTGCGCTGCAGCGCGCGTGCAGGCTCTGTTCTCCGACGCGAAGGTGGTGCATCGTCTCGACCAGGCCACGTCCGGGCTGATGCTCTTTGCACGCGGCACCCCATCCCAACGTTTGCTTTCGCGCGCCTTCGAGACCCGGCGCGTGGCCAAGCGTTACATCGCCGTCGTGCACGGTTTGGTGCTGGAAGAGACGGGCTGCATCGACTTGCCCCTGACCGCTGACTGGCCGAATCGCCCGCGCCAACAGGTCGACCATCGACACGGCAAGCCCTCCCGGACGCTCTGGCGTGTCATCTCGCGTGATGCGGCGCAGGGCACGTCGCGGCTCGAACTCGAACCGCTGACCGGCCGCTCGCATCAATTGCGCGTGCACCTGCTGGCGATCGGTCACCCGATCGTCGGCGACGCGTTGTACGGTCCGTCCGTCGACGCGGTGCCCCGCTTGATGCTGCATGCCAGCGCCCTGACAATCGCGCACCCCGGCGATGCGCGGCCGATGAACTTTTTCAGTGCCGCACCGTTCTGAATCGATTTGGGAGCTGTGTCATGCCGACGTCACGCCCGACCCTCGAACGCCGTCGCGGACTGCTGCTCGTCGCCGCAGGCGCTGCACTCCTGGCAGTGCCTGCCGTGCATCTGCGCGCGCGTGCCCAAGCGCCGACGCCGCGCCTGACGCCGGCCCAGACCGAGGGCCCTTTCTATCCGGTGGCCCTGCCGGCCGACAGTGACGCCGACCTGCTGGCCAATGGCACCCTGCGCTACGCCAAGGGTCGTGCGGCCTGGGTCGACGGCACGGTGAGCGATATCGAAGGCCGGCCGGTGCGCGGCGCTGTGGTCGAGATCTGGCAATGCGACGAGCAGGGCCACTACCACCATCCTGGTGATGGCGATCGCGCCGACCGGGCGTTCCAGGGCTTCGGCAAGATCGCTGTGAATGGCGAGGGACGCTACAGGTTCCGCACCATCCGCCCGGTGGCCTATGGCGGCCGCGCGCCGCACATCCACGTGAAGGTCAAGCTGGGGGCGCGCGAGTTATTGACGACCCAGTTGTACGTGCAGGGCGATGCCGGCAATGCGCGTGACTTTCTCTGGCGCAACCTGCGCAACGATGACGACCGCGCGGCTCTGACCGTGGCGTTTGTGCCCGGCAGCGACGGTCTGCAAGCACGCTTTCCCATCGTGGTTGCCGCATAACATGCGGCGATGAGCACCGATAGCCAACACCTGTTCATCGTCACCGGCGCTTCGCGTGGCCTCGGGCGTGCCATCGCTGAACAGTTGCTGCAACCTGGGCACCGCGTGCTGGGCATTTCGCGCCAGGCACCGCCCGCACCGCCTGGCCTCGAACAATGGCCCTGCGATCTGGCCGATGCGCTGCCGGTGGCCACGCGCCTGCAGGCCTGGCTCGACAACCTCGACGGCAGCCACTTCGCCAGCGCCACCCTGATCAACAACGCCGCGCTGCTGGCGGAGCCGCGGCCGCTGCGCGACGCGGATCCGGCGGCGCTGTCGGCTTCGGTGCGCGTCGGTCTCGAGGCGCCCTTGCTGCTCAGCGCTGCTTTTCTGCGCGCGACGCGCCAGTGGCGCGCCGCACGGCGAGTGCTGCACATCTCCTCCGGACTGGGCCGGCGCGCGATGGCGGCGCAGGGCCCCTACTGCGCCGTCAAGGCCGGCCTCGACCACCTGGCGCGGGCCCAGGCGCTCGAGGAGGCGGTCATCGACAACGGCGCCAAGGTGGTCTCGCTGGCGCCCGGCATCATCGACACCGACATGCAGGTGCAGCTGCGCGGTGCCGACCCGGTGGGCTTCCCCGACCACAACGCGTTCGTGCAGATGAAGTCCGGCGGGCGTCTCGACAGCCCGGCGGCAGCTGCCGCCAAGGTGATTGCCTACCTGCAGCGGCCGGACTTCGGGCAGCAGCCGGTGGGCGACGTGCGCGAGGTGTGAGACCGGATTTCAGACGCCCTCGAACCTGCGGCACTGCTGGCGCACCACCTCGGGCAGGTACTGCTCCCTGGCCTGCACACCGCGCAGCCAGGCCGCGTCGCTGCCGCCTTCAGCGGTCAGGGCATCGCGCAGCAGAGACAGGCCGCGCTCGGCGCGCAACTCGATCGCGTGCAACTCCACGTCCTTGATGGTTTGAGCGATCAGCTCGCGCAAAGGCCGGTGTTCTGCGGTCTGGCGATCGACCACCTCGCCGTCCAGGCCGAAGCGGCAGGCCTGGAAGCGGTTGTAGGTGTAGGCCAGGTAGTCGTCCTCGACCGGTTCGAAGGGTTTCTCCAGGAGCAGCCAGCGTGCCACGCATTGAAGGTAGGCGGCGATCGCGGCGGCGCGTTCGACCGTCAGCGGGGTGTCCATCACCCGAACCTCGATCGTGCCGAACTCCGGCTTGGGGCGGATGTCCCAGTAGAAGTCCTTCATCGACTCGACAACGCCGGTACGACGCATCTTCTCGAAGTAGACGCTGAACTCGCGCCAGCTCAGGGCGAAGGGCGCACGACCGGAAAGCGGAAAGGCGAACACAGAGTTCAGTCGCGCCGACTGGAAGCCGGTGTCGGTGCCCTGCACGAAGGGCGATGAAGCCGAGAGCGCGATCACATGCGGCACGAAGCGGCTCATCGCGTGCAGCAGCCACAGCGCCTGGTCGGGGCTGGTGCAGCCGATGTGTACATGCTGGCCGAACACCGTGAACTGCTTGGACAGGTAGCCGTACAACTCGGAGACCTGGCGAAAGCGCGGCGTGTCGAAAATGCGCCGGCGGCTCCAGTCCTGGAAGGCATGCGTGCCCCCGCCGCACAGGCGCAGGTTGAGCTTGGCGGCGTCTTCCACCAGTGCGTCGCGCACCTCGTGCAGCTGGGTGATGACGTCGTGGTGGCGCTCGCACACGCCGGTCGAGAGCTCGATCATCGAACTGGTGATCTCGGGCTTGACGTCGGCGGCGAGTTTTCTCTTGCCTGTCAGGCGCAGCAGGTCGGCGGCGCCGGGCGCCAAGTCGTAGTCGTGTCGGCCGACGATCTGCAGCTCGAGTTCGACGCCCAAACTGAAGGCCTTCGAGGCGGCGAAATCCTGCAGGCTCACTTGTCGCTCCTGCGGCGCTGCACATCGATTTCGCCGGCCACGCGCAGGCACGCCATCACCACCAGCGGCGCGGCCAATTCGAGCAGGGCCAGCGTGGCCAGCAGGATCGGCATCAGCTGTGCGCCCGCGGTCGGGTGCCGCGCGGCGAAGTCCAGGCCGAGCACCCAGACGGTACCCGACATCGGCAGCAGGGCCATGCCCAGGCACAGGGCCTGGGTCACGCCCAGACCGCTCGGGCGCGCCAGGACGAACACGGCCAGTGACTTGGCGATCGTGCGGGTCAGCACCAGTGCCGCGGCGATGCCGATGGCGGCGGCCAGCGCATCAAGGCGCCAGGCCGATCCGACAGCCACGAACATCACCAGCACCAGCACGGCACCGGCACTGCCGAAGTGGCGCGGCCAGACCCAGGGCCGTTCGCTGCGGTTGCGCAACCAGATCCCCGCCAGCAACGGCACCAGCAGCGCCGAGAGTTGGGCCGTCTTGGCCAGCACCAGGGCCAGGGCCACGGCGGCCAGTAGCAGGACCATCGCGTTGTCCTCGCGCAGGTCGAGCCGACGCCCGATCAGTGCAAGACCTTCGCCCAGGGCCGCGCCGACCAGGATCGAACCGCAGAACGAGAACAGGACCGGCGACAACGCCTCGAGCCAGGTGCGCGGATCGGACAGCAGCAATCCGGCGCTGAACAGGTTCATCGCCAGCACCGCGTACAGGGTGTTGAGCGCAGACAGGGCGAGCAGCCGCTCGGTCACCTGACCGGCCGCGCGCATCTCACCCACCACGCGCTGCAGGACTGCCGGCGAGACGGCACTGGCCATGATGGCCAGTGGCGCAGCCACCTCGGGCGCGACGGCGAACGAGCGCAGGACCAGCCACACCGCCATGCCCGCCAGCGCGGCTTCGGCGATGCTCGTGGCCAGCAGCCAGGGGTTACGCACCAGCCAGCGCAGGTTGAGGCGCGCGCCGGCCTCGAACAGCAGCAGGGCCAGCGCGCCGTCGATGGCCAGGCGCAGGGCCGGCTCGTGGCCGCTGGCGCCACGGCTGGCCAGGGCCAGGGCGGTTCCGACGAGCGTGTAGCCCACCATGCGCGGCCAGTGCAGCGTGCGCCAGACGATTTCGCCCAGTAGCGCGGCGGCCAGGGCCAGCAGGGCGACGACCAGTAGCGCGTCCGACCGCAAGGCCCAGGGGGTGGTGATCAGCGACCAGAACGCATCGATCATGCGGCGCGACCTTAGGGCCGTTGGGTCATTCGCCGCGATCGGGCGCAACCCCTACTTGTTTCGGAATGCATCCGAACAAAAAAGGACCCCCACGCAGGGTGGGGGTGAAGGCTCCTAACCGCGCGCACCATGCGACGCGCCCGGTGAGACCAGCTTAGTTGGCGAACGCGGCATCGGCATCGGCACATGTCACTAAGAAATGCGTGGAACTTTCCGCCGCGCTCACGCCGCCGCGAGCCAGGCCGCAAGATCGCGCTCGAGCTTCACGAGGTCGTTCTGCCGCGTGTACATCATGTGGCCGGCATCGTAGTAGTGGTGCTCGACGCGGGTCAGCACCTCTGCCGGCACGTCGAGCTGGGCCAGCGACCAGTCGCTGGCGCTGTACGGTGTGCCGAGGTCATAGCGGCCGCTGGCCACCAGCACGCGCAGGTGCGGGTTGCGTCGCAGTGCGCGTGCCAGGTCGTTGCTGGTCGTGGCAAAGCTGTTGCCCCTGTCTTCGCCGCGGTTCCAGTTCCACCCCTTGTGGACCTCGCTGGACAGCAGCTCGTAGCGTTGCTCGTCGGCCAAGCCGAGTTGCTCGCCGAAATAGGCCAGCGCGGCCATGCCATAGGGCGCCGCGATCGCATCGATGCCGGGGTCGAACTCCCAGTCGCGGGTGCGGCTGGCAGCCATCGGGCCGGTGGCGCGGGCGTCGAGGCGGCCGACCATGCGTCCGCTGTCGCGCAGCAGATCGAAGAAGAAGGTCTGGTCGCTGATGCGCAGGTTCTTCTCTTCGACCAGGGCGGCCGTCAGGCCGGTCAACTCCGCCACGCGCCTGCCGATGTGACGCCGCTGGCTGGCCGAGAGCCGTGCGCCGGCAGCGAGCGCCCCCAGGTAGTCGTCGGCAACGAAGGCCTCGGCTGCCTGGCGTGCCGCCTGTGGCGATGCGGCGAGCGCCCCTTTCAACTTGCCGTGGAACTGGGCCACGCCGGCAAAGGCGGGCAGGAACAGTGCGTAGGGCAGGTCGTTGCGCGGCGCGAAGACGAGACTTTGCAGGTCCATCGCACACGACACCAGCACCAGGCCGGCCAACGCCACATTGGCGTTCTGCAGTGCCTCGGCCAGGGCCGCGCCGCGGGTGGTGCCATAGCTTTCACCGGCCAGGTAGACCTTCGAGCCCCAGCGCTTGTGGCGCGTGAGCCAGCCGCGCATGACCTCGGCCAGCGCGGCCACGTCACCGTCGACCGACAGCAGCTTCTTGCGTGCTTCGTCGCCAGCGGCGATCGACCAGCCGGTGTGCGGCGGGTCGATGAAGACCAGGTCGAAGTGCGCCAGCCAGGTCAACGGGTTGTCGCTGACGGCGTAAGGCGGGACGGGCATCGTGCCGTCGTCAGGCACGACCACGCGCTTCGGTCCCAGGGCGCCCAGGTGCAGCCACACCGACGACGAGCCCGGGCCGCCGTTGAAGGCAAAGCACAGCGGCCGCGGGCCGGCGTCGGCACCCGAGAGCGTGTAGGCGGTGGTGAAGACAGCCGCCTGCGGCTCGCTCCGCTCCGGCCCGATGCCGCCGTGCGCCACCGGCAGGAATTCGCAGACAGTCTGGTACGCCAGGCGCCGGCCGCTGGCGAGCGTGACGCCGCCGCTCGATGTGGTGGGCGTCTGTGCCAGGCGTTTTTCGACCTGCTCGCGCTCGCGGTTCTTCTTGCCGGACTCGTCGGCGGTGTTCTTGTCGGCGTCTGGCATGGCGGGGGAAGGGGTTGAAGGGCCGGCCAGTTTAGGGGCGATGCACCGATCACCGGCGCGGCGACCGTACAGCGGGGACAATCGGGCCTGTGACCACCGCCACACCCACCCGCCCCGAAGCGGCCAAGCCGCTCGGCGCCTACCGCCCTTTCTGGGCCAAGCGCTTCGGGCCGGCGCCCTTCCTGCCGATGAGCCGCGCCGAGATGGAGGTGCTGGGCTGGGACTCCTGCGACGTGGTCATCGTCAGCGGCGACGCCTACGTCGACCACCCCAGCTTCGGCATGGCGGTGATCGGTCGCACCCTCGAAGCGCAGGGTTTTCGCGTCGGCATCATTGCCCAGCCCGACTGGTCATCGGCCGAGCCGTTCAAGGCCCTGGGCCGGCCTAACCTGTTCTACGGCGTCACCGCCGGGAACATGGACTCGATGATCAACCGCTACACCGCGGACCGGAAGATCCGCAGCGACGATGCCTATACGCCGGGGGATGTCGGCGGCAAGCGGCCCGACCGAGCCTCACTGGTCTACGCGCAACGCTGCAAGGAGGCCTTCAACGACGTGCCGATCGTGCTCGGCGGCATCGAGGCCTCGTTGCGACGCATCGCGCACTACGACTACTGGCAGGACAAGGTGCGGCGCTCGATCCTGGTCGATGCCAAGGCCGACCTGCTGCTGTACGGCAACGCTGAGCGCGCCATCGTCGAGATCGCGCACAGGCTGGCCAAGCGCGAACCCGTGGCCAACATCACCGACGTGCGCGGCACGGCCTTCATGGTGCGTTCCGCGCCCGGACAGGCGCCGGCCGGCTTCTCACAGATCGACTCGACCGAGGTCGACCTGCCGGGGCGCATCGACGACCACATCAACCCGTACTTGACGACGGCCGAGGCCGCCGCGTCGCAGGGCCAGGTCTGTGCGAAAGAGGAAGGCAGCGAGATGCCCGCTGCCGGCGCGGTGGTGGCGATGCCCGTCTCGCGCAAGACAGGCGCGGTGCAGATGCCGCCGCGCGACAAGACCGTGATCCGCCTGCCGGCCTACGAACATGTCAAGAGCGACAACGTGCTCTACGCCCACGCCAACCGCGTTCTGCACCTGGAAACCAACCCGGGCAATGCGCGAGCCTTGGTGCAGCGCCATGGCGAGCGCGATGTCTGGATCAACCCGCCGCCGATCCCGCTGACGACGGCCGAGATGGACCAGGTGTTCGACCTGCCGTACGCGCGCAGTCCCCATCCGCGCTATGCCGACGAGACCGGCGGCCACGATGGTCCGACCAAGATCCCAGCCTGGGAGATGATCCGCTTCAGCGTGAACATCATGCGCGGCTGCTTCGGCGGCTGCAGCTTCTGCTCGATCACCGAGCACGAAGGGCGGATCATCCAGAGCCGCAGCGAGGACTCGATCATTCGCGAGATCGAGGACATCCGCGACAAGGTCAAAGGCTTCACCGGCGTCATCAGCGACCTCGGCGGGCCGACCGCCAACATGTGGCGCATCGGCTGCAAGAGCACGGCGATCGAGTCCGCCTGCCGCAAGCCGAGTTGCGTCTATCCCGGCATCTGCCCGAACCTGAACACCGACCACGGCCCGCTGGTCAAGCTGTATCGCCGCGCGCGCCAGTTGCGCGGAGTGAAGAAGATCCTGATCAGTTCGGGCCTGCGCTACGACCTGGCCGTGCAGTCGCCGGAGTACGTGAAGGAGCTGGTCACGCACCATGTCGGCGGCTACCTGAAGATCGCCCCCGAGCACACTGAAAGTGGGCCGCTGTCGAAGATGATGAAGCCCGGCATCGGCAGCTACGACCGCTTCAAGGCGATGTTCGAGCAGTACAGCGCCGAGGCCGGCAAGAAGCAGTACCTGATCCCGTACTTCATCGCCGCGCACCCCGGCACGACCGACGAGGACATGATGAACCTCGCGCTGTGGCTGAAGCGAAACGGCTTTAAGGCCGACCAGGTGCAGACCTTCTACCCGAGCCCGATGGCTACCGCGACGGCGATGTACCACACCGACCTGAACCCGCTGAAGGGGATCAGCCGCATCGCTGGCCGGGCCGAGAAGGTCGACACCGTGCGCGGCGAGAAGCGGCGCCGTCTGCACAAGGCCTTCTTGCGCTACCACGACCCGAACAACTGGCCGCTGCTGCGCGACGCGCTGAAGGGCCTGGGTCGGGCCGACCTGATCGGCAACGGCAAGCAGCACCTCATTCCCACCTTTCAACCCGCAACCGACGGCAGCTACCAGAGTGCGCGGCGCAAGAATTCCACGCCGGTGGCAGTCACCAAGGGCCGCATCCTGACCCAGCACACCGGCCTGCCCCCGCGCAAGACGGGTGCGGCGCCTTTGCGCAGTGCGGGGTCGAAGCGAGCGCGCCCGGGAAAGTCCTGAGGAAGCGCAAGGGGCATTGACACGTACTCTGGTTACCCCAACCAGGAGTACCGCTCATGCCAAGAACAGCCCGAATCCTCGCCGTCGCTCTGACCGCCGCAACTGCTGCGGCTCTGGTCGCCTCGTGCGCCACGTCACCGCCGACCGGGCCGATGGGCTTCTTCATCACCAGCGCCAATCCCGGCAACGGAGGCAACCTTGGCGGCCTGGCCGGGGCCGACGCCCATTGCCAGAAGCTGGCTGCCGATGCGGGCGCCGGTGGTCGCACGTGGCGCGCCTACCTCAGCACCAGCTACATCCCACCCAACGCGACGTCCGCCGTGCATGCCCGCGACCGCATCGGCAAGGGACCGTGGTTCAACGCCAAAGGGGTGCTGATCGCCAGCGATCTGGCCCAGCTGCACGGCAGCAACAACCTGAACAAGGCCACCGCGCTGACCGAAAAGGGTGCCATGGTGAACGGCCGCGGCGACACACCGAACATGCACGACATCCTGACCGGCTCGCGCCCCGACGGCACGGCCTACCCCGGCTTCCCGGGTCAGCCCAACCTCACCTGCGGCGAGTGGACACGCGAAGCCAACGCGTTTGCCGTGGTCGGCCACCATGATCGCCTGCAGAACACGCCGGTCACAGACCCTTGGGCCGAGTCGTGGAACTCTTCGCACCTGACGGTGAGCTGCAGCAAGGAAGACCTGCCGAAGTCCGGCGGTGCGGGCATGTTCTACTGTTTCGCCATCAACTGATCCGGATCGGTCGGGCCCGCGGCCTGCATCCAGGCAACGCGCCGCTGCGTAGGCGTTTTGCATCTTCTGGCGCTAGGCGTTTTCGATGAACAAGCAAACGAGGACCCTGGTCGTTGTGGGCGCGGGCACGGTCGCCCTGCTCGGTGGCATGGCGGCGGTCGCGCAGGCGCTGGTAGCGCCGGGGCCGAACAAGATCGTCTTCCCGGCCGACTGGGCCAAGAGCACGATGTACGCCACCGTCGATCGGCCCGACACCAAACAGTACCGCGAGTTCTACACGACGCCCGACGTGCTGGAGGCGGTGCGTGCCGGCAGGCCCGTCCCCGACGGTGCGCTGATCGTGCTGGCGGCCTACATGGCCCAGGTCGACGCCAGCGGCGTGCCACTGAAGGACGCCAGCGGGCGCTTCCTGAAGGGCAACCTTGCTGCTGTGAACGTGCAGCAGAAGAAGAAGGGCTGGGGTGACGAAATCCCGGCCGCGATCCGCAACGGCGACTGGGTGTACCAGTCGTTCTCGCCCGAAGGCAAGGTCAACGATAAGGCCAACCTCACCGCCTGCTACCAATGCCATCTGCCGTTCTCGAAGGACGAGTACCTGACCAACTTTGCCAAGTTGCAGGGCAAGTTTCCGAGCCAGGCGGCGGCGGTGGTGAAGACCGGTCCGGCCGATGTCACGGTGGCCGGCTTCGCCTTTGGCCCGACGACGCTCAAGGTCACTGCCGGTCAGGCCGTCACGTGGACCAACAACGACGACACGCCGCACCAGGTCACCGTCACCGGCGGCAATCAGCGCAGCGATGTCATGTTGAAGGGCCAGAGCGCGACTCTGAAGTTCGACGCCGCCGGCAACATCGCCTACATCTGCGGCCTGCACCCGACGATGAAGGGCACGATCGAAGTCGTCGCCAGGAACTGATCAGTCGGCGATGCGCACCGCGACGATGCGCCCGCTGCGCGGGTCGATGTCGCAGTCGTAGCTGAAGTGGGTGGCCGGGTCGCGCACCGATGGTGTCGCCGTACCCTGGCCGCGCAGGTTGGCGCGGTCGCCGGCCTGCTGACTGAGCTGGCGTGTTTCGCCGTTGAAGCTGATGCCCGCCACGCCGGGCCAACGTCGCTTCAGCGCACCCGCCGCCGCTGATTCGCAGGCGGCCGGCGAGATCCGGCTCAGGTCAGGCTCGCCGGGACGAGTGATGGCGCTGGGCTCGGGCGTGCCCAGGTCGCGCAGCACCACGCCGGCGACCGTGCCGGAGCGGGTGTCGAAATTGCAGCTGTAGCTGAAGGGGCGCGACGCACTGGGGCTGCGGGCCTGGCCCGCACCGCGCAGGGTGAGTTCGCCGGCATCTGCCGCGCCAGGCACAACCACCGGTGCCGCATTGAAGTTCGCGGTGGTCGTGCTGCCGCGGGTGTCGCGCAGCGTGCCCTCGGCCGCGCGTTGGCAGGCCGAAGCGGCTGCCGCCAGGACAGAAGGTTCGGTCGCTGCGAACGACAGCGAACTTCCGCCGCCCACGACGGAAAGCGCCAGCAGCAAGAAAGACGACCTCATGCGCCCAGTGTAGAGCGCCGAGGGGTTCGGGTCAGTGCCCTACTTGGAGGGCCCCGGCGGCGTCGGCAGTCCACCCCAGAGCTGCGTGATGCGCGCGTCACGGCCGCAGGACGTGCGGTAGTACTTGTAACGGATCGGGTTCTTCTTGTAATAGTCTTGGTGGTAGTCCTCAGCCGCATAGAACGGACTGGCCAGGGCGATCTCGGTGACCACCGGTTCCTTGAAGGGCTTGGCTTTCTCCAGATTCGCCAGCGAGGCAGTGGCGGCCGCCAGCTGCTTCGCATCGACGGCGAAGATCGCCGTGCGATAGGGAGATCCAGCGTCACAGAACTGGCGGTCCTTGGTGGTCGGGTCAATGGTGCGCCAGAAGTACTCGAGCAGTTGTTCGTAGCTCACACGCTTGGGGTCGAAGACGATCTCCACCGCCTCGGCATGGCCGGTCAGTTTGGCCGACACCTGCTCGTAGGTCGGGTTGGCCAGCTTGCCACCGACGTAGCCGGAGGTCGTGCTGACCACGCCCGGCACCTTGTCGAAGTCGGACTCGACGCACCAGAAGCAGCCGCCGGCAAAGATGGCCTTGGTCAGACCGGCCGGTGCAGGCCCGGTGGCCGTGCTGCCCTGGGCGCGTGGCTGCCCGGTCATCAGGACTGCCGCGATACCGACGCACAAAGCCATCGCTGCACCGAGCATCCAGCTTCGATCGACCCTCATGCGGCCTCCGCCACGAACTTCAGGGCCACGCCGTTGTTGCAGTAGCGCAGGCCGGTCGGCTTGGGTCCGTCGTCGAAGACATGACCATGGTGGCCGCCGCAACGAGCACAGTGGTATTCGGTGCGCGCCATGCCCAACAGGCGATCGGTCTTGGTCTGCAGCGTGCCGGGCAGCGAGGTGAAGAAGCTCGGCCAGCCGGTGCCGCTCTCGAACTTCATGCGGCTCGAGAACAACGCCAGATCGCAGCCGGCGCATTGGTAGGTGCCGCTGCGCTTCTCTGCGTTCAGCGGGCTGGTGCCTGCCCGTTCGGTGCCTTCTTCGCGCAGCACGTGGTACTGGGCCGGCGTCAGGCGTTGGCGCCATTGCGCGTCACTCAGCAGGAGCGGCTCGATGCGCGGCGCGGCAGGCTTGGCTGGCTTGGCGTCGGCCGGTGCCGCCGCCTGGGTCGCTGCCGTCGCCCCGGCGCCGAGACCCAAGAGCGAGAGCAGGCCGAGCCATTGGCGTCTTGTCATGATGCGGTCCTCGAAAACGGAGTGGAACATGCGCTGGTGGTCGGCCCGGGACCCTCGACCTTACAGAGTGCCAGGGGCAGCTGCTGCCATGCATAGAGTGCCACAGGCGCGGCGGGTTCCTGTCGGCGCATGTCCTACATGCGGCATGGCGCGCTACCGACGACCGCTTGCGCCGATCACCGATGGTTGCGACTGGGCCGGCGAACTAGATTGACAACAAGTCTTCCCGAGCTGACAGGTGATGCAATGACAGCAACCCGAACAACCACAGACCTGGATCCTGGCCGCTACGAACTGCGCTTCCGCTCGCTGTTTCACGAGGGGCGCGCGTTCGCATTTGCCTGCGATGGACTGGGGCGCATCGACCTGGACCGTCTCAGCGAGCGCGCGCGCGAGCGTTATCTGTACGCGCGCGCGCTGGTGGGTCGAGAGTTTGCGTGGCCTGCGGTGCAGGCCGTGGCCGCTGACTGAGCCGGCAACAGATCCTCAGGCGGCCCGACGCGAAAGGCGTGGGTCTTCGTCTTCGAAGAAGCCCGAGGGCACGGGTTCGAGTTGGCCGTAGTCGGTGGCGTCGCCATCGGCGAGCAGTTCCTGGATCTCGGCGACCGGAATCAGGGCGCGCCCGCCTGGCGTAACGGCCACCTGTTCGTCCGCAGCTCCGCTGGCCTTCGGGAAGAAGTAGTCGCGTGCCTCGGCGACGCTGGGCAGGTCGTCCTCGTTCCATTCATGCACCGTCACGCCGGCAGCGCGCAGCACCTCGACCAGCCGCTGATGGCGTTTGGCGCTGCGTGCCGATTCGTCGCTGGTGCGCACTTCGACGGCCGCGACGGCGCGCGAGCTGAAGTCGCATACCAACAGGTCCACGCCCAGACGGCCGGCGCGCTGCAGCCATTGCGAGTAGGGGAAGCGCGTGGGCACGCTGATGAAGCGCGACAGCGGCACTTGGGCCAGGACCACGTGGCCGGGCAGGGCGCGGCGCAAGATCTCATAGGCCTGACGCTCGCCCAGGGTCATCACCCGAACGGCCTGCGGCGGCCAAGCCTGCACCGTGTCCAGCGACTCGTCGGCCATCGTCACGCGCGGCGCGGCGTGGCGCCGACGCATCCAGAAGGCCGATAGCAGCAGGGCGACAGCCCCGAACAGGGCCAGGGCGGAGGTGGATTCGAGCAGGTTCATGGCATGAAGGCGCCGCGAGGCACAAAGGCTGTTGATCGCTTTTCGGCGAGGCTAGGCCCCGGCGGGAGGTCGGGTCAAGCGGGCAGGCGCACGCCGTAGCGCGAAGTGTCGAATCCTGCGCACGCGGCGCACCGCACCCCCGTAAGCATGTGTTGCGACGGGCGCTTGGGGCCCGACTGCTAAGCTGCCGCAGCCGCCCACACACCACCGTTCTCGCATGGCTGTCAGCAACCTGCTTGCCCTGATCGACGACATCGCCACCGTGCTTGACGACGTGGCCGTGTTGACCAAGCTTGCAACCAAGAAGACCGCCGGCGTTCTGGGTGACGACCTGGCGCTCAACGCCCAGCAGGTGGCGGGCGTGCGTGCCGATCGGGAACTGCCCGTGGTCTGGGCGGTGGCCAAGGGCTCGATGATCAACAAGGCGATCCTGGTGCCCGCTGCCCTGGCCATCAGTGCACTGGTCCCGTGGGCCGTGACCCCTTTGCTGATGGTCGGGGGCCTGTTCCTTTGCTACGAGGGCTTCGAGAAACTGGCGCACAAGTTCATGGCGCCGCGCGGAGAAAACGAAGCCCACCATGCCGAGCTGACCCGGGCCCTGGCCGACCCGAAAGTCGACATGGCGGCGCTCGAGGCCGACAAGATCAAGGGCGCCGTGCGCACCGACTTCGTGCTTTCGGCGGAGATCATCGCGATCACGCTCGGTGCCGTCGCCCAGGCGAGCTTCGTGACCCAGGTCGCCGTCCTGGTCGGTATCGCGCTGATCATGACCGTGGGCGTCTATGGGCTCGTCGCCGGGATCGTCAAGCTGGACGACTTCGGCCTCTGGATGTCGCGACGTGCCGGTGCGGCAGCGTCGCTCGGTCGTGCGATCCTGGTCGCGGCGCCGTGGTTGATGAAGGCGCTGTCGATTGCCGGCACTGCGGCCATGTTCCTGGTCGGCGGGGGCATCTTGACGCACGGCATCCCGACGCTGCACCATGCCATCGAGGCCCTGGCGGCGCGATCGGGCAGTGCGTTGCAGGCTGTCGCGCCCCTGCTGGCCGATGCTGTCGTCGGCCTGTGCGCAGGTGCCGTGGCGCTCGCAGTTGTGTTCTTGGCGCAGCGCGGCTGGCATGCCTTGCGTGGCGCGGCGGCCCATTGAGGGCAGGGACGGGTGCGGCGGATCCTGCAGTGGTTGAGGGCGATGGCCTTCGCCCTGGTGTGCAGCTCGGGCTTCGGTGCGGTCGACATCAACAGCGCCAACCGGGCCCAGCTCGAAGCCGTTTGCGGTGTCGGCACCGAAGTGGCCGAGCGCATCCTGCTGGCGCGCCAGCAAGGACCCTTCAAGGATTGGGCCGACCTGATGGCCCGTGTTCCGGGCATGGGTGCCGCCAGCGCTGCGCGACTGTCGGCGAACGGCATGACCGTCGTCGGCCTGCCCTAGGCCGGCGACCGGCGTTGAGGCCCCGGGTTCAGGGGCGGCTGACGATGCCCAGCAGTTCGACTTCGAAGTGCAGGGTCGCGTTCGGCGGGATCGGCCCGCCCGGCGTGCCGCGCTCGCCGTAGGCGATCGCCGGCGGACAGACCAGGCTCGCCTTGCCGCCGACCTTCATCCGCTGCACACCCTCGGTCCAGCACTTGATGACCCGGTTGAGGGGGAATTCGGCGGGCTGGCCGCGCGCGATCGAGCTGTCGAACTCGCGTCCGTCGGGGAAGGTGCCGCGGTAATGCACGCGCACCGTGTCGGTAGCCGCGGGCGATGGGCCGCTGCCGTCCTTCAGCGAGCGGTAGCCGAGACCACTGGCCGACGGCGCCGATGCGGCGGACGCGACCTGGGCGGATGCCGGGCCCGCGGCCACGGCGGCCATCGCGATCAGGGTGAACAAGGGATATCGCTTCATTCAGATGCTCCTCGGCGCGCTCGCGCCATTGCTACTTGATCCAAGTGTCCTTCAAGCCGGTGATCCGGTTGAAAACCGGCCGCTCGCGGCGATGGTCGATGCGGTCGGCGACGAAGTAGCCGTGGCGCTCGAACTGCACACGCGTTTCCGGCACCGCGCCCGCCAGCGAGGGTTCGATGAAGCCCTGCACCACACGCACGCTGGTCGGGTTCAGCGCAGCCTTGAAATCCTTGCCGCCGGCATCGGGCTGCTCTTCGCTGAACAGCCGCTCGAACAGGCGCAACTCGGCCGGCAGTGCATCGTGAACAGCGACCCAGGTGATGGTCCCCTTGACCTTGACCGCATCGGCGCCCGGCGTGCCGCTGCGCGTGTCGGGCAGCACGCGGGCCTGGACGGCAGTGATCCGGCCGTCGATGTCCTTGATGCAGCCGACGCACTCGACGATCACGCCGTACTTCAGGCGCACCCGGTTGCCAGGGAAGAGGCGAAAGAACCCCTTGGGTGCGATCTCGGCAAAGTCGTCGCGCTCGATCCACAGCGCGGCGCCGAGACCGAATTGGCGCAGCCCGAGCTCCGGCCGCTGCGGGTGTACCGGCGCGCTGCACGCAATCTCGGCCGCGTCTCCGAAGACTTCGCCCCAGTTCAGCAGTTCAAGCTTGAGCGGATCGACCACCGCCATCGCGCGTGCGGCCTGGCCGTCGAGGTCGTCACGTAGGGCGATGTCCAGGCTCGCGTAGTCTGTCCAGCCGCCGGCCTTGCTGGCTCCGGTGCGCTCGGCCAAGAGGCGCAAGCTGGCGGGCGTGTAACCACGTCGGCGCAGGCCGACGATGGTCGGCATGCGCGGGTCGTCCCAGCCGCTGACGATGCCTTCCTCCACCAGCTGGCGCAGCTTGCGCTTGCTGGTGACGATGGTCGTCATGTTCAAGCGCGCGAACTCGTACTGGTGCGGGCGCGGCTGCGTCAGCAGGCCCAGCGCGCACAGGTTGTCGAGCAGCCAGTCGTAGAACGGCCGCTGGTCTTCGAACTCGAGCGTGCAGATGCTGTGGGTGATGTTCTCCAGCGCGTCCTCGATCGGGTGCGCATAGGTGTACATCGGGTAGATGCACCAGGCGTCGCCGGTGTTGTGGTGCGTCGCGCGCTTGATGCGGTACAGGGTCGGGTCGCGCAGATTGATGTTGGGCGAGGCCATATCGATCTTTGCCCGCAGCACGGCCGCGCCGTCGGCCAGCTCTCCATCGCGCATGGCCTGGAAGCGGGCGCGGTTCTCGGTAGGAGAGCGTGCGCGGAAAGGGCTGTCGGTGCCGGGGTTGTTGAAGTCGCCCCGCGCCGTGCGCATCTCGTCGGCGCTCTGTTCGTCGACATAGGCCAGGCCGGCGTCGATCAGCGCGACCGCGGCGCGGTGCATGAAGTCGAAGTAGTTGCTGGCGTAGTACAGATGGCTGGTGCCGTTGACGTTCCAGTCGAAGCCGAGCCACTTCACTGCGTCGAGGATCGCGTCAACGTACTCCTGTTCCTCCTTCTCCGGGTTGGTGTCGTCGAAGCGCAAGTGGCACACGCCGCCGTAATCGCGCGCCAGGCCGAAGTTCAGGCAGATGCTCTTGGCATGGCCGATGTGCAGGTAGCCGTTCGGCTCGGGCGGGAAGCGGGTCCGGATGCGTGCCGTATCCAGCGGGCCCGCGGCGTGGTGCGCCGCGTCGCCCGGCGTGCCGGCAAACCGCCGCGCCGCATAGGTGCCGGTTTCGAGGTCCCGCTCTATGACGGCGCGCAAAAAGTTGCTGGGCTTCGGGTTCGGATCGTCTTTGGCAGCAGACATGCAGGGCAGGGCGACAGAAGTGATTCGATTCTATCGAGCGTCCTGCCTATGCCTTTTGGCCGATGGCGGATGACCTCCCGCTTCCGGCTATCGGAGGGATGCAGCCGGCGTCCGGTGTCTCTAGAGTTCGGATGAGATCCAGACTGAGACTGCCACGCACATCCCCGCGGCGGCCTTGCGCGTAGCGATGGTGGCATTCAGGCCAGGCGCTGCCTGCCTCCTCGGCGCCGGCTTGCGGCGCCAGCGGCTTGGGTGTCGAATCGGCCCGAGGGGGTGAGAGATGCCGTTAACCGCCAACGCGATCTATCGCGTCAACCCGCCGCACGGTTGGCGGTGCGTTGCTGCCCGTGTCTGGCTTGGCCTGGCGCTGCTTGTAGGTTCAGCCGCCGCGGTCCCGGCTTTACAGGCACCGCTGACGCTCGTTCAGGCTGAACGCATCGAACCCGACGGCAGCGCCAAGATCGTCAAATTACCTGACGAGGTCGCGGGCAAAGGCATCGTCGAACGGCGCTACCGCCTCGCCTTTGACGCGGGCCCTACAGGCTCGGATCCCATGGACCTGTACCTGCCCGGCATGTTGGCGCGAGGGCGAATCACCTTCAACGGCCATGTGGTGTTTAACCGGCTGGGCGAGCCGCTCGGCCCGCGCCCGACCAGTTTGCACGCGATGCGCATGGTGGACTTGCCGCCAGCCTACTGGGTTGCCGGCGTGAACCACGTGGAGATCACGCTGCGCGCGCCTTCGTACATCAGCCTATCCCGCGTCATCGTGGGACCGCACGCCGAAGTGCGTGCGCTGCGTGACCGCAAGGCAATCGCGATTGTCTTCGGCCCGATGCTGGTGGCCACCGTCATCGTTTGTCTTGGGGCCTCGGTACTCTTGATCTACCTGCGGCGGCGCAGCGAGCCCATGTACGCGTACTTCGCCGTAGGTGCGATTGCCTGGGGCCTGCATACGGCGTGGAGCATTCTGCCGGAGGCGCCTCTGCCGGGAATCCACAACGGCATCTGGTGGACCGCCCTCTACGCGTTCTTTGTCTTCATGCTGCTTTCATTTGCCTTGCGCTTCGCAGGCTATGTCCTGCCGCGCATGGAAGCCACGCTGGTGTACCTGAGCATGGCCACGCCCTTGGTTCTCTATGGCGCTCACGCGCTCGGCGTCGTCAATGAGGCCGCACTGGTTTGGCGTCTGGGCTTGGTCTTTGCGGCGTTTGCCACACTCGCCGCTGTGGCGCGAAGTGCTTGGCGTCAACGCAGCCTGGACAGCGCCTTGTTAGTACTCGCCAGCTTTGCTGCGGCATCCTTCGGCTTGCGGGACTGGCTCGTATTCCAAAGTGACGACGACAATTTTCCGATCGCACTGGCGCCATACTCGGCGCTGCCCCTGGTGCTGCTGGTGGCTTGGGTTCTGATCGACCGATTCGTGCGCACGGCCGAGTCGCTCGAGGGCCTCAACCGCGAACTTGAGCATCGCGTCGAGCGCAAGAGCGCCGAGTTGGTGACCGCGCTGGACCACATGCGCGCAGCCCGCGATCGGGCCGACTCAGCAAACCGCGCGAAGAGCAGTTTCCTCGCTGCTGCCAGCCACGACCTGCGTCAGCCCATCCATGCCCTGGGTCTATACCTGGGCGCCCTGCGCCAGCGCCCGCTCGATCGCGAGGCCAACGACATCGCGCAACGCATGGATGCCTCGCTCGGCGCGTTGGACACCATGTTCAACGCGCTTCTGGACATCTCGCGAATGGATGCCGGTGTGGTGCAGCCGCTAGCGCGCGCCTTCGACCTCGAAGCCATGTTGCGCCGACTGGTGGAGGAGTTCGCGGCGCAGGCGGCGCAGCACGGTGTGCGCTTGTCGGTGCGCGTCGCCAGCAGACAAGGCCCGCGCAACGCTTTCACCGACCCGGTGCTGCTGGAGCGCGTCCTTCGCAACCTGATCGGCAACGCGGTCAAGTACACCAAAATTGGCGGCGTGCTGGTGAGCTGCCGTCGTCGGGGAGAGCGCGGCTGGCGTGTTGAAGTCTGGGACACCGGGCCTGGCATCGCCGACGCCGAGCGAGAGCGCGTTTTCGACGAGTTCTACCAGATCGGCAACCCGGAGCGCGACCGCCGCAGCGGTCTGGGTCTCGGTCTTTCGATCGTGCGCCGGGTCTCGCGCTTGCTGCAACTGCCTCTGACGCTGCACTCGCGTCCCGGGCAAGGGACGCGGTTCGTTCTCGATCTGCCCGCCACGGACGAAGCCGTCACCCCGCAGCGGCACGTGACGCCGAGCGGTTCCTTGCATGGCCTTGTGGTCGCGATCATCGAGGACGATCCCGAGGTGCGGGATTCGATGCGAACTTTGCTGGAGAGTTGGGGCTGTCGGGTCGTCGATGGGAGCGACGGATCGGAGGTGCTGGCGCAATGGTCGGCGCAGGGTGACTCTGTGCAGGCGCTGATCGCCGACCTTCGCCTGCGGGGCGCTCGCGACGGGATTGGCGAAGTGAAGCTGCTGCGCGCATGCTTCGGACCTGCACTGCCCGCCTTGATCGTCAGCGGTGACTCGGCGCCCGAGCGCGTACGTTTGATGCAGGACAGTGGCTTGTCGTGGCTCAGCAAGCCGGTCCCCGCTGCGAGCCTGCGCAGTTGGCTGCTCGCGGTCGTGCCGACTGCGTCGGCGGCAACCGATTTACCGACCCAGCCCGACCAGCGGGAGACTGTGCGATGAAGGTGCTTATCGCCGATGATCACCCGATGGTGCGCGATGCCCTCGCGCGCACAGTGCGCGAACTCGATGCCGCGGCTGACGTGCAACAGGCGGGCGACTTCGATTCGCTCTTGCGCTTGGCGCTCAGCGCCAGTGCCGCGCCAGTCGACTTGGCGCTGGTCGACCTGAACATGCCGGGAATGAACGGCGTGGATGGTCTGCGTCGTTTGCGTGAACAGCTGCCGACCTTGCCGGTTGTTATTGCTTCGGGACAGGACGATGCGGCCACGGTTCGTAACGTGCTCGCGGCGGGTGCCGTCGGCTTCATTCCGAAGACCGAGCGCACCGAGGTTCTGCTCAACGCGCTGCGCCTGATCCTGGCGGGTGGGGTCTATGTGCCGCTGCGTTCGCTTGAAGAGCCGAGCGCCATTGCGGCGCCGGCGCAGGCGCTTGCCAGTGGACTCACGCCGCGCCAGCGCGACGTGCTGCGCGCGCTGTCGCGGGGGCAGCCCAACAAGCTCATCGCGCGCGAACTGGGCCTGACCGAAGGCACCGTCAAGATCCACATCGCCGCGATCCTGCGTGCCCTTCAGGCTCGCAATCGGACCGAAGCGGTGGTTCGTGCGCAGGCTCTCGGCCTGGACGAGCGCGGCGGACCGGCATAGATCCTCTGGCATAGGGCGGCTCGGCCTTGCGGCAGGCGCGCTCTGCGGCGTCGGCGCCTAGATTGATGGAACTCAATCAATCGGGAGCATCGCATGACCACCGACAAAGAACTCGACGAGCAGGCCGCCCTGCGCGAACGCGGCCGTCGCCTCGCCTGGATTGCCGCTGGCGTTGCCATCATGGCCATGCTGGCGCTGTTGGGTCCGACGCCTGGGCCGCTGCGTGCCAGCGAAGTGCCGGACGCGGGAACAGCACCGCTCGACCAACAGGTTCCGGCCGCTTCCTCGCACATGGCGTCACTGAGCAGCCAGATCGACTGGGACGGGATGGCTCCGTCCGAAGACCCCTCGCCCTTATCCGTCGCGGCCTACGAACGTTGAGCCTGTCATGGGAGCCATTGACGCTGGATGGCGTGCAGTCTGGCGCTCGCTGCACGTGATCGTGATGTCTTTGGCTGCCTGTTCGGCTAGCCATGCGCAACCGATCATCGACCCTGTCGAGACTCGGGCGGCTCTGTTCGCGCACGCGCTCCGGGACTATGAACGACAGCACTTTGACGCGGCGTTCCGGGCTCTCTCGGGCCTTGCCGATCAAGGCCATGCCGAAGCGGCGCGGATAGCCCTGTTGATGAGCGCCCACGGGCCACGCTTATATGGCCTGCGCTTTGCCGTCGACGAGCCCCAGCGCGAGCGCTGGCTGCAAGTGGCGTTGTCCGGCGTTGGCGATCGAGGCCTGGCCTCGATGCGCTGAAGGACGTCCGCTCAAGCCATCACGCCCAGCGTGTGCTTCCACAGCAGGTTGCCGAGAAAGCGTCCCGGCAGCAGAGTGAAGATGCCCGCCAGAACGCAGGCGCCGATGTACAGGCCGCGCATGCTCTTGCGATGCGCGGTCACGTTGCCCTGGCGGATGTGCCAGATGCCAAGCGGCAGATTGACGGCGGTGAGCAGCGTGAAGGCGTGGATCGGCGTGATGCCCGCAATGTTGGGCATCCCGTAGTCGCGGATGAAGGCGCTGGCGAGGGCCGTGCTGCCCATCAGCACGACCCAGGTCCAACCCAGCGCCTTGTGGCTCGCCGTTCCCTTGCGTTGTGCCAACACGAAAGCGCCGACGATCAGGGCCGCGAGTGCCGTCAGCAGGTGAAAGAACACCAGGGGATGGCGTTGCAACAGCAGGGCAAACTTGTCAGCGTAGAGGTGCAGCAGTGTCATCTCGGTCCATCGCGTTGGCTTTCGATGCGGCTGATCCTAGGCAGGCCGGCTGTCATGGTCAGCTCGGCTGCGACGAAGCGACAAGGGCGCCGACGAAAGCGCCGCTACATGCCTCTAAACAGATGCGCGTAGAGGCGGCTGGCGCTGAGCTTTTCAGCTCGGCCGTGCAGGCTGAGTTGCACCTTGCCTGATTCCTCGCGCAGGGCACTGGCGATGGCATCGGCGCGCACCACCGTGCCGCGGTGCACTTGCCAGAACACACTCGGGTCGAGCTGGGGCAGCAAGTCCTTCAGCGAACTGCGGATCAGATGCTCGCGGTCGGCCGTGATCACGCGCACGTACTTGTCGGCGGCCTCGAAGTAGATCACCCGATCGATCGGCACCATGTGCACCGTGGCGCCGACCTGGGCCTGGACCACGGCCAGCCGTGGCGAAGGCGACGCTGTGGGGCCCGCCAACGGCGTAAGCAAGGCGCGCAACTGTTCGACGCTGCGCGCCAGCGCGTTGCCTTGTGGCGCACGCTCGGCCAGCCGCGCCTTCAGCCGCGCCACGCAGGCCGCCAGGTGCGCCGATGCGACCGGCTTGACGATGTAGTCGACCGCCTGCGCCTGGAACGCCTGCAAGGCGTATTGGTCGTAAGCGGTGACGAAGACGATCAAGGGGAAGGGGGCGCCGCTCTCCGGCCAGTCCTCGGCCAGGGCCTGTGCCGCCTCCAGGCCGCTCATCCCTGGCATGCGGATGTCGAAGAAGCACACCTCGGGCGGCCGGGCGAGCGCCTGCGCCACGGCCGAAGCGCCGTCGCCGACGGTGGCGGTGATCTGCAATTCCGGCCACAGGGCGGCCAGTTCGGCCTTCAGTGCCAGGGCCAGGAAGGGTTCGTCTTCGGCGATCAGTGCGGTGCTCATGATGTCGGCGTCGGAGGAAGGGGCAAGCAGAGGCGCGCCAGTGTGCCGCCGTCGGGCAGCGCTTCCAGCGTCAGGGACGCGCCAGACCCATAGGTCGCCGCCAGGCGATCGCGCACCTGTGCCAGGCCGAAGTGCGTGCCGTGCGACACCGTGGCCGTGGCCATCCCGGCGCCGCTGTCCCGCACGCTGAGCAGCAGCCGACCGCCCCGGCGCTCTGCGAGGACGTCGATGCGGCCACCGGCCAGTTGCGGCTCCAGGCCGTGCTTGATGCTGTTCTCGACCAGCGGCTGCAGCAGCAACGGCGGGACGGGGTGGTTTCTCAGTTCGTCGGGCAGGTCGAAGGTAAAGCCGAGCCGCGGGCCCATGCGCACGGCCATGAGGGCCAGGTAATCGTCCAGGCGGGCGAACTCCTCGGCCAAGGTGTGCGTGGTGCTGCGCGAAGCCTGCAAGGTAGCGCGCAGGAAGGCGATCAGGTGGTCGAGCATCGCCTGCGCACGCACCGGATCGAGGCCGATCAGCACGCGCAGGTTGGCCAGGGTGTTAAACAGCATGTGCGGTTCGAGCTGCGACTCGAGCAGCTTCAACTGGTTTTCGGCGGCGGCGCGTTGTGCCGCTTGTGCGCGTGCCTCCTCGGCCGCGATGCGCGCGCGCGACCATGACCAATAGATCATCGCCAGCGCTGCCACCAGGCTTACCGCCATCACGGTGAACAGCACGCGTGGTCGGTCCAGTCCCGGATTACGTACCGCGATGCCCAGCATCCGACCGGCCAATGGATAACCAAGCTGGATGCCGGCCCAGCTTCCCCCCAGGACGATCGGCAGCATCCAGTGCCAGCCCGGCCATCCGTCGCGCAGTGCGGCGGAACCGGGGTGGCGGCGCGCCAGAAGGCCCGCCGCAAGGCGGCGCCCGCCGTCAATCAGCAATTGGCAGCTTAGGCCGATGCACAGTGAGAACACCAACACGCGTCCGAACGGGTCGTTAAAGACCACGCTGAGAAAGACCGCCACCACCAAGCACACGGCGAAGCCGATGGCCAGCTGGCGCGACAAGGACAGGGCTGCGGCGGCCCATCGGGGCAATGCCGAAGCGGTCAGAGCAGAGGGGCGGGTGGAGGACATGCGATGGGCCGGTGGCCTAGGGACAGTGCGCGATCCCTAGCTTGTTGCCGCGGGCGTCAACCGGCAAGGCCGTCGCGATCGGTGGGGGGTTGGCGGTGCGAAACGAGTCCCTAGGGGCGCCAGATGCAGCCCGCAGACTTCAGGTGCCAGCCATACGGGCGCGAATGGCCTCGACGCGTGCACGGTTGACACCGAAGTCCTTGCGCCCGACGCGTGAGGCCGAGCGAACCTGGATCACACCAGCGACTGGATCGAACCAGAACTCGGCGTCGTCGACGAATCGCATCAGTTTGGTGGTGAACTGGGCATAGATGTAGTCGGATCGGCGCTCGACGATGCGCGCGCCATCCATGCTCTCGATGACTCGAGCCAAGCGCTCCAGGGTGGCCGGCCCACCGCCCTGTACCTGCAGGGCCGCGATCTGGGCGCCCTCGCGCTGCGGATGGTCGGCCCACAAGCCCGCCTGGCTGCTCACGCTGTTCGGCGTCTTGGAGGGCGGTTTTAGCCGGCCGTCGCGCAAGCCCAGGTTGTCGGGCAGACGGCCCGAGAAGGCACCCAGGCGTGCGGCGACCAGAACCGCCACGGCGGCCAGCAGCAGCACGACGACGATGGCCATAGCTCGTCTCAACGGCGGCGTCCGCCGCCGAGCAGGGAGCCAAGCACGCCGCGCACGATCTCGCGACCAACCGCCGAGCCGACGGTGCGCACCGCACTTCGCGCCGCCGATTCGGCCAGGCCTTCGCGCTTGCCGCCGCGTGGTCCCGTGCTGCCGAACAGGATGCTGCCCAGGCTGCCCATCAGGCCGCCGCCACCTTCCGGCGCGGCCGCGGCGCCGCCCTTGGCAGCACCTTCCTGCCGCATCGTCTGCGCCGCGTCGGCCGAGGCGATCGAGCGGCCCTTCAGTTTCTCGTAGGCCGACTCGCGGTCCACGGTCTTCTCGTATACGCCGGCGACCAGCGAGCCAGCGATCAGCGCCCTGCGCTGCTCGGCTGTGATCGGCCCGATCTGGCTGCCCGGGGGCAGCACGAAGACGCGTTCGGTGACGCTGGGCCGCCCCTTGCTGTCGAGCAGGCTGACCAGCGCTTCGCCGACGGCCAGCTCGGTGATGGCGGTCTCCAGGTCCAGGCCAGGCTTGGCGCGCATCGTGCTCGCGGCCGCCTTCACCGCCTTCTGGTCGCGTGGCGTGAAGGCGCGCAGCGCGTGCTGGACCCGGTTGCCCAGCTGCGCCAGCACGCTGTCGGGCACGTCGAGCGGGTTCTGGGTCACGAAATAGACGCCGACGCCCTTGCTGCGCACCAGTCGCACTACCAGTTCGATGCGCTCGACCAGGGCCTTCGGGGCGTCGGTGAACAGCAGGTGTGCCTCGTCGAAGAAGAACACCAGCTTGGGCTTGTCGGGGTCGCCGATCTCGGGCAGCTGCTCGAACAACTCCGACAGCATCCACAGCAGGAAGGTCGCGTACAGGCGCGGCGCATTCATCAGCTTGTCGGCGGCCAGCACGTTGATGACACCCTTGCCGTCGACGGTCTGCATGAAGTCGTCGATCGAGAGCATCGGTTCGCCGAAGAACTTGGCTCCGCCCTGCTCCTCGATCTGCAGCAGGCCGCGCTGGATCGCCCCGATGCTGGCCGCGCTGACATTGCCGTACTCGGTGGTGAAGTCCTTCGCGTTGTCGCCCACGTGCTGCAGCATCGCGCGCAGGTCCTTCAGGTCGAGCAGCATCAGACCGTTGTCGTCGGCGATCTTGAACACCAGGCTCAGCACGCCCGACTGGATCTCGTTCAGGGCCAGCATGCGCGCCAGCAGCAACGGGCCCATGTCGGACACCGTGGCCCGCACCGGGTGACCCTGTTCGCCGAAGACATCCCACAAGGTCGCGGGACAGGCCAGGCTCTCGGGAACGGGCAGGCCGCGCTCGGCGATGATCTTCGCCACCTTTTCTGGAAGAACCCCCTTCTGCGCGATGCCGGTCAGGTCGCCCTTGACGTCGGCCATGAACACCGGCACGCCGATGCGCGAGAAGTTCTCGGCCAGGGTCTGCAAGGTGATGGTCTTGCCGGTGCCGGTGGCGCCCGTGATCAAGCCGTGGCGGTTGGCCAGACCGGGCAGCAGCACGCATTCGGTGTCGCCGTGCTTCGCAATCAGGATCGGTTCGGCCATCGCTCAATCCCCTCGAACTAAAATCCAGCGCATCGTAAGCGCAAACAAAGCGAGTTTCCTTCATGGCGGGTCATTCCAAGTGGGCCAACATCCAGCACCGCAAAGGCCGCCAGGACGAGAAGCGCGGCAAGGCCTGGACGCGGGTGATCCGCGAGATCATGGTCGCGGCGCGCCTGGGCGGCGGTGATGTTTCGGCCAATCCACGCCTGCGCCTGGCGGTCGAGAAGGCCAAGGCCGTCAACCTGCCGGTCGAGACCGTCAAGCGCAACATCGACAAGGCCACCGGCAACCTCGAGGGCGTCAGCTACGAGGAGATCCGTTACGAGGGCTACGGCATCGGTGGCGCCGCAATCATCGTCGACTGCATGACCGACAACCGGGTGCGCACCGTGGCCGAGGTGCGGCACGCATTCTCCAAGTACGGCGGCAACATGGGCACCGAAGGTTCGGTGGCCTTCCAGTTCAAACATTGCGGCCAGCTGGTCTTCGCGCCGGGTGTTAGCGAAGACAAGGTCATGGAGATCGCGCTGGAGGCTGGTGCCGACGACGTGATCGCCGGCGACGACGGTTCGATCGAGGTGCTGACGCCGCCGATGTCGCTCGAGGGCGTGAAGGACGCGCTCGAAGCGGCGGGCCTGAAGGCCGAGATCGCCGAAGTGACCATGCGTGCCGAGAACCCGATCGAACTTGCCGGCGATGAGGCGCAGCGCATGCAGAAGCTGCTCGATGTGATCGAGGAGCTCGACGACGTGCAGGACGTCTATCACAACGCGGAGCTGGTGGAGTGAACGAACAACGTGTCGAGCAATTGCTGGAGGAAGGCAATGCGCTGCGGCGCGAAGCGCTGGCCGTGCAGCGCGAGGCCTTGAGCTTGCAGAAGGAGGCCCTCGCTGCGCAACGTGACCTGGTCGACCGCACGCGCGCGAACCTCGATCTGGCGAGCAGCGTCAACCAGGGCGCGGCAGCGCTTCAGCAGCGAGCAAGGCGCCTGTTCGTCTGGCTGGTGCCGACGATTGCCGTGCTGATCGTGATTCTGATCGTCTACGTGGCCTGGATCATCTTCTTTCGTTACAGGTGATGCGTTGAAAGTCTTGGTCATCGGCGGCGGCGGCCGTGAACATGCGCTGGCCTGGAAGCTGGCGCAATCGCCCAAGGTTCAGCGGGTGCACGTGGCCCCAGGCAACGGCGGCACGGCCCTCGACCCGGCACTGCGCAATGTGCCGATCACCGACATCGCCGCTCTGGCCGACTTTGCGGCGGCCGAGAAGATCGCGCTCACAGTGGTGGGACCCGAGGCTCCGCTCGCCGCTGGTGTGGTCGATGCTTTCCGTGCCCGGGGCCTGCGCGTGTTCGGGCCGACGCGTGCTGCCGCCCAACTCGAGAGCTCGAAGGCCTTCGCGAAGGACTTCATGCAGCGCCATGGCATCCCGACTGCCCTTTACGCCAGCTTCACCGAAGCCGCGGCTGCGCACGAACACGTCCGCCACCAAGGCGCCCCCATCGTGGTCAAGGCCGATGGCCTGGCCGCCGGCAAGGGCGTGGTGGTCGCCATGACCACCGAAGAGGCTCACGCCGCCATCGACTTCATGCTCGACGGCAAGCCGGGCGCGCGGGTGGTAATCGAGGAGTTCATGGCCGGCGAGGAGGCCAGCTTCATCGTCGTCAGCGATGGCTTGCGCGTGCTGCCGCTGGCCACCAGCCAGGATCACAAGCGGATCTTCGACAACGATACCGGCCCGAACACCGGTGGCATGGGTGCGTACTCGCCGGCGCCGGTGGTCACACCCAACGTGCATGCGCGCGTCATGCACGAGATCGTGCTGCCGACGATTGCCGGCATGGCGGCCGATGGTCAGCCCTTCAGCGGGTTCCTCTACGCCGGCCTGATGATCGACCCCGCAGGCAATCCGCGTGTCGTCGAATTCAACGCGCGCCTGGGCGACCCAGAGGCCCAGGTGCTGCTGATGCGCTTGAAGACCGACCTGCTCGATGTGCTGATGGCGGCGACTGCGACCGCCGAGCAGGCGACGCTCGACAGCCTCGAACTGCAATGGGACCGGCGCATCGCCCTGGGCGTCGTGATGGCTGCACACGGCTATCCGGGGACGGTGCGCAGCGGGGACCCAATCAGCGGACTGCCTGTGCCGGCCGACGATGCGATCGTGTTTCACGCCGGCACCGAGCGTCGCGCCGACGGTGTCGTCGTGACCAGCGGAGGCCGCGTGCTCTGCGTCACCGGGCTCGGCGACTCAGTCAGGACCGCACAGCAGCGCGCTTACACCGCGCTGGCCCCGATCCGCTTCGATGGCGCGCAGTACCGCAGCGACATCGGTCACCGGGCACTGAAGCCACGATGACACAGAGCGCGGTGCTGACCGAGCGGCCGATCCAGTTGCGCGGTAGCGCGCTGGCGCGGGCTGCGATGGCGCTGGTCGGCTGGCGTGTGGTCTTCGACGGCCTGCCGGGGAAGCAGGGCGTGCTGATCGTCTACCCGCACACCTCGAACTGGGACTTCGTGGTCGGCGTGTTCGCCAAGTGGGGCATCGGCATTCCACTCGCCTTCTGGGGCAAGGACAGCCTGTTCGCTCTGCCGCTCTTCGGGCGCTGGCTGCGCTGGATCGGCGGCGTGCCGGTCGATCGTCACAGCCCACGCGGCGCGGTGGCCGACATGGTGGCACGCCTGACCGACGCACGCCGTGACGACCGTTTCCTCTGGTTGGCCCTGTCGCCCGAAGGCACGCGCAGCTACCGCGATTCCTGGCGCAGCGGCTTCTACCAGGTCGCGCTGCAGGCCGAAGTGCCGTTGGCGCTGGCCTTCTTCGATTACGGCGAACGGCGCGTCGGTGTCGATTCCTTCATCCGCCTGAGCGGCGATGCCGCGCGCGACATGGCGGCGATCGAAGGACGACTCGGCCGGCGGCGTGGCCGCAGGCCCCAACTGGCGGCGCCGGTGCGCCTGCCGCGAACCTGACCGCGATGAGCGCGTCGCCACAAGTCAGCGCCGTACGCGAATACCTGCTCGGCCTGCAGCAGCGCATCGTCGACGCGCTCGAGGCTGCCGACGGCCAGGGGCGCTTCCTCCACGATGCCTGGACCAAGCCTGCAGGTGAGAAGCTGCAAGGCGAGGGCCTGACGCGCCTGCTCGAAGAAGGGGCCTTGCTCGAACGCGCCGGCGTCGGCTTTTCGCACGTGCGCGGCCCGGCCTTGCCACCCTCGGCCACGCAGCACCGGCCCGAGCTGGCCGGAGCGCCCTTCGAGGCGATGGGGGTCTCCCTGGTTCTGCACCCGCGCAATCCCTTCGTGCCCACTGTGCACATGAACGTGCGCATGCTGGCGGCGCTGCCCCAGGGGCAGACTCCAGTGACCTGGTTCGGCGGCGGCATGGACCTCACCCCCTATTACGGCTTCGAGGAAGATGCAGCGCACTTCCACCGTGTCAATCGCGATGCGTTGTCGCCATTCGGCGCCGACAAGTACCCGCGGTTCAAGCAGTGGTGCGACGAATACTTCTTCCTCAAGCACCGCAAGGAGCCGCGTGGCATCGGCGGCGTGTTCTTCGACGACTTCTCGGAGCTGGGCTTCGAGCAGAGCTTTGCCATGCTGCAGGCCGTCGGCGACAGCTTTTTGCCGGCCTACCTGCCGCTCGTGCAGCGTCGTCGCGACACCCCGTTCGGCGAGCGCGAGCGCGACTTCCAGGCCTACCGGCGCGGGCGCTATGTCGAGTTCAACCTGGTGTGGGACCGCGGTACCCTGTTCGGCCTGCAGTCGGGCGGGCGCACCGAGAGCATCCTGATGTCACTGCCACCGATCGTGAAGTGGCGCTACGACTGGCAGCCCGAGGCCGGCACGCCCGAGGCGCGCCTGTACACCGACTTCCTGCGCCCGCGCGATTGGATCGGTTGCGTTTGATGCGACGCATCGGGCTTCTGGGCGGCACGTTCGACCCCGTGCACAACGCGCATGTCGCGCTGGCCTGCATCGCCCTGGACACCCTCGCGCTGGACGAGTTGCGCTGGGTGCCGGCCGGCGACCCCTGGCAGAAGACTCGCCGCATCACCAGCAACATCCACCGCCTCGCGATGCTCAAGCTGGCCCTGGCCGGCGAGCCGCGCTTCGTGCTGGAGCGCTGCGAGATCGATCGCGTCGGCCCCAGCTACACCCTGGACACCGTGAAGGCGCTGCGCGAACGCGAACCCGACGCGCAGTGGTTCCTCGTCGTCGGGCAGGATCAGTTCGCGAACCTGCACACGTGGCATGGCTGGCAGGAGTTGTTGTCCCTGGTCACGCTGGCCATCGCGGCACGGCCCGGTGCGGCGCAGTTGGCCGACGCACAGGTGCAGGCCCAGGCCTACCAGGTGCTGCCGCTGCCTTCGATGGACGTTGCCGCGACCGCGATCCGCGAACGCGTGGCGCGCGGCGAGCGGGTCGATCATTTGCTGCCGCCCGCGGTGGCACGCTATATTGGACAGCACGGCCTGTACCTGCCCGACGGGGCGCCACCTGGGAGTTGAATGGACATCCGCAAGCTGCAACGCGCCATCGTCGATGGCCTCGAAGACACGAAGGCGCAGAACATCCGCGTCTTCAACACCGAGCACCTGTCGCCGCTTTTCGAGCGCGTGATCGTCGCTTCGGGCACGAGCAACCGGCAGACCAAGGCGCTCGCGGCGAGCGTGCGCGACGCGGTCAAGTCGCGCGGAATGCAGGTGTTGCGCACCGAGGGCGAGGACAACGGCGAGTGGATCATCGTCGACTGTGGCGCAGCGGTCGCGCACATCATGCAGCCGAGCATTCGCGACTACTACCACCTCGAAGAGATCTGGGGCGAGAAGCCGGTCAAGATGAGCCTCGCCAGCGAAGCCAAGGGCCTGGTCAAGGCGGCCGAGGCCAAGCCGACGGCGCAGAAGGCTGGCGTGAAAAAGGCGGCCGCCAAAACCGCGCCGAAGAAGGCTGCGCCGGCAAAGAAGCGTTTGCCTGTCAAGGTGCCCGCGAAGACCGCGCCGAAGAAGGGGGTGTCGCGCACCGTGGGCGTGAAGAAGGCGCCCGCCCAGAAGGCCAGCAGCGCGCCGCGTCGCGCTCGATGAAGCTGGTGCTGGTCGCCATCGGCCAGCGCCAGCCGGCCTGGGCCGATGCGGCTTTCGATGACTTTGCCAAGCGCTTTCCACCCGAACTCAGGCTCGAGCTGAAAGCGCTGAAGGCCGAGCCCCGCACGCTAGGCAAGAGTGCGCCGGCCCTGGTGGCGGCCGAAGGTCGACGCATCGAGGCGGCCCTCCAGCAACACGCCAAGGGCGCGCGCCGAGTCGTGCTGGACGAGCGAGGCGAGCGCCGGAGCACGGCTCAGTTGGCCGAGCGCCTGCGCTTCTGGCTCGGCGACGGACGCGACGTGGCCCTGGTCGTCGGCGGTCCCGACGGACTCGAACCGGTCTTGAAGTCCAGCGCCGACGAGACCTTGCGCCTGTCCGACCTGACCCTGCCCCATGCCTTCGTGCGCGTTCTGTTGGCCGAGGCCTTGTACCGTGCCTGGTCGCTCAGCGCGGGCCATCCGTACCATCGCGAATGACGACCTTCATCTACCTGGCCTCGCAGAGTCCGCGCCGGGCTCAGCTGCTCGACCAGCTCGGGGCGCGCCACGAGCTGCTTCTGGCCGATGACGCCGAGGATGTCGAGGCCCTCGAAGCGGAGCGCGACGCGGAACTCCCCGCGGCTTACGTTGAGCGCGTCACGCGCGCCAAGCTCGCCGCCGCACGCAGACGCCTGAAGGCAAGGGGGCTGCCCGAGGCGCCAGTCCTCACCGCAGACACCACGGTGGCGCTCGGCACGAGGATCCTGGGCAAACCGACCGACAGCGACCATGCGCTGGCCATGCTGTTGGCGCTGTCAGGTCGCACGCACCGGGTGTTGACGGCCGTGGCGATCAGCGCGGGCAGGCGCACGCTGTTCGCGCTGAGTGTGTCGCACGTGCACTTCGCACCCATCACGGCGCGCGACGTGGCGCTCTACATCGCCAGCCGTGAGCCCTTCGGCAAGGCCGGTGCTTACGCGATCCAGGGCCGGGCCGCAGCCTGGATCCAGCGCATCGACGGGAGCTACACCGGTATCATGGGTTTGCCCTTGCACGACACGGCGCAGCTCCTGCGCCAGGCCAAGGTCACCTTCTGAAGCGAGCTCTGGTCGAGCGCCCATGCAAGACATCCTCATCAACTGGACGCCGCAGGAAACCCGGGTGGCCGTGGTCGAGAACGGTGCGGTGCAGGAGCTGCATCTCGAACGCGCGCTCGAACGTGGCCTGGTCGGCAACATCTACCAGGGCAAGGTGGCGCGCGTGCTGCCCGGCATGCAGAGCGCGTTCATCGACATCGGCCTGGAGCGCGCCGCCTTCCTCCATGTGGCCGACCTGCACGCCGGCTTTGGCGGCGCAGCCAACGGCAGCGCCGGCACCATCAACGCGCCGCCGCCGATCGAGCGCCTGGTTTTCGAAGGCCAGGCCCTGACAGTCCAGGTGATCAAGGACCCGATCGGTACCAAGGGGGCGCGACTGTCGACACAGGTCAGCATCGCCGGCCGCATGCTCGTGCACCTGCCGCAGGACAATCACATTGGCATTTCACAAAAGATCGGCTCGCCCGAGCTGCGCGAGCAGCTGCGGCAGCGCATGGCGAGTCTGGTCGGCAGGCCCGACGAGGGCGGCGGCGGCGGCTTCATCCTGCGCACGAATGCGGAAGAGGCGAGCGACGCCGAACTGGCAGATGACATTGCCTACCTGCGCAAGGCCTGGGCCACCGTGCGCGAGCGCGCCTTCGCTTCACCGCCCGGCACCTTGCTGCACCAGGACCTGACCTTGGCCGAGCGCGTGCTGCGCGACCTGACGAATGACGACACCCAGACCATTCGCATCGACTCGCGCCTGCAGTTCGAGCACCTGCACGCCTTCGGCAACACCTTCACGCCAGGCATGGTGGCCAAGCTCGCGCACTACCAGGGCGAACGGCCGATCTTCGACCTGTACAACATCGACGAAGAGATCCGGCGCGCACTGGCGCGTCGTGTCGACCTGAAGAGCGGCGGCTACCTGATCATCGACCAGACCGAAGCCCTGACCACGGTCGACGTCAACACCGGTGGCTTTGTCGGTGCACGCAGCTTCGACGAAACGATCTTCAAGACCAATCTCGAGGCGGCCGGCGCCATCGCGCGCCAACTGCGCCTGCGCAACCTGGGCGGCATCATCATCGTCGACTTCATCGACATGACACGCGAGGACCATCAGTCTGCTGTGCTGGCCGAGTTCCGCAAGCAGCTTGCACGCGACCGCACACGCACGACGGTAAGCGGCTTCACCCAGCTGGGTCTGGTCGAGATGACGCGCAAGCGCACGCGCGAGAGCCTGGCCCACGTGCTGTGCGAACCCTGCCCGACCTGCGAAGGCCGCGGCCAGTTGAAGACCGCGCGCAGCGTGTGTTACGACATCCTGCGCGAGGTGTTGCGCGAGGCTCGCCAGTTCGATCCCAAGGAATTCCGCGTGGTCGCCAGCGCTGCGGTGGTCGAGATGCTGCTGGATGAGGAGAACCAGCACCTGGCCGGGCTGTCGGAGTTCATCGGCAAGCCGATTTCACTGTCGGTGGAACCGAGCGCGAACCCGGAACAGTACGACATCGTGCTGCTCTGACGGCCGCTCGGGCGCCTCGCGGCGCTCAGGCCGCAATGAAGCGGCGCAGCACCTTGAAGGCGGCCACCGGGTCGTCGCGCCAGACACCGTGCCCGCAGTCGGGGAAAGTCGCGAATTGCAGCCAGCGCGCCGGCAGGGCCTGTGCGATGTCTTGCGCGTCGGCGAGCGGGCAGACCGGGTCGAGCTCGCCGGCCATCACTAGCACTGGGCATGCGGCGTTGGCGAGACCTGGGAGCAGGTCCATCGTCTGCTGCTCGGTGGCCGCCCAGTGGAACAAGATCTCGGGCCGGAACACGGTGCGCTGCGCGGCTTCGTCGTCTGCCGCTAGCCGGTTGTAGAGCGGTCGGCAGACGCGGCTGTACTCGGCCCATGTGGCGGCATCGGGTGTCGTCCAGAAGCGCTCGGCGGCGTGCCGAGCCGAGGGACCACCCAGGCGCTCGAACATCACGAGCTTGCGCGCCAAGGACAGGCGCGCCGAGGTGCTGGACAGGATCACCTTGGACGGGTGCTGAGGATGGCGCGCGATGTAGCGCTGGGCCACGAAGCCACCGAAGGACTGGCCGAGCACGATCGGTTCGGTGATGCCCAGCGCATCGCACAGACGCACGACATCGTCGGCGAGCAGGTCGAGCGTGCACTCGGCCACCGGGCAGGCATCGCTGCGGCCATGGCCACGGTGATCGACATAGACGAGTTGCGCCACATCGCAGAGTTGCGAAAACAGCGGCTTGAAGCTGTTGTGGTCGTAGCCCGGTCCCCCGTGCAGCAGGATCAGGGTCGGCTTGGCGCGCATGCCCGTGCCTTCGGGCACCAGGCCCGCGCCCTCGACGTCGATGAACAGGCGCAGCCTGGGCGCGATCGAGACGTGCACGGCGCGCGCGGGTCAGCCCGCCGGCTGACTGGCCGCGACCCAGTGCCCGTCGACCAGCAACTCGTGCGGCCCGAAGCCCGCCTTGTAAGCCATCTTGGCGCTGGCTTCGATCCAGTAACCGAGGTAGACGTGCGGCAACTGCAGGATCCGGGTCTGCTCGATCTGCCACAGCACGCTGTAGGTGCCGTAGCTGGCATCGGGCTCCGGCTCGTAGAAGGTGTAGACGGCCGAGAGTCCGTCACTCAGGACATCGAGGATGGCCACCATCTTCAGCGCGCCGAGGCCCTCGTGGCCCTCACGCGCCGGTTCGCGAAACTCGACCAGTCTGGAATTGACCCTGCTTTGCAGCAGGAACTGGGTGTACTGATCGACGCTGTCCTGATCCATCCCGCCGCCGCTGTGGCGTCCGCTCTGGTAGCGCAGGTAGAGCTGGTAGTGCTCGGGCAGGAAGCCCAGGCGCAGCACCCGCGCCACCAGGTGCTTGTGCGCCTTCCAGGCACGGCGTTGGCTGCGTGTGGCGTGGAATGTCTGGACCGGCACGCGCAGGGGCACGCAGGCTCGACAGCCGTCGCAATGAGGGCGGTAGGTGAACATGCCGCTGCGCCGGAAACCGTTGGCCACCAGGCCTGAGTAGGCGTCGGCGTGGATCAGGTGACTGGGCGTGGCCACCTGCGAGCGTGCCTGGCGGCCCGGCAAGTAGCTGCACGGGTAGGGCGCCGTGGCGTAGAACTGCAGTGACGCGAGCGGGAGTTCTTTCGGCGCGGTCATGGGCGGCTCACACGAGGCCGGGCTCTGGGTGGGTCTGGAGCCCGAGCCGGCCCCAATGCGCCACATCATAGGTCCAGCGCGGCGGCCTTTCGGCCCCCAGGGTGAGGGCCAGGTGATGCTCGAAATCGGTGCGCGAGATCTCGCGCGCGCCAAGCGAGGCGAGGTGGCCGGTGTTCTGCTGACAGTCGATGAGCTCGATGCCATGGCCGTGGCAGAACGCGACGAGCGCGGCGAGGGCGATCTTCGAGGCGTCGCTGGCATGCGAGAACATCGATTCGCCGAAGAACATGCGCCCGATGCCCACGCCGTAGAGGCCGCCGACCAAAGCGTCATCGACCCAGGTCTCGACGCTGTGCACGGCGCCTGCGCGGTGCCAAGCGGCGTAGGCGCGCTGCAGGGGCGGCAGGATCCAGGTGCCTGGCTGGCCGTTGCGCGGGGTGGCCGCGCAAGCGGTGATCACCCGGTCGAAGGCGCTGTCGAAGCGCACTTCGCAGCCGGGCGTGCGCAGGAAGCGCGTCAACGTCTTCCTGAGCGAGCGGCTGAGCTTGAATTCGACCACCGGCAACACCATGCGCGGATCGGGTGCCCACCAGAGCACTGGTTGGCCCTCGCTGTACCAGGGGAAGATGCCGTTCCGGTACGCCGCTTCGAGACGCGACAGGGTGAGTCTGCCGCCCGCGGCGAGCAGGCCGGGCGCCTCGCTCGTGGCGCCCAGGGCCTGGCTGGTCGGCGGGAAGGGCGAAGCGTCGTCGTCGAGCCAGTACAGACCCGGGCCCCTGGCATTGTTCAGGTGATGCGCCCGAACCACCACAGCGACAGCGTGGCTGCGGCCAGCGCGAACACAGCGCCGAGCGCCGCGAACAGGGCGGTGACCTCGGTCTCCTTCTTCTGCGCCGAGAGGCGCGAGCCGAGCGACTGGTAGACCTTCTTCAGGTCGACCGCCGTGCCGGCATAGAAGTACTCGGCCCGTGTGGCCATCGCCACCTGCTTCAGGGTCTCTTCGTCCAGGCGCACGCGCATCGACCAGCCCTCGAAGCCGATGGTCTCGCCGTCCTTGGTGCCGATGCCCACGGTGTAGATCTTGATGCCACGGTCGGCGGCCATCTTTGCGGCGTCCATCGAGTCGGGGCCGGTGGTGCGCTGCCCATCGGTAAGCAAGATGATGGCGGCCGAGCTGTAGCTGCCGGGCTCGACCGGGGTGAACTCCTTCTCGGGCACCCTGTCGCCCAGGGCCTTGGGCATCAGGCGTTGGCCGGTGATCTGCGACAGATCGATCCCGGCGTCGGGGAAGATGGTGGCCAGCGAGAGGACGATGCCGCTGCCGATGGCCGTGCCGCGTTGCAGCTGGAAGCGATCGATGGCGGCCACCACGTCTTCGCGGCTGAGGGTGGGGGGCTGAACGACAGCGGCCGTCCCGGCGAAGGACACCACGCCGATGCGCACCGCGCGCGGCAACTCGGCTATGAAGGCTTTGGCCGCCGCCTGCGAGGCGACCAGGCGGTTTGGTTCGACATCGGTTGCGCGCATCGAGCCCGACACGTCCATGGCCAGCACGATGGTTTGCTCGACCATCGGCAAGGTCACTACCGCTGTAGGCCGGGCGGTCGCGACCAGCAGTGCGGCCAGAGCCAACAGGAGCAAGGCCGGCGGCACATGGCGGCGCCAGGCGCGCTGCGCGCCCATCGCTTCCTTGACGATCCCGAGGCTGGCCCAGGTGACGGCCGACTTCTTACGCCGCCGCAGCAGCCAGACATAGGCCAACACCAGCAGCGGCAGCAACAGCAGCGCCCATAGCGCTTCTTGCCAGAGGAAATTCATGCGTGCCTCCTTGCCAGCGGCATCGACCCGGCGGCCATGCGGCTGCGTTGCCGGCGGGCGTCGACGAAGCGCAGGATCGCGTCGCCCAAGTCGGCCTCGGTGGAAAGTTCAAGGGTGTCTACGCCGGCATGCGCGAGCGAAGCGCGAAGGGCCGCCTCGCGCCGTACAGCGGCCTCGGCGAAGCGCTCGCGAAAGCCGCGCTGGCCGGTATCGACGAAGATCTGCTCGCCGGTTTCGCTGTCCTGCAACAGCACCAGGCCGAGGTCGGGCATGCTCATCTCGAGCGGGTCGTACAAGCGCACTGCCACCACGTCGTGGCGCTCGGCCAGGCGTGCGAGCGGCGCTTCCCAGCCGTCTTCGCTGATGAAGTCGGAGACGACGAACACGCTGGCCCGCTGGCGCATCGTCGGCCGCGCGCGCTCGATCAGATCGGCCAGACGCGTCCCTCCAGCCGGCGTGGAGGCCGGGCGCGAGCGCATGCGCTGCATCAGGTGTAGCACGTGGCGCCGCCCGCTCTTGGCCGGCAGCACGGTATCGACGGCATTGCCATAGAGCACCGCGCCAGCGCGGTTGCCATGGCGCAGTACCAGGCTGGCCATCACCGCGACGAAGGCCTCGGAGACACTGCGCTTTCTCTGTCGCGAGCCGAAGTCGACCGAGGGACTGAGGTCGAGCAGGAACCAGGCGCAGAGTTCGCGGTCCTCGGTGAACTGGCGCACGTGCGGCACCTGCAATCGGGCGGTGACGTTCCAGTCGATGTGGCGCACGTCGTCGTGGAACTGGTACTCGCGCAGATCGGCCAGGTCGATGCCATGGCCGCGCAGCAGGGTGCGGTAGTCGCCCTGCAGCGCGCCGTCCAGGCGCTTCAGCACCGTCCACTCCAGGTGCTGCAGCAGCGCCTGGACCGTGGGCAGTTCGCTGGGCTCAGCCGTTGGCTGCGACGCGGTCATCGTGGGCCAGAGGTTTCGCGGGCGCCGGCAGGGCCTTGACGATGCGCTCGACCAAGGCGTCGGCCGTGATGCCGTCGGCCAGCGCTTCGTAGGTCAGTGAAATGCGATGGCGCAGCACGTCGCCGGTGAGGTCCAGCAGATCCTCCGGCAGCACATAGGTGCGCCCGCGCAGGAAGGCCAGGGCCCGGGCACCCTCGATCAGGCAGATGGTGGCGCGCGGGCTGGCGCCGAAGGCAACGTATTTGGCCAAATCCTTCAAGCCCGCCTTGGCCGGGTCGCGCGTCGCCGCCACCAACTTGACCGCGTAGGTGATCAGGGCCGGGTCGACGTAAGCGTTGCGGCACTCGCGCTGCAGTTGGGCGAGCTGGTCGGTCGTCGCCACCGCCCCCACCTCGACCGCCGGGCCGGTGACGCGTTCGACGATCACGAACTCTTCGTCTTCGCTCGGGTAGTCGACCAGCACCTTCATCATGAAGCGGTCGACTTGCGCTTCGGGCAGGGGGTAGGTGCCTTCGGTCTCGATCGGGTTCTGGGTCGCCATGACCAGGAAGGGCTCGGGCACCTTGTGGGTCTGGCCAGCGATGGTGACCTGGCGCTCCTGCATCACTTCGAGCAGGGCGCTCTGCACCTTGGCCGGCGCGCGGTTGATTTCGTCGGCCAGCAGCAGGTTGGTGAACACCGGCCCCAGCGTGGTGCCGAACTCGCCGCTCTTCTGGTTGTAGATGCGCGTGCCGATCAGGTCGGCTGGCACCAGGTCGGGCGTGAACTGGATACGCTTGAACTGGCCCGACAGGGTGCGCGCCAAGGTTTTGACGGTCAGCGTCTTGGCCAGTCCGGGCACGCCCTCGACCAGCAGATGGCCCTGCGCGAGCATCGCCACCAGCACGCGCTCCAGGAAACGGTCCTGGCCGACCACGACACGCTTGACCTCATAGAGCAGTTGCTCCATCAGGGTGGCGGAGGCATCGGCGGTAATGCGTTCGGTCATCTTGTCGGTCCTGTCGTCAGAAGGGTGGCATGCCAGCAGCCTGGGCTGCGTTCTCGATCGGTACTGCAAAACCGATGCCGACAAAGAAGCGTTCCTCGGTCGGGTTGTAGATCGCCGTCACGATGCCGACCACTTCGCCATCGTCGGTGACCAGCGGGCCGCCGGAATTTCCGGGGTTCGCCGCTGCGTCGAACTGGATCAGGTTGGTCAGGATGCGCTGACCCTCGGGTGAGCGGAATTCGCGTTTCAGGCCGGACACCACGCCGTGCGACACCGAGGGCCCGATGCCGAACGGAAAGCCGATGGCGGTGACGCGGTCGCCCGGACGCAGGTCGTGGGTGCTGCGCATCGTCGCCGCCTTCAGGTCGTCCGGGATCTTGCGCGCGCGCAGCACCGCCAGGTCGTGTTCGGGGCGCAGGGCGACCACGTCGGCCTCGGCCTCCAGCCCGTCGGCAAAGATCACCTGGATGCGCTTGGCGCCAAAGACCACGTGCAGGTTGGTCAGGATGGTGCCGTTGTCCATGATCACGACACCGGTTCCGATGCCGCGTTCCTCGCGATCGTTGTCGTCGCCGTCTTTCTCGACCCGGGGCTGGGCGCGTTTGCCGTCGCTGCCGTCCTTGCCTGGCTTGCCGTCCTTCGGAGCCTTGTCCTTCTTCGGCTCCTTGCCGTCGTTGTTGCCCTTGCTGTCCTTGGCCACCACCTCCTTCGGGCCTGACAGGCCGATCACCTTGACCACCGAGCCGCGCACGGCGTCAAAAGCCTTGGCGGCGGGTGCCGGCAGCGACTTGGTGTTCAGGGTGTGCAGCACCGCGCGGTCGATGTCGTCCTGCGTCAGTGCGCGCGACCCGGGAGGGCCGAAGCGCAACAGCAGGGCGACCGCCAGCGCCGCACCGAGCAGGGCGGCCAGACCGGTCGTCAGCCAGGATCGGTAGCGCCGAGTTCGCGGCGCAGGGGCGGCGGCCGCCGTCAAGGCGGTCGTCGGCGCGCCCGTAGACGGCTCGGCCGTGGGCGCGGCGCTGCCGGCCGAAGGCAGGGCCCGGGGGGTCGATGCGCTGTATAGCGGGGCTCGCCTCATGGAACGCTCCCAGGAAAAAGGCGTCGCGGAGGGCAAAACAGTACCACGCGGCCGGCCCCCGTGCTCGACGTGGGATCATTCAAGGCATGCCCTGGATCGATAGCCACTGTCACCTCGACGCGCTGGAGTTCGATGCCGACCGCGACGCGGTGGTGCAACGTGCACGCGCAGTCGGCGTGGCCATGCTGGTGCTGCCCGCGGTGGCCGTGGCGGGCTTCGAGGGCCTGGTTGCGCTGGCACATCGACATGGCCTGGCCTACGCCCTGGGTATCCACCCCCTTCAAGTGGATGGGGCTGCGGAAGCCGATCTCGAGCGTCTGTCCGAGGCGCTGCAGGCCCATCGCGGCGACCCACACCTGGTGGCGGTGGGCGAGATCGGCCTCGATCATTTCGTGCCCGGTCTGGACCGGGAGCGCCAGGAGCGCTTCTACGCCGCGCAACTCCAACTCGCGCGCGTCCACGACCTGCCGGTGATCCTGCACGTGCGGCGCTCGGCCGACAGTCTGCTGAAGCAACTGCGGCGCATCGAGGTGCGCGGCGGCATTGCCCACGCTTTCAATGGCAGCGATGCGCAGGCGTTGCAGTTTGCCGAGCGCGGCTTCAAGCTCGGCTTCGGCGGCGCCATGACCTTCGAGCGCGCCCTGCAGATCCGCCATCTGGCAGCGACGCTGCCATCCGACGTGCCGGTGCTCGAGACCGACGCGCCCGACATTCCGCCGCAATGGCTCTACGTGAAGGCCGGCGAGCGCACGCACCGACCGCCCAGCCGCAACGAGCCGGCCGAGTTGCCGCGCATTGCGCAGACCCTGGCGGACCTGCGCCACTGGACGCTCGCACAGGCTGCCGAGCGCAGCAGTGCGAACGTCTGCAGCGCGTTGCCGCGCCTGGGCCGCCTGATGGCCGTGGCGCCGACGGCGGTAGGCGCGTGACAGTGGTGCCTGTGCTCCTACGGGGCCTGCCCCCGGTGGCGGACACGGGCGCCCGACTGCTGGTGCTGGGCAGCTTCCCCGGTGCCGCCTCGCTCGCCGCGCAGCAGTACTACGCCCACCCGCGCAACCACTTCTGGCCGATCCTCTCGGCCCTGTGGGGACTGGATCTCGGCTCGATGGTCTACGCAGCGCGCCTCGAACAGCTGGGTCGGCGCGGCCTGGCCTTGTGGGATGTCTACGCCGCCTGCCATCGCGAGGGCAGCCTGGACAGCGCGATCGAGGATTCCCGGCCGAACGATCTGGCCGGATTGGCCGCGCGCCTGCCAGCGCTGCGGGCGGTCGCGCACAACGGGGGAGAGTCGGCGCGTTCGATGCGTCTGACGCGTTGCCTCGGCCTGCCCGTGCACCGCTTGCCTTCGACCAGCCCGGCCAATGCGAGCTGGTCGTTCGAGCGCAAGCTCGATGCCTGGCGCGCCGTGTTCAGCGCCGCTGGGCTCGCCGCATGAAGACCGAACTGCCCAGCGCGACCATCGCCGAGCACGATGGCCTGCGCACGCTGCATCTGGGTGAAACACCTTGGGTGCAGGGTGCCATGCTGGTGCGCGAGCCGCGCACGATCGTGCTCGAGTATGTGCAGCGCATGATGTCCTGGATGCTGTGGCGCGACAGCGCGGAGTTGGCGCGCGGGCACGCGGTCCAGCTCGGCCTGGGCGCCGGCGCGATCACGCGCCACTGCCACCAGGTGCTGCGCATGGACCGCGTCACCGCGGTCGAGCTGAACCCGGCGGTGATCGCCGCCTGCCGGCATGGCTTTCGCCTGCCTGCCGACGATGCCCGCCTGCGCGTGCTGGAGGCCGACGCCCAGACCTGGGTCGAGGACGACGCTAACCTGCAGACAGCCCAGGTCCTGAACGTCGACCTGTACGACCACGAAGCGGCGGCGCCGGTGCTCGACAGTGCCGCCTTCTACGCGGCCTGCCGCGGCGTGCTCGGCCACGCCGGGGTCATGAGCGTCAACCTGTTCGGCCGTGCGGCCAGTTTCGAGCGCAGTGCGGCGCGCATCGCGGCGGCGTTCGGGCCTGACCAGGTGTGGAGCCTGCGACCGACGCGCGAGGGCAACACCGTCGTGGTGGCCGCCCGCGGAGTGGAGATTCCTGGGCGGGAAGGGCTGAGTGCGCGCGCCGCTAACATCGAGCGGCGCTACGGCCTGCCCGCGGGCAAGTGGCTGCGCATGGTCAGGCCCTACAGAGCATGAATGCCAACGTCCCCGTCCCACAGGGCCGCCTCGAATGGCGGACGCTGCTGCAGTGGCTGCACGAAGACGGTCTGGTGGGCGACGCCGAAGCGGCGCGCATTCGCCTGCGCTTCGGCGCCGGCGACTCGAGCCAGCACCCGCTGATCCGCCTGGGGGGGGCCAACCTCAGCGACGCACGCAACGGCCGCGCGCTCGACACCGAGGCGCTGACCGAGTGGCTGGCCGGCAGGTTGGCGATGCCCTATCTGCGCATCGATCCGCTGAAGGTCGACGTGGCGCGGGTTGCCGACGTGATGTCGATCCGCTATGCCGAGGTGCGACGCGCCCTGCCGATCGCGGTCGGATTGACCGATGTCACGGTGGCCACCTGCGAGCCGCTCGACACGGCCTGGGTGGCCGAGATCGAGGCCCACACCAAGAAGCGCCTGCGGCTGGTGCTGGCCCATCCCCTGGACGTGCAGCGCTACACCACCGAGTTCTACACCCTGGCGCGTTCGGTGCGCGCGGCGGCCAAGCGCGGCGAAACCACTTCGCTGGCCAGCTTCGAGCAGCTGGTCGAACTGGGCAAGAGCAACAAGCAGCTCGATGCCAACGACCAGGGCGTGGTCCAGGTCGTCGACTGGCTGTGGCAATACGCCTTCGACCAGCGCGCCAGCGACATCCACCTCGAGCCGCGGCGCGAAATGGGCGTGATCCGGTTTCGCATCGACGGCGTCCTGCACACCGTCTACCAGGTGCCGATCACGGTAATGAATGCCATGGTGGCGCGGGTCAAGCTGCTCGGCCGCATGGACGTGGTGGAGAAGCGCCGCCCGCTCGATGGCCGCATCAAGACCGTGCGTCCGACGGGCGAGGGTCAGCCCGGCAACGAGGTCGAGATGCGGCTGGCGACGCTGCCCACCGCCTTCGGCGAGAAGATGGTGATGCGCATCTTCGACCCCGACACGGTGGTCAAGAGCGTCGAGGCCCTGGGCTTCGGTGCGCGCGAGGCCGAGCGCTGGGCCGAGCTCAGCGCGCGGCCGCACGGCATCATCCTCGTGACCGGCCCGACCGGCAGCGGCAAGACGACGACGCTGTACGCGACCTTGAAGCGCCTGGCGACCGAAGAGGTCAACGTCTGCACGGTCGAGGACCCGATCGAGATGATCGAGCCGGCTTTCAACCAGACCCAGGTCCAGGCCAGCATCGACCTGGGCTTCGCCGAGGGCCTCCGAGCGCTGATGCGGCAAGACCCGGACATCATCATGGTCGGCGAGATTCGCGATCTGGCCACCGCTGAGATGGCGATCCAGGCCGCGCTCACCGGGCACCTGGTGTTCAGCACCCTGCACACCAACGACGCCGCCGCGGCAATCACGCGCTTGGCCGACCTCGGCGTGCCGCCCTATCTGATCTCGGCCACGGTGATCGGCGTGCTGGCGCAGCGCCTGGCGCGCACTCTGTGCCCGGCATGCAAACAGCCCGACTCGAGCGAGAGCAGCGCTGCGACGTTGACCCAGGCCCTGTTGCCCTGGAAGCTCAAGGGCGCGCCGCGCATCTTCAAGCCGGTCGGTTGCCTCGAGTGCCGGATGACCGGTTACCGCGGCCGCGCGGGTCTGTACGAACTGATGGGCATGAGCGAAGCTGCTCGCGCCTGTGTCCACCCCACGATGGACGAGGACGCGCTGCGGCGCCAGTCGGTCGCCGACGGGATGCACCCTTTGCGTGCGGCCGGGGCGATGAAGGTCGCCGAAGGTGCAACGACGCTGGAAGAGGTGCTGCGCACCACACCTGCCTGGATTGGGCCAGCGCGACCTTGAGGCTTGCCTTACGTGGAAACCACAGCCGGTGGTGGCAGAGCCCCTGCCTAGAATGCGCCGAGCCGGCAGAAGCCGAAGGAGTGGTGCGGACATGAAGATCAAGAGCGAACGCGATTTCTGGGCCGGCATGATGTTCCTGGTCATCGGTGTGGCATTTGCCTGGGGCGCCACCACCTACAGCTTCGGCAGCTCGGCGCGCCCCGGCCCGGGCTACTTCCCCTTCGGCCTGGGCGTGCTGCTGGCCTTGCTGGGGGCGCTCGAGCTGTTCAAGGCCTTGACCATCGAGGCCGAGGGCGGCGCACCCATAGGCGCCATCGCCTGGAAGCCCTTGATCGTGATCCTGTTCGCGGTGGCCCTGTTCGGTGTGGCCCTGCCGCGGCTGGGTCTGGTGATCACCTTGCCCGCGATGGTGCTGATCTCGAGTTGGGCCAGCGACGAGTTCAGCTGGAAGGCGACGATCGGCAACGCGATCGTGCTGATCCTGATGTCCTGGGTGATCTTCATCAAGGGACTGAGCTTGATCATCCCGATGTGGCCGACCATTTTCGGCGCCAACGCCTGAACGCCGAAGGACTGCTCTCATGGATCTCATCAACAACCTGATGCTCGGCTTCGGGGTCGCGTTCACCGCGACTAATCTGCTATATGCCTTCGGCGGCGCAATGCTGGGTACCCTGATCGGCGTGCTGCCGGGCCTCGGGCCGGTGGCCACCATCGCGATGCTACTGCCCAGCATCTACGCGCTGGACGCCACGCCGGCGCTGATCATGCTGGCCGGCATCTACTACGGCGCCCAGTACGGCGGCTCAACGACGGCGATCCTGATCAATGTGCCGGGCGAGTCGAGCTCGGTGGTGACAGCCATCGACGGCTACCAGATGGCGCGCAAGGGCCGTGCCGGCGCAGCGCTGGCGGCGGCCGGCCTCGGCTCGTTCTTCGCAGGTTGCGTGGGCACGATCGTCATCGCTGCCTTCGCTCCCCCGCTGACCGAGCTGGCCTTCAAGTTCGGCCCGGCTGAGTACTTCTCGCTGATGGTGTTGGGCCTGATCGGCGCCGTGGTACTGGCCTCGGGCTCGCTGATCAAGGCCATCGCGATGATTCTTCTCGGCCTGTTGCTCGGCCAGATCAACACCGACGTGATCTCGGGTGTGCCGCGCTACAGCTTCGACATCCCTGAACTCACTGACGGCATCGGCTTCGTGACCATCGCGATGGGCATCTTCGGCTTTGGCGAAATCATCGCCAACCTGGGTCGTCCGGCCGAGCACCGCGAGGTCTTCACCAAGGACGTCAAGGGTCTGTGGCCGACCAAGCAGGACTTCCAGGACGCTTGGCCGGCTGTGCTGCGCGGCACGGCGCTGGGCTCGATCCTGGGCGTGCTGCCGGGCGGCGGCGCACTGCTGGCGGCGTTCGCGGCCTACACAGTCGAGAAGAAGTCGCGCGGCCGTCCCGGCGAAGTGCCGTTCGGACAGGGCAACATCCGCGGCGTCGCGGGCCCGGAAAGTGCCAACAACGCGGGAGCCCAGACCTCGTTCATTCCGATGCTCACGCTGGGCATCCCGCCGAATGCCGTGATGGCACTGATGGTCGGCGCGATGACCATCAAGGGCATCCAGCCCGGCCCGCAGGTCATGACAAGCAACCCGCAGCTGTTCTGGGGCCTGATCGCCAGCATGTGGGTCGGCAACGCGATGCTGGTGATCCTGAACCTGCCGCTGATCGGTATCTGGATCAAGCTGCTGACAGTGCCTTACCGCCTGCTCTATCCGGCGATCCTGGCCTTCTGCTGTATTGGCCTGTACACGCTCAACAACAACAACTTCGACGTGTACATGGCGGTGTTGTTCGGCGTCGTCGGCTACATCTTCTACAAGCTGCATTGCGAGCCGGCGCCGCTGCTGCTGGGCTTCATCCTCGGGCCGATGATGGAGGAGAACCTGCGCCGCGCGCTCCTGCTGTCGCGCGGCGACTGGACCACCTTCGCGACGCGGCCGCTGTCGGCTGGTCTGCTGCTTGCCGCGTTTCTGATGATCGTCGTGGTCATGCTGCCGTCGATCAAGAAGAAGCGCGCCGAGGCTTTCGTGGAAGAGGAAGTCTGAGTCCGGCATGACGGGCTCGCCGCGGCGCACGCAGATTGCGATCGTCGGCGGCGGACCGTCGGGCCTGCTGCTCGGCCAGTTGCTGCACCGCGCTGGTATCGACAACGTCATCGTCGAGCGCCAGAGTGCGGCCTATGTGCTCGGCCGTATCCGCGCCGGGGTGCTCGAACAGACGACCTGCGACCTGCTCGACGAAGCCGGCGTCGGTGCGCGCATGCACGCCGAAGGCCTGGCACACCACGGCTTCGAACTCTGCTTCGGTGGTGGTCGCCATCGCATCGATCTGCACACGTTGACCGGGGGCAGGCAGGTGATGGTCTATGGGCAGACCGAACTGACGCGCGACCTGATGGCGGCGCGGGTGGCTGCAGGGCTGCCCACGATCTACGAGGCCAAGGACGTCGCCCCGCACGATTACGATGCCGGCACGCCGAGCATCACCTTCAGCCTCGACGGCCAGCCACAGGAGTTGCGCTGCGACTTCATCGCCGGCTGCGACGGCTATCACGGCCCCTGCCGCGCCAGCGTGCCGCCGGCGGCGCTGTCCATCTTCGAAAAGGTCTATCCGTTCGGCTGGCTCGGCGTGCTGGCCGATACCCCGCCCGTGTCTCACGAGTTGATCTACTCGAACCATGAGCGCGGCTTTGCGCTGTGCTCGATGCGTTCGCCCACACGCACCCGCTACTACGTCCAATGTTCCCTGCACGACCAGGTGGAGCAATGGAGCGACAACGCCTTCTGGGACGAACTGCGTCGACGCCTGGACCCCGCCGCTGCAGCCGCCCTGGTCACCGGCCCGTCGATCGAGAAGAGCATCGCGCCGCTGCGCAGCTTCGTCGCCGAGCCGATGCGCTTCGGGCGCTTGTTCCTGGCCGGGGATGCGGCGCACATCGTTCCGCCCACGGGGGCCAAGGGCCTCAACCTCGCCGCTTCCGATGTGCGGACCCTGGCGCGAGCGCTGGTCGAGTACTACGCCGACAAGAGCGAGGCCGGCATCGACTACTACTCAGCGCGCTGCCTGGCCCGCATCTGGAAGGCCGAGCGCTTTTCCTGGTGGATGACGTCCCTGCTGCACAAGTTCCCGGACGCTGGCGCCATCGGTCAGCGGCTGCAACGCGCCGAACTCGACTACCTCGTGAGTTCGCGTGCCGCGGCCACGGCCCTGGCCGAGAACTACGTCGGCCTGCCCTTCGACGCGTAGTCGGTCCGATCAATGGCATGCTGCCGCCATGCCGCTCCTGAGACCCTTGACTGCACTGTCTGACGCACCGGCCCTGGCGCCTCTAAAGGAGCCCGTCTTTCGCATGCTCTGGCTGGCCTGGTTGGCGGCCAACATGACGATGTGGATGAACGACGTGGCCGCCGCCTGGTTGATGACTACCCTGACCACCAGCCCGGTCATGGTGGCCCTGGTCCAGACGGCTTCTACCTTGCCAGTGTTCCTGCTCGGCTTGCCCAGCGGAGCGATGGCCGACATCCTCGACCGCCGGCGCTACTTCGCGGCGACGCAACTCTGGGTCTCGATCAATGCGATGGTGCTGGCGGGCCTCTCGCTCGCCGACGCCCTGACGGCCAATCTGCTGCTGGCGCTGACCTTCGTCAACGGCATCGGCCTGGCGATGCGCTGGCCGGTGTTTGCGGCCATCGTCCCCGAGATCGTGCCGCGCGCGCAGTTGTCGCCGGCGATCGCGTTGAACGGAATCGCGATGAACCTGTCGCGCGTGATCGGGCCGGTGCTGGCCGGGGCCTTGCTCGCGGCTTTCAGCAGCGCCGCGGTGTTCGTGCTCAATGCGCTGCTGGCCGGCGCGGCCTTCGTGCTGATCCTGCGCTGGAAGCGCCAGCCCAAGCTCAGCACGCTGCCGGGCGAGCGCTTCGTCGGCGCGATGCGGGTGGGTCTGAACTTCGCGCGCCAGTCACCGCGCTTGAAGATCATCCTGCTGCGCGTCTTCCTGTTCTTCCTCCAGTCGACCGCGCTCATCGCGCTGCTGCCCCTGGTGGCGCAGCGCCTGCATGGCGGCGGGCCGGCCACCTTCACCCTGATGTTGGCCTGCCTGGGACTTGGTGCGATCGTGGCCGCGCTGTACTTTCCGCGCTGGCGCGCGCGCTACTCGCGCGAGCAGTTCGTGCGCGTGGGCACGATCCTGCAGGCGGCCCTGTCCGTGCTGATCGTCTATGTGCCCGAGTTGTGGGTCGGCTTGCCGGCGATGGTCCTGGTGGGGATGGCCTGGATCTCGGTCGCCAATTCGCTGACGATCGCGGCCCAGGTTGCGCTGCCTGACTGGGTGCGCGCGCGCGGCATGTCGATCTACCAGATGGCCTTGATGGGCGGTTCTGCCGCAGGCTCCTTGCTGTGGGGCCAGGTGGCGACCTGGACGGATGTGGCGGCCGCCGTGGCCGCGGCCGCCGTTTCGGGCGTGCTGATGCTGGTGCTGTTTCGCCGCTTCAGCATCGACGGCGGCGCCGACATCGACTTCAGCCCCGCAGCCGTCAGCAGCCCGGCCGAGCCTCCGGTGGACGTCGATCCGGATGACGGCCCGGTGATGGTGACGGTCGAGTACCTGATCGATCCGGCGCGGGCCGCGGAATTCTCTGAAGTAATGCAGCGCACCCGGCGCGCCCGCCTGCGGCAGGGGGCTCTGTCCTGGGGCCTGTTCCGCGACGTCGCGCATCCGGAGCGGGTGATCGAGTACTTCGTCGATGAGAACTGGGTCGAGCATCAGCGCCGGCTCGAGCGCTTCTCGACCTTCGACGCCGACCTGCGCGTGCAGCGGCTGGCGTTTCACGTCGATAGCCAGCCGCCGCGTGTGCGCCGCTACGTGGCCAAGTCGCTCGACATGCCGCCCGACCTGCCGTCCTGAACGGCGGCGCTCGCTGATGCGATGATCGTTCACCGACCACCGAAGATGCCGATGTTCACCTACGAGCAACCCTACGCCAGCGCGCGCCTGCCGGTCTTCGCGCGCAATGTCGTCGCCACCTCGCATCCGCTGGCCGCGCAGGCCGGCCTGCGCATGTTGGCCGCCGGCGGCAATGCGGTCGATGCAGCCATCGCGACGGCGGCCTGCATGACCATCGTCGAGCCCTGCAGCAACGGCCTGGGGTCGGACGCCTTCTGCATCCTGTGGGACGGCGCGCAGCTGCACGGTCTGAATGCCAGCGGCCCGGCACCGGCGGCCTGGACGCGCGAGCACTTCCTGCGCAAGTACGGTGCGGACGCCGTCGCACCGCCTGCGCGTGGCGTCGACTCGGTCAGCGTGCCTGGCGCCGTCGCGGCCTGGGTGGCGCTGTCGCGGAGATTCGGCAAACTGCCCTTCGCCGACCTGATGGCACCGGCGGCCGAGATCGCCGAGCGCGGCTATGCGGTGCCGGTGATCGTGCAACAGAAGTGGGCGATGGCCTCGCAGGTTGCCGATCTGATCGAGGCGCCGGGATTTGCGCAGACGTTCTTGCCCAGGGGTCGTCCGCCCGCGGTCGGCGAGCGCTTCACGATGCCGCACGCAGCGCGGGCCTTGAAGGCCATCGGCGCCACCCAGGGCGAGGCCTTCTACCGCGGCGAGATCGGTGCAGCCATCGCAGCCTGGTCGCAGCGCCACGGCGGCACGATGCAGGTGGCCGACCTGGCGAGCTACCAGCCCGAGTGGGTCGTGCCGCTTCAGCAAGATTATCGCGGCCACACCCTGCATGAGATCCCGCCGAACGGCCAGGGCATCGCCGCGCAGATGGCGCTGGGCATGCTGGAGCACTTCGACATCGGGTCGATGGACCTCGACGGCCCGGCCTGCCAGCATCTGCAGATCGAAGCCATGAAGCTGGCCTTCGCCGACGTCTACCGCTTCGTCGCCGATGAGCGGCACATGGAGGGCCCGCCCTCTATGCTGCTCGATGCGCAGTACCTGGCTGCGCGCGCCAGGTTGATCGATCCGGCACGGGCGCAGGTCTTCGGTCCCGGCTACGGCATCAAGGGCGGCACCATCTACCTCACCGCGGCCGATGAGCGCGGCATGATGGTCAGCTTCATCCAGAGCAACTACATGGGCTTCGGCTCAGGGGTCGTCGAGCCGGACTTCGGCGTCAGCCTACAGAACCGCGGCCACGGCTTTTCGCTCGACCCGCACAGCCCTAACGTCGTGGCGCCTGGCAAACGGCCTTTCCACACCATCATTCCCGGCTTCCTGAGCCAGGCCGGCCGGCCGGTGATGAGTTTCGGCGTGATGGGCGGCAACATGCAGCCGCAAGGCCACATCCAGACCCTGGTGCGCCTGCTCGACCATCGACAGAACGTGCAGGCGGCGTGCGACGCGCCGCGCTGGCGCTTCAACCAGGGCCTGGACATCAATGTCGAGCGGCACATGCCGGTTGCCACCGTCCAAGGCCTTCAGGCCCTCGGGCACCAAATCGTCGGCCTGCACGACAGCTACATGGACTTCGGCGCCGCGCAGTCCATCTGGCGGCTGGGCGACCCTGGCGTCGAGGGCTACGTCGCCGCCAGCGACCCGCGCCGCGACGGCGCCGCGGTCGGCTTCTGACGATGCGGGTTCAGGAACTCGGTCTCGGCTGGCAGTCGCACCTGCTCGCCTGCCGCTTCGGCGCCGAAGTCGCCGAGCGCGAGGACTGCATCGTGCTGCGCGTGCCGGCCAATCCGACCTACTACTGGGGCAACTGCCTGATCCTGCCGCAGGCACCGCGCGACGACGAACTGGCGCACTGGGTCGATCGCTTTGCGCAGGAGATCGGCCACCGGCAGCCGCTCTCGCAGCACATCGCGATCGGCGTCGATGCGGCTGCCTTGCCCGATCCGCTGCCGTCGTGGCGCGCTGCCGGCATCGATGAGTTCGACCCGATGGCCGTGTTGACGCTGGAACGCAGCGGCTTGGCGCCGCAGCCTGCCGTGCGTGATGCGCCCGGACTGGTCCTGCGGGCACTGTCCCTGCCTGAGGAACTCGACCTCGCGGTGGAGGCCCAGGTCGCCGCCCGCGATGCGTCTTTCGAGGCTGAGGGCTATCGCGTCTTTCGCCGCAGCGCGATGCAACGCATGGCCGCGATGCAGGGCGCCGGCATCGCTCTGTGGTTCGGCGCCGTCGTTGATGGCCTGCTGGCCGCCGACTGCGGTCTGGTGCACGACGGGCGCCTGGGCCGGTTCCAGTACGTCGAAACCCAGACTGCCTGGCGTCGCCGCGGCTTGTGCCGTGCCCTGGTGCACCATGTTTGCCGGCATGCGTTCGACGGGCTCGGTTTGCAGCGCCTGGTGATGTGCGCCGATCCGGACGACGTCGCCATCGGCATCTACCGCTCGGTCGGGTTCGTGCAGCGCGAAAGCCACTGGTGCCTGCAGCGCAGACCGCGGCGCGACTTGGCATGAGCGACCCGCGCCTGGCGACCCGGATCGCGCCGGGCCTGGCGCTGGCCACCCTGGGCGCGATCGCTTTTTCGGGCAAGGCGATCCTGGCCAAGCTGATGTACCGCCACGGTGTCGACGCCGTGCAGGTCGTGTTCTGGCGCATGTTGCTGGCGCTGCCACTGTTCCTGGCCCTGGCCTGGTGGTCGGGACGCGGCAAGGAGGCCTTCACGACACGCGATTGGCGTGCCGTCTTCGGTCTGGGCTTCTGCGGCTACTACCTGGCTAGCATGCTCGACTTCATGGGCCTGCAGTACATCAGCGCGGGGCTCGAGCGCCTGATCCTGTACCTCAACCCGACCCTGGTCCTCTTGCTGTCGGTGCTGCTGTTCGGCAGGCGCCTGTCGGCGCGACAAGGCGTGGCGATGGCCCTGGGCTACGTCGGTGTCGCGGTGGTGTTCGGCCAGGAGCTGCGCTTCGAGGGCTCCAACGTTGCGCTCGGTGCGGCCCTGGTGTTCGGCAGCGCCGTCAGCTACGCGGTCTACCTCGTCTACAGCGGCCAGTTGGTGCAACGCCTGGGCGCGCTGCGCCTGACCGGTGCGGCGACCAGCGTCGCCTGCCTCCTGTGCATCGTGCAACTCTTCGTGCTGCGCGCGCCGTCGGCGGCCTGGGTGCCTGAGCCGGTGCTGTGGCTGTCGCTGCTCAATGCGACCCTCTGCACCTTTGCGCCAGTGCTGATGGTCATGATGGCGATCGAGCGCATCGGCGCCACACTGGCCGCCCAGGCCGGGATGGTCGGGCCATTGAGCACGGTGTTGCTCGGGGTATGGTTGCTCGGCGAACCCTTTACCGGCTGGGTGGTCGTGGGTACCGCGCTGGTGCTGCTGGGGGTGTGGTTGTTGGCCAAGTGGAGAAACTGAAATGGATCTGGGAATCGCAGGCAAGTGGGCCCTGGTGTGTGCCGCCAGCAAGGGACTCGGCAAGGGCTGCGCGATGGCGCTGGCGGGCGAGGGCGTCAACGTCGTGATCACGGCGCGCGGCGCCGAGGCCCTGGCGGCCACCGCGGCCGAGTTGCGCGCGTTGAATCCGGCCGTCGAGGTGCGCACGGTGGTCGGCGACATCGCCAGCGCCGAGGGCCGCGCGGCGGCCCTGGCGGCGGCGCCGCAGATCGACATCCTGATCAACAACGCCGGCGGGCCGCCGCCGGGCGATTTTCGCGACTGGGACCGCGAAGCCTGGATCAAGGCCATCGAGGCCAATATGCTGACGCCGATCGAGCTGATGAAGGCCACCGTGGATGCCATGGCCGCACGCGGTTACGGGCGGATCGTCAACATCACCTCTGGCGCCGTCAAGGCCCCAATCGAAACCCTCGGCCTGTCCAATGGCGCGCGTTCCGGCCTCACCGGTTTCGTCGCCGGCCTGGCGCGGCAGAGCAAGCTGGCAAGCCGCAACGTGACGATCAACAACCTGCTGCCGGGCTTCTTCGACACCGACCGCATCCGGACCACGATGGCCGCGACGGCCGCCAAGAGCGGCAAGAGCATCGACGAGTTGCTCGACGTGCGGCGTGGGGCGATACCGGCGCGTCGCCTGGGCGAGTCGGAAGAGTTCGGCGCCGCCTGCGCCTTCCTGTGCAGCCGGCACGCGGGCTACATCACCGGGCAGAACTGGCTGCTAGACGGGGGCGGCTACCCCGGGACCTTCTAGTCCGGCGCGCCCAGGCGCGCCAGCGCGCGCAGGTCGGTCGCGGCACCAACACCCCAGCAGGCGGCGATCAATGCACTGCAGCGTTGCGCGCCCAGCACCGGGTCCGACATGCCGTGGAACTTGGCTTCCAGATGCGCGTCCGACATCGGGTTGTCGAGAGAGCCGATGGCGTGGCCCACGAACACCTGGACACGCCGACCGTCTGTCAGGACAGCGGTGACGTCCGCACTCGCCTCGTCGATGTCATCGTCGACCGTGGCCACCACCTTGCGCCGCAGTGCCACCAGGTCGGCGCGGTTGACGATGGCGTCGGCGAATTCCTCTTCCGCCGCGCGGCCGAAGGTGAGGCCCGCGGCACAGCCGTGGTAGACGCTGAACTTGGCCTGCAGGCCGTCGGCCGGTTCCTTCTTGCCGGTGAGTTCGAGCACCAGCGAGTGCACCTTGAGCTCGATGCGCTCGACTTGCTCCGGCGTCACGCCCTGGGCGCGCAGTTGGGCGCAGGCGTCGATGCTGGGGTGGATGACGATGCCGCAGGCGAAGGGCTTGTAGGTGTTGAAGCTGATCTCGAATCGCTGGCCCAGTTCGGATGTGATCTCGGACCAGTCGTTCTTGGTCGAGACGGTCTGCATCATGCCGCGCGGGGCTTCCAGCGCACGCGGGCTGGCGCTGTAGCCATGCTGCGCCATCAGCGCCGCCATCAGGCCGGCGCGCGCCGCGCCGCCTGGGTGGAACGGTTTGGTCATCGTGCCGAACTGCTCACGCATGCCGATCGGCTGCGAGGCCGCGATGCCCAGGGCCATGGCGGTCTTGCCCGCATCCAGCTTCAGCAGGCGCGCGCAGGCCGCAGCGGCGCCGATCGTGCCCGTGCTGCCGGTGATGTGCCAGCCGCGGTCATAGTGGTCGGGGTACATCGCGTTGCCGACACGGCAACTCACGTCGATCCCCAGCACCAGCGCATCGATCAGTTCGCGGCCGCTCGCGCCGCTGTGTTCGGCCAGCGCCAGCGCGGCACTGGCCACCGGACCGGCCGGGTGGATGATGGTCTTCAGGTGCGTATCGTCGAAGTCGAAGGTGTGCGAGCTGATGCCGTTGATCAGCGCCGCACTGGCCATGTCCACCCGCTCGCGGCGACCCAGCAGGCTGGCCTGCGCGGACGGCTGCAGCGCCTGCACCGCAGCCAGCGCGGCCTGCGCGGTTTCGTGGTTGGCGGCGCCGACCGCACAGCCGACCCAGTTCATGAACGTGCGATGCGCTTCGTGGTCCACCGCGTCGCTCCAGCCTCGGCTGGGGTGATGGGCGACGAAGTCGGCAAGGGTCTGGGTGACGGGTGGGGCGTGGTGGTCGGCGGCGACCTGGGTGTTGCGGGCCATGCGAGGCGTGCCTGTCGTGATGAAGAGTGGTTTCAGCTGTCGAGCTGGATGTTGCGGGCCTTCGCCAGCTGCGTCCAGCGGGCGATGTCGGCGCGCATGAACTCGGCAAACTTCTCCGGGCCCATCGGATTGGGCTCGACCGCCTCGATCGACAGCTTCTCGCGCAGGTCAGGCGCCGCCAGCACCGAGGCCAGTGTGTCGTTGAGTTGCTTGACCACCGCGGCGGGCATGCCCGCCGGGCCGACTACGCCGTACCACTGCTGCGCGTCGAAGCCCTTGTAGCCGGACTCGTCCAGCGTGGGCAGGTCCTTGAACAGCGGGTGACGCGCCAGGCCGGTCACCGCCAGCGGCCGCACGCGGCCCGAGCGGATGTGCGGCACGGCCGCCGCGAGGCCCGGGAACATCGCCTCGGTTTGCCCGCCCATCAGGTCGGTGAAGGCCGGTGCGATGCCGCGATACGGGATGTGGACCATGAACGAGTTCACCTGCTGCTTGAACAGCTCCATCGTCAGGTGGGTCAGCGAACCCGCGCCGGCCGAGCCGTAGCTGACACGCCCAGGGTTCTTCTGCAGGTAGGCGACGAACTCCTTGAGGTTGTTCACCGGCAGGGCGGCGTTGACGACCAACACGTTGGGCGTGCCACCAATCATGCCGATGGCGGTGAAATCCTTGATGGCGTCGTACGGCACTTTGCGCGTCGCCGGGCTGGTGCCATGGGTGGCCACGTAGCCCTGCATCAGGGTGTAGCCGTCGGGGGCGGCGCGTGCGGTGGCCTGGCAGGCGATGGTGCCGCCCCCGCCGCTTTGGTTGTCGACCACGAAGGTCTGCTTGAGGGCCTGACCCCAGCGCTCGGTGACCGTGCGCCCGACGAAGTCGCTGCCGCCCCCTGGAGCCACGGGCACGATGTAGCGGATGGGCTTGTTCGGGAAGCTCGCCTGGGCCCAGGCCGGCAGGCCCAGCAGCGCGGGGGTGGCTTGCAGCAGGCTGCGTCGTTTCATGCTCGTCTCCGTTGGGGTGGGTTGGCCGGCAGGTCCAGCGTGGCCAGCAGGCGCTGGCGCCCCTGCAGCACGTGGGCCTGCGCCAGCTTGTTGGCACGGTCCTTCGCGCCGGCGGCAATGGCTTCGAAGATGCGCCGGTGCTCGTTGTTGGAGCGGCGCATGTTGAGGGGGGCGTTGAAGTAGCGCCTTCTGTACAGATGCAGCTCCTTGGCGTGGTCCTCGTAAGCCTGTTGCGCGCGCTGGTTCGGCCATTGCGCCACCAGCAGCGCGTGGAAGCGCAGGTTCAGCACGTAGTAGCGCTGGCCGTCGCCGGCGTCGCAGGCGGCATCCATGCCCGCCAGCAGTTGCTCGAACTCCAGACGATCTGGGTCGTTCAGGTGTTCGGCGGCCTGCTGTGCCGCAAAGCCGAAGAGCATGGCGCGCAACTCGTAGATCTCCAGCATCTCGCGCACCGAGATCTCGCGCACGAAGACGCCGCGGTTGCGCACGGCCACGACCAGGCCGATGCCAGTGAGCATGCGGATGGCTTCGCGGATCGGTCCGCGGCTGGTGCCCATGCGCAGGGCCAGCGCGGCCTCGTTCAGGCGCTCGCCGGGGGCGATCTCGCCGCTGTAGATGAGCTGCTGCAGCTGTTCGCCGATGCCGTGCGCCAAACCGTGCTCGGACCGCGCGGCGCGGCTCGGGGCAGTGCGTGTGGGGGTGGCGGTGCGTGTCGGCATGAGGCGCGAATGCTAGCGCAAGCAGGATCACTTCGGCCGATAAGTGTTTTCGATAGCACACAAAGTGTTGACACTTTGAAGCCCCCGATTGACACTCGACGCTCTGTATTCCGGTCGATGCCCTCAGACTTCTGACATGCCGCACATACCTGCTTCCAGCGCCCTGGCGCGCTTCCGTGTGATCGACCTGACCCAGGTGCGCGCCGGCCCCACCGCTTGCCGACAACTCGCCGACTGGGGTGCCGATGTGATCCAGGTGCAGATGCCCGAGCACATGCGAGGCGACGACACGCTGGGCGGTCAGGACGGCAGCGACTACCAGTACACGCACCGCAACAAGCGCAGCGTCACGCTCAACCTGAAGGAGCCCGATGGCATCGCGGCGCTGAAGAGACTGATCGCCACCGCCGACGTGGTGATCGAGAACTTCCGCCCCGACGTGAAGTTCCGACTCGGCATCGACCACGAGACGCTCGCCAAGGACCACCCGCGTCTTGTCTACGCCAGCATCTCCGGCTTCGGCCAGACCGGCCCGCTGGCCGAACGCCCCGGCTTCGATCAGATCGCCCAGGGCATGGGCGGCTTGATGTCGGTCACCGGCCTGGCTGGCCAAGGCCCCGTGCGCGTGGGCATTCCGATCGCCGACCTGTGCGCGGGCATCTTCGCCGCGCAGGGCATCCTGGTCGCACTGCTGGAGCGTGAACAGTCGGGCAAGGGGCAGTGGGTCCAGACCTCGCTGCTGCAGTCGATGGTCTACATGATGGACTTTCAGACAGCTCGCTGGCTGGTCGACGGGGAGGTGGCGGGGCAGGCCGGCAACTTCCACCCGACCAGCATTCCGACAGGGGTCTACAAGGCGCGCGACGGCTACATCAACATCGCCGTGTTCGGCAGCAAGATCTGGGAGCGCTTCTGCACCACGTTGGGCGCGCCGGAGTGGATCACCGACCCGCGCTTCCGCGACAAGGCCGGTCGCAGCGTGAACCGTGATGGACTGAATGCTGCCATCAACGAGCGGCTGGGTCACGAAGACCGCGCCTACTGGATCGAGCGCTTCAACAAGGACGGCGTGGCCTGCGGCCACATCAACGACATGAGCGAAGTCTTCGAAGAGCCGCAGCTGCTGCACCTCGGAATGGTCCAGTCTGTGGAGTCGCCCCGCCTTGGACCGCAGCGGCACGTGGGCCAGCCCATGACGCTGGAGCGCACGCCCAGCCGCCTGGTTCGCGCAGCACCGCGGCGTGGCGAACATACCGAGGAGGTGCTGGGCGAACTGGGCCTGGCGCCCAGCGACGTGGCGCAGATGAAGGCGCGTGGAGTGTTCTGATGAGTCCGACGATCCCGAGAGACTATCTCTCTCCCACCAACCGCGTGCAGGTGCACCTGGCTGACAGCGCACTGCACATCGTTTTCAACAACCCGGCGAAGCACAACGCGCTCAGCGTGGACATGTGGGGCGCGGTGCCGCCGTTGCTGGCCCAGGCCGCGGCCGACGAACGCGTGCGCCTTGTGGTCTTCTCCGGTGCGGGCGAGAAGGCCTTCGTCTCGGGCGCAGACATCTCGCAGTTCGAGGACCAGCGGGCCGCGAAGGAAGCGGTGAAGCATTACGAGGCGCTGGCCGAAGACGCGCTGATGGCCATCTACCACTCGCTCAAGCCGACCCTGGCCTGCATCCGCGGCTGGTGCATCGGTGGCGGCGTCAATGTCGCCATCAGCTGCGACATCCGCATCGCCGCCAGCGATGCGGTGTTCGCCATTCCCGCCGCCCGACTCGGCCTGGGTTACCGCTACTCCGCCTTGAAGAACCTGGTCGACCTGATCGGCGTCGGCGCGGCGAAAGACCTGTTCTACACCGCGCGCCGCATCGACGCCGCAGAGGCCCAGGCCCTCGGCTTGGTGTCACGCATCGGCGCGGTCGATGCGCTGCCGGCGCTGCTGGCCGAGTACACGAGCAGCATCGGCGAGAACGCGCCGCTGACCATTCACGCGGCCAAGGAAATCATCGGCGAGTTCCTCAAACCCTCGTCCGCCCTAGACACCGCGCGCTGCCGCGAGCTGATCTTGGGATGCTTCGAGAGCGAGGATTACGCCGAAGGCCGCCGCGCCTTCATGGAAAAGCGCAGGCCGGAGTTCAAGGGTCGATGATGAAGTCCTACTCCCTGCGCGTGGAAGGCACGCAAGCCGTGCTGCAGTTGGGCGACGCGCCGACCCCCGAACCCGGCCCGGGCCAGCTGCTGCTCAAGATGCTCGCGGCAGGCCTGAACCGCGGCGAGTTCATCCCTGGCGGGCTGATCAAGGGCGGCTCGTCCAAACCTGCCGGCATCGAAGGCGCGGGCGAGATCGTGGCGTTGGGTGCCGGTGTGGCCGGCCTGAGGGTCGGCCAGCGTGTGATGGGCCGCTGCCCCGGTGCGTTCTCCGAATTCGCCGTGATGGACGCGCGCGAAGCGATGACTGTGCCGGATGGCCTGCCCGTGGACACGGCGGCCGCGGTGCCGCTGACCTTCTTGGTGGTGCACGACATGCTGGTGCTGCAGGGCCGGCTGAAGGCCCAAGAGTGGCTGCTGGTCGCAGGGGTGTCGTCGGGCGTCGGCGTTGCGTCGCTGCAGGCGGCCAAGGCACTTGGCGCGCGGGTCATCGGCACGTCGGGCTCACCCGATAAGCTGGCGCGGCTGCAGGCCCTGGGCCTGGACGTGGCGATCCCGACGCGCGCGCCGGACTTCGCGGCGCGGGTGATGGAAGTCACCGGCGGTCGAGGCGTCGACCTGGTGGTCAACACCGTGGGCGGCAGCGTCTTCGCGGAGTGCATCCGCACGCTGGCCTTCGAGGGCCGGCTGGCCACCGTCGGCTATGTGGACCACACGCTGAAGGCCGAGATCGACATCCAGGCCCTGCACGTCAAGCGGCTCACGCTGTTCGGTGTGTCGAACAAGATGCGCAGCGCCGAGCAGCGCGCCGCTGGCGTGCCGGCCTTCATGGCCGATCTGCTGCCGGCGCTGGCCGACGGCCGCATCCGGCCACTGGTCGACCGCGTGTTCCCGTTCGATGAACTCGTGGCGGCGAAGGCCCACATGGAAAGCAACCAACACCTCGGCAAGATCGTGCTGAAGATCAGCGACTGACACGGCGCAACAGTGCACACCACCGGAGACAGCATGCATCACATCCCCCTCGAGTCCAAAGTGCGCCGCGCCCTGCTGGCCGGTCTGTGGCTGGGCCTGTCGGTCAGCGGCGGCAGCGCCGTGGCCCAGGCCTGGCCGACCAAGACCATCCGCCTGGTCATCGGCTTCGCGCCGGGCGGTGCGGCCGACTACGTAGCGCGCACCATCGCCGATCCGCTGGGACGTGCGCTGGGACAGAGCGTGGTGGTGGAGAACCGCGCCGGCGCCGGCAGCAGCCTGGCCGCCGACTTCGTCGCCAAGGCACCGGCCGACGGCTACACGCTGCTCATCGCCAGCCCGAGCAGCATCTCGGTCAATCCGGCGCTCAACCCCAAGCTCAGCTACAGCGCGAAGGACTTGGTGCCGGTGACGCGCGTGACGACGTCGCCGCTGGTGGTGGCCGTCAACCCCAGCGCCGGCATCAACAGCTTTCAGGCCCTGATCGCCACCGCGAAGGCCAAGCCCGGCGTGTTGAACTACACCACGTCGGGCAACGGCTCGGCGCCGCACCTGGGCGCAGCGCACTTCAGCAAGGTGGCCGGCGTGGAGATGGTGCACATCCCGTACAAGGGCGGTGGCCCGGCCATCCAGGCCGTGGTGGCTGGCGACGCACAGCTCACCTTCGGCACTCCACCGTCGGTGCTGCCGATGGTGCAGGCCGGGCGGCTGAAGGCCCTGGCCGTGACCAGCCTCGAGAGCACGCCGCTGGTACCCGGCGTGCCGGGCACGGTCGAGGCCGGCCTGCCGGGCTACAGCATGTCGTTCTGGTACGGCTTCTTCGTTCCCGTCGGCACACCACCCGAGGTGGTGAAGAAGTTGTTCGAGACGACGCAGCAGGTGATGCAGCGTCCCGACGTCAAAGCCGCGCTGGCGCGTGAAGGGACCGATGTGGCCATGTCGAAGTCGCCGGAGGACTTCGCAGCCTTCCTCAACGGCGACAACCCGTTCTGGGCGAAACTGGTCAAAGACGCGGGCGTGAAAGTCGATTGAACGTGGGACGCATCAACAAGGGGAAGACGATGCATCGATCCGGAGTGACCTTCTGATGGACGCGCTGCGTCGATCGACCTGCATGGCCGGCCTGTTGACCCTGGCGGGTTGCGCCACCGCGCCCGATCCACAGGCACGCGCGATCACCGAGCTCGGCGGCACCGGCAAGCTGCGTGCCGCCATCAACTTCGGCAACCCGATCCTGGCGACCCGAGCCGCGAACGGCGAAGCACAAGGCTTGTCGGTCGACCTCGCGCGCGAGGCCGCCCGTCGTCTGGGGTTGCCCATCGATCTGGTGACCTTCAACTCGGCCGGCAACGTGGTGGAAGCGGTCAAGGCCGGGCAGGTCGACCTGGCCTTCGTCGCGATCGACCCGGTGCGCGCCGCAGACATGGACTACACCGCACCCTACGTGATCATCGAAGGGGCCTACCTGGTCCGAACGGCCTCGCCGCTGCAGCGCAACGATGAGGTCGACCGCGCCGGTACACGCGTGGCCGTGGGCCGGGGTAGCGCGTACGACCTGTTTCTCACGCGCGAACTCAAGGCCGCCGCGCTCGTCAGGGCCCCGACCTCGCCGGCGGTCACCGACCTGTTCCTGGCGCAGAACCTCGAGGTCGCCGCTGGCGTCAAGCAGCAGCTCGAGGCCGATGCCCGGCGTGTCGGGGGCGTGCGCCTGCTTCCGGGTCGCTTTATGGTCATCGAGCAGGCCATGGGCGTGCCCAAGGGCCGCGTCGCGGCACAGGCCTGGTTGAGTCGCTTCATCGAGGATATGAAGGCGACCGGCTTCGTCGCGAGCGGGCTGCAGCGCCATCGCATCGAGGGCGCCGCCGTGGCGCCGCGCGCGGGCCCCTGAGGCTGCGGCTCAGATCGGCGTGCGCACCGGTCGTCCGCTGAAGTGCAGCGCCGCGTTGTCGAGAAAGCATTGCAACGCGGCTTGCTTCGCCTCCGGTGACAGGCCGGCGACGTGCGGCGTCAGCACCACATTGGGCAAGTCCAGCAAGGCGGCAGGCGGCAGAGGTTCGGTTTCGTAGACATCGAGGCCGGCACCGGCCAGTTCGCCGTCCTTCAGCGCCTGCGCCAGCGCGTCCGTGTCGACGATGCTGCCGCGAGCGACGTTGACCAGAAAGCCGCCGCTGCCCAGCGCCTTCAGCACCGCTGCATCGACGAGGTGCCGGGTGTCGGCGCCGCCGGGCACGGCCACGACGAGCACGTCGCTCCAGTTTGCCAGGGCCAAGAGGCTGTCGAAATAGTGAAAGGGCTGCTCCGGGCGCGCGGACCTGCTGTGGTAGCCGACCGCCATGTCGAACGCCACTGCGCGTTGCGCGATCTTGCGGCCAATGGCACCCAGTCCGAACACACCCAGGTGCTTGCGCGCGAGCTGCGGGAGCGTGGGCAATGCATCGCGCCAGATACCTTGGCGGCAAGCCTGGTCGAAGCGCGGGATCGCGCGAACGGTGGCGAGCAGCAGAGCCAGCGCGTGGTCGGCGACAACGTCGTCATTGGTGCCCGCACCATTGGCGAGAACGATGCCGCGGGCGCGTGCGTGGGCCAGTGCCAGATTCTCAAAACCGACACCCAACGCGCACGCGAGCGAAAGCTTCGGCATCGCGTCGATCTCGTCGGCGCGCAGGCCCATGGTGCCATTCGTCAGCACGACCTGGATGCGAGCGCCGTGGTCCCGCAGGGCTTGTTCGCTCTGCGCGGTGGTCGGTGCGTAATGCACTTCGAAGCCCGCCTCCATCTGCGCGAGGCTGCGCCCGGGCATCGGGATCAGGACCAGCAGGACGGGTTTCACTGCGGCCTGGTAGCGCCAGCCCTAGCGCCCGCGCAGATGCGCCGGCGCCTCGAGCCGCTTGGCCAGGGTCGACAGCACCAAGGTCAGCACCAGGTAGACCGCCGAAATCAACAGATAGGGCTCCCAGTAGCGCGAGTAGGCGCCGGCCACGGTGCGTGCGGCGAGGGCCAGTTCGGCCAGGCCGATGGCAGACACCAGGGACGAGTCCTTGATCAGCGTCACACCTTCGTTCACCAAGGCCGGCACCATGCGCCGGAAGGCCTGCGGCAGGACCACGAAGCGCATCGCCTGCGCATGGCTCAGGCCGACGCTGTAAGCGGCCTGGGTCTGACCGCGGTGGATGCTCTGGATGCCGGCGCGGAAGATCTCGCTGATGTAGGCGCCGGCGTTGAGGGTCAGAGCCAACGCGCCAGAGAAGAAGGCGCCGTGCTCCTGGCGAAAAGTGCGCGCGGCGTCGCCGCTCATCAGCAGGCCGCCGTCGGGGTGGATCAGGGCCGGCATCAGCGCAAAGTGCACCAGGAGGATCTGCACGAACAGCGGTGTGCCGCGGAAGAATGTGACGTAGGCGACGGTGATGCCGCGCGCGATCTTCAGGCCCCAGGCCCAGACCGGCGAGTGCGGCACCGGTGCGTCGGCCGAACTGCTGATCAGGCCGAAGACGATGCCGAGCAGCAGGCCCGCACCGATCGCCACTAGGGTCAGCTCGATCGTCATCCACAGGCCGCTGACGAACAGCGGCCCATAGCCGGCGAGGATCTCCCAGCGAAGATCCATCGCCGGCTCCGTTTACTTGGATGCTGCCGGGGCCGGCGCTGCGGCCGCGGCGGGCGCCGCGCCGAAGTACTGCGCGAAGATCTTGGCGTAGGTGCCGTCGGCCTTGATGTCGGCCAGGCCCTTGTCCATCTTGCCCAGCAGTTCGGTGTTGCCCTTCTTGAAGGCGATGCCGTACTGCTCGGGAGCGAAGGACTTGTCGGACACGGTCTTGAACTTGGAGCCGCTGTTGTTGGCCACGTAGTGGATCACCACGCCGTTGTCGGCGACGACGGCGTCGACGCCGCCCGACTCCAGCTCCTTCAGTGCCAGCGGTGTCGACTCGAAGCGCTTGACCGAGGTGCTGGTCTTGCCCTGCAGCTTGGTCACGGCCTCGTCGCCGGTGGTGCCGGTCTGCACGCCGACCTTGAGCTTCTTCAGGTCGTCGAACTTGGCGATCTTGCTGTTCTCCTTCACCGCGATCAGCTGCACCGCGTCGAAGTAGGGGGCGCTGAAGTCCATCGTCTGCTTGCGCTCGTCGGTGATCGTCACGGACGAGACCACCATGTCGCGGTCGCCCTGGATGAGGGCGTTGAAGATGCCCTCCCATGGCGTGTTGACGAACTTCACCTCGACGCCGGCCTTGGCCGCCGCTGCCTTGACCACGTCGATGTCGAAGCCGACGATCTCGCCCTTTTCGTTCTGTGACTCGAACGGCGCATACGCGGCATCCGTGCCGACCACGTACACCTTCGCGGCCGGAGCGGGCGCCGCGGCCGAAGCCGGTGCCGCCGCGGTCGGGGCGGGCGGCGGCTCCTTCTTGCCGCAGGCGGCGAGCAGCAGGCCGGCTGCTAGCAGGCCGGTGGTTTGCAGGAACTGGCGAGTGCTGAAGCGCATGGAGAATTCCTTGGTGTGCGTTGCAAAAGAGCGCAGTTTAAGGGCCGGCGTCGGGTCTAGGTGGCACGGGACGCGTCAGGCGCCAGACCATGAAGGCCAGACCGGCCACGCCGGCCAGCAGCACCGCCCACAGCAACCACGGCCGCAAGGCCGCGAGCTGCCGACGCCGATCGGCCGCGCGAGCCACTTCGGTAACCTCGCTCCAGTCGCCGAGCGTCGCGCGGCCGAAGCGGGCGCGTTCATCGTCGAGCGCCGGCACCAGGGTGGAGACGGCCAAGGCTGCCGGTGCGGCCTTCTCCGCCCCGGCCAGCAGGGCGTAGGGCGGCTGGCCTTGGGCGACGAAGACCAGGCTCGCCAGGGCCGCATGTACCACCAACTGGGTTTGCGCCGGTTCGAGCGCGGCGGCGCGGGCATCGGGCAGCACACGCAGGTAGCGCACGTTGGCGTGCAATGAGAGTGGTGGCGAGTGGCTGAGCTCGCTGCCGCGCTCGAGCCTGTAGAACACGCTCGATCCGAGCTCGCGCCAGGCTTCACTGTCTCGGGTGCGGCCCTGCAGACGCACCGGTGCCACCCGCGTGCCGGGCTGCAGGCGCAAGTCGACCTGCACCAAGGGCAGGGTGCCGCCGAGGTCGTAGTGCAGTGCGCGTTGCGCGGCCTCGTCGGGTTCGATCTTGCCGGCAGGCGCAGGCGAGGTGCTGAACACGAGTTCCGTGGGCGCATCGATCGCGACATTGCTCTGCGTGGCTGCGATCACCTTGGCGCCCGTCAGCATCGGGGCCGCCGCCGCATCGGCCCACACCAGGCGCACGAATCGGCCAACGTCGGCAGGCAACATCACTGCAGGCTGGGTCAAGGCGCCGCTGGGCGCGCTGAAGGCCAGCAACTGCCCCGCACCACCGGCGCGCCAGCTGCGCAGGTCGTCGCTGCTCTCGAAATGGTAGCCGGCGCTGAACTCCTGGGGCCCCGACCACGCCATGCGAAGCGATCGCGGCGCCGGCTCGCCGCGCTTGCGTTCGCCCAGGTCGATCAGCCAGCCGCCCGAGCGCAGGGCCCCGGGGGTGGTGCCGCGGCCCAGCCGTTTCACGCTGAGGCTGTCGCCCTGCACAGCGATCTCGATCGGCGAGGCCCAGGCGCCGCCAGGCGCCGGCTTCGCGGGCAGGGCGTAGAGCGTGGCATCACGCTGCTGCTCGGTGCTGCGCACTTCGGCTGCGCGCGGGACGAGGATCGTGAACGGCACGCGATCGCCCTGGTTGTCGACGATGCGCAGGTCCTGCAAGCCGGCCTGCAGGCTGCGCCCATAGGCGCTGGCCGGCAGCGGCAATTGCACGAAGGGAGCGGGCGTCGTCAGCGTGATCGGCGCACGGTAGCGGTGGGCTGCCTCGTCGGCCCAGGCTGGCGCGGCAAGGGCCAGGGCGGCGCAGAGCGACCAGGCCGTGGGGTGATGACTTTCAACCCGGTGCATGCGCGTCTCGCTTGCCCGGCAGGGGGGCCACATAGCCGATGACCAGCATCAGGACACCGACGCCGATGAAGGAGACGATGCGCGTCACCGTGCCGGTGCCGGACTGGTCCACCACCAGCAGCTTCAGCACCACGGCGGCGAGCAGCACGGCGCCGACCATCCAGGGCAGGCGCATCGCGCGCCGGGCCGACAGGCACATCAGCACCAAGGCTGTCACCGTCCAGAGCAGCGTGATGCCGGTCTGCACCGCCAGCGAGTGGACCCAGGCGTCGACACGGAACGGCACGCCGCCGTAATGGTGGAAGGCGCGGATCAGGATCGCATTGAGCCACACGAAACCGGCCACGCCGAGCGTGGCCAGCGGCAGGCCGGGCGCTGCGGCGAGGCCGGTGCGCGCGCCCTCGCTGCGCGTCCACAGCAGGACTGCGGCCAGGGCCACGCCGACACCCAGGTCGAGCGGGTTGAGCAAGGGTAGGTGCGGCAGGGGCAGGGCCGAGCCGTTGGACGCGATGTTGGCCAGCAGGGTCCACAGCACCAGGCCGATGGCTATCACCAGCGACGCGATCCACTGGTACGCGGTCGGTGCGGCGCACACCGGCCAACGCTTGGCGCTGGCGGGGCGCAGCAGGAGCAGCAGCAAAGCCGCGGGCGCCACGAGCCAGCCGAGCCATGCCCAGGCGCTCGCCGCGTCGCCCCAGCCGAGCGTGATGGCCCGGCCCTGCAGCGCGCCGAGGATGGCCAGGATCAGCACGCCGAAAGCATGCACCACCTCGCGCCCGACCTGGGGCCAGCGCGGTGCGAGCCGCCACAGCAGCACGCCGTGCGTGGCCAGCGCCAGCGGCCAGGCCCACCAACCGCCGTCCTGCAGCGGGCGGGCCAAGGCGGCCGCGGCCGTCAAGGCCCCGAGCAGGTGCAAGGGTGCATGCGCCAGCGGCGGCAGGCCAACCTGCGGCCAGTGCAGCCGATTGGACAAGATCGCGTAGAGCAGGGCGATGGCGCTGAAGCAGGCCAGCCAGGCCGCGGGCTGGAGTCGAGGCGCCACGAAGGTGTCGATCTGGACCGCCGCCGCAGAGAGCAGCCAGAGCGTGCCCCACGCGATCAACAGGGGCTCAGCAAAGCGCTCGCTGCGCCCCAGCCGAGGCGCTGCCTCCGCGGTCCCGCCCACGGCTCGTTGGACGAACAGTGCGGCCGCGAGCGAAGCCGCGGCGGCCATCAGGCCGTTGAAGAAGTAGGCGTTAAACAGGCCGCTCGGCGTGCCGTGGCGGTCGAAGGCGAAGACCATCGCCGCACCGGCCAGCAACAGCAACGCATAGCCAAACAGGCGCGGCAGCAGGCGCGACTGGCGAAACCCGAGCCAGACCAGGCCCGCCCCTTCGAGGGCCCATGCCCCGGCGGTGCTGCGCGCATCGAGCGCGAACGGAATCACCAGGGTCAGGAAGACCGTGCCGATCGCCAGACTGGCCTCGAAGCTGACCGCCAGGCGCGTACGCGAACGCATCCATGTGGCCAAGGCGACGTAGAAGCCCGCCAGGAGCAACGCTGAGAGGGCGGTGCCGTACTCGGTGTGGCGCACTAGTCCGTGCTGCAGGGCGAAGGTGATCGTCGGCAAGCCGAACAGCAGGCAGCCCTGGGCCCAGTTGTCCGAGGGCTTGGCATCGGCCGCCGCTTGCCGCGTCGGCATCAGCATGATGGCGACGAAGATCAGGAAGAAGGCGATCAGGAAGGCCTGACTGCTGGCGTAGTGTTCGGGCTGGTACTTCAGAGCGCCCCAGGCGCTGCCGACGACGAAGGTGCCGAGGAAGCCGATCAGGTTCAGCGCGCGCCAGCTGCGGTGCCAGGCCACCGCTGCGATGCCCAGGTCGAGCACTAGGTAGTAGCTGAACAGCGCCACGTGGTTGCCGCTGCCGGTGGACACCAGCAAGGGCGTCGCAAAGCCACCCAGGGCGCCGATGACGGCCAGCGCGCGCGCGTTCTGCAGCACCGCCAGCGCGGCGGCCAGTGCGGCGACGACGACCATCAGCGCGAACACCGGGCCGACCGCCAGCACGCCGAAGAAGCGGAAGGCCACGAACAGGGTCAGGTACAGCACAGCCACCGCGCCACCTTGCAGCACCTGCGCATAGTCGGGCCGGGTCAGACGCAGACGCCAACCGACGAAGAGCAACACGACGGCCACAGAGGCGATCCCCGCCAGGCGCAATTCGACCGGCACCTGCACATGCTCGCTGGCGAACTTGGCCAGGAAGGCCAGGCCGATGAACAGGATGCCGACGCCGGCCTTGACGATGGTGTTCCCGCCGAACAGCCAGGCCTTGATAGGGGCCAGCCGATCGGGACGTGGCGTCGCCGGGCGGGCCGGCGCGGGCAGCGGAACCTGAGCGGCCGATGCAGCGACCGGCACCGGCACCGGCACCGGCACCGGCGCTGCGGCTCGCGGCGGTGGCGGTGGCGCAGTCGAGCCGAGCCCTGGTGGGACGGCTGGGGCGGGCGCTGGGCGCGTTGCCGGCGCAGCGGCTTCACTGTCTTGAGCCACTGCCGGGCCGGCCTCTCGCCGCGCCTGCAGCTCCTTCAGTGCGGCCTGCAGGCCGGCGATCGTCCGTTCCTGCTTCAACGACCGCATCAACAGCCAGGCGAGGGCGGCGCCGACGAGCATGCCGAAAGCGTTGCTCCAGGCAGCGCCGATCAGGCCCCCCACGATGACTGCAATCGCCAATGGCATGTGCGTTCCCCTCCGCAGGCCACGGCTGAACCGTGGCGAATCCACTTTATCAGTCGCTCATGCTTGTGGTGTCCGGCTCGCTGGAGTATCGGCACACGCCCCGTGCAGCGGCTCTACGCGCCACCTCAGTCGGCGCGACCGAGTTGTGCCAGCTCGGCGGCGCTGAAGCCGGCACGTTGTCGCGCGTCGAGATTGAATGGTGGGCGCGGCCGGGGTTCCCCGGCGTTCAACCGCATCGCGCACCTAAGCGCCACGTTGACGCGCGAGGAGCTGCTGACGATCGATGCCGAGCCCCTGCTGCGCCGCCTCTTTTGGGAAGAGGACCTGCGCCGCTCCGAACCCTTGCGCCCGCGCTTTGCGTGCCGTTGCTCGCGTGAGAGGGTGCGGGCCATGCTGCACGGGCTGGATGAAGACGACGTGAACGGCATCACGTCCAACGCGGCGAGGCCGAGATCGCCTGCGAAGTTCTGCGGCCTGGAATACCGTGTCGATGCGGTCGACATGGGCGAGCTTTTCAGGCCGCAGCGCGACTAGCCGCTCGCATCGGACTCGTTGCAGTGAGCTCGACTCGATGCTCTCAGTCGAGCGTGATCCGGAGCACCTGTCCGCCGGCCGGAAATGCCTGCGGGATGATTCCGGGGACGATGCCGAAATTGGTGACGTAAGCCGCGCCGTCCGGGCCGATAGCCAGGCCGCCGGGAAAGAACAGGCCGTCGTAGATCACCGTCTGCGAGCCATTGGCATTGACGCGGATCAGTTTTCCCGGTGGTGCCAGCGGCGCGCCGCCCTGGCTGGAGAGCCCATTGCCGATTTGCAGCACGTAGAGCACGCCTCGGGCATCGAATGCCAGCGACACGATGTTGGTGAACCCGCTCGCGAACACTTGCGGCGTTCCCCCCTGCGCCGGCACGCGGTAGACGTTGGCGCCGCCCATCGGAAACGGAAAGCCGGTCAACTGACCGACATACAAGTGACCGTCCGGCCCTTCGGCCACCGATGTCGGAACCGCCTGCATCGCAATCTGCGTGCCCTGGGGCATGAATGGCGGCGCTGGAACGAGGCGCGTGCCGAACACGGCCAGGGTCCGCATGCGGCCGCTGGCGAGAATTTCGAACAGCGCGTTGGCACCCGCGTCGGCGACGACGTGGCGCGATGGCAGTGCAGCGATTCCATAAGGGTTGCTGTCCGTGCCGCCGGGCACCGGGTCGGTCGCCGCTTCGAAGGCGGCGATGTCGGCGCCAGCGCGCCACATTCCTGCGGCGTTGACTTGCAACACGCGACCGAAGAGCGCCGACTTGGCCCCGAGGCCTGTGCGAACCGCCGCGTTGGCACCGAGCCCCATGACCAGTTGGCCATTGCCGGTGCCCACGAACGAAATGGCGTGTGGTCCGACGGCGCCGAACCCGCTCGATGGCGCCAGCGAGGGCAGCCCGGAGATCACCTGGACCGGTGGCGCCAGGCCCGCAGGATCGATGCGAGTGAGCGCGCCAGTCTCGCCGTAACAGGCCTCCTGACCATCGCCCAGGAAGGCACAGCTGCCATTGCCCCCGCGACCGGCCTCGGCGACGAAGAGCAGCCCGTTCGGCGCGAAGGCAATGCCCCGAGGATTGGCCAGACCCGAGGCGATGACGTCGACTTGGGGAGCGGCCTGGGCCGCTGAGGCAGCGAGCGCGACGACGGTCAGCGCGTGGCGAAGTGCATGCATGGTGATCTCCTCTTCAGTGGTGGATAGTGGGCGCCAGCGCCAGGCCGTGGCGATAGGCCCATCCTGCCCATCACGGGCCGAAAAATCCTTAAGGGGTCCGAAGGTTGAGAAGAGCTTGCGCGAAGAGATATCGGAAGTGATCACGGAAAGGCCTGTTGGCGTCGGCCGTTCCGCGGTTCGACGGGCTACGCAACGAGGCGCGAGCCAACGTCCACGTCGGAACGCTCGGGCGGAGTGGCCTCGAACAGCGGCTTGCGTTGCAGTCCGACCATCGAAGCGAGCAGCAGGTCGGGGAACTGTTTCATCCGCACGTTGTTGATGTTCACAGCGGCGTTGTAAAACTCGCGCCGGTGCGCAATCTGCTCCTCGAGCGCGGAGATGCGCTGCTGCAAATCGATGAACACCTCACTGGCGCGCAGCGTGGGGTAGCTCTCGGCCACCGCGAGCAGCTTCGAGACACCCTGCGACAGCGCTTGCTCGGCTTCGACGCGCCCTTCGCCGCTGGCGATAGCCTGGGCGCGCATGCGCAGAGCGGTCACGCTGTGCAGCAACTCGCGCTCGTGCGTCAGGTAGCGCTTGACCGCGTCGATCAGCTTGGGCAGTTCGTCGTGGCGTTGCTTGAGCAGCACGTCGATGTTGGACCAGGCCTGGTCGACCTGGTGCTTCACCTGCACGAGGCCGTTGTAGAGCGCCACGCCCTGCGCGATCAGCCCGATCGCGACGAGTGCGAGCACGAGCAAGAACACCGCCATCCATGCCATGGTCATTGCCCCAGGAACAGTTCGACGAATTGGTAGAGCGTGAAGCAGAGCACCGCGCCACCCAAGCCGAAGACCCAAAGCGAGCGGCGGCGCAGGGCACTGAGCGCCGACCTTCCGGGCCGGTCCGAGACCACGAACGGTCGGCCGGCGTGGCCCCTCCACACGAGCAGGGCCTCGGGCGCAAGCGCAGGCGGCGACGAGACGATGTCGCGCGGGCGGCGCTCGCCGCCCCGGCCGACCTGGGTGACCATGTCGAGAAGACCGATCAGCACGGCGACGATCACCCGCATCGGCGCAGGTACCGCGTCGACAAGCGCCCGCCGCCACTCACCGCTGCGCACGAGTTGCTGGCCGCGCTCGACGGCACTCGCCTCGGACGGTTCACGCACGTTGCGACGTTCATCGAGTGTGCCGAGCACGAACAGCCGCTTGTCGGCCTCAAGGCACTCTTCAGTGACCGTGATCCGCTGCTCGCCACCCCAAGGCAGACCGAGTTCTTCGAGCAGGGCCAGACCGCGTTCGGGCAGGCGATCCTTGCTCGAGTCCCAGGTACGCTGGTCGACGAGAAGGGTCGCACCTGGCAACCACACGGGCAGAGTCATGCTGTCGTCCTGAAACTCGACGAGGTCGACGCGGCCGCCGTGCCGCGCCGCGACCTGGCGCCACTCGACCTGTCGATCGCCGTCTTCGTGCCACACGGACACCGTCACGTCCCACCACACGCTCGACCGTCCCGTAACGGCCGCAGTCGAGGGCTCGCTGGTGATGGCGCGGCCTTCCAGTTCGACCAAGCCCAAGGCTGCGCTGCCGGCTTTCGAGGTCGGCGTGTTGGCAACAGCCAGCGCGTCGCGCAGGCCGCCCAGGCCTTCTCGGCACACCCACGCGCCGAGCACGAAGCCGGCAGGCACAGTGATCACCGGCTGCATCAGCAGACTCAGCAGGACGAGCAGCAGCGTCAGCAGCACAAGCACCGCCACCACGATGCCCACCACCTTCATCGTGCTCCAGCCGGCTTCAGCAATGCCGAGCCGCTGCCGCGCTTGCTCGATCGGCAGGCGCGTGCCCACCCAAGCCGGGCCGAGTCGGGCCTCGACCGCGGCGACGATGGCATCGCGATCTTTGCCCTGCGGCAGGGCGCGCATGAAGGGTTGGCCGCCGCCTTCGGTCCGCGCCAGCAGCAGCCATTCGAGTTGCGACGGTGCTCCGTTCGGCAGGTCCGGTAGGCCTTTGCCGCCCAGCTCGGGCATCGTCGCCGTGCAGCCCTGCCTGATGCTGGACCACGGCAGCGTCTGGCTGCCACCCATCAGGTCGTCGGACGTGAAGCGGAGTTCGTCTTGTGCGAACTCACAGGTCGACCGCGTGACGCCGAGCGAAGTCGGCACCACGAAGGTCCAACGCTGAGCAGCGTCGAGTCTCATTGGCGGCGCTTCAAGGTCTCTTTCATCAGCGCGATCGCCGTATTGGCGTTGGCGTTGGGCCCATCGACGACGACGATGACGAACTCTTTGCCCTGCGGCGCGCCGACGGTCCAACAGAGGTCATCGACCACATAGGCGTCTTTGCCCAGAGCGGGTAACCCTCGGAAGCCGGCTGCGCCACTGGGGGGGTTGGCATCCTGCAGTCGAACGACCTGCACCATGACCCTGCCGGCGTCGTCACTGCCGGTGTCCCATTGGCAGCCTCTACCTCCGGCCGCGTTGGAGCCAGCCTGGACCTTCCTGCCTGCGTACACAGACGCCTCCTTGGCACTGAACAACTTGCACACCGGATTGGCGGCGGCGCTGCCTTTGGCGTCGCCGGTGAGCAGGTCGGCGAGTCGCCTGGCATCGGCGGGTGCTGCAGAGCTGTCGCAGGCCGACATGAGGACGAGGATCACGCTTGCAGCGAGGCGACGGATCATGGGTGTTCTCCAGTCTGTTGATAGAGTTGGTTGCACAAGCGGCTGCGCCAGCGCAGCCAGGATCGGCATGACGAGTGCACGGGAACCATTCAGTTCAGCGCGCTCGGCGCCCGCGGGTGCCGCGTAGTAGGCGGCTGAGCACTAGTGAGCACGGCATCGCCGTTGAACGTGCCCGCGGCAAACGGCAACTGACCCGGAGGTGCAATCAGCGTCGCGGTCCGCGCTCCGGCAGGCATTGTTGGCGTGCCCGATCTCGCGGCGGCCGCGGGCGGCGCTGTGGCTGCAGCGGTAATCTCACGGCACTGCCTCTCGAGGCCCGGTGCGGCCGGCGATTGCCGCGCACGGGCCGACGCGGCAGCTTTGCACAGGGAAGACGGCGTGACCGCGGGCGTTGGTGTGCTTGCCGGTGCGCGGCCCAACTCCACGGACTTGGTGCCCGCTCTCAGGCACTCAAAACTCCGGTCCGCGTGCCAGGCAGCGCTCGTGCGGGGGTCATTTTTGTCGAAGGTTCGTCCGACGACCAGTCCCTGCGGCCCGATCTCGCCGCTGTACGCGCCCACTCGTGAATCGTCCCAGTAGATCGTGGCGGTATACGTGTTGCGAACCGCTGTTCCGACGACGGGGCCTGAGACGACGATGCCGTTTTCATTCAAGTAATGCGCCGAGCCCTTGAATTGGGTTCCTGTTTGAAGCAGTTCCAGCCGCGGACCCTTGCTCCTGCGTTGGTGGTTCGACTGGATGGCCGTCCAACCTCCGCTGACGCTCCATTGCGCGCAAGTCACGTCCGCGGCCCAGGTCGATGAACCGACAACGATCGCGAGCACAGAGCCTGCACAGCCACGCAACGGCCAAGCGATTCGGTGTTTGACTGCCATGATTTCACTCCCTTTCAACGGGGTTGCGGTGGCCCCGCCACTGCCGGTGGCGTCTGTGTCGGGTGGCAAGCAGCGGGGCTACAGACGAGCGACGAAAGCTTCACGTCCACACGTTTCCCCAACGTCTTATTTCAACGCACTGGGCACCTGCGCCGGCGTCAGAGTCGACGGCGGCAGGGGTTGAAGGTTGAGTGAGACGGCGTCAGCCTTGCTCGTCGCCTTGGCAATCGGCGAGGCGAGCGCCTTGCCCGTCACCAGCGGTTTCGCAGGTGTGGTCAGTTTCGCGGTTGGGGGGTTGATCACCGGCCCACCAGGCGACAGGAGCGCCTTTTTCGTCGCCACCGCTGCATTGGCCGTGGCAGTGCTACTGAAGGCGCCGCGCACGAGGTAGTTGCGCTCGGCGCTCGGCTGCGGAACGACGGTGTTGCCGTCCCAACCATCTCCCGCCAGGGCGTAGTTGACGCGGTACAGCGAATTGCCAGTGGTCTTCTTCGCGCCGATCGAGCTGCGCGCTACGAGGGCGTTGGGCCAGCCGGCGGCCAGGCCGGTCATGCGGTAACGGCATTCGCTGTCGCTTGGGTTGGGTTCAAGCTGGAAGTTGCCGACCTTGCGCACCGGAGCGTCGCCCGGCTCGAAGTAGCCTGAAGGATCGCGCAGCGGTGCCGGGCCGGTCTGCACCGTGGCCGCGATCGTGAAGCTGGCGCAGCCGCCCGGCGCGACGACTTGGGCCTTGTCCCAACGCAGCGCACCGAAGATGGTGCCCCCCGTGGGCGGCGTCAGTTCGCGTGGCCCGAAGGCGACGATGACCGCGTCGGGACGGCCCCAGACGGCCACGCGCACCGCAGTCGAGGGGCCCTTCAGCAGCGCGTTAACCGGCACCAATGCAGTGTTGAACTGATTTGCCAGGTCGATCGATTGGCTGTTGATGCGGTCCTGGGCCAGCTTCTTGAAGTTCGGGCCCTTGAATGCGTTCAGCAGTTCTTCGGCAATGAATTTGATGGTGTCGGCGCTCGCGTTGTGCGAATCGATGTTGGCGTTCGCCAGCCGGAAGTTGACCTTGTCGACGCGCAGGGTCTGGTCAGGGCGGGCTTGCACGGTGACGCCCAAGTTCAGCGTCCCCGTCAACGCGAGCGAAAAGCGCGGGTCGAGAGAGGCGCCGGTCGGGCCGGGTACGGTGGTCGTGGCCTCGACATACCCCCCCACCGCCAGCCTTGCAGCCAGTGCATTTGCCTTCGGCCCGGCGGCTGCGATGCTGAAAGCGGGTGCTTCGTCGAGCAGGCATTTCACGTCGCGCAACTGCTGGCCCTTGCTCGCCGCGGTCTTCACCATGGCGTCCACCACCTCGCCGCAGATCCGCGGCCGCGCGAGTGTCCACGCCTTCTGCACTTGCGTGCTGATGATTTTCGGATCATTGACGAGCACGCGCAGCGGCTGCTGTTTGGGTGTCAGCGGGCTCCACTCCTGGACCAGCACGCGGGCGCCGACGGCGGCGTGCGCGGTGTGGATTGCGGCCAGCAGCAACAGGCCCGCGCATGCCAGCAGCCGACGAGAACAGTTGGGCGTCTTCACCGTGCGCTCCTCTGATGTTGTTGGGTGCCCGTCAGCGCAAGCGCGCTGGTGAGCCTTGGGCTTTGAGCGACACTGGATCGGGCGCCACGCCGAGCGGGCAGTAGGCGGTCGCCTTGGGCTCTATCAAGACCCTGCAAATCCGCGACCCGGACCATTCGTTGGAAAACACCCGCCTCTCCAAGGTTTCTAACTGCTTGCAAGAGGGAGTCCACTGGACCGTCAAGTTGCCCTGATATGGCGGGCCTTGTTCCCAACCGCTGAATGCGCTGATCGTCCCGGCAGAGACCTTGAAGTCCACCGTGTCCAGCGCGCATGACTCGTTGACGCGAACAAGCAAACGACTCGCCCCCACTTTGTCTCGATAGCTTGATGACACGATCTCGGACTTGGTATTCGTCGTGATCGAGTAGATTGGGTAATCACCAATCCAAAGGCGCACGGGCACGTCGATGCGCGCCCGTTCGGCGACAAAGTCGGCACTGAAGGGCTTGCTGAACTCGGTCGAGACGACCGCTACTTCCACGCGGTGGTCCAGAACGCCCTGAATGCCGGCCGGCAGCTTCG
>JAZKIW010000081.1:0-2120 GCA_040384625.1 Pseudomonadota bacterium | reverse complement strand
AGTCGGCCCGTCATTGCCTCCATTTGCGCATAGTCGATCGTGCCGAACTTGCCGTAGACGACGACGCGTGCCGAGCGATCGCCGAAGCAGCGGCCTTCGATTGTGAAGGCGCTTCCACCGGCCTTCAGCTTGCCTTTGATCTCGCCGATCGCAGGAGGCCCCTTGTCGTCGCAGCGCAGCTCCTTCAACAGTGCGCCCCGGCGTTGCGAGCTTTCCGCAAACGTCCCCCTTGTGGACGGCACGGGGGTGATGTTGACCTGCGTGCTGGGGTCGAGCGGCGCATTGAGCGTGCGTGCCGACAGTGTCGGCATGGCGGCCGTGGCGGCGTGCCTCACGCTGAGGGCCGCGAGATCGAGATTTCGTGCGGCGCCCTTCACGGTCCTTGGCGGGCCATCCTTCTTCGCCAGCTCCGCAAGCACCGACTTCTTCACCTCGCCCGCGGTGGTCTGCCTTCCGCTGACGATGATGATGGCCCTGTCGTCCATGTCGAACAGCTTTTTGGCCGACTGGGTGGCTGGGGTGTCGAGAGTTCGCTCGCCCAGGCTGTTGCTGACCGAGGGCAGTGCGGCATGCGCCCGCTTGGGTTCCGCTGCGGTCGCCGGCCGTGCCAGCCCTGCTGGTGCGGATGCGAGTGAAGGCGGGGGCGGGGGCGGGGCCAGGAGTTTGGGCGCAACGCGCTCGGTGGTGGTCGATGTCGTCGTCGAGGTCGCGCCAAAGGCCGGTTGAACCTGTTGCATCGCAGGGGCGGTTGTCGCCGCGTTTGAAAGCGCAGCTAAGGTCAAGATCGCCGCGCCGACGCTCAAACGTTGTCCGTGCTGGGCTGGCAGTTCGGCGCTGCGGCGCGCATCGTGGTGCGGCATGCAAGGCTCCCGAGAGTTGCAGTGATCGCCTAGTGCGTGAACCGATTCGCCAGCTCGACAACCGCCTGGTCGATCGCGCCGCGCAGCGCCACATCCAGGCTTTGCTTGCGCTGGTGCTGCAACTGCACGTCAGGCACGTAGGCGGCGCTCTTGCCCTTCTGGCCAAGCACGGTGCCGATCAGGCTGCCGATGCCAGAGACGCTGCTCGAATCGCTGCCGATGGCTCTCTGCACCGTGACGACAGCGACAATCGTGCCAGTCGCCACGTCGACCACGCGCACATCGATGCCAATCACGTCACGGTTGGTGCTGCCACCGAATTGGGCGCCGGCGATGCCGAACGCGCCCGTGCGCTGAGTTTCGCCGGCATTGGCCTGCGTGATGGCGCCTTCGAAAATGTACTTTGCATCGACCAACTTGTCTTTGGCGCTCTTGCCTGTGCTCAGACCAGACGCATTGACCTGCTTCTCGCGCATCACGCCTTCGTCCAGGCGCGCCCGTTCGACGACGCGGAACTGGCCACTGTTGACGAGCGCGGTCTTGAACATGTCGGTGGTGCCACGGGCCGGAATCTCGGTCACTGACGAGCGGAACTCGTAGATCGATACCGTTGTCAGTTCGCCCGCCTTGCGCGGCAGGACCTTGACTATCGACGCGCTGGGCGCGGCGTCGACACGCGGCGCTTCGTGGGCCGGCGAACTGGCACAAGCCGTGAGAAAGCCAGCCGCCAGGGCAGCGACGGCTCTTGCGCACCTCGGGTGGGCTCCGGCAAAGGCGGCCCGTCGCTGCGATCCGGTGTCAGGGAAAATCATGAGTCCGCTCTCCGAAGTCCGATCACGCATGGTCGTCCTAGGTCGGCAGAACGTCTTGAAGACGTGCACAACTGTTCTGAATAGTTCTGAAAAACAGTGAATCCGGGCGCCGTGCTCGCTGGGTGCCCTCCGCTAGACTTGCGTCGGCCGTCGACTCTGCGCGAAGGACCTGCTGCTTCTGTGACCACGACTTACCGTTTCGGCCATGCCGAGTTGCGCCCTGGCGAACGGCGGCTGCTGATATCGGGCGAGGATGTGCGCCTGGGTGGGCGGGCCTTCGACCTGTTGGTGGAGCTGGTGGAGCAACGGGCCGAAGTGGTTGGCAAGGACGCCCTGATCGAGCGGGTCTGGCCGGGGCTGGTGGTCGAGGAAAGCAACCTGTCGGTCCAAATCGCAGCATTGCGCAAAGTGCTCGGCCCGGATGTGATTCAGACGGTGTCGGGCCGTG
>JAZKIW010000080.1:22976-24582 GCA_040384625.1 Pseudomonadota bacterium | reverse complement strand
GCCGTGTCCGAGCCCTTGTCGGGGAACGTGCCATCGGCCGAGAGGGCGCCCTTGGCGGCCAGGAAGGCATCGATATAGACCGCCCGGTCGCCGAGCAGGTAGCTCTCGGGCACCGCGTTGATGATCTCGCCCGGGCCGGCGGCCTGGATCCACTTGTTGGCGCGCACCATCGCGTTGACCAGCGCCTGCGCCGTGTTCGGGTGCTTGTCGATGAAGGGCTGCGGCGTGTACAGGCAGCCCGCGGGCATCGGGCCGCCGAAGACCTTCTCGGCTTCGGCGACGATGCGCGTGTCGCTGACGATCTTCAGGTCGCCCGAGCGCTGCAGTAGTGTGATGACCGGGTCGAGGTTGCTTATGGCGTCGATCTGGCCGGCGCGCATCGCCGCCACCGCGCCCTGCGCCGCACCGACGCCGATGATGCTGACGTCGCTCGGCTTCAGGCCGGCCTTGGCGAGGATGAAGTTGACCATCACATTGGTCGACGAGCCCGGCGCGGTGACGCCGATCTTCTTGCCCTTCAGGTCGGCCACGGTCTTGTAGCCGGCCATGGTCTTCGGGTTCACCCCGAGCACGATCATCGGCGCACGGCCCTGCAGCACGATGGCGCGCATCGGCTGGCCCTTGTGCTGCATGTTGACGGTGTGCTCGAAGGCGCCGCTCACCACGTCGGCGCTCCCGCCGACCACCGCCTGCAGCGCTCGCGCGCCGCCGGCAAAGTCGACGATCGTCACGTCCAGGCCCTCGGCCTTGAAGTAGCCGCGCTGCTCGGCGATGGTCAGTGGCAGGTAGTACAGCAGGTTCTTGCCGCCGACGGCGATGGTGGTCTTGGGCTTTTCGAGCGCCTGCGCGCGCGTCAGCCCGGGCAGCGCCAGGCTGGCGGCGGTGACGGCACTGCGAAGGATGAGGCTGCGACGTTGCATGGCGGTCTTTCGTGGGAGTCCGGCCACTGTAGCCGCGCAGCGCGGGCCGCGCCTCGGGGCCGGCCCCAACGGCGTGGCGATGCCAGAATGCCGTCACGATGCTCAGGGTCCTCGGCCGCCAATCGTCGATCAACGTGCGCAAGGTGCTGTGGGCCTGCGACGAGATCGGCCTGCCCTTCGCGCGCGAGGACTGGGGCCTCGGGTTCCGTCCGACGCAGTCGCCCGAGTACCTGGCGCTGAACCCGAACGCCCTGGTCCCGGTGCTCGTTGACGACGGCTTCGTGCTCTGGGAGTCGAACACCATCTGCCGCTATCTGGCTGTGCGCCAAGGACGCGACGACCTGCTGCCGGCGGCGCCGCGCGAGCGCGCACGCGTCGAGCAGTGGATGGATTGGCAGGCCGGTGAGTTGAACAATGCCTGGCGCTACGCCTTCATGGCCCTGGTGCGCCGCAGCCCGGCGCACACCGACGCTGAGGCCATCGCCGCCAGCCAGGACGCCTGGAACCGGCACATGCAGATCCTCGATGCCCAACTCGCGCAGACCGGTGCCTACGCCGTTGGACCCACGTTCACGCTGGCTGACATCGTGCTCGGCCTGGCAGTGCACCGCTGGTCGATGACGCCGATCGAGCGGCCGGCCTTGGCGGCCGTGGCGGCCTACGTGGCGCGCCTGAGCGAACGCCCG
>JAZKIW010000080.1:0-22876 GCA_040384625.1 Pseudomonadota bacterium | reverse complement strand
CGCTGGGCGCCACCGAGATCGACCCGGTCAGCGAGGTCGGCGAGGGTATCCGCGTCGCTGCCGTGCGCGACCCCTTCGGCAATCGCTTCGGCCTGATCCAGAACCCGCACTTCGACGTCGCGGCGGTGCGCTGATGGCCATCGAGCTGCCGGCCGAACAGCGCCAGGAAGCGATCGCCTCGATCGAGCGCTACTTCCGCGAGAACATGGACGAGAAGATCGGCAACATCGCCGCCGGTGCCCTGCTCGGCTACTTTCTCGAGGAGCTCGGCCCGCTGGTCTACAACAAGGCTGTTGCCGACGTGCAGGAGCGCCTGCAGGCGCGGGTGATGGAAGTGGACATCGAGGTCCACGAAGACGAATTCGGCTACTGGCGCAAATTCGATCGCGAAGCAAGGAAGAAGAAATGAGCCCGGCGACCGCTTCTGCACGTTGTGTGCTCATCACCGGTGCCAGCCGCGGCATCGGCGCTGCCGCTGCCCTTGCCTGCGCCGTCAAGGGCTGGGATGTGGCCGTCAACTACGCGCGCGACGAGCGCGCGGCCCAGGCGGTGGCCGAGCAGGTGCGCGGTGTGGGCCGGCGTGCCATCGTCGTCGCCGCCGATGTCGCCGACGAAGCCGCGGTGCTGGCGATGTTCTCGCGCATCGATGCCGAGCTGGGGCTGCTTACGGGCCTGGTTAACAACGCCGGCGTGATCGACGAGCAGGTGCGCGTCGATGCCATCAGCGTCGCGCGCCTGCAGCGCATGTTCGCAATCAACGTGTTCGGCAGCTTCGTCTGCGCGCGCGAAGCCCTGAAGCGCATGAGCACGAAGCACGGCGGGCCGGGTGGCGCGATCGTGAACCTGTCCAGCGTGGCCGCCAAGCTCGGTGCGCCGGGCTGGTACGTCGACTACGCCGCGAGCAAGGGGGCGATCGACAGTTTCACCGTCGGCCTGGCGCGCGAGGTGGCCCTCGAGGGCGTGCGCGTCAATGCCGTGCGGCCAGGCATCATCGACACCGACATCCACGCGTCGGGCGGCCAACCCGATCGCGCCCACGCGTCGGCGACGCTGATCCCGATGCAGCGCCCCGGCACCGCCGACGAAATCGCGTCGGCGATCGTCTGGCTGTTGTCGGAGGACGCGGCCTACACCACCGGCGCGATCATCGACGTCAGCGGCGGGCGCTGACGCTGCGGCGCGTGGAACCTCTCAGCGGCTCGGCGGCGGCCAGGCGAAGCCTTCGAGCAAGCGCACGAGTTGATTGCAGGCCCGCCGCTCCGTGGCGTTGGCGCGCGCGGCATAGCCGTCAAGCGCGAAGTGCGTGGTGTCGTACAGCGGGCGCCAGTAGTTGGTGCCGCTGATCCGGCGGTGCAGCTCGCTGTACTCGTCGGTGATCGCTGACTGCACGGGGGCCAGAGCGCGCGCGGCCACGGCTTCGTACACCCACAACTCGGTCAGACCGGCCACACTCCAGAAGTCGGGGTCGTCGCGCGTCTTTTCAGCCAGGCGCTGACGCAGGAAGGCAGTGTCGGCAGGGTCGAACCCGCGCCAGCCCGGCTGCGCGGCATCGGTCACCAGTTCGGCGGCCATGCGGCTCAGCGCAGGGTAGAACAATTCGCTGGTATCGGTGGCGCGGGCCAGCGCTTCGGCGCGAGCGTAATGCGCCTTCATACGCTTGACGGCGGCCAGTGCGCGGGCCGCATGGCCGGTCGCCGATTCGACCAGGGACAGGTGTTTGCAGGCCGAGCCGGCGATGCTCTCGCGATCGATGGTCGGCTGCTGCGCGAGCAGCTGCTCGATCATCGTCAATGCCTGGCGCAAGGGTCTGCGCGCGTGCGCGGCCGCCCGCTTCAGCGCCAGGGCGGCGCGCTCGAGTTCGCGCGTGTCGCGCGGCGGGCCGCTCTTGGCGGCGTGCCGTGCGGCCTCGAGCGCCAGCCAGGCGCGGCGCACGCCCGACTCGGCGTGTCGCGCGCGCAGATTGCACAGCTGCTCGGCGCTCTTCTGGGAGGCGCTGGCGTCGTTCGCCGCCACGGCGCGCTCGTACCAGGCAATGGCGCGCTCGGTATCGCCGACCTCGCTGTGGGCCACCGCGAAGGCTTCGGCCACTGCGCCCATGCCTCCCCACACTGGTCCGAAGCGTGATTCGAGGTAGGTCAGGCGCTCGGCTTGCGCTGCGAGCCGGTGCTCGCGCTCGTCGGCGCGCAGGAAACGGGTTTCGATGGCCACGCTTTCGAGCGCGATGGCCAAGCCCAAGGGCGACGAGATGCCGGCATATTTCTCGGCCGGCGGTGTCGAAGTCTGCCTGGCGCCGGTGCGGCGCAGCGTCCAGTCGGGGTCGCCATAACACTGGTAGGCGGCCCAGGTGTTGCCCTGGCCACGCACATCCCAGGCGGCCTGGCGCGCGCGCGCAGCGGCGTCGATGAAGCGGTCCCCAGCGAGCAGCGCTTCGTAGAAGCTGCTGGCGAAGGTTTCGGCGGGCAGGTCTTCCACCGCCCAGCCGGCGGCGACCACGCAGCGCACGCCGGCCCGGATCAGCTCCTCGGCCACGCTGCTGGCGAAGAGCGCACGGTCGTAGCCCTCGAGCGGTTCGCTGCGTAGCACCTGGTCGGGGTGGCGCTCGGCCAGGAAGCAGCAGTTGATGAACACCAGCTCGGGCACCGCACGCATGGTGCGGATCTCGCGCGGTCCGAGGAAGCAGCCGTGCGACAGCACCACGCCGCGCGGATCGCTGTCCCGTGCAGCGCCGCCATCGCTGGCGGCGAGGCGCACCGGCGCCTCACCGTGCCCGGCGATGTGCACGATGCGCCACTCGCGTTCGAGCAGCGCATTGATGACCTGGTGCGCGTCGGGGGCCGTTGCAGGGTCGTCTCCGGCAATCAGGGTCCGGACTTCGTCGCTGCCGAAGCCGCCGGGCGAGGCGAGGCGCCGCGCCACCGCTGCCGCCTCGCGTCTCGCGCCGGGCAGGCGCGGGTAGCGCTCCGGCTCGCTGACGGCGGGCTCACCGATCACCAGCGCGTCGCTGTCGGCGCTGGCGTCGGTGACGGTCTGGCGAAAGCGCGTGGTGCGCAGCTTCCTCAGGAGCTTGGTTCGGATCGCCCAGGGCAGCGCATCGCTGCTGTCGCTTCCGGCGTTGTGCAGCAGCTCCCATGGGATGCCGGCGGTGCTGCTGTCGAGCTCGACGCGCATTTCGGTGGTGCCGCCGAAGAAGGGGTCCATCTCCACCGGCACGAGCAGCTGGTACAGGGTGCGGCCGATCTGCGGGTCCTGGTTGCGGTCGTTCGAGGCCCGCTTCACCAGCTCGCGCACCAGGCGCGCCTGCGTCGCCTGGGCCCGCACCTCGGTGCGTGCGCGCCGCGTGTCCAGGGTGTAGGCGATCACGGCATCGAACCCTCGGCCTTCTACGCTGGTGGCACTGATCAGGTCGTAGTCGGTGCCGCGGTAGCCGGCATCGAGCGGGCGGCGCAGCGCGCCAGCACCGGCCCGCACGTGCTCGGCCATGCGCCAGTCTTGCGCCCGCCGGGCGGCCAGCACCTGGAGCGCGCGCCAGGCCTCGCTGGCACGGTCGAGATACAGCTCGACCAGCACCAGCTGCGACAGGAGGGGCCAGCCCGAGGCCCTCAGGCGCAGGTTGGCTTCGCGCGCGGCCTGGGCGATCAACTGCGCCGATTGCCCCGGCGTGATGCGCATGCCGCCGCTGGCGATCAGGGTCGAGCACAGCTCGAAGCTCTGGGCCGCCCCCGGCCCGCTTTCGACGATGCGCTGGGCCCAGCCGATGATGGCCTGGCGCGCGCTGTGCACCAGGGTAGCCGGCGTGAGCTCGGACTCGTCGCCCAGGCCGACGACGATCGCCCACTGAGGCCGCGGCAGTTGCAGCGGGTTGTCGCTGCCGCGGGTGTTGCGAAACATCTGGAACGACCCGGGCCCGTCGGGATAGACCCCGGTCCCGAGCGAACTGGTCATGCCGCCGCCGATCAGGTTGTCGACGGCCGCTTCCGAGCCGGTCAGCTCGGTCGAGCGGTAGTGGCCCACCAGCAGCGGCAAGCGCATGAACATCAGGTTGCCGTTGACCACGCTGACGGCCAGTGCCGGCATGCCGCTGTCGGGCACGGCGCGCTCGGCCTCGTGCGGCGCCAGCGCCCCGAGTTCGCTCTGCAGCTCGGGCAGGCGCAGGCCTTGCGGCTGGCGCGAGGGCCGGCTCCTGACGTGGCGCAGCGGCCGCAGCGCCGCGCTGCGGGCATCGCCCACCGCCTCGGGCAGGCGTGTCAGCAGGCCGGTGCTGCCGCTCAGCAGCAGTTCGGTGTAGGCAGCGAAGGACGCTTCATGGTCGGGCAGCGCGCCGTGCTCGCAGTCCACTTCCCAGGTACGCACGCCGGGCAGGCAGGCGCTGGCGCGCGTGACGCGGCCGTCTCCGGCATCGCTGGCGTCGAGGTAGACCAGGCCTTCGTTGCCAATCTCGAAGCCGTCGGGGGTGAACCGGGCGCGGCCGACCACCAGCAGCATCTTGTCGGCAAAGCGTGGCAGGGTCTGGTCGCGCTGGCGGTCCAGGCGCTGGCGCAGCGCGAGGGCCTGGTCGAGCACGGCCTGTGTGGGCACGCCCCACTCGTAGGCGGCGAGCTGAATCGCCTCGCTGTGCCACCAGTTGTGATCGCGCACGGCGGCCAGGTCGCGTGCGGCCAGGTCGCGCCAGGTGGCTTCGCGGTCGAGTTGCTGCGCGCTGTCGGTCAGGGCCGCCTGCAGTTGCAGGAAGCCCGGCATCTGCGCCATCAGCGCGCGGGCGGCCTGGTCCTGGAAGGGCGCGCCGAAGGCGACCAGGGTGTTGCCGAAACTGTCGTCGCCCGACAGCACCTGCATCGGTGCCCACGAGCCGCCATTGGGCGTGCCGAGCATCAACACGCGGGCGCCGGGGTGCGCCATCAGGCGATCCCACAGTTCGGGGGCTTCGAGTTGCAGCGTGCGCACCACCACACCGCCCATCGAATGCGCGACGAAGCGCACCGGCTGGCCACTCTGCGAGCGCGCGTCGAGCGCGGCTTCGACCACCCGCGCCAGGCGCCGGGCTTCCGCCTCGAGCGGTTGGCGCCAGTCGAAGGCGAACTCGATCAGTTCGTGGCTGGCGGCCAGGTGTTCGGCCAGGTCGTCGTAGATCGGGCCGATCGCACCATCCGGCGTGACCCGGCTGCCGGCCGCGTCGGGGTAGGCCAGGCGCTTCAGGCCGCCGATGATCCGAAAGCCGAGCCAGAGACGTTTGCCGTTGACGGCCAGGTTGCTGCCCAGGATGCCGGGCAACAGGATCACTGCGGGCTTGTCGCTCGCTGGCATGTCGACAGCGTCGCCGGATCCCCCTCTCGCGGCGCGCACGCCTGTTGAACTTTCACCCGACCAGGACAGTGGCCCGATCAGGGCGAAACCCTCGGGCCGGTCGTGCATCAACGCATTGCACGCGCCCTCGGCGCTGCGCTCATTGGCGAAGTAGCTGCTGTGTGAACTTCGCGCGCCGCGGTCGAGCAGGAAGAGCGCACCACCGGCGCGAGCCGCACCACCGTACATCGACCGCGTCTGGACCACGAAGTCGTTGTCGGTCCAGTAGAAGCCGTCGGCCAGCAGGGTCTTGAGCCAGGAGCCGACCGAGTCGCCCTGCACGTCACCGGCGATCACGCGCAGGTCGCCGGGCAGGGGCTCGTCGGCCGCGTGCAGCCACTGGATCAGCGCGCTGCCGGGGACCTGCGCAGCCAGACCGGGCAGCTTGTCCGGATCGGCCCGGCGCTGCGCCACCGCGGCCAAAAAGTCCAGCAATTCGGGCAGCACCGGCACGCCGGCCAGCTCGAGCGTCCACTTGAAGACTGACAGGTAGGCGTCCAGGCGCTTGCTGGCCAGGAGCGTGCCACGCGCCGGGCAGGCTACGCGCACCACGCGCTCGATGCGCACTTGCTTGCGCACGAGTTCGGTGCTCAGCTCGCTCAGCTCGCGTCGCTCGATGGCGCTGAAGGCGCGCAGGTCTTCGCCGGCCAGCCCGGGGTTGGCCGCCGCACGCGCCAGCACCTCGGCCACCAGGCCGCCGCGCGAATGCGTGAGCAGGTGCAGCCGCGCGCCCTGCGGCAGCGTCTTGGCCAGGGCCAGGGCGTTGGCCGTCGGGCTGACGCCCAGGGTGGCGTGTTCGAGGGCATAGATGCGCTCGGCGTAGTGCCGGAACAAGGCAGCTACCCGCTGCGGATGCTGCGACCACAGCTTGCCGAAGGCATGCGCGGTATTGCTGAAGGTGCCGTGCACGAAGACCAGCAGCGGCCCGTCGGCGGCTGGCAGGCTGGCCAGCGGCTTGACGCCTGCGCCCTTTAGCGGCGCCAGTGCCTGGGCCTGCAGCGCATACACGCCGGGTTCGACCTGGGCATCAACGCGTTCGGCGACCTTCTCGGCGGCCATGTCGGCCAGCGAGTCGCCGCCGGCATCGGTCACGATCTCGATCCCGGCCAGCAGCACGCTGCCGAGCAGGCCGCGGGTGCCGCTGCCGCGGCTGGCGGCGCCGGCGGCCTCCAGGCCGTGCCAGCGCAGCTCGGCGGGCACGGCCACTTCTTCGTCGTCGACCGGGCCGGCACTGCGCCGGTTGCCGGCCTGCTGGGCGCGCATCAGGTCGCGCGCGTTCTCCGGATGCAGCACCAGCGATGGTCCGCCGGCCAGGTGCAGCACGACGACGTCGCGGCCAGGCAGGGCCTGCACGCGCAACGCGCCTCCCGCCCCACCGGCACGCAGCGCGCGCAGGCGCACGGCCTGCTTGACCTGGCCGCGCAGCAAGCCCGCCGGCAGCGCAGGCTTGGCGCCCATGCCCCCCGCCACGCCGCCGCGCCGGGCCGCGTCGGTCGACGGCGCGGCGAGCGAACCCTGCACGACGAAAGTGATCGGTGTCACGCTGCGGACCTGCCTGTTCTTGCCGCTGGGTCCGCGGCGGGACGCCTTGGGGCTGTGGTCGCGCTGAGAAGGCATGGTCAGTCTCCGTTCGGGGCCTGGCGGGTCCAGATGTCGCCGCGATCAAACCGGGCGAGGCCGGCGCAAGCGGGCGGGCGCTTTCGGCGCTGCCGTGAGCGCCTTCTTGGCGGCCCTTGTTCCCGCCCTCGCCGGCGTTTCGGGCGAGCGCGGCCGCAAGGACCGCGGCGCGTCCTTCAGGCGCACGATGAAGCGGTTGTTGACCCAGCCTTCGACCTCGCTTGGCCCGACGGCGTGCGTGTCAAGCTCGACCTTGCTCCAGCGGCTGCCCGGCTCGACCAGGCGCAGCAGCGTGCCGCGCGCGAGTGGCGCCGCGACGGCGTCGAAGGACGCGTCGGGGCCGCTGCGCACGTTGAGGCCGTCGACGGCGACGACATAGTGCGGTGGCAGATCGTCATCGCGGCCGAGCGCACGGCTGGCGATCGAGGCCAGCGGGAAGGCCGGTCCCGGGTCCTGCTTGCGACCGTGGGCGATGTCGTCGTGGCCGAGCACGTCCTGCAGGCCGTAGTGCTCGACCAGCAATTCGGCCAGCTCGAGGCAGCGGACGATCTGCGCTTCGGTGTAGGCATGCCAGGGCCGCGGTCCGCCGCCGTGCTTGTGCGCGGCCACCAACACCTCGCTGGCCGGGTACTCGCGACCGAACCACGCCGTGAAGCGCTCACCGATCTGGTTCATCGGACCGGCGTTGTCGAGCTCGATGCCGATCGAGGCCTGGTTCAGGCCCTCGACGCCGAGCCACTGGCTGACACCGGCATGCCAGGTGACGACGTTGAACGGCGCCAGTTGCGTGATCGTGCCGTCGCGCGCCAGCACCAGATGCGCCGACGCATTGCCTTGCGGCTTCCTCGTGCAGAGCGATTCGATCGAACTCGCCGCCGAACTGCCGGCGGTGTAGTGCAGCACCAGGAAGCGCGGCTTCAAGGCGCCGCCGACGTTGGGCGTTGCGCGGAAAACGACCCGGTCTCCGACGAGGCGGTGTTGGCGGATGCGGAGCATTCGGCGGCCTGAGCGCGTTCAGAGGCCGCGCGGCAGCTCGGCACTGGGCCCGGAGCTTGTCGCGTGCATGCCTACACCGTGAACGGCACCTGCACGGCGAAGGCCGCGGCATCGCCGAGCAGGAACAGGTTGGGCGTCTGGCTGGCCGACATGCCCGCCGTGATCGTGGCGTGAAAACGGGCGTGGCTGCCCCTGAAGCCACCGTTGTTCCAGACCTCGCGCAGCCGCCCGGTGAAGGCGCCGTTGTGGTCGCCGTCGAGCGAGGTCTGGTTGTCCTGGCAGCCTGAGATCAGGATCGCCGCCGCACGGAACTTGCCGGCGATGGCGCCGATGCGGGCGCCCTGCAGCGCCAAGGTCGACAGCACCGCATCCGGGTCGGCGCTTGCCGCCTTGCCGGCCGCCTTGGCGACGGCCGCCTGCAGGCCGTCGTAGAAGGCCTGGTGTTGTTCATACACACGGCGGCCCACATCGGTGGGCATCAGCTTGCTGCGCATGCCGGGCGGCGGCGACGCCGGCCGCGCCCGTGTGACGGTGCCCGAGTGGCAGCTGTCCGACAGTACCAGGATGCGCACCCCGGCGGCGAAGCGGCCGAGCTCGAAGTACAGCTCGTCATCGATCAGCTGGCCGTCGTAGAGGCACCAGGTCTCGTCCTGCTTGTCGGGCTCGTCGCCGGACACGTCGGCTACCTGACCGCCGTGACCCGAGTAGCTGAGGAAGAACAGATCGCCCTTGACCAGCTTGGCCGCGGCGCGGCGCAGCGCCGCCAGCACGGCCTTCCTCGTGGCGGCCTTGGTCAGCAGGACGCTCGGCGTCATGCCGCGGGTCTTGGCAATGGCCAGCATGTCGCGCGCGTCGAACTCGCAGGCCGCCAGCGGACCGCTCCAGCCGCCGTAGTGCTTGGGGTCGACCAGGTTCAGACCGATGTGCAGGGACAGCGCGTGCGGCTTGTGCGGCGCCGGAGTGGACGATTTGGCCATGGGCTTCCTCTCGCGCGATCGAACGCTTCTTGGCGTCGATGCACTCTAGGCAGCGGCAGGGCGCGTGGGCAGCCCTGGTGGTAACGCGAGGTGTCGACGACGCCCGTCCGACTTCCTCGTCCAGGGCATCACCGTAGCCCCATCGGGAAGCGCCCACAACTGTCAACTCTGACGGGGTGCGCTCGTCGGGGCGCGATCGGCCCCGAGTCAGCGGCGTTCGACCAGCAGCGGCGTCAGCTGCAGCTTCTCGCGCACGCGCTCGGCCGCACGCTGGGCTTCGTTGCGACTGGCGAAGGGCCCCGCCTGCAGGCGGAACAGCGCGTTCTCGTTGAACACTGCGAGCATCGGCGCGATCCCGTCCAGCGCGGCGCTGGCCTGGTCCTGCAGTTGCTGCGCACCGCCGCGGTCGCGAAACGCGCCGAGCTGGACCCAGAAGCCGCGCTGGGTGGCCGTGGCCGCCGCGGGGGCTGCTGCCGCCGGCGCCGGCGGCTCGTCGCCTTCGATCACGAGGCGTGCACCCGTCGCTTCCGGCTGCCAGGCGCCGCGGCGGATCTCCGCGGGCGTGATGCGCACCAACTCGACCGTGGCCACGCCCTGCACGCCCAGGCGCTGCGCAGCGCTGTAGCTCAGATCGACGATGCGCCCCTTGACGAAGGGGCCGCGGTCGTTGACGCGCACGATCACAGAGCGGCCATTGGCCGGGTTGCTGATACGCGCGAAGCTCGGCAGCGGCAGGGTCGGGTGTGCGGCCGTCATCGCGTGCATGTTGTAGAGCTCGCCACTGGCGGTGCGGCGGCCGTGGAACTTGCGGCCGTACCAGGAAGCCAGCCCGCGTTCGCTCAGCGCCGCATCCGCCGGGAGCGGCTTGTAGATTTCGCCCAGCACTTCATACGGCTTGTTCGGCCCGCCGGCGCGGATCGGCTCGAGCACCGGCAGCGCGTCGGGCACCTGCATCGGATCGATCGGCGCCCGCGTGTGCGGGCCATCGTCCTGCGGTGACGGTGTGCGGGTGGCGCAGCCGGCGCACAGCAGCAGCGCCAGAAGCGCTGCGAGCGGCAGCCTTCTGCGGGCCGGGTCGTCGTGTGGCCTGGTCTTCTGCATCGCGCGCCGAGCGTAGCAGCGTCGCGGCTGGCTATCATCGATGCCACATGAAGTGTCGAGCGCTGCCGCGGCGATGACGAGCCTTCGCGTCGAAGACGTCGCCGCGCACCCGGCGTTCCGCCGCCTCGCGTCGATCGCGGGCGTCGAGCACGATCTGCGCTATGCCACGCGCAACAATTTCGACGGGCGCGTGCTGTACGACGGCATCGACTGCGCCTGGCTGCGCGCCGAGGCCGCGGCCGGGCTGGAAGCCGCGGCGCGCTGGTTGGCCAGCGTCCACCCGGGCCTGCGCCTCGTGGTTCTCGACGCCTTGCGCCCGCAGCGCGTGCAAGAGGCGATCTGGCGCGATGTGGCCGGCACGCCGGCGGCGCGCTACTTCGCCGAGCCCACGCGTGGCTCGATCCACAGCTTCGGCATGGCGGTCGACGCCACGCTGCGCGATGCCGCCGGCCGCGAGCTCGACATGGGCAGCGGCTTTGACGAGATGACGCTGGCGTCGCACCCGGCGCTCGAAGCGGAACAACTGGCGGCCGGCGCGATCACGCGTGAACAGGTTGCGGCGCGCGAGACCCTGCGCGCGGCGATGGCCGCCGGCGGATTCGTCGGCATCCCGACCGAGTGGTGGCACTTCGACCATGGCGACCGCGACCGCGTGCGGCGCGAGTTTGCACGGGTGCTCTGAAGGCCCGCATGGCCGGGTCCGGCCTAGGTACGACGGCGCGCGCGCCCCCTTAGACTCAAAAACCGAACGGGGGCCCGGCGCCATCCGTCGCGCCGGAGAAGTGCGTGGAAGGACGATCGACCGATGCCGCGAGCCTGACCCATGACCCGAGCGGGGCGGCTGCGGCGCTGACGATCGTCGACGCGCACCAGCACTTCTGGAACCCGGCTCTGCACTACTACCCCTGGCTGTGCGACGAGCCGCCGATTCCGTTTCGTTACGGCGACTACCGCGCGATCCGCCGGGCCTACCTGCCGCCCGAATACCGCGCCGACGCCGCCCCGCTGGTGGTCGAGAAGTCGGTCTACGTCGAGGCCGAGTGGAACCCGGCCGATCCGCTCGGCGAGATGCGCTACATCGACAGCCTGCGCCGCGAACACGGCCTTCCGAGCGTCGCTGTGGCCCAGGCCTGGCTCGATGCCCCGGATGCTGCATGGGTGCTCGAGCAGCAGGCCGCATTCCCCTTCGTGCGCAGCGTGCGCCACAAGCCACGCGCCAACCGTTCACCTGCCGACGGCGCCCCGGGCGGCATGAGCGATGCGCGCTGGCGCGAAGGCTTTGCGCAACTCGCGCGACACGGTTTGCGCTTCGATCTGCAGACGCCGTGGTGGCACCTGGTCGAGGCGGCGCGCCTGGCCAGCGACTTTCCGGGCACGCAGCTCATCCTGAACCACACCGGCCTGCCGGCCGACCGCAGCGCTGATGGACTGGCCGGCTGGGCCAAGGCGATGCGCGCGCTCGCGGCTTGCCCGAACGTGGCGGTCAAGATCTCCGGTCTCGGCCAGGCGGGACAGGCCTGGACCGCCGCGGCCAACGGCGACATCGTGCGCACAACGATCGAGCTCTTCGGCCCGACCCGCTGCATGTTCGCGAGCAACTTCCCTGTCGACAGCGTGTGTGCGAGCTTCGGCACGATCTTCGACGGCTTTCGCGCGATCGTGTGCGACTTCTCCGCGGCAGAACAGCGCGCGCTGTTCCGTGACAACGCGCTGCGCATCTACGCGATGGAGTGACGCAGTGACCCATCCACGCATCGCCTATGTCGGCGTCGGCCTGATGGGATTGCCGATGGTCCGGCGCCTGGTCGGGCTCGGCTATCCGGTGACCGCTTTCGACATCCTGCCTCGGCAGAACGAGGCGGCGCGCGCGGTGGGCGCGTCGACCGGAGACAGCCCGGCCGAGGCCGTGCGTGGCGCCGATCTCGTGCTGCTGAACCTGCCGACCACCGAGGCGGTCGAGGCCGCGGTCTTCGGCGTGGGCGGCGTGGCTGACGCTCTGAAGCCGCCGCAGCTGCTGGTCGATTTCTCGACCGTGAAGGTCGACCAGGGCAAGGCCCTCGCGGCGCGCCTGCGCGAGACGACGGGCTGCGGCTGGATCGACGCGCCGGTCTCGGGCGGCCCGCCGGCCTCGGCCGCCGGCACGCTGACCGTGATGGCCGGCGGCGACGGTGCCGATATCGCCCGCATCGTGCCGCTGATGGCCGACGTCGCCGCGCGCTGCACCCACATGGGGCCGAGCGGCAGCGGTCTGGCGGCCAAGATGATCAACCAGCTGATCGTCGGCTGCACGCATGCCGTGCTGGCCGAGGCGGCGGTGCTGGCCGAAGCGGCGGGCATCGACGCCGCACGCGTGCCCGAGTGCCTGGCAGGGGGCCATGCCGACGGCACGCTCTTGCAGAAGCTCTACCCGCGCATGGTCGCGCGCGACTTCGCCCCGCAGGGTTATGCGCGCCAGCTGCTGAAGGACCTGGAAATGCTCAGCGCCTTCGCCGGCGGCCTGAAGACCCCGCTGCCAATGAGCGGAACGGCCCTGTCCCTGTACCGCATGCTGATCCATCGCGGCCACGCCGAACTCGACACCTCGGCGGTGTTCAAGCTTTACGAAGAAGATGCGCGCGACTGATCGGCGCATCGAACCCACCTGGGCACCCCGCCCACCCACAACGAAGGAGACGACGCCATGAGGTTTTCGATTCGCACCCTGATGTCGGCGGCCGTGACGGCTGCCCTGATCTCTGCGCCCGCTGCCTACGCCCAGGTCAAGCTGCGCTATGCCCACGTCGGCGTCGCTAATGCGCCGCAGACGCTGTACGCCGACGAGGTCGCCAAGCTGGTCAAGGAGCGCACCAATGGCCGGGTCGAGATCACGGTGTTCGCTAACTCGCAGCTCGGCGGCGTCGGCGAGATGGTGGACGGCGTCAAGTCGGGCGCGATCTCGATGGGCCACCACGACTTCGCGTCGCTGGGCAAGATCCTGTCGACGACCGCGGTCTTCAACACGCCCTTCGCCTACCGAGACCCCGACCATGCGATGCGCGCAACCGACCCGCGCACTTCGGCCGCACTGCAGGAGATCAACAAGCAGCTCGTGCAGGCCGGCGGCATGCGCATCGTCGGCAGCTTCTTCCAGGGCACGCGCCAGCTGACCTCGAAGGAGAAGGTGCTGTCGGTGAAGGACATGCAGGGCAAGAAGTACCGCGGCGTGCCGGTCAAGCTGTGGTCGTCGATGCTCACCGGCATGGGCGCCGTGGCGACGCCGGTCGAGGTCTCGGAGCTGGCGACCGCGCTGGCGACCGGACTCGTCGTCGGGCAGGAGAACCCGCTGCCGAACATCTTCAACCTGAAGCTGTACGAGGTGCAGAAGTACGTGATGCTGACCAGCCACATGCAGTCGGTGCTGGCGGTCTTCGTCAATGACAAGGCCTGGCAGGCGATTCCCGCCGCCGACCGCAAGATCCTGGAGGACACGATGGCCGAGGTCGGCAAGAAGACCCTCGACTGGGATCGCGACACCGCCGCCAAGTACCGCAAGGATCTGGAGGCCAAGGGCATGGTCTTCGTCGAGGAAAAGGACGGCCTCGATATCGCGGGCTTCCGCAAGGCCGTGCTGACCCAGGTCGGCAAGGACTTCCCGGACTGGACCGGCTACATCGAGCAGATCGGCGCGGTCAAGTGACGCCTTTCCTGGCGGCAGTGCGCGCCGGCGTGCGCTGGGTCAGCTTCCTGCTGCTGGCCCTGCTGGTGCTGACGCCGCTGGCCCAGGTGGTGATGCGCGGGGTCTTCAATGTGCCGATGTCGGGCGCTGAGGAGCTCGCGCGTTACTTCCTGATCTGCCTGGCCTTCATCGGCGCGGCCTACGTGACCGAGCAGGGCGGGCAGATCCGGATGGAAGAGTTTCAGGGCCTGCTGCCGCCGCGGCCGCGCTGGTTCCTGCAGCTGGCGATCGAGCTGGCGGGTGTGGCGATGTTCGCGGCGTTGTTCGTCGCCGCGGTCGTCACCATCGGCAACAACCTGACGAACCAGACCGCGACGCTGGAGATGCCGTTCTGGCTCTTCATGGGCCCGCTGGCCCTGGGCTCGCTGCTGCTGGTGGTCGAGACCCTGGCGATGTTCGTGCACACCCTGCGCCGACGCCGCCCCGAAGACAAGCAGACGGTCCTCAGCTGAAGGCATCCCCGTGACAGGTTTCGTCGTCGTCTTCTCCTTCGTCGCCCTGTTCGTGCTGGGCTTCCCGGTCGTGCTGGCGATCGGCATCCCGTGCATCGTCTACATGGGCCTCGCCGGGCTGCCGCTCGACCTGGTCGCCCAGCGCACGCTGTATGCGCTTGACTCCTTTCCGCTGGTCGCCGTGCCGGTGTTCCTGTTCGTCGGCAGCCTGATGAACAGCGCGGGCATCTCGCGCTACATCTACAAGTTCGCCGACACCGCCACCGGCCGCCTGCCGGGAGGGCTGGCCCAGGTCAACATTTTCGGCAGCCTGATCTTCGCCGGCATGTCGGGCTCGGCCCTGGCCGACATCGGCGGCATTGGGCGGATCGAGATCGACGCGATGCGCAAGAAGGGTTTCAAGGCCTCGTTCGCTGCGGCGGTGACCAGTTCCTCGGCGATCGTCGGGCCGATCTTTCCGCCCTCGATCCCGCTGATCATCTACGGCACCGTGACCGGCGTGTCGGTGATCCAGCTGCTGCTCGGCGGCATCCTGCCGGGCCTGCTCTGCGTCGCGATGCTGATGCTGATGACGGCCTGGCTGGCCAAGCGGCGGCACTACCCGCGTGCCGAGCGCCGGCCCACGGCGGGCGAGCTGTGGCGCGACTTCAAGCCGGCCTTCCCGGCCATCCTGGCGCCAGTGATCTTGATCGCCGGCATGCTGGCCGGCTTCTTCACGCCGACCGAGATCGCCTCGGTGACGGTTCTCTACGCGGTGCTGATCAGCAGCCTGTTCTACCGCGAGCTGACCTGGCAGGGCGTGGTCGACGCCGCGTTCGAAACCATCCGGGCCTCGGCCGGCATCCTGCTGATCGTCGCGGTCGCCGCGCTGTTCGGCTGGATCCTCTCGGTCGAGCAGGTGCCGCAGCAGCTGACCGGGCTGATGCTGTCGATCTCGAGCAACCCCTACGTGCTGCTGCTGATCGTCAACCTGCTGCTGCTCCTGGTCGGCATGTTCCTCGACAGCACGACGGCGATCCTGGTCATCGCGCCGATCATCGCCAAGCCACTCGTCGCCGCCGGCGTCGACCCGGTGCACCTGGGCATGGTGGTGGTGTTCAACCTGATGGTCGGCTTGCTGACGCCGCCGATGGGCCTGGCCCTTTTCCTCGTCGCCGATATCGCCAAGGTGACGATGAAGGAGGTGCTGCGCGAGATGCTGCCGTACTACGTGCCGCTGGCCGTCACGCTGCTGCTGATCACCTACATCCCCGCCTTGACCACCTGGTTGCCGCGCCTGGCGATGGGCGGGCCCTGATCAAGTTCTAATGCGCCGATGAAGCTGCTGCTGGCCCCGATGGAGGGCCTGATCGACCACAGCCTGCGCGACGTCTTGACGCGTGCCGGTGGCGTCGACCGCTGCGTGTCGGAGTTCATCCGCGTCACCGACCAGCTGCTGCCCGCGCGCGTGTTCCTGCGCCTGATGCCCGAGCTGGCGAACGGCAGCCGCACGGCGGCCGGCACGCCAGTGCGCGCGCAGCTGCTCGGCTCCGACGCCGCGTGTCTGGCCGACAACGCCGCGCGGCTCGCTTCGCTCGGTGCCGAAGGTGTCGATCTCAACTTCGGCTGCCCGGCGCCGACCGTCAACCGGCACCGTGGCGGCGCGGTGCTGCTCGATGAACCCGAGCTCGTGCACGCCATCGTCGCGGCGGTGCGTCGTGCGGTGCCGGCGGCGCTGCCGGTCTCGGCCAAGATGCGCCTCGGTCACCGCGACGAAGCGCTGATGCTCGACAACGCGCGCGCCATCGCGGCCGCGGGGGCCTGCGAGCTGGTGGTGCATGCGCGCACCAAGGCGCATGGCTACCGGCCGCCGGCCTACTGGGAGCGCATCGCCCAGATCCGCGAGGCGGTGCGCATCCCGGTGATCGCCAACGGCGAGATCTGGACCGTCGACGATGCGCGGCGCTGCCGCGAGGTGTCGGGCTGCGACGCGCTGATGCTCGGCCGCGGCATGGTCGCCGACCCCGGCCTGGCACTGGCGATCCGCAGCCCGCATGCGCCGGCGCTGGCCTGGCGCGCGCTGCTGCCGCTGGTGGCGCAGTATTGGCAGCAGGTGTGTGCGCAGGTCCAGCCCAAGCACCGCGCCGGGCGGCTCAAGCAGTGGCTCAACCTGCTGCGGCGACGCCACCCCGAGGCCCAGGCCGCCTTCGACGCGGTGCGCACGATCGAGGACCCCGCGCGCGTCGGCGCCTGCCTGTTCGTCCCGGCCTGAGCGCCGCCGAGGCTGGCCCGATACCATCGCCGGCGAAGGAGCCGACATGCACTACCGCAACCTGGGCAAGAGCCCGCTCGAGGTCTCGACGCTGTGCCTGGGCACGATGATGTTCGCCGACCAGACCGGCCTGGCCGAGGCGCGCAACATCGTCGCGCACGCTCACGAGCACGGCGTGAACTTCATCGATACGGCCGACGTGTATTCGTACGGCGCGTCGGAGAAGATGGTCGGCGACCTGATCGACGGTTCGCGCCACGACTGGGTGCTCGCCACCAAGCTGGGCAACAAGATGAGCGAGCGACCGAACGAGTCGCAGTACTCGCGCCACTGGGTCGAGCGTGCGTGCGAGGCCAGCCTGCAGCGCCTGGGCACCGACCACATCGACCTGTACTACCTGCACCGCGACTTCATCGGCCTGGACCTCGAGGAGCCGCTGCGTGCGATCGACGCCCTGCTGCGCGCGGGCAAGATCCGCAGCTGGGGGGTGTCGAACTTCCGCGGCTGGCGCATCGCCGAGGCGGTGCACTTAGCACGCGCCCTCAACATGCCCGCGCCCGTTGCTTGCCAGCCCTACTACAACCTGCTGAACCGCCAGCCTGAAGCCGAGGTGCTGCCGGCCTGCCATCGCCTCGGCCTGGGCGTGGTGCCCTACAGCCCGATCGCCCGCGGCGTGCTCGCCGGCAAGTACGCCCCAGGGACGCGGCCGGCCGAAGGCACGCGCGCGGCGCGCGGCGACAAGCGCATGCTGGAGACGGAGTTCCGCGAGGAGTCGCTCGCGATCGCAGAGACGCTCAAAGGCCATTGCGAGAGGAAGGGCGTGGCCCTGTCCCACTTCGCGACGGCCTGGGTGCTGGCGCACAAGGCCGTCAGCGCGGTCATCGCCGGGCCCCGCACCCTCGCTCAGTGGCAGGACTATTTCGGTGCGCTCGATTGCCCGATCGATGCGGACGACGAAGCCCTGGTCGACGGTCTCGTCAAGCCCGGCCACCCTTCCACGCCCGGCTACAACGATCCGGCCTATCCGCTGGAAGCGCGGCGCTGAACCAGGGTCAGCGCCGGCGCAAGCCAAGCCAGACCACCGTGGCCACCACCAACAGGCCACCGGCCACCTGCACCGGGGCGATGGCCTGGCCGAGAACGGCCCAGGCCAGCACCAGGGCGAAGATCGGTTCGATGTTCATGATCGCCGAGTTGCCGACGACACCCAGCTTCGGCAGCACGGTGAACATGATCGTGAACGCGGTGCCGTAGAGCAGGGTCAGCGCTGTGAGGCCCCACCAGCCGGGCGCGGCCTCAGGCAGGTGGAAACCGCCTTGCGCGGCCACGCCGGCCAGCGCGATCGCTGCTGCAATGGCCATCGTGGTGGCGGTGCGCAGGCGGCCGTCGAGGTCGGCCGCTTCGTGCTGGGTCAGCACCAGGGCCAGGCCGAAGGTGGCGCCGGCCGCCAGTGCGAACCCAACGCCAGCGCCGATGCGCAGCCATTGCCCGGCGACACCCAGGCCCGAGGCGGCGCCGAACACGTCCAGCGCCAGCGCCAGGCCGAGCAGCATCACCGGCATCGCGCGCAGCACGCGCGCCTCGGGCCGGTGCCGGTAGACCAGGCGTGCCCACAGCGCCGTCCACAGCGGGTAGGTGTTGAAGGCCAGCAGGGCCAGCGCCACTGGCAGGCGCGCCACGGCCGCGTACAGGCACAGGCTCTGCACGCCGATCAGGAGGCCAATGCCCGGCAACACCCGCTTGTGACGGGCCGTGAGCTGCACGGGCACCTGCTGCAACAGCAGCAGCAGGCCGACCACGGCGGCCGTGATGGTGCTGCGAAAGGCGACCGCCGTGGCCACGTCCACGCCGTGATTGAAAGCCACGCGCGCCGCCACGTGGTTGGCACCCATCATGAAGGCGATCAGCAGCAGCGTGGCGAAGGCAGCGCGGGTAAGGGGGGATGCGGCGGACATGGGTTAGTGTCGCGCCTTCACCGTTCACGCCCTGCCCACCATGCAATACCGCCGTCTCGGCCGCACCGGCCTGAAACTCAGCACCCTGTCCTTCGGCTCCTGGGTGACGTACCACAACCAGGTCGACCAGAAGGCGGCCGTCGAGATGATGGCCGCGGCGTTCGACGCCGGCGTCAACTTCTTCGACAACGCCGAGGCCTATGCCGGCGGCCAGAGCGAGATCGTGATGGGGCAGGCGCTCAAGCAACTGGGGTGGCCGCGCCTGAATTACGTCGTCTCGAGCAAATTCTTCTGGGGCCTGGACCGCCAGGGCGACGCCGTCAACCGCAAGGACACCCTGAACCGCAAGTACCTGATGCAGGCCATCGACGGCTCGCTCGAGCGCTTCGATCTCGAGCACCTCGACATCATCTACTGCCACCGCCCCGACCCGCACACACCGGTCGAGGAAACCGCGCGCGCGATGAGCGACATCATCACGCAGGGCAAGGCGCTGTACTGGGGCACCAGTGAGTGGAGCGCCGCCGATATCCGTGCGGCGTGGGAGGTCGCCGACCGCCACGGCTGGCACAAGCCGGTGGTCGAGCAGCCGCAATACCACCTGTTCCACCGCCAGCGCGTCGAGCAGGAGTACGCGCGCCTCTACGAAGACACCGGCCTGGGGCTGACCACGTGGAGCCCGCTGGCGTCGGGCCTGCTCACCGGCAAGTACGCCGCCGGCGTGCCGGACGGCAGCCGCGGCGCGTTGGAGAACATGGCCTTCCTGCGCGACGGGCTGACGCACCCGGGCAAGAACGCCGCCGTCAAGCAGCTCGAACCGATCGCTGCCGAGCTGGGCGGCAGCGTGGCCCAGCTGGCGCTGGCCTGGGTGGCGAAGAACCCGCGCGTCAGCTCGGTGATCACCGGAGCCTCCAAGCTCAGCCAGCTGCGGTCGAACCTCGGCGCGCTGGCCTTGCTGGACAAGTTGACGCCCGAGGTCCTGGCGCGCATCGATGCGGCGACCGTGGCGCTGGCCGACTGAGGCGCCCGCCCGCGCCCCGAGCCGCAGCGCCAGGTCGGCGCTGCCTCAGAGCGTGCCGCGCGCCCAGGGACCGGTGATCGCCAGCGTGATGCCCGGCGTGTAGAGGTTGACGAAGAGGGTGTGGCCGTCGGGACTGAACACCGAGCCCGCCCACTCCGTGTCGCGGTGGTCGCCGGCCAGGCTGGTCGACTTGCCGGCCGCGGCCATCTGCTCGGCCGTGAAGTTGAAGTTGTGCTTGGCGAAGACGTAGCTCGCGCCGGCGGGCGTGACGCCGACAAGGCGCATCTGCTCGACCTGCACGCTCGGGTCGCCCTTCGGGCCGGTGTTGCCGCCGTCCTCGCAGAACAGCACTCCGCCGCGCGGGCTGATGCAGACGTTGTCGGGCGAGTTGCCGATCAGGATGTCGTTGCTGACGAAGATCGCCTCCAGCGTGCCGGTGGCGATGTCCAGCGCCCAGAGACGTCCGGCGCGGGCCGGACTGGTCGCCGTGGCGAGCGCCACGCGCTTGTCGCTGAAATAGACGACGCCGTCGGCCACCCAGCAGCCTTCGTTGGCGCCGAAGATCGCCGCGCCCTTGGCATAGGCCTGGATGTAGGGGCCGCTGGCCGAAACGCTGCCGACCACCGACGCGAGCGTCGCGCCGTCCTGATCCGGATTGGCGATGTCGACCCACTCGCACTGGAATTTCTGGCACAGGCTCGGGAAGCGCAGGTCGGCGTTGGCGACCCCCTTGACCTTCAGGCCCTGCAGGCGGCCACCGGCGTGCAGTGAACCCAGGCCGCCGCTGGCGTTGGCGGGGAGGAAGCGGTACAGCGTGTTCGCGTCGCCCTGGTCCTCGGTCAGGTACCAGGCGCCCGTCGCCGGGTCGATCGCGCTGGCTTCGTGCGCGAAGCGGCCCATGCCGACGATGGGTGCGGTGCTGGCCGCGTTGAGGCTGGTGTCGGCCGGGATCTCGAACACGTAGCCGTGCTTCTTGCCGGTGCTGCTGATGGCATTGCTGCGCAGCTCCTCGTTGCTCAGCCACGAACCCCAGGTACTCGAGCCGCCGGCGCAGGGTCGGTAGATGCCGCCGAAGCTGGCATAGCTGTCGACCCATTGGCCGTTGCGCCAGACCAGGTTCGTGTTGCCGCCGATCTGGTAGTTCACGCCGGTGGTGCCGGTGTCGTACTTGGCAACGGTTTCGATGCCGGCGCCGATGACGCGGCTGGCGCTCGTTTGCCAGTTCGTGGTTGCGCACCAGGATGATCTCGTTGCCGACGCCGATGCGGCGCTGCACGACCACGCCCATGCCGTCGTGCGCGGCGGGGGTCGGCAGGCCGTCGGACATGGTGTCGCCGGTCCAGCCATAGCTGCTGTAGCGAAAGCCCACCGGCAGCTCGATCAGCGGCAGGCCGGTGGTCAGGTCATTCGTCGGCGCGGTCGGGCCGTAGGGGCTGTCGACCATCGGCGAGGCGGCGGCGGCGCTGCATTCGCCGCGGTACTCCGGTCGCTTGGCCATCGCGGTCAGCGGGCCGCCGAACGCGGCGGCAATGGCGGCACCGCTGCCCATCAGCAGGTGGCGGCGAAACAGGTTGGGCTCGGTCATCGGAACTCCTGGGGTTGGCTGGAAAGGACCCCAGGAGCATGGCCAGCGGATGTGAAACGGCCGTGACAGCGCAAGCGCCGCCGGGCGCCGGTTCAGCTTTGTGCAGGGACCACGAAGGTGGCGCGCACGACGCGCGCGGCGCGCGCCTTGCGCGCCGAAGGCCGCGCTCGGGGCGCAGACTGCTGCGCCAGCCGCAAGGGCGCCTCCCCATCGAGCCAGCGCCGCACGTTGAGCGCGTCCAGGGCGCGCACCGACGAGGCCAGCGCACCGATCAAGACCACGATCACCGTGCGGCCGCCGGCGCGCAGGCGCATCGTCAGGCAACGCCCGGCTTCGTTGGTGAAGCCGGTCTTGGAGGCCAGCACGTCCCAGCCGGGCTGGCCGACCAGGCCATTGGTGTTGCGCACGGCCCAGGGCTGGCCGTTGACCAGCACGCTGTGCGTGCGCTGGCTGGTGGTCTGCGCGATCAGCGGGTAGGCCTGTGTCGCTTGCAGCAGCCGCGCCATGTCGAGCGCGCTGGAGTGGTTCTCGGGCGACAGCCCGGTCGGCTCGACCAAGGTGGTGCGGGTCAGTCCCAGCGCGTCGATCTTGCGTTGCGTCGCCTGGACGAAGGCTTCTCGCCCGCCGGGGTAGGCACGCGCCAAGGCCGCAGCGGCGTGGTTGTCGGAGGCGATCAAGGTCAGCTCCAGCAAGGTCTCGCGTGACAGCAGGGCGCCGACCGGCACGCCGGCGCGGGTGTGCTTGAGCGTGTCCATGTCGGCGTCGTCGATGCGAATGGTTTCTCCCAGATCCTGGCGCGCGTCGAGCACCACCATCGCCGTCATCAGCTTGGTCAGCGAGGCGATCGGTGCCGCGGTGGCAGCGTTCTTCTCCAGCAGCACCTCGCCGCTGGCTTCGTCGATGACCAGGACGTGCGCCGAGCCGAACGTCACCGCGCCCCAGCTGGCCGAACAGCCAGCGAGCAGGAGACAGGCAAGAAGGTGCTTGAACATGGAGTCGCGCAAGTGGGATGGGCAGGAACGCCGGATCAGCGCTCAATGCGGTTATCGGTGATCCTGGCGCCCTGCAGAGACGGCTGTCGAACCCGAGCGCGAATTGCGGCACGCAATCGGCGTGCGCGTGCCGTCTCGGATGGCTCAGCCGGTGAACGCGAACGGCTCCGGCCTCAGGCCGTCGGGCCGCGACCGGTGCGCGCGCGCCACCACAGCGCGGCCAAGGACAGCAGCGCGGCGATTGGCATCAACCAGGCGTCGTCCGCGTGCATCGTTGCCAACGTCATGCCGGTGAGGGCGCACCAGAGCAGGGGAATCGGCCACAGCAGCCAGGCCAGCGCAGGCCGGCGCGCGCAACGCCGCGGCGTTTGCAACAGCAGGACACCCAGGGTCGCGAGCACGCTGGGGTCGGGGGCGAGGCCAAAGACCTCGGCCTGCAGCCAGGACCGGCCGAGCAGGGCGCCGAGCAGGGGCTGGACCAACAAGGCGGTCAGCAACAGCGCCATGCCGAACTTGCCGGCGCCGTCGCGCAGAGCGGGCTGGTCGGGTTGTGGTCCACGGAGGGCGCAGGCCAGCAGCAGGACGGCCTCGACGCCAAAGGCGGCCGCGTACCAGGTCGCGGCCCAATTGATGCCGGCGAAGCGTTGCCAATGAAAGCCCCAGGCCACCCAGAGCCAAGCCATCGCCAGCAGCGCAAAGGCGGCGCGCCGCGCCGCGCGGCGGCCCTGGCGGAGGGCGACCCAGAGCAGCAGCCCGAGGCCGCTGGTCAGCAGCTGCGCGGGCCACACATCGGCGTTGTAAAGCTCGAACAGCCGGTAGTAGGTGCGCGCCGAGAAGAGCAGGAAATCCGACGGCCGGTAGGTCCACCACTCCG
>JAZKIW010000079.1:0-3266 GCA_040384625.1 Pseudomonadota bacterium | reverse complement strand
GTTCGATGCCAACGAGGTGTCATTCGTCTCAGTGACCCAGTCGTTCAACACCACCAGCTCGATGGGGCGCCTGACGCTGAACGTCTTGCTGTCCTTCGCCCAGTTCGAGCGCGAAGTGACCGGTGAGCGCATCCGCGACAAGATCGCCGCCTCCAAGCGCAAGGGAATGTGGATGGGCGGCAATGCGCCGTTGGGTTACCTGCCCAAGGACCGCAGCCTGGTCATTGACGAGCCGCAGGCGCAGCGGGTGCGGGAGATGTACCGCTTGTACCTGGCCCTGGGCAATGTACGGCTGCTCAAGGCGGAGGTGGAACGCCTGGGTTGGTTGACACCGGAGCGCAAGACGCGGCGGCTGGATGCGATGGGCAAGCGCCCGTTCAGCCGAGGCCACCTGTACCGGATCCTGAGCAATCCGATCTACGTCGGCCGGATCCCGCACAAGGACACATCCTATGAAGGCAACCATCCGGCGATCATTGATCTGCAGACCTGGGAGGCCGTCCAGCATTTGCTCGCGTCAAACATTCAGGGGCAGCGGACGGCATCGCGTGCCACGCAGCCGAGTCTGCTGATTGGGCGCCTGGTCGACGATGAAGGTCTACGCCTCACGCCTTCGCACGCCAAGAAGGGAGCGCGACGCTACCGGTACTACGTGAGGGAGGACTCGGATGGCGATTCCACACGCACGCCACTGCGGGTGCCGGCGCACGAACTGGAGGAACTGGTGTGTACCGCCGTCGTCGCCTTCCTGCGCGATGGGCGTCGCTTGATGGCGCTGATGGGCCAGGTCGACGCCGACGTCGCGCAACGGCGGATAGCCGAGGCGGCGGCTTTGGCGAGTCGGTTGGAGGGGCTGCCGCCTGCGGAGCTTGTCGAACCGCTGGTGGCGCTGATCGGCCGCGTGACCCTGGGAACGCATCGCCTCGAAGTCAGCGTGCGGTCGTCGGGGATCTGGCCAGGTCAGCCTTGCGCGGCAGACGTGGCCGAGGACGCCTTGGTCGAGGTGCCGGTGCAGTTGAAGCGCTGCGGGATGGCGGTGCGGATGGTCGTCCCGGGTTTGGATGCGCCGGTGGCCGGCAAGGTGGATCCGAGGATGGTGGCGCTGTTGGTGAAGGCGCAGAACTGGTTTTCGCGGCTCAGTACTGGCCAGTGCAAGACCGTTCGGGAGATCGCTCAGGCCGAGGGCATCACGGGGTCGCTGACGACGCGGGTGATGTACCTGGCGTTCTTGGCCCCGGACATCGTGCAGCGCATAGCGCGGGGAGAGCATCCGCTGACGCTCGACTCCACGAGGCTGTTGAAGGCCGTGCCTTTGCCCTGCGACTGGAAGGAGCAGCGAACACTGTTGGGATTTGCTGCGGAGCGTCCATCGCATCCTTGACGCTACGGCCCTGGGGACGAGTCCCCTAGGCTTTCGCGGCCGACCCTTGCCGAGCCTTGCCAGTTGGTGCGTCGCGGCACCGTTCGTCACCGGCGGGCTGTAAGGCAACTGCCCGAAGGCAGTTGTCATCGTGCCGTTCGGGGCAGCAAGGCAGCCCCGGCGGCGCGACGCTTGCGACGTGTCCGCGCGGTCGGCACGCGCGGCAGCGGGTCGCAGGCATTCGATGAACGGCAATATTACGCCGCGCGAAGCGTCACCAAGACCGCAGGCGGAGAGTCGGCGACGCTCTCGGGATACCAACGGCCAGCGGGCCTCTGTGGTTAAGCGAAATCCGGCAACAGAGAACAGTCGCGGTTAGGCGTGACTTTGCGGGAGCATCGGCCATTCAGAGAATGCTGGACCTCGCCGGAGCCCGCGTGGCGCCGGGCTTTGCCGTAGAGAACTCGCTGGCGCGGCGGTGCGCAGACTAGCTGGCGGAGAGGGAGGGATTCGAACCCTCGTTACTGCATAACAGTAAACCGGATTTCGAGTCCGGCGCGATCGACCACTCTGCCACCTCTCCGGATGTGCGGTCTCGCCCTGCGGCGAAGGGCGCGATTCTAGCCCAGGCGCATCAGGCCTCGGTGCGCAGCGAGAGGTCGGACAGGCGCTTGTCGGACAAGCGCGTCTGCCAGTGCTGGCCGGGCTGCAGGGGCCAGGCATCGGTGATCGTGCCGGTGGTGACGAACTCACCGGCGGCGACGCGCCAGGCCGGCGTGGTCACGGCCATCGCATCGATCCATTGCTTCAGCGCATGCAGCGGGCCGTCGAGCACGACACTGCCGACGCCGCGGTCCTTGACGACGCCGTCGCACGACAGTTCGAGCTGCAGTGTCGCCAGGTCGGCCCCGAGCGTCGGCCAGTCCTGCACCGGCACGCGTGGGCCGACCCGCATCCAGCCGTGCAGGGCGAAATCGGCCACTGTGTCGGTGAGCGTGAAGCGCCAGTCGGGGTAGTGCGTGTGCACGATCTCAAAGCCGTGCGCGACCCATGCGAGGCAAGCCTGCAGCTCGGCAGGCGACATGCCGGCCTCGGGCGCGCGCGCAAATCCGAAGGCAATTTCGGGCTCGAGCCGCGGCTGGCTGAAACTGGCCAGCGACACGTGCGCGCTGCTGCCGTCGAGCAGGGCCCCGGTGCCGTTCCAGACCGGACCCCAGATTGGCGCGTGCACACCATAGCGGTCCCAGATGCTGCGGTTGGTGAAGCCGATCTTCCAGCCCAGCGGACGCTCGCCGCGCGCCATGCGCAACTGCGCCAGCCGTTGCGCCACCGCGTAGGCTTGGTCGAGCGACAGGCCATCCGGCTGAGACGAGGGCAGCCCCACCAGTTGTTTGCGGTCGAGCGCCTGCAGGAGGCGCTCGGCCAGCGCATGGAGGTCACTCCCGCTCATGGCCGCAGCAGGTCGAGCCCGCCCAGATACGGCCGCAGCGCTGCCGGAATCGCGATGCTGCCATCGGCCTGCTGGTGGTTCTCGATCACGGCCACCAACGCGCGGCCGACCGCGAGGCCCGAGCCGTTCAGGGTGTGGACCAGCTCGGTCTTGCCCTGGGCGTTGCGAAACCGGGTTTGCATGCGGCGCGCCTGGTAGGCCTCGCAGTTCGAGCAGGAACTGATCTCTCGGTAAGTGTTCTGTGCCGGCAGCCAGACTTCGAGGTCGTAGGTCTTGCTCGATCCATGGCCCATGTCGCCCGTGCACAGCAGGACGACGCGGTAAGGCAGTTCAAGCTGCTGCAGCACCGCCTCGGCGTGGCCAACCATCTGCTCGAGCGCGACGTAGCTGTGCTCCGGCTGGGTGATCTGCACCATCTCGACCTTGTCGAACTGGTGCTGGCGGATCATGCCGCGC
>JAZKIW010000078.1:38872-52947 GCA_040384625.1 Pseudomonadota bacterium | reverse complement strand
AGCGCTGCGAGGGCTACCGCAACTTCTGCAACAAGCTCTGGAACGCGACGCGCTTTGTGCTGATGAACTGCGAGGGTCAGGACTGCGGCTTCGCGCCCCACGGCGCCGAAGAGTGCGTGCCCGGCGGTTACCTCGACTTCTCGATGGCCGACCGCTGGATCGTCGGTGAACTGCAGCGCGTCGAGGCCGCCGTCGCACAGGGCTTCGCCGACTACCGGCTCGACAACGTGGCCAATGCCGCCTACGCATTTGTCTGGGACGAGTACTGCGACTGGTACCTCGAGATCGCCAAGGTGCAGATCGCGACCGGCGATGCCGCGGCGCAGCGCGCGGCGCGGCGCACTCTGATCCGTGTGCTCGAGACCGTGCTGCGCCTGCTGCACCCGCTGACCCCATTCATCACTGCCGAGTTGTGGGAGCGCGTCGCACCGGTCGCCCAGCGCAAGGTCGCCGGCCCACCCGAGGGCGTCGTCAGCGCGCCCTACCCCGTCGCGCAGCCGGAACGCATCGATGCGAAGGCCGATGCCTGGGTTGCACAGCTGAAGGCCGTGGTCGGTGCCTGCCGCAACCTGCGCAGCGAGATGTCGCTCTCACCGGCCGAGCGTGTGCCCCTGCTGGTGCACGGCGAGGCCGGCTTTTTCGCCACTGCGGCGCCGCTGCTGAAGGCCCTGGCCAAGCTGTCGGATGTGAAGCCTTTGCCCGACGAAGCGGCCTTTGCGCTGGCGACCCAGAACGCGCCGGTGGCCGTTCAGGGCCATGCACGCCTGGCGCTCGAAGTGCAGATTGATGTGAGCGCGGAGCGGGTACGGCTGGCCAAGGAAATCGCTCGGCTGCAGGGCGAAGTGGTCAAGGCCGAAGCGAAGCTCGGCAATGCGGGCTTCGTCGCGCGCGCACCTGCGGCGGTGGTCGAGCAGGAACGCCAGCGCCTCGCCGAGTTCAGCCAGACGCTTCGTCGGCTGGAAGATCAAGCGGCACGTCTGGCGCCGTCGACTTGAACTCGCCGCGCTGCGGCGCCGCGTTGGCGGTCAGCAGCTCGTCGATGCGACGTGCCACCGCCCAGGCACTGCGGATACGTGACTCGCGCGTGGTGGCGGCCACGCGCGGCGTGATCTGCAAGGTGTCGATGTCATGCAGGGGGCGGCCCGGATCCATCGCCCCCGGCTCCATGCTGTCGAACCAGGCCGCCGCCATGCGGCCGGTGGCCAGCACTTCGGCCAGCGCGGCTTCGTCGAACAGGCTCGAATGGGCCACGCTCACGAGCACCTGGTTCGGCTTGCAAAAGGGCAGGAAGCGCTCGCCGATCAGGCCTTGGTAGCGCGTGAAGTAGGCAAGTTGCACGCACACGCCGTCGCTCTGCTCCATCACGTCGCGCAAGGGCAGTGGCTCGACGCGCCAGCGGCTCCAGACGTTGTCGGATGCATGCACCGACGGGTCGTAGCCGATGACGCGCGACCCGAAGGCCGCAAGCAGTTGCGCCAGCGAGCGGGCAGCGGGCGTCATGCCGATCAGCCCGATCGTCGCGCCGCCCAGTTCACGCCCTACAAGCAGGCCTTCGGCATTCACCACCGGCACCCGGCGCAGCATCGCCAACAAAGCGCCGATCATAAATTCGGCTTCGGCCACCGCGCTGGCGGTGACGCTGCGCACGACCTCGACGCCGGCACGGCCACAGGCATCGAGATCGATGTTCTCTGCCCCCGAACTCAGACGCCCGACGGCGCGCAGCACGGGCGCGTAGTGCAGCACCTGCGCATCGAGCGCGACCGAAGGAGGAATGATCAACGCGCGGATGTTGAACAGCGCCTGGCGCAAAGCGCGCGGGTCGCGGGCTAACTCCGGGGCATAGCGCACGGCATGGCGCTCACCCAGCCACTGCATGACCTCCGGCTCCAGCGGCTCAACGATCAGGACGTCCATGCACCCTTGTGGGCAGTTCTTACGCGGGGCACCGCACAGCCGCGTGCCAGAATCTGCCCGTCTCCCTGCGTTAATTGTAAGCAAATGCACATAAAAAAGGCGATCTTTCCCGTGGCAGGTCTCGGAACTCGATTCCTGCCGGCCACGAAGGCCCAGCCGAAGGAGATGTTGCCGGTGGTCGACAAACCGCTGATTCAGTATGCGGTCGAGGAGGCTTACGCCGCCGGCGTCAGAGAGATGATCTTCGTCACGGGGCGCCACAAGCGCCCCATTGAGGACCACTTTGACATGACGTTCGAGTTGGAAGTAGCCCTTGAACAAGCGGGTAAGGCGGAATTACTGCACGTTGTGCGCAGCGTGAAGCCCGACGACATGGAGTGCATCTATGTGCGCCAGGCCCAGGCGCTGGGCCTGGGCCATGCCGTCCTCTGCGGCCAGCGCCTGGTGGGCAATGAACCCTTCGCCGTCCTGCTGGCCGATGATTTGATGGTCGGCGAGAAGCCAGTCCTGGCCCAGATGGTCGAGCAATACAAGGAGTGGCGTGTCTCGATCCTGGCGGTGCAGGAGGTGCCGGCCGAGCACACCCAGCGCTACGGCATCGTCGACGGTACGCCGGTGAACGACCGGCTGGTCAACATCGAACGCATCGTCGAGAAGCCCAAGCCTGCCGATGCGCCGTCGCGCCTGGGTGTGGCCGGGCGCTACATCCTGACGCCGGGTGTCTTTCATGAGATCACGAACCAGCAGCGGGGCGTCGGTGGCGAGATCCAGCTCACCGACGGGATTGCCGGACTGCTGCGGCGCGAGAAGGTCTTCGCCTACCGCTATGAGGGCAGGCGCTATGACTGCGGTAGCAAGGAAGGCTTCCTGCAGGCGAATGTCGAACTGGCCCTGGCGCACCCGGTTCTGGGTGCCGACTTTCGCAGCTACCTGAAGGCCCTGCCGCTCTGAGCGGCCCTACCTGCGCCGCAGGTAGTGCACAAATTCCTTTTCGCCGCTGGATTGCTCGACCAGCTCATTGCCGGTCTGCCGCGCGAAGGCCTGGAAGTCGCGCACCGAGCCCGGATCCGTCGCCACGACCTTCAGCACCTCGCCGCTCAACATGTCGGCCAGGGCCTTCTTGGCCTTCAGGATAGGCAGCGGGCAGTTCAAGCCACGGGTGTCGAGTTCTTTTTGCGCTTCCATGCGGTGCTTCCTCCAGGTCAGGCTCGATTCTAGGTGCCTGCGAAACCGACACTCAGGCCGGGAACACGCCTGTCGACAGATAGCGATCGCCACGATCGCAGACGATGAACACGATGGTCGCGTTGTCCAGGCGCTCGGCCAGGCGCAAGGCCACGCAGCAGGCACCGGCCGCCGAGATGCCGGCGAACAGGCCTTCCTCGCGTGCCAGGCGTCGCGCCATGTCCTCGGCATCGGCTTGGCTGACCAGCACGATCTCGTCGACATGCGTCGGGTCGTAGATCTTCGGCAGGTAGGCCTCGGGCCACTTGCGGATGCCAGGGATGCGCGACCCTTCGCTCGGTTGCGCACCGATGATGCGCACAGCCGGATTGCGATCTTTCAGATAGCGTGACACGCCGGTGATGGTGCCAGTGGTGCCCATCGCGCTGACGAAGTGGGTGATCCGCCCCTCGGTGTCGGCCCAGATCTCCGGCCCGGTCGTCTCGTAATGGACGCGCGGGTTGTCGGCGTTGGCGAACTGGTCGAGCACCCGCCCCTTGCCGTCGGCCTGCATCTGAAGGGCCAGGTCACGCGCGTACTCCATGCCGCCCGAGCGCGGCGTCAGCACCAGTTCGGCGCCGAAGGCCTTCATGGTCTGCGCACGCTCGATCGACAGGTCCTCCGGCATGATCAGCACCATGCGGTAGCCACGGATCGCTGCGGCCATCGCCAGCGCGATGCCGGTGTTGCCCGACGTGGCCTCGATCAGCACGTCGCCCGGTGCGATGTCGCCGCGCTCCTCGGCGCGCTTGATCATGCTCATCGCCGGCCGGTCCTTCACCGATCCAGCCGGGTTGTTGCCTTCCAGCTTGCCCAGAATCACGTTGCCGCGCTCGGCATTGGCGGCACCGGGCAGGCGTTGCAATTGCACGAGCGGCGTCGCGCCAATGACATCTTCCAGAGTCTTGTAGGCAGGCATGGCCGCATTGTGTCAGTCGCTGAATTGCCCGGGGTCGCATGTGATAATCCGCGCCCACGCGCTACCGCGTGCCCTTTCTCTCTGCCCGGGTGGCGAAATCGGTAGACGCAAGGGACTCAAAATCCCTCGCCGCAAGGCGTGCCGGTTCGAGTCCGGCCCCGGGCACCACCTGAACTCACATGCCGTCACTGCCGCCGGTCACCAAAGCGTTGATCCTGATTTGCGTCGGCGTGTTCTGCGCACAGCTGCTGCTTCCGCCCTTCTTCGAAGGCATGCTGGCTCTGTGGCCCCTGGAGAGCGGCCGCTTCATGCCCTGGCAGTTGATCAGCTACGGTTTCCTGCATGGCGACATGGCTCACCTGTTCTTCAACATGCTGGCGCTGTGGATGTTCGGCAGCGAGATCGAGCGCCTGTGGGGCAACAAGCGCTATCTGCAGTACCTGCTCGCCAGCGCGCTGTCAGCGGCAGTGGTGCAACTGCTCTGGACCTACCTGATCGGCTCGCGCGCGCCGACGGTCGGTGCATCTGGCGCCACCTTCGGCCTGCTGCTGGCGTTCGGCATGCTGTTCCCGAACCGCACCATCATGCCGCTGTTCCCGCCGATTCCGATGAAGGCCAAGGTCTTCGTCGCGATCTTCGGCGCGCTCGAGCTGGTGTTCGGCGTGATGGGTAGCACCGGCATCGCCCACTTCGCCCACCTGGGCGGCATGCTGGGCGGCTTCCTGATGATCCGCTTCTGGCGCGGCCAGACGCCGTTCGGTCGCCGCCGCTAAGACCGGCCTTCGCACGCAAGCATTGCGCGCTGCGCCGCCTTGGCGCATCCTGGGGGCCCGGCAGCAGGAGGTGTGTGATGCGAAACGTCGCCAGGCATTTCATCGCCATCACGCTCTGCTTGGCGAGCGTGGCGTTCGCCGCCACGCCTGCGACGAGCCCCAGCGCACCCTCGGATCTCGAGGCCCGGTCGCGCGCCCTGGAACGCGCCAGCCAGGCCGTCGTCGGCATACAGGCCCTGGCTCTGGAGGAAGCGCGCTCCAACGCCACCCTGGGTCGGCTGCGTCAGGGCTCGGGCGTCGTCATCGGCCCCGACGGCCTGGTCCTGACCATCGGCTATCTGGTGCTGGAAGCCGACCAGGTACAGCTGGTGCTCGACGAAGGGCGCGCTGTGCCGGCACGTGTCGTCGGCTACGACCTGGCCACCGGATTCGGTCTGCTCCAGCCTCTGGCGCCGTTGCGCATCGCGGCCGTGCCGCTGGGTGGGTCGGGCGCTGTCGCGGCCGACGAGCCCTTGCTGGTGGCCAGCGGCGGCGACAGTGGCCAGCTCAGCATGGCGCGCCTAGTGTCGCGGCGCAGCTTTGCCGGCTACTGGGAGTACCGCATTGACGACGCCTTGTTCACCACCCCTGCGCGCACCGACCACAGCGGCGCTGGGCTGTTCAACAGCCGCGGCGAACTGGTCGGCATCGGCTCGCTGGTGGTCGCCGACACCCGTCCCGGCAACGCCATCGATGGCGCACGCGTGCCGGGCAACATGTTCGTGCCGACCGACCTGCTGCGCCCGATCCTGGCCGAGTTGCGCACGCGCGGCATGTCCAGCGCCAGTCGACGCGCCTGGCTGGGCGTCAACTGCGTCGAGCAGGCCGGCGTGTTGCACGTGGTGCGCATCGCCGGCGACAGCCCGGCCGAGGCTGCCGGCCTGCAGGTGGGCGACCGAATCATGGCCATCGACGGCGCAAACGTGAACACGCTCGACAGCCTGTGGACACGGCTGTGGTCGGGCGGACCGGCCGAACGCGACTTGACGCTGGAAATCGAGCGCGGTGGCGCGCGTCAGAACGTGTCCCTGCGTAGCGTCGACCGCGCGCAGTCGATCCGGCGCGCCACCGGAGTGTGACGGTTCAGCGACGAGCGGCCGCCCAGGCGTCGGCCGGCGTCGGATAGCGCAAACGCAGGCCTAGCTCTTCGCGCAAGCGGCGGTTGTCCAGGCGCCGCGACTCCGCCAGGAAGCTCAGCTGCATCGGGGACAAGTGCAGCGCCGCTTCGGCGCGTGTCAGGCGTGGCGGTCGCGCCAGGCCGAACGCATCGGCCACTGCATCGAGGTGGTCGCCCATCAAGGTCTGGCTGCCGTCGCTGACGTTGTAGATGCGCTGCGACGCGCCGCGCATCAGGGCGACGACGCAGGCGCGCGCCAGGTCGTCGGCGTGGATATGGTTGGTGTAGACGTCGTCCTCAGCCGTCAGCACGGGCGTCCCACGCATCACGCGTTCGCGTGGATCGCCGCCCACGCGGTCGAGGGCGTAGATGCCGGGTACGCGCAACACGCTCGTTCGCACCCCGAAGGCGCGGCCATGGCGGCGCACGCGTGCTTCCGCGTCGAGGCGGCGCCGTGCGCGCTCGGTGACGGCAGCGACGGCATGGGTCTCGTCGATGCGTGCACCTCCGGCGTCGCCGTAGACCCCGCTGGTGCTGGCATACACCAGGCGTTGCAGGCGCGTGCTGCGCGCCAGGGCCTGCAGCAGGTGACGCGTGCGCGGGTCGGCGACGCCCTGCCCTGGCGGCGGGGCGAGATGCAGCAGTGCATCGGCCAGTCCGGCCAGGCGGGCCAGCGACGCGCTGTCGTCGAGGTCGCCGACCAGCGGGCGCGCACCGGCCTCGCGCAGTGCCGGCACACGCCCGGGCGACGACGTCAGCGCCAGGACACGGAATCGCTCGCACAACAGGCGCAGGACGCGCAGCCCGACATCGCCGCAACCGACGATCAGCAGGACGGGACGGCGCGCTCGTGACAGGGGCATCATTGGCTTCAGACGGGCAACAGCAGGGCAGCGGGCACAATTCCACCCAGTGTAGAAGCCCCTCCTACCCCGCTCGTCCCCGTCCATGACATTCAAAGTCACCGTCCAACCCGCCGGCCTCGAGTTCGATGTCGCTCGCGACGAAGCGATCCTGCCCGCCGCCATCCGCTCCGGCGTCGGCCTGCCCTACGGCTGCCGCGACGGCGCCTGCGGCTCCTGCAAGAGCCGCTTGCTCGAAGGCCGCGTCATCCATGGCGCGCACCAGGCCAAGGCCCTGTCGGCAGCCGAGGAAGACGCCGGCTGGATCCTCACCTGCTGCGCCACGCCGCAGACCGATTGCGTGGTCCAGGCGCGTACGGTTGCCGGCGCGGGCGAGTACCCGCAACTCAAGATGCCGGCGCGCATCGCCACGCTCACGCGCGCCGCCCACGACGTGGTGGTGATGCGGCTGCAATTGCCGGCCACCGTGGCCTTCAAGTACCGCGCTGGCCAGTACGTCGAGTTCATCCTGCGCGACGGCGCACGGCGAAGCTATTCGATCGCCAACGCGCCCGAACACCTTGGCAACCCGCCGGCGATCGAACTGCACCTGCGCCACATGCCGGGGGGCAAGTTCACCGACCATGTCTTCAGCGCGATGAAGGAAAAGGACATCCTGCGCCTGGAGGGCCCCTTCGGCAGCTTCTTCCTGCGCGAGGACAGCGACAAGCCGATCGTGCTGCTCGCCTCGGGCACCGGCTTTGCGCCGATCAAGGCGATCATCGAGCACCTGCGCACGCAAGGCAGTACGCGGCCTGCGGTGCTGTACTGGGGCTGCCGGCATCGCGGCGACCTGTACCAGCACGACTGGGCCGTCGATGCCGCTGCGGCGATGCCGAACCTGCGCTACATCCCGGTGCTGTCCGAACCGAGGGCGCAGGACGACTGGCACGGTCGCACCGGCTTCGTCCACCGGGCGGTAATGGCCGATCTGCCCGATCTGTCGGCGCATGAGGTCTATGCCTGCGGCACGCCGGTGATGGTCGAGTCGGCGAAGCGGGACTTCGTGGCCGCCTGCAGGCTGCCGGAAGAGGCCTTCTTTGCCGACAGCTTCACCTCGGAAGCCGACAAGCACGGGGCCTGAGGCGTGCTGGACGGGTGCTGGATGGGTCAGCCCCCACGTCGGCGCGTGACAGCGCCGACGCGCGCACCCACAATCTGCGGCGCACCATCGCCAAGATCCCAAACGAGGAGGCTTCTTCATGTTCACGCGAATCCCGCTCGCTGCGTCAACCTTTGTCCTGAGCTTGACCGCGTCCATCGCGACGGGAACTTGGGCGCAGACCCTGGGTGAAGGCGGCTCTGCCGCGCAGGGCAGCGCCGGCCCTGGCGGGGCGCAGAACGCCAGCGTGCAACTCGAGAAGTGCGATTCGCCCAAGGGCACGCTCGCAGTGGTCGAGGCCCAGAGCCAGGTCATCGCCGCGCTCGGCCGCTACGGCCTGCAATCGCCGACAGGGCTGATCCGCATGATGGTCCAGCAATCCAACTGCTTCCAGGTCGTCGAGCGCGGCGTCGCGATGCAGAACATGATGCAGGAGCGCGCCCTGGCCGCAGGCGGCCAGATGCAGTCGGACCAGAACATCGGCAAGGGCCAGATGGTGGCCGCCGACTTCATCGTGACACCCAGCGTGGTGTTCAGCGAGAACAACGCCGGTGGCGTCGGCGGCGCGATCGGTGGCTTGCTCGGCCGCTTCGGCGGTGCCGGCGCGGTGGTCGGCGCCGTCGCCGGGGGGCTCAAGTTCAAGGAGGCCCAGACCAGCATGCTGCTCGCCGACACCCGCTCTGGCATCCAGGTTGCAGCGGCCGAGGGCAGCGCCAAGCAGACCGACTTCAACCTCGGTGGCGCCATCTTCGGCGGTGGCGGCGGCGCGGCGCTGGGCGGCTACACCAACACCAACGAGGGCAAGGTCATCACCGCCTCCTTCCTCGACAACTGGAACAACATCGTGCGCACCGTGCGCAACAGTCCGTCGCTGATCCAGGCCAAGGCCGGGCAGGCGTCGCAGGCCAATGCCGCCGGCAGCGTTCAGGCCGGCGCGGCGGCCGAGGGCGACGTCATGGTGGCCAAGATCGCAGGCGCCAAAGTGCTGCGCAGTCCGGCGGACAGCGCCGGCGTGCTGATGGCGCTGTCCAAGACCGACGAGGTGCTCTTCCTGGGCGAGGAGAAGAACGGCTTCATGAAGGTCACCTCACCGCAAGGCGACGGCTGGGTCAGGAAGGTGCTGCTGAAAAAGCCCTAGGCGTCCCGAGACTCATCGTTCTTAGCGCGCGCGATCAGTGTTGCGCGCCGCTGCAGGCTCTCCGGCGGCCAGTGCTCGCTCGCCCTGTAGTACTCGGCCACCGCGGGCTTGCCCGGTGGCAACAGCACCCAGGGCTGCTTGGACGAAGTGAAGATGTGGATGTCGGGCGGCAGCCGGTCGGGTTCGTCGAGTGTGCCCACGCGCACGAAACGCAACGCCTCGCCGGCGCCGGCGTAGTTGCTCCACAGCGCGATGCGGCAGCGCGGGCAGCGCGATATCTTCTGCCCCTTGCCGGAAAGCGAAGGCGTGTCAACCTCCTCGACCGCGCCGGCGAGCAATTGCACCCGTTCGGCCTCGATCATCGCGTTGAGAGCGAAGGCCGTGCCGGTCTCGCGCTGGCACCAGCGGCAATGGCAGCAGTGGACGACCAGGGGCTCGCCGCTCATGCTGTAGCGCACCGCGCGACAGGTGCATCCGCCTTCATGCGGGCGGGTGTCGGTGCCCATGGCTAGCGGTGCTTGAACGCCGGCTTGCGCTTGGCGACGAAGGCGGCCATGCCTTCCTTCTGGTCTTCGGTCGCGAACAGCGCGTGAAACACGCCGCGCTCGCTGGTCACGCCCTCGGCCAGGCCGGTCTCGAACGCGCGGTTGACGCATTGCTTGGCCATCATCACGCTGGGCAGACTGAAGCCGCAGATGACGGCGGCAGCGGCGAAGGCTTCGTCGAGCAGCTTGTCCGCGGCCACGACGCGGCTGACGAGACCGGCGCGTTCGGCTTCGGCGGCGTCCATCATGCGTGCCGTGAGGATCATGTCCATCGCCTTGGCCTTGCCGACGGCACGCGGCAGGCGTTGGGTGCCGCCGGCGCCCGGAATGATGCCGAGCTTGATCTCGGGCTGACCGAAACGGGCCGTGTCGGCGGCGATGATGAAGTCGCAAGCCTGCGCCAACTCACAGCCGCCGCCGAGGGCGAACCCGGCCACTGCCGCGATCACCGGCTTGCGCACGTTCTTCAGGGCCTCCCAGTTGCGCGTGATGTACTGGCCCAGGTAGACGTCCATGTAGCCGTAGCCAGCCATGGCCCCGATGTCGGCACCGGCGGCAAAGGCCTTCTCGCTGCCGGTGAGCACGATGCAACCGATGCCCGGGTCGGCATCGAAGGCCTGCAGAGCTAGCCCCAGTTCATCCATCAGGCGGTCGTTGAGGGCGTTCAGCTGTTGCGGCCGGTTCAGCGTGATGAGGCCGGTGGCCAGGTGGCCGGCCGCGTTGTCGCGCCGCGCGACGAGGATGCATTCGTGGTCCATGGGTCGGCAATCGTTCGCGGTCTGTCGTGGAACGGCCACTATACGTGCGCAAGGACACGATTTCCGGGTCGCAAGGGGTGGTGCCACGGATGAAGAGGCGTCTGCATGAGGCTATCCTGCGCGCGACATGAGCACCGTCTACCGCAAGACCGCCAAGGGCATCGCCGAGATCGAAACCAGGGCGCACCGCTTGGTGCCGCGCCTGCGCAGCGCGCTGATCCTGGTCGATGGCCGCAAGACCGACGAAGAGCTGACCCAGATGATCCTCGCCGACCCGGCGGGCACCCTCGCCAGCCTACTGGCCGACGGCTTCATCGAGGTGCTGGCCACGCTGGCCGACCGGCCGCCCGAACGCAAGGCCGCCTCGGGAACGACCGGTCCCGCCCCGAGCCGCGACGTCGCCAGCGCCGGTAGTGCCGTCGGCGGCGCGTCGATCGAAACCTTGCGTCGAGACGCCGTGCGCTACCTGACCGACCAGCTCGGCCCGGCGGCGGAAACGGTGGCCCTCAAGATCGAACGCGCCAAGTCGATGCCCGAACTGCAACCCATGCTGGCACAGGCCGCACAGGTGCTGCGCAGCATGCGCGGTGCCGCTGCGGCCGAGGCCTTCGCGGCGCGCTTCATCAGCGACTCCCAGGCCTAGGGGCGTTCCGGGGCCGGCGCGGCCTGCAGCGGTGCGGCGTCGAGCAGCAAGTCGATGAAGGTGTCGGCGTCCTGCTGGATGCGGATTCGCACCGGCAGGTACTGCAGGGTCGGCGCGAACCACACCTCGGCACTCAGTTCATTGCCCGGTCGGCGCTCGCCCAGGCGCGGCTTCAGATGGAAGGTGTCGAGCTCACCGATCGGCGTGCGCAGGCGTTCCTGGCCGAGCACGTCGTAGACCCAGCGCCCGACGCGGCGCGGCAGGGCCAGCGGGATCGTCACCGTGTTGCCGGTGCGCAGCAGGTCCGGCTTGGTGGTGAAGAGCCAAGTCAACTGCACGAACTGGCTGGCCGCGTCCTGGATGCCGGGCAGTGCCTCCTGCTGGCTGCCATTGGCCAGCGTGACCTGCTCAGGTGTGAACTGCAGCGTGACGCGACGCGGCTGCTGGAAGGGCAGGCGCGTGGCTTCGTCGTAGCGGCGCGGCGTCAGGCCGTGTTCACCGAGCTCGCCGTCGCTGGTCATGCGCCGAGACATCAGGGGCGCAAAGCTGGGGCCGATGGCCACGTCCAAGTGCACCTGGTAGCGCGCACCCTGGCGCACCCACTGCACGCGCGCGCTGCCGTGCACTTCACCACGGTAATTGCCGCTCAATACATAGGTCAGCCGTGTCGACGGTGGCCACTCGAAAGCCGTCGCCGCTGCCGGCGCCGAAGCTGCGGTGCTGCTGACGGATGCAGCGGGCGAAGCACTGGCAGCAGCCAGGTCCGGCAGCGCCGGGGCGGTCGTGGGCGCGGCCAGTGCGTCGGCGACAACGGCCGGTTCCGGCGCCGGCTCGGGTATCGGCTCCGGGACGCGCTCGGAAGCCGCAGTCGGCGGAGTCGACGCTGCGGGCGCCACCGCGCGCGCCCTCGCCAGCTTGGGGTTGGGACGCGCCGCGATTGCCGGCGGCGCAAGCGGCGCGGCAGGCGCCAGGGTCTGCACGAAAGCGACCTCGATGCGTTGCGGCATCGGCGTCTCGCCCTCGCCCCAACCGACCAGGTTCTGCTGCAACCACAGCGTGAGCAGCGCGTGTCCGAGCAGGACGGCGGCGAACAAGGCCCACCAGCCGAAGCGGCGCGGGCCGCTCGATCGGACCGTCGAGACGCCGGACATGCGGGTCAGGGCCATCGGCTTGCGCTCATGCCCCCAGCCAGCCGCGTCGCAGCGATGCGGCCGCGCTGCTCGGCTTGTCGGCCAGCGCCAAGGCCAAGGGCGATGGCATCGAAGCGTCCGGTCGGACCTCGATCCGGTGCATGCGCTGGTCGCGCGCGAGCAGCAGTTCGAAGGCCGCGCCCGGCACCAGCCATTGCTGCGCATCGTCGAGGCGGCGGATGCGCCAACCATCGACCGCCAAGAGCTCGTCGCCAGCCGACACGCCGGCCCGCGCCGCGGCACTGCCGGCCAGCACCGACTTGACCTGCACGCCGCTGAGCGCGCCTTCCGACAAGCGCAGGCCGAGCGCCGCGGACAAGCCGGGCGCCGAGTGGCGCTGGGCAACGCCGGCCGCCTCGAACAAGTCCGGCAGCGGCAGCTCGCCGGTGCCGTGCACCCAAGCCGCGAGCTCCTTGGCATAACTGCGGCCGCCGACCTCGCGCAGCGCCGCGGCGATATCGCCCTCATCGATCGGGCCACCGCGACTGCTGCGCCACAGCTGCTGCATGAGCTGGTCGAGCGTGCCACGGCGCTCCTTGCGCAGGGTCAGGTCCAGGGCCAAAGCCACCAGCGAACCCTTGGCGTAGTAGTTCACCGTGGCGTTGGGCGTGTTCTCGTCGCTGCGGTAGAACTTGACCCAGGCATCGAAGCTAGATTGCGCCACGCTCTGAAGCTGCCGCCCGGGCGTGCCGGCCACGCCATGGATCGTCTTGGCAATCAGGTTCAGGTAGCGCGGCGCGTCGATCAGCCCGGCGCGCAGCAGCAGCAGGTCGTCGTAGTAGGCAGTGAAGCCCTCGAAGAACCACAGCAAGGGCGTGTGGTTCTCGCGCGTGTAATCGATGCGCGCCGGCTCTCGCGGCTTGAGCTGCTTGACGTTCCAGGCGTGGAAGTACTCGTGCGAGATCAGGCCCAGCAGGCCGCCGTACCCCTCGCTCAGCGCGGCCTGCCCAGCCCGCGGCAAGTCGCGCCGTGCGGCGATCAAGGCCGTGCTGGCGCGGTGTTCGAGACCACCGTAGCCGTCTTCGACGACGTGCAGCAGGAACACGTAGCGCGCGAAGGGCGGCCTGGGCTTGCGCTGGCCGTGCCAGAAGGCGATCTGGGTAGCACAGATGCGGCGCGTATCTGCCAGCAGGCGCTCGCTGTCGAATCCGGGCCAAGCACCGGCGACGACGAATTCGTGCGCGACACCGGCAACGTCGAAGTGGCCGCGCCAGAAGCGCCCCAGCTCGAACGGGTGGTCGACCAGCTCGTCGTAGTCCGCGGCGACAAATCCCTTGGCGCCGTCATCGGCCATCGCGGTGGCCACCGACCAGCCGCGCGGCAGGCCGGCCAGCGTGATGCCATGCGCTTCGTTCTCGCGACCTTCAACGCGCAGGCACAGGCTGGTGCCGTTGAAGAAGCCGCGCTCGCCATCCAGGAAGGCGGCGCGCACCGAGGTGTCGAAGGCGTACACCAGGTACGTCAGGGTCAGCGCACCGGGGCCGCCGCACGACGCCAGCCAGGTGGCCTTGTCGAGCTGCTGCAAGGGCACCGCGCTGCGGCCCTGGCGTGCTTCCAGGCGCGACAGGTGGCGCGCGAATTCACGCACCATGTAGCTGCCCGGGATCCACACCGGCAGGCTGACGCGCTGCTCGGCCGCCGGCTGCGGAATCGTCAAGCTGACGCGAAACACGTGAGCGTGCAGGTTGTGCGGCTCGATGCGGTAGTGGATCATCGGCGCGGATTGTCGCCCTTGGGCGGCGCTGGCTAGACTGCGGCTCTCAGGCCTGCGCCGGGCCGCTCCCAAGCGGCCTGAGCTCCCCTCGGGG
>JAZKIW010000078.1:0-38772 GCA_040384625.1 Pseudomonadota bacterium | reverse complement strand
GGCTGTCATTCATCAGGAGCCCTTGCATGCGCCGCCGCGAAATCCTTGCCGCCACTGCCCCCCTCTGGTTGACCAGCGCCTGGTCGCAGCCCGCGCGGCCGCTGCGCCTGGTCGTGCCCTACCCACCCGGTGGCCCGCTGGACATTGCCGCGCGCGCCCTGGCCGACAAGGTCAAGGACAGCCTGGGCGTGGTGGTGGTCGAGAACCGCCCGGGCGCCGGCGGCAACGTCGGCGCCGATGCGATCGCGAAGGCCGCACCCGACGGCAACACGATCGTGATGGGCGCGGTCGCCACGCACGCCATCAACCCCTGGCTGTACAGCAAGATGCCGTACAACGCCCTCACCGACTTCACGCCGATCACTTTGGTGGCCCAGGTGCCGAACGTGCTGGTGATGAACGCCGATGCCGCTCAGCGCCTGGGCGTTGCCTCCCTGCGCGATCTGCTGGCCTACGCCAAGGCGAATCCGGGCAAGCTGAACTACGGCTCGGGCGGCAACGGCAGCGCCGGCCACCTGGCCGGCGAGATGTTCAAGACCCAGGCGGGCGTCTTCATGGTCCACATCCCGTATGCCGGCGGGCCGGCCGCACAGCTGGCCCTGTTGTCGGGCCAGGTCGATCTGAACTTCGACAACCTGGCGGCCGCATCGGCCAACATCAAGAGCGGCAAGCTGCGCGCGCTGGCAGTCACCACGGCGCGGCGTTCCAGTGCGATGCCCGACGTGCCGACGATTGCCGAGAGCGCTGGCGCGGCGGGACTGGCCGGCTTCGACATCAACACGTGGTTCGGTCTGTTCGGCCCAGCGCGATTGCCGGCCGAGGTCACCGCGCGCCTGAACCGCGCCTTCGTCGATGCCTTGAACTCGCCCGAGATCAAGGCACGGTTGGCGACCTTGATGGCCGAGCCGGCGCCGACGACGCCCGAGGCCTTCGCGCAATTCGTGCGCGCCGAGAACGCCAAGTACGAGGTCGTCGTGAAGCGCACCGGCGCCAAGGCCGACTGACTGCGGCCAGGCGGAGCGTCAGGCGGCGAAGGCGCTGCGGGCACCGCCGCTCTTCTGGGTCTTGAAGATCGAGCCGCTTTCGGGCGCCGGCGGCAGAGGCACGCGCAGCGGCAGCGCTTCCATGCGCGGGGTCAACGTGGGCTTGCCGCAGATCATGCGCGCGTTCAAGTCGTCCCAGAACTCGCGCTGGCTCAGACGGTGGATGTACGAGCCGCCGCCCGCCAGCGGCCACGCGTCCGCGGCCGCACATTCGTAGAACAGGATCAGCCGGTTGCGATCACTGACGTTGGGCGCCGAGCCGTGCAGCATGCGGGCATGGTGAATGCTCATGCTGCCGGCCTTGCCGGTCAAGGTCACCGCCCGCTCATGGTGGAAGTCCGGGTCTGCCGGATCCACGGCGCCGCAGAAAGCGCCATTCATCATGTGCGACAGCACCGGGCCCCGGTGCGAGCCAGGGATCACCTTCAGCGGACCATTGCTTTCGTGCACATCCTCCAGCAGCAGGCCCAGGGCCAGCAGGTTCTGATTGGTGTGGGGATAGAAGGCCCAGTCCTGGTGCCACTCCACCGCCGCACCCCCGCCCGGGGCCTTGGTGTTGAGCTTGCTGGTCTGGAGGGCGATATCGGGGCCCATCAAGGCCTGCAGGATGGCGGTGATGCGGCCACTCACAAGGGTCTCCCAGAAGATGGGGTGGCGCTTGTGCGGCAGCTTGACCCGCGTGAGTCGCGGCTGCGCCGCGCTGTGGCCCTCGTCCAGGTCGTATATCTCGTTGCTCGCAGTGACTTCCCTGGAAGCTTCGATCAACTCGTAGGTTGCCTTGCGCAGTGCCGTCAGGGTCTCTGGCGGGACCGCGTTCTCCACCATCAGGTAGCCGTTCTCGCGGTAGGACTGGATGTCATCGGCGTTGAGCATGGTGCACACCACGGGTGAAGGGTGGGGGATTCAGGTTCCGATGTTAGCGACTGACACTCCCCACCCTCGGCGTAAGAACGGACGGCCGAGATCGGGGACCCATCACCTTCGCAGTCCTCAATCTCACGCCGCGCAACTCCGAAACCCCGCAAACCCCTCGTCGCGGTCGCCACCGACGAAACGCCGCGCCTTCGGATGCGCCAGTCGCCGTGGCTCGAACCAGGCGAGGCCGCGCTGCACACGCAGCGCACGCATCGTCGTCGCGAGCGGTGCCCCGCCCGGCCACAGCCGGGCATGGCCCGCCACCCACTCTGGCACTTCGCCCCAGACGAAGCCGCGCGACAAGCCGCGGCTAGCGGCGAACTCCCACTCGATTTCAGTGGGCAGGCGCCGGCCGGCCCAGCGGCACCAGGCGTCGGCTTCGAACCAGGACAGCATCGTCACCGGCTCGACAGCGGGCGCGCGCTGAAGGCGGCCGAAGCGGCGCAGCAGCACGCCATGGCGCAGCTGTTCGACGTCGCGCGGCGTGCGACGCTCGGTGTGTTGCAGCCAGGCTAGCCCCGCAGCGTCCCACCAGCGAGGCTCGTCGTAGCCACCGTCCTCGACGAACTCGGCGAACTGCGACCAAGTCACGACCTGCGCATCGATCTCGAACTCTGGGATCGCTTCCTCGTGCGCCCATTGTTCGTTGGCCGGCACGTAGCCGCCGCGCGGCGAGCCGAGCGACCACCGCTGCGCCGCAAAGGCCAGCGGCTCGCGCAGCGTGTGCAGGCGCCGCTCTGGCAGCAAGGCCGCGGCCTCTATACGCCGGGCCTGCGCCAGCGCGACGAAGCGGCGCAGCAGTCCGTCCTCGTTGAACAAGGCCGTGCGGTAGACATGCAGGCTGTCGTCGTCGCTACCGGCGCCGTGCAACAGATCGAGCGTGATCTCGAGTGTCTCGGCCAGGTAGGCCCGCGTGGTCTCGAAACCGGGGCTCGCCGCAGGGGCTCGCTCGTCATCGGCCAGGGCATCGTCGGACCACCAGGCGTCGGCATGCGGGTCGATCGATCCCAACGGCGGCCGTTGCATGTCGCCGGCATCGCCACGCCCGCGCTGCACGTTGCGCGCGATCCAGCGTTCCTGGCACCAACCGGCATGCCCTGCGAGCCACCACACCGGTTCAAAGAATGCCGCCGGTTGCGGCCTGGGCGCCGCAGCGTTGCGCTCGAACAAGGCCAGCCAGGCCAGCGTCTGGTTGCGCGACTGCATCAGCGCCAGCGACAGCCAGTCGCGGTCGGCGTGGCGCATCCGCTCGGCGTCGGCGAGGGTGGCGCTGGTGTCCTGCATGCCTCGATTATCGAAACACACCCTGCAGCGGCAAGTCGGCGTCGAACGAACGTGCTAAAACGCGCGGTGCAGCGATAACCCTTGCGGACTTGCCCATGGACCTGAGCTTCACCGCCGAAGAAACCGCGTTTCGACAACAGGTTCGCGACTGGGTGGCGGCCAATTTGCCCGCGGACATCAGCCACAAGGTGCACAACGCCCTGCACCTGACGCGCGAGGATCACCAGCGCTGGGCCCGGATCCTGGGCAAACAGGGCTGGCTGGGCTGGGGCTGGCCGAAGGAGCACGGTGGGCCAGGCTGGAACGCCGTGCAGCGCCACCTGTTCGAAGAGGAATGTGCGCTGGCCGGCGCGCCGCGCGTGATGCCCTTCGGCCCGGTGATGGTGGCCCCGGTGATCATGGCCTTCGGCACGCCCGAGCAGCAGCGCCGTTTCCTGCCCGGCATTGCGAGCGGTGAGGTCTGGTGGAGCCAGGGCTACAGCGAGCCAGGCTCGGGCTCCGACCTGGCCTCGCTGAAGTGCAAGGCCGAACGCAAGGGCGACTACTACCTCGTCAACGGCCAGAAGACCTGGACCACGATGGGCCAGTACGGCGAGTGGATCTTCTGCCTGGTGCGCACCAGCAACGAAGGCAAGCCGCAGACCGGCATCTCGTTCCTCTTGATCGACATGAAGTCGCCGGGAGTCAGCGTGCGCCCGATCGTGATGCTCGAAGGCGGGGCCGAGGTCAACGAGGTCTGGTTCGACAACGTCGAGGTGCCCGCCGACCAGCTGATCGGCGAGGAGAACAAGGGCTGGACCTATGCCAAGCACCTGCTCTCGCACGAGCGCACCAACATCGCCGACGTGAACCGTGCCAAGCGTGAACTCGAACGCCTGAAGCGCATCGCCAAGGCCGAGGGCCTGTGGGACGACCAGCGCTTCCGCGACCAGATCGCCCTGCTCGAAGTGGACATCGTGGCCCTCGAGATGATGGTGCTGCGAGTACTCTCGGCCGAGCGCGGCGGCAAGCAGTCGCTCGACGTCGCGGGCCTGTTGAAGATCCGCGGCAGCGAGATCCAGCAGCGCTACAGCGAGCTGATGATGCTGGCGGCCGGGCCCTTTGCCCTGCCCTTCATCCGCGAGGCGATGGAGGCCGGCTGGCAGGGCGACCACGTCGGCGCGTCGCACTGCGCGCCGCTGGCTGCGACCTACTTCAACAACCGCAAGACGACGATCTATGGCGGATCGAACGAAGTCCAGCGCAATATCGTGGCCCAAACGGTCTTGGGGAGCTGAACGTGGACTTCGACTTCACTGACGACCAGAATTCCCTGCGCGACGCGGTGCAACGCTGGGTCGAAAAGGGCTTCTCGTTCGAGCGCCGCCACGCCATCGCCAAGGCCGGCGGCGCGACGCGCGACGTGTACCGAGAACTGGCTGAGCTCGGCCTCACCGGCCTGGCCGTGCCGGCGGAGCATGGCGGCCTGGGCTTCGGCGCCGTCGAGGCGATGGTGGTGATGGAAGAGCTGGGGCGCGGCCTGGTGAATGCGCCGTATGCAGCAGGCGCCCTGGTCGCGCCGGCCCTGATTGCGCAGGGCGACGCCGACGTCTGCAGCACCTGGCTGCCGCGCATCGCCGACGGCTCGGCCTTGGTCGTGCCCGCCATGCAGGAGCGCGCGGCCCGCTACCGCCTCGACGCGGTGACGACGACCGCCCTGCCGGACGGCGACGGCTGGACGATCGACGGCCACAAGAGCCTGGTTGCGGCAGGCGACGAAGCCGATGCCTTCATCGTGCCGGCGCGGGTCGGCCCGCACGCCGTGGCGCCGATCGGTCTCTTCCTGGTCGAGCGCGCGCGCTGTGCAGTGCGCGCCTACCCGACGCAGGATGGCGCGCGCGCGGCCGACATCACGTTGGCGGCTTCGCCCGCGCAGAAATTGCTCGGCGACGGCGCCGCCGCCGTGGAACTCGGGCTCGACGTCGGCATCGCCGCCGCCTGCGCTGAAGGCGTCGGCCTGATGGACAAGCTGCTGGCGGTCACCGTCGAGTACATGAACACGCGCAAGCAGTTCGGCGTCACCATCGCCAGCTTCCAAGCGCTACGGCATCGCATCGCCGACATCAAGATGCAGCTCGAGCTGGCACGCTCGATGAGCTACTTCGCCAGCCTCAAGCTCGGCGAACCGGCGGCTCAGCGGCGCCGCGCGCTGTCGCAGGCCAAGGTCCAGCTCGGCCAGTCGATGCGCTTCGTCGGACAGCAGTGCATCCAGCTGCACGGCGGCATCGGCGTCACTGACGAGTACATCGGCAGCCACTGCTTCAAGCGCCTGACGATGCTCGAACTGGCCTGCGGCGATACCCTGCACCACCTCGGCGAAGTCAACCAACGCATGCAGGACACCGCTGGAGTCTTTGCGTGACTTCAGCGTCGGCGCTGCACGACGCGATCACGGACGTGACAGGCCTCACGGTAGGCCACTTCACCCACCCGGCACGTGCCACTGGCTGCAGCGTGGTGCTCTGCCCGGAGGGTGTGGTGGCCGGCGTCGACGTGCGCGGCGGCGCGCCGGGAACGCGCGAGACCGATCTGCTGGCGCCCGAGAACCTGATCGACCGCGTGCACGCCGTGCTGCTCACTGGCGGCAGTGCCTTCGGCCTGGACGCCGCGGGCGGGGTGATGCGCTGGCTCGAGGAGCGCGGCCACGGCTTCGCCATCGGCAAGCTGCGCGTGCCGATCGTTCCGGCTGCGGTGCTGTTCGATCTGTGGCAGGGCGACCTGTCGATCCGCCCGGATGCCGCCGCCGGCTATGCCGCCTGCGAGGCCGCGTCGAGAGCCCGGCCGGCGCAGGGCAATGTCGGCGCCGGCGCCGGCGCGGCCGTCGGCAAGCTGTTCGGCATTGAGCGCGCCATGAAGGGCGGCATCGGCAGCGCGTCGATCCGTGTAAGTGGCGTCACCGTGGCCGCCCTGGTGGCGGTGAACGCCACCGGCGACGTGATCGACCCGGCCGATGGCGCGCCGATCGCTGGTGCGCGCACCAGTGCGGACAGCCGCCACCTGGTGCACTGCGCCGCCGCGCTGCAGCGTGGCGAGATCCCGGCGCGGCTGCAAGCCGGAATGGCCACCACCCTGGGCATCGTCGCCACCGATGCACGGCTCGACAAGGCGCAGTGCCGCAAGCTGGCGGGCATGGCGCACGACGGCCTGGCGCGCTGCATCAGCCCGATCCACACGCCGCACGACGGCGACACGCTGTTCGCGCTGGCCACCGGCACGAACGCAGTTGCGGCCAACCTGACCCTGATCGGGATGTTGGCCGCCGAAGTCACGACGCGGGCCGTGATCAGCGCGATCCACCACGCCATCGGCCTGCCCGGCCTGCCTGCCGCGCGCGAGCTCGGCGGCGCGCTCTGAGTGGCTGCGCCGACGAGCCTGCCGCTGGCGCAGATCCTGTTCAGCCAGGGCTTCGGCACGCGTCGCCATTGCGCAGCCTTGATCGCCGCCGGCGAAGTGCGGGTCGGCGGCGCACTGCACGACGATCCGCACGCCGAACTGCCACTGGACGGCCTGGTGTTCAACGTGCAGGGCCAGGACTGGCCTTTCCACGCCAAGGCCCTGGTGATGCTGCACAAGCCGGCCGGCTACGAGTGTTCGGCCAAACCGCGCCATCACCCTGCCGTGCTTGGCCTGCTGCCCGCGCCGCTGCGCGAACGCGGGGTGCAGTCGGTGGGGCGCCTGGACGCCGATACCACCGGCCTGCTGTTGCTGACCGAAGACGGCGCCCTGATCCACCGCCTGACCTCACCCAAGCAGCATGTAGCCAAGGTCTACGAAGTGACCTGCAAGCATGCGCTGGCGGCCGACACCGTGCAGCGCCTGCTCGACGGTGTGGTGCTCGACGACGACCCGGCACCGGTGCGCGCCAGCGCCTGCGAGGCCACCGGGGAGACGCAGCTGCGCCTGACGCTGACCGAGGGCCGCTACCACCAGGTCAAGCGCATGCTGGCTGCGGTGGGTAACCGGGTCGAGGCCTTGCACCGCAGCGCCGTCGGCGGCCTCCGGCTCGACGAGACTCTGGCGCCAGGGCGATGGCGCTGGCTCGACGGTACCGACCGCGAGCGCCTGTTTGCGCCGGGATAATCCGGCCACCATGCGAGTCTTCCGCGGCACCCACCACCCCGATCTGGCCGCGGCTTGCGCACTGACCATCGGCAACTTCGACGGCGTGCACCGCGGTCATCAGGCCATGCTGGCCCTGCTGATCAACGAGGCCCGGCACCGCGGCGTGGCGCCCTGCGTGCTCAGCTTCGAGCCGCACCCTCGCGACTTCTTCGCGCAGAGCGCCGGCCGCCCGCAAGACGCCCCGGCGCGCATCGCCACCCTGCGCGACAAGCTGGCCGAACTCGAGCGCTGCGGCATCGAACAGGCCGTCGTGTTGCGCTTCGATGCGCGCTTCGCTGCGCAGTCGCCGCAGGCCTTCATCGAGGACGTGCTGCTGCGCGGCCTGCGCGCGCGCTATGTGCTCGTCGGCGACGACTTCCGCTTCGGCGCCAAGCGCGCGGGCGACTACGCTCTGCTCGACGCCGCCGGCGTCGCTTGCGGCTTCGACGTGGCGCGCATGCAGGCCTACGAAGTGCACGGCCAGCGCGTGTCGAGCTCGGCCGTGCGCCAGGCCCTGGCCAGCGGCGACATGGCGCGCGCCACAGCCCTGCTCGGCCGTCCGTACAGCATCAGCGGACATGTGCTGCATGGCGCCAAGCTCGGCCGCGGCCTCGGCTTCCCGACCCTGAACCTGCGCTTCGGCCACCCCCGGCCGGCGGCGATGGGCATCTTCTGCGTCCGCGTGCACGGCATAGGCCGCCAGCCCCTGGCCGGCGTGGCCAACCTCGGCGTGCGACCGAGCATCGCGGACGACGGCCGCGTGCTGCTCGAAGCCCATTGCCTGGACTGGCCGCCGGGCTTGGGCAACGAGGGTGGCTATGGTCAACTCGTGCGCGTCGAGCTGCTGCACAAGCTGCATGACGAGCGCAAGTACGCCTCGCTCGACACTCTGCGTGAAGGCATCGCGCAGGATGTGGCCGATGCGCGGGAGTGGTTTGCGCGCAGCCTGATCTGAAGCGGGTGTCAAGCGCAACAAAGGCGCGGCCGCCGGTAGAATCGGGTCATGGCTGCTTGCATGGCTCAACTCGATCTCCTGCGCTGGCGCACCACCACGCGCCGGCAGACCACGCGCGATCGAATTTAGCGGCGGGCCACCGCGACCGCCGAATGGCTTGCCATCGAGCAGGCCACCGCCTCCACCGCCATCGCCACAGGCGACGCCACTCGCCGCACCGCACCATGTCCGAACCGACTCCGACGCCCGACTACCGCGCCACGCTGAACCTGCCCGACACGCCCTTCCCGATGCGCGGCAACCTGCCCACGCGCGAACCGGGCTGGATCGCAGCCTGGGAGGAACAGGGCATCTACAAGCAGCTGCGCGACGCGCGCCATGGCGCGCCGCTGTTTGTGCTGCACGACGGCCCGCCGTACGCCAACGGCGTGCTGCACATCGGCCATGCGGTGAACAACATCCTGAAAGACATGGTCGTCAAGTCGAAACAGCTGGCCGGCTTCGACGCCCGCTTCGTGCCGGGCTGGGACTGCCACGGGCTGCCGATCGAGAACGCGATCGAGAAAACTTTCGGGCGCAAGCTGAGCCGCGACGAGATGCAGGCCAAGAGCCGCGCCTACGCCACCGAGCAGATCGCTCAGCAGAAGGCCGACCGCCAGCGCCTGGGCATGCTCGGCGACTGGGATCACCCCTACCGCACGATGGACTTCGCCAACGAAGCTGGCGAATTGCGCGCGCTGAAGCGCGTGATCGAGCGCGGCTTCGTATATCGTGGCCTGAAACCGGTGTACTGGTGTTTTGACTGCGGCTCTTCGCTGGCCGAGTTCGAGATCGAGTACGCCGACAAGAAGTCGCAGACCCTGGATGTCGGGTTCCTCTGCGCCGAGCCCGACAAGTTGGCCTCGGCTTTCGACCTGCCGGAGATCGTCGGCGATGCTTTCGCAGTGATCTGGACGACGACCGCGTGGACGATCCCGGCCAACCAGGCGCTGAACCTCAACCCCGCGCTCGACTACGCGTTGGTGCACACCGAGCGCGGCGTGCTCGTGCTTGCCGCCTCGCTGGTCGAGCAGTGCATGCAACGCTACGGCCTGCAGGGTCAGGTCGTCGCAACGACGAAGGGCGAGAAGCTCGACGGCATCCGCTTCCGACACCCGCTGGCGCATGTCGACACCGGCTACGACCGTTTGGCCCCGGTCTACCTGGCCGACTACGCGACGGCGGATGACGGCACCGGCATCGTGCACTCTTCGCCCGCCTATGGCGTGGACGACTTCAACTCATGCACCGCGCACGGCATCTCGGTCGATGAGATCCTGAACCCGGTGCAGGGCAATGGCAGCTATGCCGCCGACTTCCCGCTCTTCGGCGGCCAGAACATCTGGAAGGCGGTGCCGCTGGTCATCGAGGCGCTCCACGACGCCGGGCGCCTGTTCGCCACCTCGACCATCACGCACAGCTACCCGCACTGCTGGCGCCACAAGACGCCGGTGATCTACCGCGCCGCCGCGCAGTGGTTCATCCGCATGGACGAAGGCGTCGGCGTGTTCACGAAAGACAAGGCTCCCAAGACCCTGCGCCAGCTGGCGTTGGAGGCCATCGACGCAACGAGCTTCTTCCCCGAGAACGGCCGCGCCCGCCTGCGCGACATGATCGCCAGCCGACCCGACTGGTGCATCAGCCGCCAGCGCAGCTGGGGCGTGCCGTTGCCGTTCTTCCTGCACAAGGACTCGGGCGAGCTGCACCCCGACACGATGGCCATCCTCGACCGCGCCGCAGCGATCGTCGAGAAGGGGGGCGTCGAAGCCTGGAGCCGTGTCACGGCCGAGGAAGTCCTCGGCGCCAGTGAAGCTGCGCACTACACGAAGAGCAGCGACATCCTCGAAGTCTGGTTCGACTCGGGCTCGACCTTCTTCCATGTGCTGCGCGGCTCGCACGCCGCCGACGCTGGCTTTCACGCCAGTGGCCCCGAAGCCGACTTGTACCTCGAAGGTCACGACCAGCACCGCGGCTGGTTCCACTCCTCGCTGCTGCTGGGCTGCGCGCTCGAGGGCCGCGCGCCCTACCGTGGCCTGCTGACGCACGGCTTCACGGTCGACGGCCAGGGCCGCAAGATGAGCAAGTCGCTCGGCAACATCATCGAGATCCGCGAGTTCGCGAAGGACCCGGGCGCCGAGGTCGCCCGCCTGTGGTGCGCCTCGACCGACTACGCGAGCGACCCGCCGATCGACAAGAAGGTGCTGGCCCGCGTTGTCGACAGCTACCGGCGTATCCGCAACACGCTGCGCTTCCTGCTTGCCAACATCGCCGACTTCGACGCCGGACGCGACGCCGTCGCGCTGGCGGAGATGCTGGAGATAGACCGCTGGGCGCTGTCGCGCGCGGCCGAACTCCAGGCCGAGGTGCTGGCGCACTACGAGCGCTTCGAGTTCCACCCGGTCGTCGCCAAGCTGCAGCTGTTCTGCAGCGAAGACCTGGGCGCGTTCTACCTCGACGTGCTGAAGGACCGCCTCTACACCACCGCGCCGAAGTCGCTGGCCAGGCGCTCGGCGCAGACGGCGCTGTGGCAGGTCTCGCACGCGATGCTGCGCTGGATGGCGCCCTTCCTCTCATTCACCGCCGAGGAGGCCTGGCCGATCCTCGCCCCCGGCCAGTCGCCGTCGATCTTCACCGAGACGTTTTCGCGCTTCGACGCACCCGATGCGGCATTGCTGACGAAGTGGCAGCGCATCCGCGCGATCCGCGACGAGGTCAACAAGGCCATCGAGGCCGTGCGAAGCGCCGGTGGCGTCGGCTCGTCGCTGCAGGCCGAAGTGGCGCTGACGGTGAATCCGGCCGACCACGCCCTACTCGGCGCGCTCGGCGACGACCTCAAGTTCGTGCTGATCACCTCCCAGGCTAGCCTGCGGCCGGGCGCGGAGTTCGCCGTGACGGTCAGCCCGTCAGGTGCCAGCAAGTGCGAGCGCTGCTGGCACTGGCGCCGTGACGTGGGTCACGACCCGGCGCACCCGGCACTCTGTGCACGCTGCACCAGCAATCTGTTCGGCGCAGGCGAGGGGCGCAGCATCGCGTGACAAGCGGCCGCCACGCCGGGGCGGCTTGTGCTAGAACCCTGCCAGGAGGGACCCACCTGTGCAACGCGCCCGCCGCTGCCTGCGGCCGACCCCCGCGCTCTCTCGCTGCTGATGGGTACCGCGTCGAATCCGCTGGGTTGGCGCAGGCTGTGGCCGTGGGCCCTCGGCGTGGTTCTGGTGATCGGGCTGCTTGCCGCCTGGGTCATCCAGCGCGAAGCTGCACAGGAGCGTCAACGCGTGAGCGAGCGCCTGCAGGCGGTGGCCGCGCTGCGCGATGCCGAGGTCGAGAACTGGATCGAACGCCACTTGGCATTGGCGCGCTTCCTGCGTACCAGCGTGCAGTGGCTCGAATTCTTCGAACACTGGCAACAGCGAGGCGACCTGGACGCTCGCGATCGCCTCTTGGCCCGCGCCATCGAATTTCGCAAGGCCAGTGATGCCGACGCCGCCCTGCTCTTCAGCCCGCGCGGCGAACTGCTGGCGCAGGAATCCGGCGCGCCGTCCCCCGTGCCCGAGCAGTTGCGCACCCTAGTCCAGCAAGCGGCCGCCAGCGGCGAGGCGGGACACACCAGCATCTACCGTGCCGACGCCGACGCGTTGCCGTTGCGCATGGATGTGGTCATCCCGGTGCGAGGCGCCGGCAGCGCGACGCAGGGGGTGGTGGTCGTGCGCATCGATGCCGCACGGGCCCTGCTGCCGGGCCTGCAGGCCTGGCCGGTACCCAGCGCCAGCAGCGAGGTGGTGCTGTGGCGGCAGGTCGACGACACGCTGGTGATGCAGAGCGAGTCGCGCCTGGTGCCCGGCGCGGCGTTGCGACTGAGCATCCCCTGGCGTGACTCGGACCTCCCGGTGGCACGTGTGATCCGCGGCGACGTCGCGCCCGGGGTGGCCCTTGTCGGCGTCGACTACCGCGGCGTCGCCGTGCTGGCGACCGCGCGGCCGGTGCGTTCCACCGGCTGGTGGCTGGTGGCCAAGGTCGACCTGAGCGAGGTCGATGCGCCGGCCCGCAGCAGCGCCGTGTGGATCCTGTCGACTGCCGCTGCGACCCTGCTCGCGCTGGCGCTGGCCGCTCGGCTCTGGCTGCAACGCATGGCGCTGGCCGAGGCGGGAAAGGCCGACGTCGAACGCGCCCACCTGAAGACCCTGCGGCTGCTCGAGATCATTGCCGAGCATTCCTCCGAAGCGATCTTCGCCAAGGACCTGGAGGGGCGCTACCTGTTTTCCAACCGGGCCGCGACGGCCGAGGCCGGACGTTCGCTCGAGGAGGTGCTCGGTCGCACCGACGACGAACTGTTCGGGCCTGCGGCTGCTGCAGCCTGGCGCGAGAACGACCGCAAAGCCATGTCGTCCGCCACGGCCCAGACTTTCGAGGAACTGATGCCTCACCCCGATGGCGAACGCATCCAGCTGTCGACCAAGGGACCGCTGATCGACGGGGACGGTCACCTGGTCGGTGTCTTCGGCATCTCCCGCGACGTCACCGATGCAAGGCGTGCCGAACGCGCCTTGCGCGTGAGCGAGGCCCACTACCGCTCGGTGGTCACGGTGCTGAATGTCGGCATCATGGTTTGCGATCCCAAGGGCGTGGTCCTGACATGCAACCCGGCAGCCGAAGGCCTGACAGGCGTGCGAAGCGACGCGTGGCGGGGCGGCTCCGTGCTGGCGCCGGACTGGACCGTGTTCAGGGACGACGGCAGCGTGATGCCGCTCGACGAAACACCGCCCGGACGCGTGCTCGCCGGCGCGCCGGCGCTGCGCGACGTGCTGCTGCGCACGCGCAGCGCCAGCGGCGATCTCGGCTGGTTCGAGGTCAGCGCGCAGCCCGTGACGCACCCGGACGACGGCTCCCTGCTGGCCGTGGTGACCCTGTTCTCCGATGTCACGCGACGCAAGCAACTCGACGACGAGCTGGCACGCCACCGCGAGAACCTGGAGGAGATCGTCGAAGAGCGCACGCGTGAGCTCCAGCAGGCGATGGGATCCCTGGCGAACGCCGAACGATTCACCCGCACGATCACCGACAACCTGCCGGGGCGGGTCGCCTATTGGGACACCGACCTGCGCTGCCGCTTCGCCAACCGCACCTACTACGAGGGCTTCGACCGCCGGCCCGAGCAGATGCTCGGTCGTACCGCCGCCGAAGTGTTCGGCCAGGCCTCCTACGACAGCGCCAAGCTGCGCATGGCCGCGGCGTTGCGAGGCGAGCCGCAGCATTTCGAGCGCGAGTCGATCGCGCCCGACGGGCAGCCGCAGATGCACCAGGTGCACTACCTGCCCGACCAGGCATCGGATGGAGCGGTGCGCGGCTTCTTCGTGCTGATCCTCGACATCACGGCGATCAAGCACACAGAGGCCGAACTGCGCCAGGCGCGCGACAGCGCTGAGCAGGCAAACCGCGCGAAGAGCGCCTTCCTGGCCAACATGAGCCACGAGATCCGCACCCCGATGAATGCCATCGTCGGCCTGACCCATCTGCTCGCCCGCGACACGCGCGACCCGCTGCAGCAGGAGCGGCTGGCCAAGATCGGCGATGCGGCGCAGCACCTGCTCAAGGTCATCAACGACATCCTCGACCTGTCGAAGATCGACTCGGGGAAGATGGTCCTCGAGGACACCGAGTTCTCGCTCGACGAGCTGCTCACGCGCACGATCGCAATGGTGCGCGAGCGGGCCTCAGAGAAGGGCCTCGAACTGGTGCTCGATACCGATCACCTGCCCGACCGCCTGCGCGGCGACCCAACCCGGCTGTCGCAGGCACTGCTGAACCTACTTGGCAATGCGGTGAAGTTCACCGACAAGGGCTGGGTCAGGCTGCGCGGCGAACTGCTGCGCGAAGAACGCGGCCGCCTGCAGGTGCGTTTCGAGATCCAGGACACCGGCCCCGGCATCGCCCCTTCTCAGCAGGCCGCCATCTTCAACGCCTTCGAGCAGGCTGACAGCTCGACCACCCGCCGCCACGGCGGCAGCGGCCTGGGCCTGGCCCTGACACGCCACCTGGCGGCCCTGATGGGGGGTGCGGTGGGCCTGCACAGCACGCCGGGCGCAGGCAGCAGCTTCTGGCTCACCGCCTGGCTCGGGCGCGGCCAGGAGGCGCGGCCGAAGCTCGCGCCGCGGCCATTGCAAGGCCTGCGCGCGCTCCTGGTCGACGACCTGCCGGAGGCACTGGCGGCCTTGGGCGACCGGCTGCAGGCGCTCGGCCTGCAGGTCGACCTCGAAGGCAGCGGCGAAGCGGCGCTGCAACGCGCCCGGGACGAGGCCGAGGCGGGCCGAACCTACGACGTGCTGCTGATCGACTGGCGCATGACTCCCCTCGACGGCATCGAGACCTTGGACCGCCTGCGCGCGCTGCTCGGCGACGGCCTGCCACCCGGCGTGCTGATCACGGCCTTTGACGAAGACCGCATGTGGCGCGAGGCGCGCGCGGCACGCTGCGCGGCCGTGCTCGTCAAGCCGATCACGGCCTCGACCCTGCACGACACCCTGGTGCGCGTGCTGTGGCCGCAGGCCAGCGTGTCGACAACCTCGCCGATCCCGCCCGGCACCGAGTCGGCCCGTCTGCGCCAGCAGCACGCCGGGCAGCGCGTGCTGCTGGTCGAGGACAACCGCGTCAACCAGGAGGTGGCGGAAGAGCTGTTGCGTGCGGTCGGTCTGGTGGTCGAACTGGCCGACAACGGCGAGCGCGCGGTCGAGCTGGCGCTATCGCGCCATTACGACCTGATCCTGATGGACGTTCAGATGCCGGTGCTCGACGGACTCGACGCGACGCGCGCGATCCGCGCGCGCCGGGGCCGAGGCACCCCCATCGTGGCGATGACTGCCAATGCGTTCAACGAGGATCGGCTCGCCTGCCTCGATGCCGGCATGAACGATCACGTCGCCAAGCCCGTCAACCCCGAGCTTCTGTACATGACCCTGTTGCGCTGGCTGCCGCTGGTCGCGCTCCCGGTCCCGGCCGGCGTGCCACGCGCACAAGCGCCGGGCACCCCCGGAGCGCTGCCCATCGGCGAACGCCTGGCCGCGATCGAAGGGCTGGACCTCGAACGCGCGTTGCACAACGTCGGCGGCACGCTGCCCGCCGTGCTGCGCGTGCTGGGCAGTTTCGTCGAGCTGTACCGCGAAGGCGATGCCGACCTGTCCGGCCATGGCGACCCGGCGCGATGGCGCAGAGCCTGCCATTCGCTGCGTGGCGCTTGTTCCAGCATCGGCGCGAGCGCCCTGCTGGCGCAACTGCAGACCTTCAACGAGGCCCTGCGCGCCGGTGCAGCAGCATCGTCGCTCACCGCTCAGGCGCAGCAGATCGACACCTCGCTGCGCGCACTGGCGCGGCTGGTGGCGACCGAACTCGAGGCCTGACGGCCGCGCTGCGGCGCGGTGGTGCACCGATCGCGGCTACATTACGGCGCCCTCCGTCACCGACCGCTCCTGCGCATGCGCTCCACCTCCCGCTTCGGCCACGACCTGCTCCTCTGGCTCGCCCTGGCCCTCGTCGTCATCGTGCTCGACCAGTTCACGAAGACGCTGATCCTGGATGCCTTCCAACTCGGCGACAGCCGGCCCGTCACCTCGTTCTTCAATGTCGTGCGGGTGCACAACACCGGCGCCGCGTTCTCCTTCCTTGCCGGTGCGGCCGGCTGGCAACGCTGGTTCTTCGTCGTGCTCGGTCTGGTGGCCACCGGCTTCATCGTCTGGATGCTGCGCAGCCACCCGACGCAGAGGCTGTTCTGCTTCGCCGTCACGATGATCATGGGCGGTGCCCTGGGCAATGTCGTCGACCGCCTGCTGCACGGCTACGTGGTCGACTTCATCCAGGTTCACTGGCGCGGCTGGTACTTCCCCAGCTTCAACATCGCCGACAGCGCCATCACGCTCGGCGCGGTGCTGTTGATCGTCGACGAACTGCGGCGCGTGCGGCGCGGCGCCTGAGCCTCAGCGCTGCAGCACGAGCCGGGCCGCTGCCAGATCCTCGAGCGCCGTGCCGACCGACTTGAACAGCGTGATCTGACCGTCATCGCTGCGGCCGGGACAGTCGCCACGCAGCAGTTCAGTCAGCTCGCCGCTGATGCGCGCCGGCCCGATCGCGCCGCTGGCCAGGGCCTGCACCAGATCGCCCGCTTCGGCCAGCGCACCGGCGCGGGTGTCGACGACGATGCGCGCGCAACGGGCCAGCGCGGCATCGTCGGCCTCGCGCATGTCTGGGCGAAAGCCACCAACGAGGTCGAGGTGGGTGCCCGGCCGCAGCCACTCGCCGCGAACCAGGGGCTCGGTCGATGTGGTGGCGCAGCTGATCAGGTCGGCCTGCGCCACGGCGGCGGCCAGGTCGACCCGTTGCGCGGCGTCGATGCCTTCGTCGCGCAGTTGCTGCGCGAGCGCTTCGGCGCGCTCGCTGCGCCGTGCCCAGATCCACACCCGCGACAGCGCCGGTAGCAGCGTCAGGTGTGCGCGCGCCAGCCAGGGCGCCAGTCGCCCCGCACCGACCAGGAGCAGGGTGCGCGCGTCGGCACGCGCCAGGTGCCGCGCCACCAAGGCCGATGCGGCGGCGGTGCGGCGCAGCGTCAGCGCTTCGCCATCCAGGAGGGCCAGCGGCGCGCCGCTGTGGCGATCGCTCAGCAGGTAGCTCGCTGCCACGGTGGGCAGGCCCGCGGCGGCGGCCTGCGGCATCACCGTCACCAGCTTGACGCCGAGCGCATCGTTCGACCAGGCCGGCATCAGCAGCAGCGAAGCGCCCTGGCCCAGCGCATGCGCGTGGCGCAGGGGCACCTCGGTCGCAGCGGCGACGAAGGCCGCCTCCAGGGCCTGCACGAGCGCCGGCCAAGGCAGCGCAGCGTGGACTTCGGCGGCTGAATAGACTCGCAGCGTCATGGATCGAACCAGTGTAGTCATCGTCGGTGGCGGCGTGATCGGCGCGGCCACCGCCTGCTTCCTCGCGCGCGACCACGGCCTGGCGGTGCAGGTGCTCGAACGCGATCCGCTGTACCGGCGGGCGTCGAGCGCGCTGTCGGCGAGTTCGATCCGCCAACAGTTCACCACCCCCGTCAACATCGCCTTGTCGCAGGCCAGCCTGGAATTCCTGCGCCGTGTGGGCGACGAGCTCGAGGTGGCCGGCGAACGCCCGGCGCTGGGTCTGGTCGAGGCCGGCTACCTGTACCTGGCCGATGCTGCGCACGCCGCGCAACTCTCGGCCAACCAGGCCCTGCAGCGTGCGCACGGCGCGAACATCGAGCTGCTCGACCCGCTGGCACTGCGGGCGCGCTGGCCCTGGCTTGACACCCGCGGCATCGATTTGGGCGCCTGGGGCGCCAGCGGCGAGGGCTGGTTCGACGGCCCGGCGCTGCACGCCGCGTTCCGGCGCAAGGCCATCGACTGCGGAGCCCGATTCGTGCATGCCGAGGCCTGCACGATCGAGTCGCGTGCCGGCCGCGCGCTCGCCGTGATCGACGAGCTCGGCACACGCCATGTGGGCGAGCGCTTCGTGCTCGCCGCCGGCGCCTGGACCCGGCCGCTCGCTGCGCAGCTCGGCTTCGTGCTGCCGGTGCAGGCCAGAAAGCGCGACGTGTTCGTGTTGTCGTCGCCGGCGACGCTGCCGGGCTGCCCCCTGCTGATCGACCCTTCGGGGGTGTGGCTGCGCCCGGAGGGCCGGTGCTTCCTGGCCGGCGCCCCGCCACGCGGCGACGATGCCGACGAGCCGCCGCTCGACGCGATCGACCACGCCCTCTTCGACGACGTGATCTGGCCGACGCTGGCGGCGCGCATCCCGGCCTTCGAGGCCCTGCGCGTGCAGGGTGCCTGGGCCGGCTACTACGAGATGAACTTGTTCGACCACAACGGCGTGGTCGGCGCCCTGCCCGGCTGCGACAACGTCTTCATCGCCTGCGGCTTCTCAGGCCACGGCATGCAGCACGCGCCGGCCGTCGGACGCGCGCTGGCGGCGCGCATCGCTGGCGGAACGCCATCGATGGACCTGGCCGCGCTGGCGCCCGAACGCATCCTGCGCAATGCGCCGCTGACCGAGCGCAACGTGATCTGAGCCTTCAGGGCATCAGCACGGTCGATCCGGTGGTCTTGCGTGCCTCGAGGTCGCGGTGCGCCTGGGCCACGTCGGCCAGCGGGTAGCGCTGGTCGATGCGGATCTTTACCGCGCCGCTGCTGACGATCGCGAACAGCTCGTCGGCCATCGCCTGCGTCGCCTCGCGCGTCGCGATGTGAGTGAACAAGGTCTGCCGCGTCACGTAGAGCGAGCCCTTGGCGGCGAGGATGCCGGGTGCGAACGGAGGTACCGGCCCGGAGGCGTTGCCGAAGCAGGCCATCAGGCCGAACGGCCTCAGGCACTCCAGTCCCTTGTCGAAGGTGTCCTTGCCGATCGAGTCGTAGACCACTTTCACGCCCTTGCCGCCCGTGATCGCCTTGACGCGGGCGACGAAGTCCTCCTTCGTGTAGTCGATCGCATGCGCCGCACCGTGTTCGAGCGCCAGCGCGCACTTGGCCGCGCCGCCTGCGGTGCCGATCAGCTGCAGGCCCAGGGCCTTGGCCCACTGGCAGGCGATCAGGCCGACGCCGCCGGCCGCGGCATGGAAGAGCACGAAATCGCCGGCCTGCAGGCCCTCGGCGGGCAGGGTGCGCTTGAGCAGGTACTGCGTGGTCAGTCCCTTCAACATCATGCCGGCCGCGGTGTCGAAGGCGATGCCGTCGGGCAGCTTGCACACCGTCCTGGCCGGCATCACCCGGACCTCGCTGTAGGAGCCGGGCGGGTTGCTGGCGTAGGCCGCGCGGTCGCCCGCCTTCAGGTGCGTCACGCCCTCGCCCACCGCCTCGATCACGCCGGCCCCTTCCATGCCCAGCGTCAGCGGCAGAGGGTTGGCGTAGAGGCCGGTGCGCTGGTAGACGTCGATGAAGTTCAGGCCGCAGGCGTGGTGCCGGATGCGCACTTCGCCAGGGCCGGGCGCGCCGACCTCGAGATCGACCATCTGCATCACCTCGGCGCCGCCGTACTGCTTGACTTGAATCGCCTTGCTCATCATGGGTCTCCTGGGACGGTGCGGGAGACGCGAGGTTACGCGAGCAGCGAGAATCGCGCAGAGATGACGACCCCTTGCTAACCCGCGAATGAAGCGCCTGACCCAAGCCCCCAACCTCGCACTGGCTTCGCTGTGGTGCGACATGCTGGCCCAGGCCGGGTTCGCAGTCAGCGTGCAACGTGCTTTCGCCAGCAGCATCGCCGGCGAGATCCCGCCCGACCAGGCCCTGCCCGAGATCTGGATCGGCGACGATGCCCAGGTCGACGCGGCGCGTGCACTGCTCGCGCAGCTGCAGCGCCCGCCCTGGCGGCACTGGGTCTGCCGCGGCTGCGGCGAACGCATCGACGGACCCTTCGACCAATGCTGGTCCTGTGGCGCAGCGATGCCGGCATGACGACCACAACGCAGAAACCGCGCTTCTTCCGCGACGGGCCGGCCTTGCGCCGCTGGTTCGCCGCCCATCACGCCGACACGCCGGCCTTGCTGCTGGGCTACTGGAAGGTCGACAGCGGCAAGCCCAGCGTGAGCTGGCCCGAGTCGGTCGACGAGGCCTTGTGCGTGGGCTGGATCGACGGCGTGCGCAAGCGCATCGACGAGGCGAGCTACACCATCCGTTTCACGCCGCGCAAGGCGACGAGCATCTGGAGCGCCGTCAACATCGTCCGGGTCCAGGCCCTGGAGACCGAGGGGCGCATGCAAGATGCCGGGCGCGTGGCCTACGCCGCACGGCGCGAGAACCGCAGCGGCGTCTACTCTTTCGAGCAGCGCAGCGTCGAGTTGCCCGAAACCTATGCCGCGCAGTTGCGCGCCGCGCCAGCGGCCTGGGCCGATTTCCAGCGCCGGCCGCCGTCCTATCGAAAGGCGGCGATGTGGTGGATCGTCAGCGCCAAGCAGGAAGCGACGCGGCTGCGGCGCCTGCAGGTATTGATCGACTGCAGCGCACGCGGCAAACCGATCCCGCCCTTCGACTACCCATGACCGCGCTCAGCCCCCGCACCGCCCTCCTGATGACCCTGCCGCCGCTGATGTGGGCCGGCAACGCGGTGGTCGGGCGCCTGCTCGTCGGCCATGTGCCGCCGCTGACGCTGAACTTCGTGCGCTGGGTGCTGGCCGCTCTGCTGCTGGCGCCGCTCGGTTGGCAGGCCCTGCGCGATGTGCACGTGATCCGCACGTCCTGGCCCTACCTGCTGGCGATCGGCTGCTTCGGGGTCGGCGCGTACAACGCCTTCCAGTACCTGGCGCTGACCACGTCCACTCCGCTCAACGTGACCCTGATCGCCGCCTCCGGTCCGCTGTGGATGCTGGCGGTCGGCACGCTGGCCTTCGGCCAACGCGCGGGGTGGCGCCAGATTGCCGGTGCCTTGCTGTCGCTGGCAGGCGTGCTGCTGGTGGTGTCGCGCGGTTCGTGGGCGCTTCTCTCCCACGTGCACCTGGTGGCGGGCGACATCTACATCCTGGTCGCCGCACTGGCCTGGGCCGTCTACAGCTGGCTGCTGGCCCAGCCCCCCGCCTGGCTGCGCCCGCCTTCGCGCGATACGCTCGAGCGCTGGGGTTGGGCCGGCATGCTCCTGGTGCAGATGCTGTTCGGCCTGCTCGTGGCCGGCGTCGCGGCCCTCGGCGAGGTGCTGTCGACGCCGACCGTGACCATCGACTGGCGCAATGCCTGGGTGCTGGCGGCCCTGCTCTTCGTCGCCATCGGGCCATCGATCGTCGCCTACCGCTGCTGGGGCCTGGGTGTGGCGCGGGCCGGCCCGATGCTGGCGGTGTTCTTCGCCAACCTGACGCCGCTGTTCGCCGCCCTGCTGTCGGCCACCCTGCTCGGCGAAACGCCGCGGGCCTACCACGCCCTGGCTTTTGCGCTGATCGTCGCCGGCATCGCCGTCTCGGCGCGGCGCGCGGCATGATGCTGACGCGCCGCCAGTGGCTGCTGCTGGGCGTCCTGGCCCTGCTGTGGGGGCTCAACTGGCCGATGATGAAGCTGTCGCTGCGCGAACTCAGCCCGCTGGCGTTTCGCGCCATCACCATGGGCTGCGGCACCCTGACCCTGATCGCCTTCTTCTCCTGGCGCGGCGTACCGTTGCGCGTGAGCCGCGTCGACGCCTTGCGCCTGGCCTGGCTGGCGCTGCCAAACATCATCGGATGGCACCTGTGCTCGATCATCGGCCTGACCCAGCTGCCTGCCGGCCGCGCCGTCATCCTGGCCTTCACGATGCCGGTGTGGACGGTGCTGATCAGCGTGCTGCTGTTCGGCGAGCGCATGAGCACGCGCTCGTGGCTGGCCGTCGTCGCGGCGAGCGCCGCCATCGGCCTGTTGGCGGTCAACGAATTGACAGCCTTGAGCGGGCGGCCGATCGGTGTGCTGTGGCTGCAGGGCGCCGCACTGTCCTGGGCGCTTGGCACCGTGCTGATGCGGCGCAGCACCCTGACCCTGCCGACCGAGGCGGTGACGGTCTGGATGATGGTCTACGGCTCGGTCTTCTTCTGCGTGCTGGCCTGGCTGGTCGAGCCGCTGCCGGCCTGGCGCGAGTGGCATGCCGCCACCTGGTGGTCCCTCGTCTATGGCGTGTTCCTCAACTTCGGCTATGCCCAGATCATCTGGTTCACCCTGGCGCGCTCGCTGCCGACGCAGGCCAGTGCGTTCTCGGTGATGGCGGTGCCGGTGGTCGGCATCGCCAGCTCGGCCATCCTCGTCGGCGAGGTACCACAGGCCACCGACTGGCTGGCCGCGCTATGCATCGTGATCGCCATCGCGAGCGCGACCGGCCAGCGGGCGAGCCCGCCGGTGCGCGCAGCGCGCGGCGACAATGCCGCGCCATGAACAAGACCGGACCGACGCTGGCCCTGATCGCCGCTCTCGACCGCCAACGTGCCATCGGCCGCGGCGGTGGCTTGCTGTGGCAAGAGCGCGATGACCAGAAGCACTTTCGCGCCGCGACGATGGGCTGTCCGGTGATCATGGGTCGCAAGACCTGGGACTCGCTTCCAGCCAGGTTCAAACCGCTGCCCGGGCGGCGCAACATCGTCGTCACGCGCAACGCCGATTGGCACGCCAGCGGCGCCGAGGCAGCGCCATCGCTCGCCCACGCGGTGCGCCTCGCCGCCGACGCGGACAAGGTGTTCGTGATCGGCGGCGGCGAGCTCTACGCGCTGGCGATGCCCCAGGCCGACGAGTTGGTGCTGACCGAGGTCGATACCTCGTTCGACGGCGTCGACACCTTCTTCCCAGCGATCGACGGCACGGCCTTTGCTGAAGTGCAGCGCGACGCGCGTGTCGCAGCCGACGGCACGCGCTACGCCTTCGTCACCTACCGCCGCGCCGCCTGATGGTGCCCGATGTCGAGGTCGTTGCACCCGCTGCGGTCCGCGCCTTTGACCAGCCAGAGCGGCCGATGGGCGAAGTCCACCGCGACGCCGGTCTTGCCATCGACGGGCTTGAGGTGGCGCTCGAACACCGAAGTCGACGGCATGTAGCGCAGGGCCACGCCGGTGCGGCGCTTCGCCGAGCGGTTCTCCTGCGCGCCATGAATCATGTAGACATCGTGCAGCGACATCTGGCCTGGCTGCAACTCCAGGTCCACCGCGCTGGCTTCGTCGAACGCGCCGGCAACTAGACGCTGGTTCAGCGTCAGGTCGCTGCGCTCTTCGTGCAGGTGCTCGTGCAAGTGCTTGCCAGCATGCGAGCGCGGGATGACCCGAAGGCAGCCGTTTTCTACGCTCGACTCTTCGAGCGCCACCCACACGGTGCAATTGGCCAGCGGTCGGATCGGCCAGTAGTGCCCGTCCTGGTGCCAGGGCGTTTCGTAGCCCTCCCCGGCCGGCTTGCAGAACACATGGCAGCCCCACAGGATGATGTCGTCGCCCAGCACCCCGCTCACCAGTTCGACGATCTCCGGGTCGCGCGCCAGGTCGAGGAAGGCCCGGCTGCCGCGCACCCCTTCGCCGTTGTCGCCTTCAACATGCGCTGAAACCAGCTTCTCGGGACGCACGTCGGGGTTGTCGTGCAGGAGGGTGTCGAGTGCCGTCAGCATCGCCGCCGTCCGTGCCGCGGGCAGGCGAAAGCGCGGGATGACCCAGCCTTCGGTCCGGTACTGGTCGACTTCGTCGGCAGAGAGCTTGCCCATGCCTCAGCCTTCCGCCAGCTGCTTGGCCCGCAGCTTGGCGTTGATGTAGGCGGCGTGCGGCACGTGGAGCAGGTCGGACAGGCGCCACAGGGTGTGCCGCTCGTGGTCGTGCAGGTGGCCGTCGGCGTAGGCCACGCTCCACATGTATTCGACCATGCGCACCTTGGCCGCCATGTCGAAGTGCGCGTTGATATGCGACGTGAATTCGAACCAGTCCGTGGCCCGGCGTGCAGCCTGCCCGGCGAGCTCGATCAGGCGGTCGATCTCTTCATCGGTCAGACCGAACTTGGCACGCAGTGCGTCGATGACCGCGCGGCGCTCGGTGTTGTCGAACTGGGCATCGGCGCGCATCACCTCGATCAGCATCACGGCCGTCGCCAATTGCAGGGTGTGCTCGACCGCGCGCTCGCTGGCCGATGGGGGCGGTGGCTCCAGCAGGCCGAAGAGGTCCTTCAGGTTTCGCAGCATCGGCGGATTGCACCACAGTGCTGGCCCGCGAGCCGGACCGCGCCGATGCCGTGTGCAACACTGGCGCAGACGGCAACTGCGACGGGACGACCCTTGAAACTCGCCACCTGGAATGTCAACTCACTGACCGCCCGGCTGCAGCATGTGCTCGACTGGCTGATCGCCAACCCGGTCGACGTGCTGTGCCTGCAGGAGCTCAAGATGAGCGACGACAAGTTCCCGCTCGACGCGCTGCAGGCGGCCGGCTATCAGGCAGCTATCTTCGGCCAGAAGACCTACAACGGCGTCGCGATCCTCACCCGGCAGCCTCTTCGCGAAGTGACGCGCAACATCGTCGGCTTTGCCGACGAGCAGTCGCGCGTCATCGCCGCGACACTGGACACGCCGGCCGGCGCGCTGCGCGTGGTCAATGGCTACTTCGTCAACGGCCAGGCACCGGGCAGCGAGAAGTTCGAATACAAGATGTCCTGGCTGCGCGCCCTGCGCGAGTGGCTCTCGGGCGAACTCGCGGCACACCCGCACCTGGCCCTGCTCGGCGACTTCAACATCGTCCCGGAGGACCGCGACAGTTTCGACCCGCTGGGGCTGGCTGAAACGATCCACCACACCACCGCAGAGCGCGACCACTTCAAGGCCCTGCTCGCGCTCGGATTGACGGACGCCTTTCGCCTCTTCGAGCAACCTGAAAAGAGCTACTCGTGGTGGGACTACCGGATGCTCGGCTATCAGAAGAACCGCGGACTGCGCATCGACCACATCCTGGTCAGCCAGGCGCTCGTGCCCCAGGTCTCGGCCTGCGTGATCGACCGCGTGCCGCGCAAGTGGGACAAGCCGAGCGACCACGCGCCGGTGATCATGACCCTCGCCTGAGTCGTCGACGCCGGTCGGACCGACATGCCCGAGGCCTCACGCTCCCTGACCGTGCTCGTGGCCGGCGGCGGCATCGGCGGCATCGCCACCGCGCTGGCGCTGGCGCGGCGCGGCTTTGCGGTCAAGGTGCTGGAGCAGTCGGCACAGCTCGGCGAGATCGGCGCCGGCATCCAGCTCGGCCCGAACGGCTTCGCCGCCTTCGATGCCCTGGGCATCGGCGAGATCGCCCGCGCACGCGCCGTCTACACCGACGCGATGGTGATGCACGACGCACTCGACGAGCGCCTGGTCGGCCGCATCCCGACCGGCGCGGCCTTTCGCCAACGCTTCGGCAACCCCTACGCGGTCATCCATCGCGCCGACGTGCACGGCTCGCTGCTCGAAGGTGCGATGGCCACCGGCCGCATCGAGGTCGTCACCTCGACCGCGGTGCAGCGGGTCGAGCAGGACGGCGACGGCGTCACGGTCTTCGATGCCAACGGCGGGCGCCACCTCGGCCTGGCTCTGATCGGCGCCGATGGCGTCAAGTCGGCCGTTCGGCAGCAGTTCGTCGGCGACGAAGCGCTCGTATCGGGGCATGTGGTCTACCGCGCGGTCGTCGACAAGCACGACTTCCCGGCCGACCTGCAATGGAATGCCGCCAGCATCTGGGTGGGCCCCAACTGCCACCTGGTGCACTACCCGCTGCGCGGCGGCGAGCAGTACAACGTGGTCGTCACCTTCCACAGCCGCGACAAGGAACAGTGGGGCGTGCGCGAAGGCAGCCGCGCCGAGGTGCAGAGCTACTTCGACGGCATCTGCCCTCGGGCGCGCCAATTGATCGACCTGCCGAAGGACTGGAAACGCTGGGCCACGGCCGACCGCGAGCCGATCGGGCAGTGGAACTTCGGCCGCATCACTCTGCTGGGCGATGCCGCCCACCCGACCCTGCAGTACCTGGCCCAGGGCGCCTGCATGGCGATGGAGGACGCGGTGACCCTGGGCGAGGCGCTGCGCTTCCACCACAACGACTTCGCCAAGGCCTACGTGCTGTACCAACATTCGCGCGTGGCCCGTACCGCGCGCATCGTGCTCTCGGCACGCGAGATGGGGCGCATCTTCCATGCCAAGGGCGTCGAGCGCCTGGTTCGCAACGACCTGTGGAAAGGCCGCACGCCCGAGCGCTTCTACGATGCGATGGAATGGTTGTACGGCTGGAAGGCCGAGAACTGCTTGACGCGAGGTGAGACATGAGCGAGGACAGTCGCCAGGCGTATTACAACCGGATCGAGCCGCAGCACATGGCGCCGCTGTGGACTCGGCTGAAGTCCCTGGTGCCGAGAGAGCCGACGCCCGTCGGCGTGCCGCATCGCTGGGCTTATGCCGAGGTGCGGCCCGCGGTGCTCGAATCGGCCGAACACATCAGCGCGAAGGAAGCCGAGCGCCGCGTGCTGATCCTCGAGAACCCGGGGCTGAAGGGCTCGTCGCAGGTCACGAATTCGCTGTATGCGGGCCTGCAACTGATCATGCCGGGCGAAGTCGCTCCGGCCCACCGCCACACCCAGAGCGCGCTGCGCTTCATCGTCGAAGGCAGCGGCGCCTACACCGCGGTCGACGGCGAGAAGACGGTCATGCAGCCGGGCGACTTCGTCATCACGCCGAGCTGGACCTGGCACCACCACGGCCATGAAGCCAGCGGGCCCATGGTCTGGCTCGACGGTCTGGATATTCCGATCACCGCCTTCTTCAACAGCACCTTCCGCGAAGACCACCGTGATGACGAGGCCGCGGTCACGCGGCCGACCGGCGACGCACTGGCGCGCTACGGCCAGGGCCTGTTGCCGGTGGGTTACCGCAACGCCTCGCTGAACTCGCCGGTTTTCAACTACCCCTACGCGCGCACCCGCGAGGCGCTGCACAGCCTGGCGCAGGCTGGTGCTCCCGACGCGCATGCAGGCCACCTGATGCGCTACGTCAACCCGAGCGATGGCGGTTGGGCAATGCCGACGATGGCGACCATGATCCGGTTGCTTCCCGCAGGCTTCGCCACCCTGCCCTACCGCGGCAGCGACAGCACGGTGTTCATCGCCGTCGAAGGCCGCGGTGAATTGCGCGTCGGCGGCCTGCGCTTCGAGCTGACGCCGCACGATGTCGTGGTCGTCCCGGGCTGGATGGCCTACACGCTGCACGCCCAGGACGAGCTCGTGCTGTTTTCCTACTCCGACCGCGTCGCGCAGGAAAAGCTCGGCTTCTTCCGCGAGCAGCGCCTGCCCGCCTGAGGCTGTCGATGTCAGCTTCGATGGCGCCTAAGATCATGGTCCAAGACATGCGCGCGATGCGCATGGAGACCGGCATGCCGCCAGGCTTCTTCGACAACCCGCGTCTACTGGCGCCCCCTGCCACGCGCAAGACCGATCTGGGCGGTGGCGCCTTCCTGCTGCAGTCGCCCGAAGCCCTCGCACCTTATGCGCGCTGTGTCGGTGAGTGGCTCGAACAGTGGGCCCGCGACACGCCCGATGCGCTGGCGGTGGCCGAACCCGATGCCAACGGCTGGACGCGCCTTGGCTGGGGCGCGTTGAGGCGCCAGGTCGGCGCGGTCGCGCAGGGCCTGCTCGATCTCGCTCTGCCCAGGGGCAAGCCGATCGTCATCCTGTCCGACAACGCCCTCGATCACCTGATGCTGATGTTGGCCGCGATGCACATCGGCCGCGCCGTGTGCAGCGTCTCGAGCGGCTACTGCCGCCTGGCACAGGGCGATTTCTCTCGCGTCCACGGCATCCTGCGCGCGCTGGACCCGGCCCTGGTCTATGCCAGCGACGCGGCGACCTATGGCCCTGCACTGGCCGGCGCCGGCATCGAAGCCGTCCTCGTTTTCAGCCAGGGCGCCGGCACACATCGCGCTGCGCTGGACTTCGCCCATCTCCGCGCCGCCAACGAAACGTCGGCGGTGATGCGGGCCTTTGCCGCGATCACCCCCGACACCCACGCCAAGTACCTGCTGACCTCGGGCTCGACCGGCCAGCCGAAGGTGGTCATCAACAACCAGCGCATGCTCTGCGCCAACCAGCAAATGCTGGCCCAGACCCTGCGCTTCCTCGGCACCGAGAAGCCCGTGCTGCTCGACTGGCTGCCCTGGAGCCACACCTTCGGCGGCAACCACAACATCAACCTGGTGCTGCGCCATGGCGGCACGCTGTACATCGACGACGGCCGGCCCCTGCCGGGGGCGATCGACAAGACCATCGCGCACCTGCGCGATGTGCAACCGACGGTCTACTTCAACGTGCCGCGCGGCTACGAGATGATGCTGCCGGCGCTGGAAGCCGACCTCGACCTGGCGCGCCGCTTCTTCGAGCGCCTGCGCATGGTGTTTTACGCCGGTGCCGGCATGCCGCTCTCGACCTGGCGCCGCCTCGAAGCGGTGGCCGCCCAGGTGCGCGACGAACCGGTCTGGTTCACCACCTCCTGGGGCGCCACCGAAACCGCGCCCGCGATCACCTTCCCGAGCTGGCGCCTGGACCGCCCCGGCGTCATCGGCCTGCCGATGCCCGGCGTCAGCCTGAAGTTCATCCCCAATGCCGGCAAGCTCGAAATGCGCGTCAAGGGCGACAACGTCTTCCCCGGTTACCGCAACAACGACGCAGCAACGCGCGAGGCCTTCGACGAGGAAGGCTACTACCGCATCGGCGACGCCGGCCACCTGCTCGATGAAGACCACCCGCTGCGAGGCGTGGTCTTCAACGGCCGGGTGGCCGAGGACTTCAAACTCGGCAGTGGCACCTGGGTCAGCGTCGGCACGCTGCGCGTGCGAGTGGTCTCCGCACTGGCGCCGCACGCGCAGGACGTGGTCATCACCGGGCACGAGCGCGGCGAGGTCGGTGCCCTGGTCTTCCTCACCGAAACCGCGCGGCGCCTGCCTGCCGGGCAGGTTGACGCCCACGTGCGCGACGCCTTGCGCGTGTTGCGGGCAGAAGGGGGCGGCTCGTCGCAGGCTCTCGGCCGTGCCCTGCTGCTGCCCGATGGGCCCAGCGCCGCCGCGGGCGAGATCACCGACAAGGGTTACGTTAACCAGCGCCTGGTGCTGGCGCGTCGCGCCGCCGAGGTCGATCGCCTGTATGCGGAGCCCTGCGATGCGCGGGTCATCCAAGCCTGAGGAAGCTTGCCGTGCGCCTGAACTTCGCCATCACCCGGGCCCTGCCGCGCTCTTCGATTGCGCAAGGCGACGACGCGGCCAAGGAGCGCGTGCGGGACTTTCTGAAAAAGCGTTCGGCAAAGGTGCAGAAGACATGACGCAGGGCAAGCGCAACATCCACAAGGTCGAAGTGCACTTCGGCGACTGCGACCCCGCCGGCATCGTCTTCTTCCCCAACTTCAGCCGCTGGATGGACGAAGCCTCGCTGGCCTTCTTCAGGGCCTGCGGCGTGCCGCCCTGGCGTGAGCTGATGAAGTCGCGCGGCATCGTCGGCACGCCCCTGCTCGAGATCCACACCAAGTTCTTCAAACCCGCGACCTACGGGGAAACGATTGAAGTCCACACCAGCATCGAACAGTGGGCGGCCAAGGTCTTCCATCACCGCCACGTGATCCGGCGCGGCGACGACCTGCTGTGCGAAGGCACAGAGGTGCGGGCCTTCGTGGTCCGCGACCCAGCCCACCCAGAGCGCCTGCGGGCCATTCCGATTCCCGAAGACCTCAAGGCGCTCTGCAGCTGAGCGAGATGGCGCGCAGCCAGCGCTCCGAGTTCGAGCGCTGGGGACGCTGGTCAGCGCATCGGCGTCACGGCCAGACCTGACCCGCGTCCCGCGCAGTCGCTCAGGCCGTTGTGGGCACGGCTTCGCCCGGCACCGGCCGTCGTGCATCGAGCCAGGCCAGTGCCGCGGCCCAGAGTGGCCGCGCGTCGGACCGGAAGTAGCCCAGGTGGCCGATCGAGCGCAGCCCGATGCGACGCGGATCGATGTCCAGCGACTCGAGCGCCGCGTTGCGGTAGCCGACCATGAAGGCGTCGCGCGACCGGGGCGGTGACCAGCGATCGTCGATGGCGTTGGCCGCCATCAGGGGCGCCCGGACCTGGCCGAATGACGTGACCAGGTGCTCCAAGGCAGGATCGCCGAGGAAGTAGTTCGGATAGCGGCACGAGCGCTTCCACTGGCGATAGAAGTCCAGCGGCAAGTCTTCCCCCATGCCCAGCAGGCTCCAAGCCAAGTAGCCCTTCCAGCGCGTCAGGACCGGACCGAGCAGGTGCCACATCGCCAGCACCTTGATGCGTTCGAGCGCGGGCATCCAGCCGTGCCAGCCGGCCCCAGTGCCGAAGGTGTAGCAGCCAGCCACGCGGTCATGGTTGGGCAGCATGCCGAAGGCGTGGCCGCCGTAGGAGTGGCCGACGACGAACAAGGGGCGCGCCGGGCTGCTCATCGCATCGACGGCGGCGGCCAGGTCGAGCCGACCCCAGTCGAGGAAGTTCATCCTGAAGCCACGCAGCGCCGGCGGCGCCGAAAGTCCGATGCCGCGGTAGTCGAGCGTCATCGTCGAGTAACCCCTGGCAGCTGCGAACTCGGCAAAGCGGCGGTAGTAGTGCTGTGGCACGGCGGTGGCACCGGCCACCACCAGGTTCGCCCGAACCGGACCCGCTGCGGCGTAACGCAGGGCCGCGATCCGGTAGCCGTCGGCCGCGGTCAAGAAGACGCGCTGCATGGCCTAGCCCCCGGCGCCGGAAGGCGTCAACTCGATGGGCTGCGCCGGCGCCCCCGGGCCGTCGTCGATCGGCAACCAGCCCGCGCTGCGGCGCGTCCAGGTGGTGTCGCGCCCGGCGTGTCGGATGCGCAGGCCGGCGGGCTCGACGATGGCGCTGAGCGCGCCGTCTTCCCTGAACACCGTCAGGCGCACGCGCCCGTCCAACCGCGGCCCGCTGACGCCGAAGGGTCGACAGCCATCGGCGTGCCACTCGAGTTCGAAGGACGTTGCAGGCACCACGCTGCCCGCCACCAGTGGTTTGCGGTTCAGGTGCACCGTGGTCGCCGGCCCGCACAGCGAGGCGGACCGCGGATCGACCCAGCGCAGGGGCACAGCGTCGCTGTCGAGGGCCGGCACGATCAGCGCGTTCAGCATGAACCGCGCCGGATCGAGCGCCGCCTGCGCTGCTGACGCCGTCGGCGGCGGGCGTGAGTCCGATGCGGTCGCGAGCATCACGGTCGCAGCGAGCACCGCGACGACGGCGGTCGCGGCGACGAGGCCGAAGAGGCCGGACGCTGACGCAGCGCGGCCATCGTCGGCGCGCGAAATGGGTTCGGGTTTCATGACAAGGGGGTCCTCTGCGAGATGGGCTGTCGGCACTCTAAGGAGCCGCTCCGCGCAGAGGACTTCAGGCTGCGGCGGTTCTTGTTTCTTTTGTTTCATGGACGGGCCCGCGCGCCTCTCCGACGACTGGATCGACTTATTCTTCAGAGTGGGCACGCAGGCGGCCCGTACGAGAGGAGCGAGTGCCCATGGGCCCCAAGGCCACCATCCTGGTCGTCGATGACGAGCCGGACGTACGCGAGGTCGTCGAGGACTACTTCGTTGCGCACGGCTATGCCGCCATAGGCGCCGCGAACGCCGAGGCGGCACGCACGCTGGCGGCCGAGCAGGAGATCGACCTGGCCCTGGTCGACATCCACATGCCCGGCGAGGACGGCCTGAGCCTCGCGCGACACCTGCGCGAGCGCTACCCGAAGCTGGCGATCGTCATGCTGACTTCGGCCGCCACGGTCGTCGATCGCATCGTCGGTCTGGAGATGGGCGCCGACGACTACCTGCCCAAGCCCTTCGATCCGCGAGAACTGCTCGCGCGGGTCAAGAGCGTGCTGCGCCGTACCTCGTCAGCCGCCCGCGGCGAGATCGGCGCAGAACGCGTGCGCATGGGACGCTGCGTGCTCGACCTCGCTGCGCACCGCCTGACCGACGACACCGGCACCGAGATCTCGATGTCACCGCTCGAGTTCGATCTGCTCAAGGCCCTGGCGCAGCACCCCAACGAGCCGCTGTCGCGCGAACACATCCTGAACTCGAGCCAGCAGCGCGATTGGGACCCGTTCGACCGCAGTGTCGACCTGCGCATCATGCGCCTGCGCCGAAAAATCGAGCCCGATCCCGAGCATCCGCAGTTCATTCGGACGCTGCGCAACGCAGGCTACGTCTTCGTGCCCGCCGGAGAGTGAAAGCCGCATGAGGACCTGTGCGCAACCGGGCCGGCGCGCGTGCCTGGCGGCAGGCTTCTCGCTCGCCTTTCCGCTCGGCGCCTGCACCGCAGACCCCGAACCCGCGCTGCGCATCGGTACCAACGTGTGGATCGGCAGCGAGCCGCTCTACCTCGCGCGCGAACTCGGGCACTTGAACCCGAAGACGGTCCAACTCCTGGAGTACCCGTCGGCCAGCGAAGTCCTGCGCGCCTTTCGCAACCAGGCCATCGATGGCATGGTGATCAGTCTGGACGAACTGTTCGGTCTGGCCGTCGACGGCCTGCAACCGCGCATCGTCCTGGTGGTCGACGTGTCGCACGGCGCCGATGTGGTCGTCGGCCGTCCCGACATGCGCAGCATGCAGGACCTGCGCGGCAAGCGCGTGGCGGTGGAAAGCGGCGCGCTCGGTGCCTTCGTCCTGAGCCGGGCCCTGGCGCTGAACGGCATGCAGGCAGGCGACGTCAGCGTTGTGCACCTCGAGTCCAACGAGCAGCCGGGCGCCTTCGAGAAGGGGCAGGTCGACGGCGCCGTCACATTCGAGCCGTTTCGCGGCCAATTGCGGCGGGCGGGCGCGAAGGTCCTGTTCGACAGCACCGAGATCCCTGGCGAAATCGTCGACCTGATCGCCGTGCGCGCGGGTGTGCTTGATCGCCAGCCCAGGGCCGTGCAGGCCCTGCTGTCCGGCTGGTTCAAGGCCATCGACTACCTGGCGCGCGAGCCCGCGGACGCCGGCCGGCGCATGGGCATCCGCCAGCAGACGAGCGGCGAGCAGTTCCTGGCCACCTTGCACGACCTGCACATCCCTTCGCGCGATGAAAACCTGAAGATGCTCGGTGGTCCCGCCCCCGCTCTGGCAACGTCCGGCCGACGCCTGATGAACCTGATGCTGGAAGCGCAGTTACTGCGCGCTGGCCTCGATATCGAACAGGTGCTAGCACCCGCGCCCTTGTCGAGCCTGCCACCGTGACGCTGCGCGTGCCGGCCTCGCTGAGGATCACGGTGCCGCTGATGCTGCTGGGTTTTGCCGCGCTGCTGAGCGCCGTGAACCTCGGCTACCACGCCCCGCGCGCCGAGCGCGCCGCCGAGGCGCAGAGCCGTCAGCGGGCGGCTCAGGAGATGTCGCGTTTGCAGAGCACGCTGGAGTACCTGCTGCTCAAGGGCGACCTGGCGGTGGCGCAACACGAGATCGCGGTGCTGGCGCACAACCACGACATCCTCCACGCGGCCCTGACCGATGACCGCGACACCGTCATTGCCGCGACGCGTCGCGCCTGGCTCGGACAGCCCGCCGCAGCCGTGCTACCGCTGTTCGACGGCACGGAAGCCAGCATCGCGCTGCGCGAGCGCCGCGCTCACCTCAAGACCGATGCGCAGGACAAGGCATTGCTCGCCTACGCCGGCATCCTGATGGGTCGTGAAGGGGAACAGCTGCGTCCCTCGCGCAGCGCCAGCCTGTTCGTCGCCTACGACCTGGCCCGGCCCAAGGCCGAGGCCCGCGCGCAGGTGGTTCAGCAGTCGCTGTACTGGGCCGGCTGGGTGACGGCGCTGGCACTCGGGATGTGGCTGGCCTTTCACTTCCTGCTGACACGCCGCAGCGCCCGCCTGGTGCGCGCGGCCGAGCAACTCGCGGCAGGTAACCTGACAGCCCGCAGCGGACTCGGCGGCCATGACGAACTCGGCCGGCTCGGCCGCGCCTTCGACTCCATGGCCGTGGCCATTGCCAGCGACATGGCCGCCCGGCAGCGCGCCGACGAAGCTCTGCGCGTGTCCGAAGCCAGCTACCGGGCGATCTTTGACGCGTCGGAGGATGCGATCTTCGTGCACGACATCGACAGCGGCGCCATCGTCGACGTCAATCCCAAGGCCAGCATGACCTTCGGCTACACGCGCGAGGAGTTCCGGCAACTGGAGATCGGCGCGCTGGGCAGCGGCGAGCGCCCTCACACCCAGCAGGACGCGATGGCCTTGGTCGCGCGCGCCGCTGCTGGCCAGCCGTCGCACATCGAGTGGCTCGGCAAACGCAAGGACGGCAGCCTGCGCTGGCATGAGGTGTTCGTCAAACGCGTCACCATCGGGGGCCAGGACCGGGTCCTGGCGCTGGCGCGCGATATCACGGAAAAGAAGCAAGCCGCGCAGGAACTGGCGCAGCAGCGCGAAGCGCTGCATCAACGCGAAAAGCTGGCCGCGCTGGGCTCATTGCTGGCGGGCGTGGCGCATGAGTTGAACAACCCGCTCTCCGTCGTGGTCGCGCGCGCCGTGTTGCTGGAGGAGCAAGGCGATCCGGCGGCCCGCGCCGTCGCGGTGAAGATCCGCACCGCTGCCGAGCGCTGCGCGCGCATCGTGCGCACCTTCGTCGGCATGGCGCGCCAGCAGCGGCCGGCGCGCGGCCCGGTGGACATCAACGAGGTCGTGACCGCCGCGCTCGACATCACCGCCTACGCCGTGCGCACGAGCAGCATCGAGGTGACGCTCGACCTCGCGCGCGACGTGCCGATGATCCAGGCCGATGCCGACCAGTTGCACCAGGTGCTGCTGAACCTGATCATCAACGCCCAGCACGCTCTGCAGGACCGGCCCGCGCCGCGCAGGATCCTGCTGCGCACACTCTTCGACGCCGCGGCCGATCGCGTTCATCTCACGCTCGCCGACAACGGCCCCGGCATTCCCGTGCATCTGCGCGCACGGGTGTTCGAGCCCTACTTCACCACCAAGCCGACCGGCTTCGGCACCGGCGTCGGGCTGGCCGTGAGCCTGGGCATCGTCGAGGCCCATGGCGGAACGCTCAGGGTCGACGGTCCGCCTGGTGGGGGCGCCGAGTTCCGCGTCGAGCTGCCCGTCGGCAGCGTGTCGGCGACGTCCGCCGATGCGCTGGCCCCGGCAACGGCGGGTGCGGCCAGGCGCAGCATTCTCATCATCGACGACGAGGTGGAACTGCGCGAAACCCTGGCCCAGATCCTGGCCGGCGCGCAAGACCGGGTGGTCACCGCCGGTTCGGGCCACGAGGCCCTAGAGCGGATGGCCACAACGCACTACGACGTGGTGCTGATGGACATGCGCATGCCCGACATGGACGGCCGTGCGTTGTACCTGGAGATCGAGCGACGCTGGCCACGCAGGGTCGGTCAGGTGGTGTTCGTGACCGGGGACACCCTGTCGTCGGGCCTGCGCCAGTTTGTCGCCCAGAGCGGGCGCCCGGTGCTCGAGAAGCCGTTCCTGCCGAGTGATGTCAGGCGTGTCGTTGCCGAGGTGTTCGCGGACGGCGAGCGTGAACGACAGCGCTAAGTCACAGCCTCAGTCGTCGAGGCCGAGCTCCTGGATCTTGCGCGTGATCGTGTTGCGGCCGATGCCCAGGCGTTGCGCCGCCTCGATGCGACGGCCGCGAGTGCTGTCTAGCGCGGTGAGGATCAGCTTGGCTTCGAACTGGCGTGTCAGCGCGTCCCAGACTTCGGGCGTGCCCGCGTCGAGCAGGTTGCGGGCTTCGCGCTCCAGATCACCGAGCCAGTTGCCCGCACTGCCCAGCGGCGTCGGCAGCACCGGCGCCGCGACAGACAGGGCCGCCACCGGCGCGGCAGGCGCCGCGGCGGCCGCCGCGGGCATGGCCAACGCGTCGGCGAGCAATTCGGGCGGCAGGTCCTTCTGCTCGACCACCTGGGCCGGCGCCATCACCGTCAGCCAATGGCAGATGTTCTCGAGCTGACGCACGTTGCCGGGGAAGTCGAATGCGGCCAAGCGCACCAGCGCCGCGTCCGAAAGGCGCTTGGCGTCGACCCCGAGATCCTTGGCACTCTTCTGCAGGAACTGGCGCGCCAGCACCGGGATGTCGTCGCGCCGCTCGCGCAGGGCGGGCAGGCGCAGGCGGATCACGTTGAGGCGGTGGAAAAGGTCCTCGCGGAACGCACCGTCCTTGACCCGCTGTTCCAGGTTTTGGTGTGTGGCCGCAATCACGCGCACGTTGCTCTTCTGCGGCTGGTGGCCGCCGACGCGGTAGAACTGGCCATCCGACAGGACGCGTAGCAGGCGCGTCTGCAGGTCGAAGGGCATGTCGCCGATCTCGTCCAGGAACAGGGTGCCGCCGTCGGCCTGCTCGAAGCGACCGCGACGCATCGTCTGCGCCCCGGTGAATGCGCCACGCTCGTGGCCGAACAGCTCGCTCTCGAGCAGGTCTTTCGGGATGGCTGCGGTATTGATGGCGACGAAGGGGCCGTTGCTGCGCGGGCTGTGCTTGTGCAGCGCGCGCGCGACGAGTTCCTTGCCCGAGCCGCTCTCGCCGGTGATCAGCACCGTGACGTGGCTCTGGCTCAGGCGGCCGATGGCGCGGAACAGGTCCTGCATCGCCGGCGCCTGGCCGAGCATCTCGGGCGTGTCGCCGGGACGCTCGTTGGCCACCGCTTCACGCAGGCTCTCTTCGACCGCGCGGCGAATCAGCTCGACCGCCTTGGGCACGTCGAAAGGTTTGGCCAGGTATTCGAAGGCCCCGCCCTGGAACGCAGAGACGGCGCTGTCGAGGTCGGAATAGGCGGTCATCACGATCACCGGCAGACCCGGCAAGCGCTGCTTGATCTTGGCCAGCAGGTCCAGGCCCGAGCCGCCGGGCATGCGGATGTCGCTGACCAGCACCTGGGGTTCGTCGTCGTCGAGCGCAACCAGCACATCGCGCGCGTTGGCGAAGGCACGCACCGGGAACTGCTCGCGCGCCAGCGCCTTCTCGAGCACGAAGCGGATCGATTGATCGTCGTCGACGACCCAGATGGGTTTCATGCGCGGAGCTTCTGTGTCATGGCAGCGGGATGAGGATCGTGAACACCGTGCGGCCCGGTTCGCTGGCGCATTCGATCGAGCCCTGGTGTTGCTGCACGAATGTCTGCGCCAAGGTCAGCCCGAGGCCTGATCCGCCTTCGCGTCCCGTCACCAGCGGGAAGAAGATGCGGTCACGGATCGCCTCGGGCACGCCGGGCCCGTTGTCCTCGATATGCAATTCGAGTGCCAAGCGCCAACGCAGCTTGCCGATGGTCACCTGCCGTCCGATCCGCGTGCGGAAGGTCAGCTCGGCGTCGCCCGCCAGGATGCGCTCGCCGAGTGCCTGCACGGCGTTGTGGGCGATGTTCAGGACAGCCTGGATCAGCTGCTCGCGGTCGCCGCGGAACTCGGGGATCGAGGTGTCGTAGTCGCGCTTGACCACCAGTCCGCGCGGATGCTCGGCCACCACCAGCGAGCGCACGCGCTCGCAGACCTCGTGGACGTTGACGTCGGCGACGATGTGGGCGCGGCGGTGCGGGGCCAACAGGCGATCGACCAGCAACTGCAGGCGGTCGGCCTCGGCGATGATGACCTGGGTGTACTCGGTCAGCTCACGCTTGCCTTCGAGCTCCATGCCGAGCAGTTGTGCCGCGCCGCGGATGCCGCCGAGCGGGTTCTTGATCTCGTGCGCCAGGTTGCGCACCAGCTCCTTGTTGGCCTGGGCCTGGCCCTGGGTGCGCTCTTCCCTGTCCTGCCGCGTCTGCTGCTCGATCTCAATCATCTCGACCAGGACCCGTTCGCGGTCATCGGTCTGGTTGACGATCACATGCACGGGCAGTAACTCGGGATGACCGCCGGAGGGCCGGCGCAGCTGGGCGTCGAAGCGGCCGCTGGCAATGCGGTTGGCGCACACCGCCGCCAGGGTTTCGCCCATCTGCTGAGGCTCGACCAACCAGTCCGGCAGCATCGTCCCCAGCAAGGCACGTCGCGGCACCCCGAGCAGGTTCTCGAAGGCAGCGTTGGCGTGCAGGCACATGCCGTCAGAGCGCACCACGGCGACCATCGTCGCCAGCATGTCGAAGGCGGCCAGCGAGTCGGTGGCCTCTGCGGCCGTGCTGGCCATGGGGCTACTCTTTCGGTGCCGGCAGTTTGGCCAACTCGCGCTTGAGCGCGGCCACGTCGCTTTGCTTGCGGGCGATGGCGGCCTTCATCTCTTCAACGCGCTCGAGGTACTTCTGGTAGTTGCGCTCGCCACCCTGGCGCTCGGGCTCGCCATTGTTGAACTCCTTCTGCAGGTCGGCCAGCTTGCCCTCTTCGGCGCGCAGTTCGGACTCGAGGATCTTGCGCGCGTCGCTGTCGCGCGCGCGCTGCTCACCGGCATCGACCTTGGCGTCCGACGCGCGCGCCGCCGTCGAAGGCGCCGCGCCGCCCGCCACCGGGCGGGGCTTGGGCAGGGAGACGATCGTGATCGGGGCACCTTCGATCGTGCGGCAGCCGCGCTCCTTGGCCTGCTGGGGTGTGAGCTGGTCGGTATACAGCGCCGGCGGCCCGGGGCAACGATAGACCGTGCCGCTCTGGGCGGCCACGGTGCCAGTGACGCCGAGCAGCATCGCGCCGACCCAGGTGTTGAAAGCGGGGCGTTTGATCATGCTCATTCAACGCATTGTGGCCCAGGCTCGGTGCACAAGTAAAAAGGGGCAGCCGACGCTGCCCCCCTGCACCGTGACCGATTGGCGCCTCAGAGCGCGTAGTACATGTCGAACTCGACCGGGTGCGTTGTCATGCGGAAGCGGGTGACTTCCTGCATCTTGAGCTCAATATAGGCGTCGATGTACGAATCTGTGAAAACCCCGCCCTTGGTCAGGAAGGCTCGGCCCTTGTCGAGATAGTCGAGGGCCTGGTCCAGGCTGTGGCAGACGGTCGGGATCTTCGCGTCTTCTTCCGGCGGCAGGTGGTACAG
>JAZKIW010000077.1:0-71033 GCA_040384625.1 Pseudomonadota bacterium | reverse complement strand
ATCATGTACGGCAAGAAGGTCAAGGGCATCGAGCGCAGCACCTTCCTGATCGACGCCGAGGGCGTTCTGCGCGGCGAGTGGCGCGGCATCAAGGTGGCCGGCCATGTCGACGAAGTGCTCAAGGCCGTCAAGCTGCTAAAGAAGGCCGCCTGAGCGCTCCTCGGCTCGACTCACCACTGTTGCTTGTCACCGACAGGTGAACGGTACAGATGGCGCCCAGCCGCATAATGCAGCCATGCCCGTGAGACGAGAAGCGACGCGCAACCGATGAAAGCCGCACAGCCGACTGTGCGGCTTTTTTGTTTCTGAACACCCCACATCAGGCCCGCCCCCCGCAAATGCCCCTGCCCAAGCCCCCCGCACGCAAAGCCGCCCTCCTCGCTCCCGCCGACTTCGAATCCCAGGCCGCACCCCGAACGGCACCCCGATCGACCAAATCGCAGGCCAGCGCCGAGCCGGACGGTGGCGTGCTCGATCTCTTCGACAGCGCTGCCGCCATTGCCGCGCCACCGCTGCCCGTAGCACCGGCACGAGCGAGCGCGCCGCTGCGCCCGCCGGTGCCGCAGACCAAGCCCCGCAAGGCGCGCGGCAGTGGGCCGGCGAAGCTGTTCGTGCTCGACACCAATGTGCTGATGCACGACCCCACCTGCCTGTTCCGCTTCGAAGAGCACGACATCTACCTGCCGATGATCACGCTCGAGGAACTCGACGGCCACAAGCGCGGCATGAGCGAGGTGTCACGCAACGTGCGCCAGGTCAGCCGTGAGCTCGACGCGCTGGCCGCCGACGGCCTGCGCGACCCCAAGGAAGGCATTCCACTGGCCAAGAGCGGGCACCGCGAGGCGGCCGGCAAGCTGTTCTTCCAGACCACCCTGCTGGACGTCAAGCTGCCAGCCGGTCTGCCCCAGGGCAAGGCCGACAACCAGATCCTCGGCGTCGTGATGAGCCTGCGCGAGCAGTTGCCGCAGCGCGAAGTGGTGCTGGTGTCCAAGGACATCAACATGCGCGTCAAGGCGCGTGCCCTGGGTCTGGCCGCCGAGGACTATTTCAACGACAAGACCCTCGAAGACGGCGACCTGCTCTACACAGGCGTGCTGCCGCTGCCAGCCGACTTCTGGGACCGCCATGGAAAGACCATGGAGAGCTGGCAGCAGGGCGGCCACACCTTCTACCGCATCGCAGGGCCAATGGTGCCTGTGCTGATGGTCAACCAGTTCGTCTACCTCGAGACGCCGGGCGCGGCCTCGCTGTATGCCCGCGTCACAGAGATCACCGGCAAGACCGCGGTGCTGAAGACGCTGAAGGAGTACACGCACCAGAAGAACGCTGTCTGGGGTGTGACCGCGCGCAATCGGGAACAGAACTTCGCGCTCAACCTGCTGATGGATCCGGAGTGCGATTTCATCACCCTCACCGGCACCGCAGGCACCGGCAAGACCCTGATGACCCTGGCCGCCGGCCTGGCCCAGGTGATGGACGACCGCCGCTACAGCGAGATCATCGTCACGCGCGTAACCGTGCCGGTGGGTGAAGACATCGGCTTCCTGCCCGGCACCGAGGAAGAGAAGATGGGGCCCTGGATGGGCGCCCTGGACGACAACCTCGAAGTGCTGTCGCGCACCGATGCCGGGGCCGGCGAGTGGGGACGCGCCGCCACCAACGACCTGGTGCGCAGCAAGATCAAGATCAAGAGCCTGAACTTCATGCGCGGGCGCACCTTCCTGAACAAGTTCCTGCTGATCGACGAGGCGCAGAACCTGACGCCCAAGCAGATGAAGACCCTGATCACGCGCGCCGGCCCCGGCACCAAGATCGTCTGCCTGGGCAACCTGGCCCAGATCGACACGCCCTACCTGACCGAGGGCTCGTCGGGCCTGACCTACGCCGTCGACCGCTTCAAGGGCTGGCCGCACGGCGGCCATGTGATGCTGGCGCGCGGCGAGCGCTCCCGGCTCGCCGACTTCGCTTCCGAGGTGCTCTAAGCCGTCAGAGCGTGGCGCTGGCAGCCGCCAGCGCCTTCTTCGGGTGCATCAGGTTGCGTCGGCCGTCGGCCGTGCGCTCGGCGCTGTCGACGATCAGCTTGATCAGTTGGGGCGGCGTGAGCTTCGGATTCACCGCCAGCAGCTTGCCCGCCAAGTTGGCGACCTGGGGCGAGGCCATCGAGGTTCCCGACAGGGCCACCCTTTCGCCGCCCGGCAGAAAGCTCTCGACCTGGTAGCCGTTGGCATGCACCTTGACGGTTGGGCCGTAGCTGGTGAAGCTGGCCTCGTCGCCCGCGCGGTCGACGGCGCCCACCGTCAGCAGGTTGGGCAACACGATGCCGGCCGGAATGTCCTCGATGAACGAGGCGTCGTTGTTGCTGTTGCCCGCCGCCGTCACGAACAGGATGCCCGGCGCACCCGCCATGGCCTGGGTCAATGCGGCCTTGCTGATCTCGAAGTAGCCGCGCGCCGTGGCCTTGCGCTCTTCCGGCGTCTTGCCGATGCCGCACTGCTCGAGATCGCTTTCGATCGCGCCGACGTTGCCGCCCCAGCTCATGTTGACCACGCGCGCACCCTGTCGCTTGAAGAAGTCGACATAGGCAGCGGCGGCCTTGGCGTCGCGCTCGGTCTGCTCGCGGCTCGGGCACGGATCCGGCTTGAGCGTGTGGCTGAACTCGATGCGGCCGACCAGCAGGCGCGCCTGCGGGTTGCCCGCCAGTGCGATGCCGGCCACGTGCGTGCCGTGTTCGTAATTGCCTGCCAGGCCGAGCTCTTCGATCGCCGCCTTGTATTGCTCGGGCGTGAGCGACGAGATGAAGCGCTTGACCTCCGTCGCTTCCGGACTGTCGATGTTCGACTGCAGGTCTGAGAAACCCTTGGTGCGGGCCTTCATCTGCGGCAGCTTGGCGCGCAGCTCAGGCGCAATCGGCATCAGGTCGCCCTTGGCCGGGCGGCTGTACTTATCGAACGCGATCAGGGCTGGTTTGCCGTCGCGCCCCCGAACCACGTGCTTGCCGAACAGGCTGACGTCGCTGCCGCTGTCCCAGACCGCCATCACCACCGGCCTGGCGCCCGGCCTGGCCGGCAACGTGACTTCACGCGCGGCCCAGATGTCGGGCTTGACCACCTTGTTGGCCGCCAGCCAGGTGCCGTAGGTGTCGATCAGGGCCTGCTTGAGCGGCAGCACCGAGGTCAGCGCCAGTCTGACGTTGATCAGCGCCGGCGTGAAATCGGACGACAGCGCGCCGTTGGCGTCCACCACCGGCTGGACGACCTCGCGCAGGAAGCCGATCAGACGCCCCTCTCCCATCGTCTCGGCGCCGGCCTTGGCCTCCTTCAGCCCGTTCTCGACCAGCTCGCGCGGCATCGGCGCGATCTCCTTGGCAATCGCCTCGCCGACGGCGCGCGCGTAGGCCTCGGTGCCCACGCCGTGCGCCTTGGCAGCCTGTGCCATCGCGCGCAGGCGAAGGCCCGACAGCAGCTTGTCGGCGGGCTTTTCCTGCAAGGCACGGATCTGCTCGGCGCGCTCGATCGTGCGGTCGTACTGGCCCTCGAGGAAGTCGAGCGCTGCCAGCTGGCTCATCAGGTCGCGCTGCATCGCCTTGTCGGCGATCTCGTGACCGGCCAGCACCGACTCGACGTCTCGTCGCAACTGCGCAGCCAAAGTCGCAAAACGCTCACGCGAGCGCACCACCTCCTCGACCTTGGCATCGAGCTTGTAGCTGAAGCGCGGCAGGTCGGCCGCCTTCTCGATGCGCGGCTTGGGCGCCGCGGTCTGGGCCAACGCAGTCAGCGGCGCGGCGCAGGCAATCAGCAGCGCGGCGCCGCAGGCTTGCCAGCGGGAAACAGGGTGCATGGGAGATGTCATCGCTTCAGGTCCTCGAAAAAGGCTTTGGTATTGGTCTCACGGCCGAGGAAGTCGCGCACGAGGGATTGGGGCGGGCGCTGGCCGCCATTGGCCAGCACCGTGTTGCGGTAGCGCCGGCCGACCGCGGCATCGAGGCGGTTCTCTGCGAAGGCCGTGCGCAGGTCCGCCGCGACCACCTCGCTCCAGAGGTAGCCGTAGTAGCCCGCCGAGTAGCCGCTGGCGACATGGCCGAAACCGGCCGGGAATGTCGTGCCGGCCACATGGCCCAGGGGCGTGGCGCCCTCCATGCGCGCCCACAAGGCCATCGGCTCGGGCGCATCGGCGCCGTAGAGCGCGAGGTCGTAGGCCGCATACAGGCGCTGGCGCGCATAGAACATGCCCTTGCCATAGCGGTCTGCAGCGCGCGCCTGGTCCAGCAGATCGGTGGGGATCGGCTTGCAAGCCGGACAGACTTCGCGCATCACGCCCGCGACACGCGCATCGTAGACCCACTGCTCGAGCATCTGCGACGGCGCCTCGGAGAAGTCGCGCAGCGTTTGCGTGCCGCCCTGGGACGAGTAGCGCGTCGTCGACAGGTTGTTGTGCACCGAGTGGCCGAACTCGTGCAGCAGCGAGCTGGACAGATCGTCGAGCGTCAGACCCTGGCGGTCGAAGTTCACCACCAGGGTGGCCTGCGGAATGCGTTTCAGGCGCGTCGACGCGTTGCGGTAGCTCCATACCGCAGCGCTGTTGTACTTGCCCTGGCGCGGGTACAGGTCGACGAAGAGCGCGGCCAACGGCTTGCCGGTAGCGGCGTCGCTGACGGCATAGGCCTGGGCGTCGGGGTGCCAGAGCCTGGCATCGGGCACCCGGGTGTACTTCACACCGAGCATCTTTTCCACCACGCGCATCACGAGCGCCAGGCTCTCCTGCGGTGGCAGATACGGACGAAAGGCCTCCTGGTCGACGCGGTACCGCTCGCGCCGAACACGCTCGGTGTAGTACGCGCTGTCCCAACGCTCGAGCTTCACTTCAGACAGCGGCTTGCCCAGGTCGCGCGCCTTCGCCGCCCGCAGCTCGTCGAGCTCACGCTGCTCGCGCTCACGCACGGCCGTGCCCACCTCGTCGAGGAAGCGGTTGACATTGCCAGTGGTGGCGGCCATGCGTCGCCGAAGCGCGAAGTCGGCATAGCTCGCATGGCCGAACAACTGCGCGTACTCGCGCCGCAGTTGCCCGAGTTCAGCCAGCAGCAGCAGATTGGGCGCACCGCCTTCGTTGGTCTTGGCGCGCCACATGCGCTCGCGCGCAGCCGTGTCGACGGCGTTCTGCAGCACGGGCACATAGGTCGGCTCGTCGACGCCAAGCAGCACCCGGCCCTGCGCATCGCGCTTGGCGGCCTTCCAGACCCCTTCAGGCACGCCCTGCAACTCGGCCTCGGTGAAGGCGACCTGAATGTTCGCGTCACGCACGTTTTTGTCGAAGATCTGGCCCAGTTCGGTCAGGCGGTCCTGAATCACCTTGGCGCGGGCACGCGGCACCGGCGGCAGCGTCACACCGCCGTCCTCGAAACCCTCGAGCGTGGTCTTCAGGAATTCGCGGTCGATGTCGTCGCGTGCCCGGACCTGGCGCGCCGTACGGTACAGCTTCTCGTTCTGGCCGAGTGTCGAGAAGAAGTCCTGCCAGCGCAGTTCGCAGGCTTCGCTGGCATCGCGCATCGCCTTGTCGGGATGCACATTGGTCAGCACGAAGATGTGGCCGGCCAGGTCTTCGGCCAGCACATTCAAATCATCGTAGGCCGCCAGCCAGTGCGGGCCGGGGCGCTGGCGTTCGAGCCGCTTCACGGCGGCCTTGGCTCTGTCGACGTTGGCCGTGCAGGCCGCCGTCAGCGCCACCGGCGAGGCGTAGTGTGGAAACGCCGGTCCGGGGATCTTGGTCGGGGTCGCAGCCAGGCTGCTTGTGGCAGCGAGCGCGAGCGCCAGCAGCGCGATGCGGGTTTGCATGGAGGCCTTCGTCGAAAGGCGCGCATTGTGCCCTCGCGCGAAGTCGATTTGGCCACCGCTGCGACGGGCCGCGGCTTCCGTGGGGCGAACGGCGGCGCGCGCTACGCTGCCTGGATCAGGTCCTTGACCTGCTGCAGTGCCGCCGGGTCTTCGATCGTCGTCAAGTCGCCCGGATCTCGCCCCTCGCACACCGCCTGGATCGCGCGGCGCAGGAGCTTGCCCGAACGAGTCTTGGGCAGCACGCTGACGAAGCGCACGCGCGAAGGCCGCGCCACGGCACCGAGTTGCTCATCGACCAGCTTCATGATCTCGCCCTCATGCTTGAGCGCATCGGCCGGGCTCGCGGCCTTGCCCGGATCCTTCAGGATCGCGAAGGCCATCGCCACCTGGCCCTTCAGTGCATCGGCGACACCGACGACGGCCACTTCGGCCACGTTCGGATGGCTCGAGATGCTCTCCTCGATCTCTCGTGTACCCAGGCGATGTCCGGCCACATTGATCACGTCATCGGTGCGGCCAAGGATGAAGAAGTAGCCGTCTGAGTCGCGAATGCCCCAGTCGAAGGTCGAATAGACCTGCCGCCCGGGAATGCTGTCCCAGTAAGTCTTGACGAAGCGTGCATCGTCACGCCACACGGTCTGCATGCAGCCCGGAGGCAGCGGACCCTCGATGGCCACCACGCCTTTCCGGTTCGCACCTGTCAACTCCTCACCGCTGACCTCGTCGAGCAGCTTGACGTCGAAGCCGTACATCGGCACCCCGGGCGACCCGAACTTGCTCGGCGCCCGCTCGACGCCGTTGGCGATGGTCAGGATCGGCCACCCGGTCTCGGTCTGCCAGTAGTTGTCGACGACCGGCTTGCCCAGCGCATCGGCGATCCACCGGGCTGTCGTCTCGTCCAGCGGCTCGCCGGCCAGGAACAGGGTGCGCAAGGACGACAGGTCGTGCTTCTTCAGGGCGGCGGGATCCTGCTTCTTCAGGACCCGCACAGCGGTCGGAGCGCTAAACATCACGCTGACCCGGTACTTCTCGACCAGGCGCCACCAGATGGCCGCATCGGGGCGGATCGGCAGGCCCTCGTAGAGCATCGTCGCCATGCCGGCGATCAGCGGGCCGTAGACGATGTAGCTGTGGCCGACAACCCAGCCGATGTCGCTGGTAGAGAAATAGGTTTCACCCGGCTGGCCGCAGAAGATGTGCTTCATGCTCGCGGCCAGGGCCACCGCATGGCCGCCCGTGTCGCGCTGCACGCCCTTGGGTCGGCCGGTCGTGCCGCTGGTGTAAAGGGTGTAGCTGGGCTGGTTCGATTCGAGCCAGACGCACGGCACCTGGGTGCTTAGATGCTGCTCGCGCAGCAGCGTGTAGTCGGCGTCGCGCCCGGGGACGCGGGCCATCGGCGCGAGGCCACGGTCGACCAGTAGCACGTTGGCGGGCTTGTGCGCGGCCAGGCGTATCGCCTCGTCGAGCAGCGGCTTGTAGGCCAGCACCTTGCCTGCACGGCTGCCGGCATCGGCACTGACGATCAGCTTGGGCTCGGCGTCGTCGATGCGGCTGGCCAGGCTGACGCTGGCGAAGCCGCCAAACACGACCGAGTGGATCGCACCGATGCGCGCGCAGGCCAGCATCGCGAAAACTGCCTCGGGAATCATGGGCATGTAGATCAGGACCCGGTCGCCGGCCTGAGCGCCGAGCGACAACAGCACGGCCGCCATGCGCTGCACCTCGGCGTGCAACTGGGCAAAGCTGTAGACCTGCTCGCGCTCGACCTCGGTCGAAACCCAGATCAGCGCGTTCTGGCCGGCGCGCAGCGCCAGGTGACGGTCGACTGCGTTGTGGCAAAGGTTGGTCGTGCCGCCGACGAACCAGCGCGCGAACGGCGGCCGGCTGTAGTCGCAGACCTGGCTGAAGGGGCTGTGCCAGTCGATCAAGGCCGCTTGGTCGGCCCAGAAGGCCTCACGCTCGTCGATCGAGCGGCGATAGAACTCTGCGTAGGTCACGAGGCAAGTCTCCGGAGGGGTGTTCATCAGCCGATGCGCACGACCAGGCGGCCGCGCACGCGACCGCCCATCAGGTCGTGCGCTCGCGCCACAACGTCTTCGAGTGTGATCTCCTCGGTCATGCGCTCGAGTGCCGCCGGATCGAGATCGCGCGCCAGGCGCTGCCAGGCCTCTTCACGGCGTTCCAGCGGGGCCATCACGCTGTCGATGCCGGCCAGCGTGACGCCGCGCAGGATGAAAGGCGCCACGCTGCCGGGCAGGTCCATGCCCTGGGCCAGGCCGCAGGCGGCGACGACGCCGCCGTAGCGCGTCTGCGCCAGCGCATTGGCCAGGGTGTGGCTGCCGACCGCATCGACCACGGCCGACCAGCGCTCCTTCTGCAACGGTTTGCCGGGAGCCGACAACGTGTTGCGGTCGAGCACCTCGGTCGCGCCAAGCGCGCGCAGATAGTCGGTCTCGCCGGCCTTGCCGGTAGCTGCGACCACACGGTGACCGAGTCGCGCGAGCAGGCTGATCGCCACGCTGCCGACCCCGCCGCTGGCCCCGGTGACAAGCACCTCGCCATCGCCCGGCTTCAGGCCGTGCTGCTCCAAGGACAGCACGCAGAGCATCGCGGTGTAACCCGCGGTGCCGATGGCCATCGCCTGCCTCGCGCTGAAGATGGCGGGCAGCCGCACCAGGCCATCACCCGACAGCACGGCGCGCTCGGCCAGACAACCCCAGCGGGTCTCGCCAACGCCCCAGCCGTTGTGCACGACCTGATCGCCGACCTGCCATCGCGGGTGGCGACTCTCCACTACCGAGCCCGCGCCGTCGATGCCAGGGACCATCGGCCAGAGGCGTACGACCAGGCCCCTGTTGGTCAGTGCCAGCCCGTCCTTGTAGTTGAGGGTCGAACAATGGACCGCGACGCGCACATCGCCGTCGTCCAGTGGCGGCAGGCGTGCGTCGTCCAGACTTTCCAGGCCGGCGCGAAAACCGGCGTCGTCCTTGTGCAGTACCAGGGCCTTGAACATCGGCGTTGTCTCCTTTGGAATGCCGGCAATTGCAGGCGTTGCGACTGACGAGCGGCTGACGTCAGATCCTCGAACTCACCTGCGATAAACGCCACAAGCCGTTGAAATTGCAGGTATTTTTGTCATCCTGCAGGCCACGATCATGTTAGTCTGCAAGCCATGCACCGGGATCACCGCCGCACCCCGTCGCCGCAGACCCATTGCTTGGCCTGGCTGCTGCCGATCATGCTCGCGTCTTCGTCGGTCCTGGCCGCACCCGAGACGTCTACCGATCCCTTGTACGCCGTCCTGGCCGCGCGCGGTGCCGTGCCCGCCACGCCGACGCTCGCTGCCAAGGTGCGTGATCGGACTGCCGAGATGGTCGTTGCCGCGATGAACTTCGTCGGCGTGCCCTATCAACGCGGCGGCAGCAGCTTCGATACGGGTTTCGATTGCAGCGGGTTCACGCGCCACATCTTCGAATTGAGCCTGGGTCTGGCGCTGCCGCGTCGCGTCGACGATCAGGCCAGCGCCAGGGGGCTGGTGAACATCGACAGAGCCGAGCTGCGCCCCGGCGACCTGGTGTTCTTCAACACCCTGAAGCGAACCTTTTCGCACGTCGGCATCTACGTCGGGGACGGCCGGTTCATCCACGCGCCGCGCAGCGGCAGCGAAGTGCGCATTGAAGACATGCGCTATGCCTACTGGTCACAGCGCTTCACCGGTGCGCGCCGCGTGGCCGCCTCCAACGCGCCCTCCGGGGCCGAATCGACCCTGCCGCAGTCCGGTTCCTGAGCCTCGCGGCACAATCGCCGCATGGGCGAAGCCTCGATCCCCTCCAGCGTCATCCCGATTGCCGACCTGCGTTACCGCGCCGCTGTGCCCGCCATCCCGGCCACGCTGCGACCGGCGAGCGGCCAGCTCACCGACGCCCTAAGCCGCCCTTTGCGCGACCTGCGCATCTCGGTCACCGACCGCTGCAACTTTCGTTGCAGCTACTGCATGCCCAAGGAGGTGTTCGATCGGGATTACGCCTTCCTGCCGCAGACATCGTTGCTCAGCTTCGAGGAGATCACCCGCCTGGCACGGGTCTTCGTGGGACATGGAGTGCAGAAGGTCCGTCTCACCGGCGGCGAGCCCTTGCTGCGCCGGCACCTCGAAGTCCTGGTGGCGATGCTGGCAGAGCTGCGCACGCCGGGTGGCCGGCCACTGGACCTCACGCTCACGACCAATGGCTCGTTACTGGCGCGCAAGGCCCAGGCGTTGCATGACGCCGGACTGCGTCGCGTCACCGTCAGCCTCGATGCGCTCGACGACGACGTCTTCCGACGCATGAACGACGTCGATTTCCCGGTGGCCGACGTGCTGGCCGGCATCGATGCGGCCTTGGCTGCGGGCCTGGCGCCGATCAAGGTCAACATGGTCGTCAAGCGCGGCACCAACGAGGGCGAGATCGTGCCGATGGCGCGCCACTTCCGCGACCGCTATGGCAGCCGGGCCGTGCTGCGCTTCATCGAGTACATGGATGTGGGCAGCACCAATGGTTGGCGCATGGACCACGTGCTGCCCTCGGCTGATCTGATCGAGCGCCTCGGTGCGGTGTACCCGCTGCAACCGCTCGATGCGCAGGCGCCCGGCGAGACCGCGCAGCGCTGGCGCTACCTCGACGGCGGCGGCGAGATAGGCGTCATCTCGAGCGTGACCCAGGCCTTTTGCCACGACTGCAACCGTGCGCGGCTGTCGACCGAAGGCCGCCTTTACCTGTGCCTGTTCGCGCACCACGGTCACGACCTGCGCCACCTGTTGCGCGAGGCCAAGGCTAGCGATGCCGAACTGACCGGCGCGGTGGCAGAAATCTGGGCCGGCCGCACCGACCGCTACTCCGAACTGCGCGGTCGCGGCATCGCTGACGCCGGCAGCGGCGAGCGCAAGGTCGAGATGCACTACATCGGAGGATGAAGTTGACCGCTCCCGAAGCGCCTTCGGCGCTCCCCCTCAAGGGGGCACCGCCAGCGGCCCGGCAGAGCCGGATCCGCGGCGCTCGCTTGGCCCCACTTCGATGATTTCCGCCGACCAGATCACAGGCCTCGTGTTGGCCGGCGGCCGCGGCAGCCGCATGGGCGGCGTCGACAAGGGCCTGCAGAACCATCACGGTGTGGCGCTCGCGCTGCACGCCCTGCTGCGTCTGGGGTCGCAGGTCGGACACGTGATGGTCAATGCGAATCGCAACCTGGGTGCGTACGAATCCTTTGGCGCGCCGGTGTGGCCCGACCCTGTGGGCGAGTTCGCCGGGCCGTTGGCCGGCTTCCTGGCCGGGCTCGAGCATTGCGAGACGCCCCTGATGCTGACCGTGCCTTGCGACACACCGAACTTCCCCGACGATCTGGCCGTGCGCCTGGCCGCCGCGCTGGAGGCCGAAGAGGCCGATCTGGCCTATGCCGTGAGCCTCGAAGACGGCCAGGAGCAACGTCAACCGGTGTTCTGCCTGATGAAGAGCGCGCTGTCGGAAAGCCTGGTGGCCTATCTGCATGGCGGGGGCCACAAGATCGACCGCTGGTTCGAGCAGCATCGTGCGGTCGCGGTGCGATTCGACGACGCCACTGCCTTCGTCAACGCCAACACAGCCGCCGAGCTGGCGCAACTGCAACAGCCGCATGGCCCCGCTACCTGACATCGTCGTTCGCGACCTCGGCGAGGCCGACCTCCAGGCCTACAAGGCCCTGCGCGATCATGCGCTTGCGCACCACGAAGAAGCATTCACGTCCGACGCGGTCGCCGAAGCGCAGCGCACCGCGCAGAGCTACCGCGCACGCCTGGGTGGTGAAGGCCATGGCAGCTTCACGCTCGGTGCCTGGCGTGGCGACCGCCTGGTCGGCGCGATCAGCTGCGAACGCGATCCGCGCAGCAAGGTGCGCCACCTCGGTCACATCGTCGGAACGATGGTTGCGATCGACCAGCAGAGCAAAGGCGTCGGTCGCGCCCTGCTCGATGCGCTGATCGGACGCGCCGCTGCCGACGCCGAGCTGCAACAGCTCACCCTCAGCGTCACCGCGGGCAACCGCGCCGCATTGCACCTGTACGAGCGTGCCGGGTTCACGCGCTACGGCACCTTGCCGCGCGCGATCCGCATCGGCGCGCGCTTCCTCGACAAGGACCTGATGGTCCTGGACCTCCAATGAGCCTGCCGCCGACCTTGCAGCAGATCGCGTCCTGCGTCAGCGGCTACGACCCGAACGCCTTGCCGGTCGCGCAGGCGCAGGAGTTCATCGCCCGCCTGGTGCCCAGGGTCAGTGCGATCGAAAGCCTCGCCCTGCGTTCCAGCCTGGGGCGCGTGCTGGCGCGCGACATCGTCTCGCCGATCGATGTGCCAGCGCACGACAACTCGGCGATGGACGGCTATGCGCTGCGCGGCAGCGACCTGGCCGCCGAGGGCGACACCTCGCTGACGGTGGCCGGCACCGGCTTTGCCGGCCAGGCGTTCGAAGGTGCGGTCCCGGCGGGCCACTGCCTGCGCATCATGACCGGCGCCGTCATGCCGACGGGTCTGGACACCGTCGTGCCGCAGGAGTTCACCCGGACCGAAGGCAACATCGTGCACATCCCGCAGGATGTCGTGCGAACCGGCGATAACCGCCGCCTGGCCGGCGAAGACCTGGCGCGCGGCGCCTCGGCCCTGCGGGCCGGCCGCATCCTGCGCCCCGCCGACCTGGGCCTGCTGGCCTCGCTGGGCCGAGCCGAGGTACCCGTGCTGCGCAAGTTGCGCGTGGCGTTCTTCTCCACCGGCGACGAATTGCGCTCGATCGGCGAACCGCTCGACACGGGCTGCGTCTACGACAGCAATCGCTACACGATCTGGGCCATGCTGCAACGCCTGGGCTGCGAGGTCATCGACCTGGGCGTGGTGCGCGACCAGCCCGACGCCCTGCGCGCCGCGTTCAGGCAGGCTGCGGCCAGCGCCGATGCGGTCATCACCTCGGGCGGCGTCAGCGTCGGCGAGGCCGATCACACCAAACAGGTCATGGCCGAACTCGGTGACGTGCTGTTCTGGCGCATCGCGATGCGGCCCGGCCGCCCGATGGCGATCGGCCGCATCGGTGACGCCATCGTGTTCGGCCTGCCCGGCAATCCGGTGGCCGTGATGGTGACCTTCTATGCCTTCGTGCGTGACGCGCTGCGCGCCATGAGCGGCGCCGCCGCCGAGCCGCTGCCCTTGCTGCGTGCCGCCTGCACCAGCGCGCTGCGCAAGAAGCCGGGCCGCACCGAGTACCAGCGCGGCATCGTCGCTCGCAGCGCAGACGGCCGCTGGCAAGTGGCGATCACCGGCAGCCAGGGCTCCGGCATCCTGTCGTCGATGAGCGCGGCCAACGGCATGGTCGTCCTGCACCATGGGCAAGGCAATGTCGAAGCGGGCGACGAGGTCGACGTCATCCCGTTCGACGGCCTGGTCTAACAGGCGCCTTCGGGTCCTGAGGGCCCGGCCGCTGCCAGCCCGGGGGTGTCACTTGGCCGGCGCCAGATCCTCGACGAATTTCTCGGTGATCTCACCCGGGACCTGCTTGCGTGCGAACCAGGTGTAGACCGTCGGAACGACGAAGATCGTTAGCAGCGTACCGAGCGACATGCCTCCGACGATGACCCATCCAATCTGTCGCCGGCTCTCGGCACCGGCCCCACTCGCCAGGGCCAGGGGCATGGCCCCCAACACCATCGCGCAGGTGGTCATCATGATCGGGCGCAGGCGCAGGCTGGCTGCCGTGACCACGGCTTCGTGAACCGCCAGGCCCTGGCGCCGCAACTGATTGCTGAACTCGACGATCAGGATGCCGTGCTTGCTGATCAGGCCGACCAGGGTGATCAGGCCGATCTGCGAATAGACGTTCAAGGTACCTCCCGACCATTGCAAGGCCAGCAGGGCTCCGACCATCGTCAGCGGCACCGACAGGAGGATAACGAAGGGGTCGAGGAAGCTTTCGAACTGCGCCGACAGCACCAGGAAGATGAACAGGAGCGCGAGCACGAAGACCAGGCCCAGAGCGCCAGAGGACGACTTGAACTCCCGGCTGACGCCGTTCAGTTCGGTCGCATAGCCGGAGGGCAGTGTCTTGGTAGCCGTTTCGTCGAGGAAAACCAGAGCCTGGCCGAGCGAGTAGTCGGCCGACAGGTTGGCCGTGATGGACACCGAGCGACGCTGGTTGAAGTGGTTCAGCTCGCGCGGGCTCACCGCCTCGCGCACCTTCACCAGAGAAGACAAGGGCACCATGGTGTCGTTGCGACCGCGCACGAACAGGCGGTCGATGTCTTCCGGGCGCGCGCGACCCCGCCCTTCGGTCTGCACCATCACGTCGTACTGGTCGGCGTCTCGCTTGTAGCGCGTCACCGCGCGCCCACCGAGCATGGTCTCGACCGTGCGCGCCACCGACTCGACCGAGACACCCATGTCGGCCGCGCGAGCACGGTCCACGTCCATGAAGATCTCCGGCTTGTTCAGTTGCAGGTCGCTGTCGGGCTGCACGAAGCCGGGGTTCTTGGCCATCTCGGCCATGAATTGCTGCGACACCCGGGCCAGGTTGTCGTAGCTGTCATTGGTCTGGATCACGTAATTGATCGGCCGCTCGCGGAACCCCTGCCCCAGGCTGGGTGGGGTGATCGGGAACGCTGTGACGCCCGGCAGCGCGTTCATGCGCGGAATCAGCGAACGCGCCAATTCTGGCGTGGTTCGAGTGCGCTCGCTCCAGTCCACGGTGCGAAACACGGCCGTGGCGGTGGAGACCTGGCCGCCGCCCATGAACATGAAGCGGCGATCGAACTCGGGGTAGCTGGCGGCGACGGCGTCGATCGCGTCCAGGTAGCGCGCGGTGAAGTCGAGCGTCGCCCCGTCGGGAGCGCGCACGGGCATGATGATCGTGCCTCGGTCTTCGAGCGGCGAAAGTTCACTCTTCGCGGTGCTGAACAACCACCAGCTCATGCCCGCCGAGCAGGCCATGATCAACAGCACGACCCAGCTGTGCGCCAGCACGCCACGCAACACGCGCGTGTACCCCTGAGTCAGGGCCACGAGCACGGCCTCCATGCCGCGATCGAAACGGTTCGGCGCCGGGTTATGGCGCAGCAGCTTGCTGCACATCATCGGCGTCAGCGTCAACGCCACGAACCCCGACACCACTACCGCGCCGGCCAGGGTCAGCGCGAACTCGGCAAACAGGCGCCCGGTGCGTCCGGGCGTGAAAGCCAGCGGCGCGAACACCGCGGTCAACGTCAGGGTCATCGCGACCACGGCGAAGCTGATCTCGCGCACCCCCTTGAGTGCCGCTTGGAAGGGCGTCAACCCCTCCTCGATGTGGCGGAATATGTTCTCCAGCACGACGATCGCGTCGTCGACCACGAGGCCGATCGCCAGCACCAGCGCCAGGAGCGTGAGCGTGTTGATGGTGAAGCCCGCCAGCGCGATCAGGGCGAAAGAGCCGATCAGGCTGACCGGGATCGTCACCAGCGGGATCACCGAGGCGCGCATCGTGCGCAGGAAGACGAACACCACCAGCGCGACCAGCACCACCGCTTCGGCCACGGTCTTGTAGACCGACTTGACCGAGCGATCGATGAAGACCGCGTTGTCGTTGGCCTGGACCACCGTGACCGAAGACGGCAGGTCGCGCTGGATCTGCGGCATAAGGGCGCGCACGCCGGCCGACACCTCGAGCGGGTTGGCCGTGGCATTGCGGATCACACCGGTCGAGACCGACGGCACGCCGTTCAGACGCACGCGCGAGCGCTCGCTGAAAGCACCCTCCTCGACTCGCCCCACGTCGCGCAGGTGCACCGTGTAACCGTTGGCCGAACGCAGCGCGATGTCGGCGAACTGGGCCACCGTGTTGAGGTCGGTGCGCGTGGTGACGTTGAACTCGCGCTGCTGGCTCTCGATGCGCCCCGAAGGCACCTCGAGGTTCTGCTTGCGCAGTGCGTCCTCCACATCCTGCACCGTGACGCGGTAGGCAGCCAGCTTGTCCGGGTCCAGCCAGATGCGCATTGCGTACTTGCGGTCGCCGCCGATCTGCACGTCGGCGACCCCGGGCACCGTCTGCAGGCGCGGCTTGACGACCCGGTTGACCAGGTCGGTCACTTCCAGCGGGCTCAGGGTCTCGCTGTTGAAGGCCAGCCAGATCGTCGGCGTGGCGTCGGCCTCGACCTTGGCGATGATGGGCTCGTCCACGGCGTCCGGCAGACGCCCGCGCACGCGCGAGACGCGATCACGCACGTCGGCGGCGGCGTCATCGGGGCTCTTCTCGAGTTTGAAGCGCACCGAGATCTGGCTGCGCTCCGCGCGCGAGATCGAGGTGATGATGTCGACGCCGTCGATTCCAGCGATCGAGTCTTCGAGCGGCTTGGTGACCTGGGACTCGATCACTTCCGACGAGGCGCCGGTGAGTACCGTGTTGACGGTCACCACCGGCTCGTCGATGCGTGGGTACTCGCGCAGCGACAGGCGGTTGAAGGACACCAGGCCGATCAGGATGATCAGCAGCGACATCACGCTGGCCAGCACCGGCCGGCGGATCGAGGTATCTGACAGCTTCATCGCTCTGACTCCTGTGCTTCAGACGGCCGGTGTGCCGCGCACGCCGCCGCTGCCCGCGCCGGAAGCGGCACCACTGGCGCCGCGCCCCGGCGCACTGGCCGCTCGCCCCTTGCCAGCCTCGGCCAGATCGATCACCCGCACCGGCAGCTTGTCGGCGCGCAGCAGGCGGCCCTGCCCAGCCGTCACCACCATGTCTCCTTCGACCAGGCCGCCAAGCACCTCGACCTTGCCGGCCACGCGACCACCGATGCGGGCTTCGACGCGTTGGGACAGCTTGCCCTGCGGGCCATCGACGACCTTGATCAGGAACTGTTTGCCGCCCTGAGGCACCAGGGCTTCCTCGGGCACCACGAGGGCGTTGTCGCGCACCGCGAGCAGCGTGCGGGTGCGCGCGAACATGCCAGTACGCAGCAACCCGTCGGGGTTGGCCAGCCGCGCCCGCACCAGCAGGGAGCGGCCGTTGGCGTCGAGCTGCGAATCTAGCGCGTCGACGCGGCCATTGAAGCTGCGACCCGGCATCGCGTCGAGCACCACCTCGACCCCCTGGCCCGGTTTCAACTGTGCGAGGTAGCGCTCGGGCAGGCGGAAATCTACCCACACCTGGGACGTGTCCTCGATGTTGACGATGTCGGCCCCGTCCTTGACGTAGTCACCGACACTGACCGCCCCGATGCCGGCCACGCCGTCGAACGGCGCCACGATCTTCATGCGCTCCAATTGCGCCTTGGACAGCGCCACCTGGGCCATGGCAACCTCGAGCGCCGCCGCACTCTGATCGACCACGCTCTGGCTGACGAAGTTCTGCGCCACCAGCTCGCGGTTGCGTTGCAGATTGGTGTTGGCAATGCCCGCCTGTGCCTCGGACTGGCGCAGCTGCGCCACCTGCAGGGTGTTGTCGAGTTGGACCAGCACTTGGCCGCGACGCACGCGCTGGCCGTCATTGAAGCCCAGGCGCGAAATGCGTCCGCTCACCTCGGGTCGCAGCATCACGCTCTGGCGCGACGTCAGCGTGCCCACGGCCTGCGCGTCTTCCTCGATGCGCAGGCGCTGGACCTTGCCGACCTCGACCGTCACGGGGCTGCCGGCAACACCTCCACCGGCAGCGCTTGCCGCGCCACTGCCACCGGCCCCCACGGCCGCCGTCGCGCTCGCCTCCCCGTCCGAGCGCGGCTTGTTCTGCCACCACCACGCCGCGCCGGCCAGTACCGCCAGGCCGACGACGGCGACGATCGTGTGCATCCTCTTCATCATCTAAGGCATCTCCTGCACAGAATGTAACGCGAGTGTGACTTGCGCGCCGGCCAGGTCAGCCGCCTGAACCGGGGACACCGCGATTGGCCAGGGCATCGGCGCGCTCGTTGCCGGGATCGCCGGAGTGGCCCTTGACCCAGCGCCACTGCACCTGGTGGGCGCCGGCCAAGGCATCCAGGCGTTGCCACAGATCGACGTTCTTCACCGGCTTTTTGTCAGCCGTCTTCCAGCCGCGCTGCTTCCAGTTGTGGATCCATGCCGTGATGCCTTGGCGCACGTACTGGCTGTCGGTGTGGATCACCACTGCGCTTTGGCGCTTGAGCGCGGCAAGGGCCTCGATCACCGCGGTGAGCTCCATTCGGTTGTTGGTGGTGAGCGCCTCGCCGCCCCAGAGTTCCCTTTCGTGGTCGCCCACGCTGAGCCAGGCGCCCCAACCGCCCGGCCCCGGATTGCCCTTGCAGGCGCCGTCGGTGTAGATCGTGATCACTTCATGTTGCTGGTTCATGTCTTCTCGTGATGCGAATGCTGGTTGGCGACGACCGCAGGTGCTGCCGGGGCCGTGACGCGCTCGCGTCGTGCCAGGCCCACCAGGCGCATGCCGCGCACCCGCTTCACAGCGACCAGCATGTAGACGGCGCCGAGCACGGGCCACCAGCGGTCGCCGATGCGGTCCATCCAGGCGTAGCGTGCCAGCCAGCCATCGGAGGCCAAAGGCGGCCGGTAGCCGCCGAAGCGCCCTCCTTCGACCTCGAAGCTGAGCAGGCGCAGCCAGTCGCGCAGACGCCAGTAGCCGATGAAGTCCCCTGGCCGCGGCAGGTACAGCGGGCTGCGCCCGCCCAGGCGCTGGCGCACGCGCCCGCAGCGCTGGCGCAGGCCCCACAGGCTGGCCGGGTTGAAGCCGAGGATGACGACGCGGCCTTCGGGCACCAGCACGCGCTCGACCTCGGCCAGCGCCACGTGCGGGTCGCGCGCCAGCTCCAGGGTGTGCGGCAGGACCACCAGATCGATGCTGCGCTCCGGAAACGGCAGCGCGTCGGCGTCGCAGTGCAGGGTCACCGCACGCAGGCCTGCAACGCTATCGCTGGCCAGCCAGCGGTGCGGCATGCGGTTGCTGCGCAGCGCCTCGAGCTCGGGCAGGCCGAGCTGCAGCGCGTGAAATCCGAACAGGTCGACCACCACACGATCGAGCTGGGCCTGCTCCCACGCCAGCAGATAGCGGCCTGGTGGCGTGTCGAGCCAGGCTTCGAGCTCATCGCTGCGGTGATTTGTGTTCATCAATGCTTGCAAAGTGCATGGAACCGACGCGGCAAGGCCTTGCTCTGAGGGCCTGGTTCCTATAATCGCGGCGCCTTGCCGATGAGTGATAAAGCGCCGGTGGTCGACCCGGGCGATGCGACATGTGCGCATGCCGCCCCCATGTCGAGGGCCTTCAACTGGCCGGCATTCTAGTGATGCACGAACAGCTCCAATGACCCTGCACTTGATTGCCGACAGCCGATACCCCTTGGTGATGCTGATGCTCGCGTGGCTGGCCGGCTGCGCGGCGCCCGTTCCGTTGGGCGACGACAGCAGTTCCGGCCCGGCCGTCGTGGTGGCCGTACCCGTCCCGGCCGCTTCGGCGCCCGAAGCCGCCGCGCCTGCAGCCGCAGTGAGCGTCGCCACGGCAGCCAGCGCGCCGGTCGTAGTGGCGCCGATCGACCCGGTGCGCCCCGAGGTGCCGGTCGACCTCGACGACCGCACCGCCCAGATCGACCTCTGGCAGCGCGTGCGCAACGGCTACGCGATCCCCGACCTCGACGACGACTTCGTGCGCAAGCGCGAGTACTTTTACGCGCGCCAGCCCGAGTACGTGCAGCGTATGGCGGAGCGCGGCAGCCGCTACCTGTTCCACATCGTCGAGGAAGTGCAGAAGCGCAACCTGCCGAGCGAGCTGGCCCTGCTGCCCTTCATCGAAAGCGCGTTCAACCCGCAGGCGATCTCGAGCGCCCGCGCGTCGGGCATGTGGCAGTTCATGCCCGCCACTGGGCGCGACTTCGACCTGACGCAGAACGTCTTCCGTGACGACCGCCGCGACGTGCTGGCATCGACGCGCGCCGCGCTCGACTACCTGACCCGCCTGCATGGCATGTTCGGCGACTGGCACTTGGCACTGGCCGCATACAACTGGGGCGAGGGCAACGTGCAGCGCGCCATCAAGCGCAACCAGCGCGCCGGGCTGCCGACCGACTATTCGAGCCTGAAGATGCCGGCCGAGACGCGCGACTACGTGCCCAAGCTGCAGGCGGTGAAGAACATCGTTGCCAACCCGGCGGCCTTTGCCCTGACCCTGCCCAGCCTGTTCAACCACCCCTACTTCCTCAGCGTGCCGATTGCACGCGATATCGATGTCGCGCTGGCGGCCCGGCTGGCCAACCTGAGCCTGCCCGAATTCCAGGCCCTCAATCCGCAGCTCAACAAGCCTGTGATCCTGGCTGCCGGCACGCCGCAACTGCTGTTGCCCTACGACAGCGCTAACGCTTTCGTCAAAGGCATCGAAGGGCACCGCGGGCCGCTCGCCAGCTGGACCGCGTGGGTGGCCCCCAAGTCCATGAAGACAGCCCAGGCCGCGCAACAGGCCGGCATGAGCGAGGGCGATCTGCGCGCCGTCAACAACATCCCGCCACACATGGTGGTCAAGGCCGGCTCGACCCTGCTGGTGCCGCGCCATGCCCAGCGTCAGACCGACGTACCGGAGCATGTGGCCGAGCACGCGACGATGTCGCTTGCGCCCGACGGGCCCCAGCTCCGACGCGTCGCCTTCCGAGCCGGCAAGCGCGGCGACAGCGTGGCCGCCGTGGCCAAGCGCTATCGCGTCAGCAGTGCCCAGGTGGCGCTGTGGAACAAGGTCACGGTGTCGACACGCTTTGCGGCCGGCAGCAGCGTCGTGGTGTTCCTGCCCGCTCGCACCGCGGCGGCTCCCGCCACGAGCAACCGCAAGGCCACCACGGCGCGCACCAAGGCCGCGGAACGGCCGGTCAAGGCCGTCAGCGCCCAGCGTCCAGCGCGCAAGCGCTGACCGCGCCTGTGCGCACCTCAGCGGCGATCGCTGAGGGCGTGCGCGATCGTCGAAAGGTCGACGTACTCCAACTCGCTGCCCACCGGCACCCCACGCGCCAGGCGCGTGACATGGCCGCCGCGCGCGCGCAGGGCCTGGCCGAGTGCGTGCGCGGTGGCCTCGCCTTCGGCTGAGAAGCCCAGCGCGAGAATCACCTCGAGCACCGCTGGGTCCGCCGCGCGTTCGAGCAGCTCGGCCACACCGATGTCGCGCACGCCGATACCGTCCAGCGGCGACAGGCGCCCCATCAGCACGAAGTACAGGCCGCGGTAGCTGCCGGTGCGCTCGAGCGCGGCCTGGTCGGCCGGTGTCTCGACCACGCACAGCTTGCTGGTATCACGCTGCGGGTCGCTGCACACGCCGCACAACGTCGATTCGCTGAAGGTGTGGCAGCGCTGGCAGTGCTGGACACAGCCCACCGCACCGGTGAGCGCCTGAGCCAGCTTCAGCGCGCCATCGCGGTCGTGCTGCAGCAGATGAAAGGCCATGCGCTGGGCCGACTTGACGCCCACGCCTGGCAAGCGACGCAGGGCGTCGATCAGTGCGTTGAGGCTCGGTTCGCTCAAAACGGAAACTTCATCCCGGGCGGCATCGGCATGCCGGCGGTGAGCTTGCCCATCTTCTCGGCGCTCACCTCCTCGGCACGGCGCACGCCGTCGTTGAACGCCGCGGCGACCAGGTCTTCGAGCATGTCCTTGTCGTCGGCCAGCAGGCTCGGATCGATGGTGATGCGCTTGACGTCGTGCTTGCAGGTCATCGTCACCTTCACCAGGCCGGCGCCGCTCACGCCTTCGACCTCCAGCAGCGCCAGTTCGTCCTGCGCGCGCTTCATGTTGTCCTGCATCGCCTGCGCCTGCTTCATCAGGCCGGCGAGTTGGTTCTTCATCATGGGTCGAATCTCCTAGTGCGGTTTGATCGAGCCGGGCACGATGCGCGCAGTCTTGAATTGCGCGAGCATGTCCTGCACCAGCGGATCGTTGTGGATGATCTGCTCGGCTTCCTGCTGGCGGCGCTGCTTCTCGGCGGCGTTGCGCTTGGCGGGCGTGTCCTGCGGCGTGCCGGCTTCGAGCTCCAGGCGCAGCGGCGTGATGCCCACAGCCTCGGCCAGCGCGGCCTGTAGCTTGTCGCGCAGGGCCGGCGTGCGCAGAGACTCGCGCTCGACGCGCAGGCGCCACAGCGGTGCTGCGCCGTCGTGCTGCTCGATCAATTCGGCCTGCAGCGCCAGCTCACGCGTCAATGCGGCGATCAGCTGGCGCTGTTCGAGCATCGCGACGATGCCGGCCCAACGCTCGCCAAGCGACGTGGGCACCAAGGCCACGGCGACCGGCTCGCCCGGCGATGAGCGAGCCGGCAGGGGTGCTGGCTCGCGCAGCAGCGGTGCATCGAATTCATCGGGAGCCTCGTCGAGCCAGGCCGGCGGTTCGTCGTCGGCCAACTCTTTGCGCAGCACCGGTAGCGCGGCCTTGGCCGGCAACGCCGTCACAACCCTCGCAGCGGCCGACGATGCCGCCGTTGCCGTCGCCCGGCCGGCCGAGGGCGCCGGCGCCGGCGCGGCGGGACGAGCCGGTGGCGTGCCCGAACTCGCCGTGGCCGGCGCAAAGGCCAGCAGGCGCAGCAGCACCATCGTCAGGCCGGCATAACTGTCGGGGGCAAGGTTCAGCTCCTGACGGCCGTGCAGCACCAGGCTGTAGAGCAGCTGCGTTTCATCGGCGGGCAGCAGCGCGGCGAGTTCGCGCGTCTCGGGGCTTTCAGGGTCGGTGTCCGGCAAGGCGCCGGGCACGGCCTGCTCGACGGCCATCTGCTGCAACAGGCCGCTCATCTCTTCGAGCGTGCCGGCGGCCGACAGGCCGTGTTCGCGCAGCGCGTCGACGCCGGCCAGCACGGCCCGGCCGTCGCGCGCCGCGAGCGCACGTACGAAGCGCCCGGCGTGGCTGCGGTCGACACTGCCGAGCATCGTGCGCACGGCGTCGCGCGTCAGCGCGCCGCCACCGAAGGCGATGGCCTGGTCGGTCAACGAAAGGCCGTCACGCATCGAGCCGCGCGCCGCGCGTGACAACAGGCGCAACGAGCCTTCATCATGTTCGACGCCCTCGGCCTTCAGCACGCGCTCGAGGTGCTCCTGCACCAGCTCGGGCGCCATCGGCCGCAGGTTGAACTGCAGGCAGCGCGACAACACCGTTGGCAGCATCTTCTCGGGATCCGTCGTCGCCAGCACGAACTTCAGGTACTCGGGCGGCTCTTCCAGTGTCTTCAAGAGCGCGTTGAACGACTCTTTGGTCAGCTGATGCGCTTCGTCGATCATGAAGACCTTGAAGCGGCCGATGCTCGGCTTGTAGGCCGCGCGTTCGAGCAGGTCGCGGATCTCGTCGATGCCGCGGTTGCTGGCGGCGTCGAGTTCGATGTAGTCGATGTAGCGGTCGGCATCGATCTCGGTGCACGCGCTGCACACGCCGCAGGGCGTGGCGGTGATGCCGCCCTTGTCGTCCGGGCCGGTGCAGTTGAGGCTCTTGGCCAGGATGCGCGACACCGTGGTCTTGCCGATGCCACGCGTGCCGGTGAAGAGGTACGCGTGGTGCAGGCGCTGCTGTTCGAGCGCGTGCGTCAGCGCACGCACCACCGCGTCCTGGCCCACCATCTCGGAAAACGTCCGCGGCCGGTACTTGCGCGCGAGCACGACATAACTCATGCAATGGATTCTACGAGCCGGCCTCCCCGTAGGCGCCGAAGGCCCTCCGCGATAATCGCCGCCCATGACGATCCCCGCGCCTCCCGCCGCCATCACGCCGCTCAGCTATGAACAGGCCGGCGTCAACTACGAGCTGATCGACCCGCTGAAGGTGAGCGCGCAGCGCGCCGCCGCCGCCACCGCCGTGCACCTGGCGGGGCACGGCTTCAGCGAAGTGAAGGCCTCTCGCGGCGAATCGGCGTATGTCGTCGACGTCGGCCCGTTCTACATCGCCAGCATCGTCGAATGCCTGGGCAGCAAGGCCCTCGTGGCCGACGAGATGGCGCGCCTCACCGGCAAGAACCATTACTACGAGGGCATCGCGCAGGACACCATCGCGATGGCCGTCAACGACCTGATCACCGTGGGCGCCACGCCGCTGGTGGTGCAGGCCTACTGGGCCGCCGGCGGCAGCGACTGGTTCGGCGACGCGGCGCGCGCGCAGGCCCTGGTGGCAGGCTGGCAACGCGCGTGCAAGGTGTGCAAGGTGGCCTGGGGCGGGGGCGAAACGCCCGCGCTGGCCGGCATCGTCGAGGCCGGGCGCATCGACCTCGCCGCCTCCTGCACCGGCCTCATCAATCCGAAGGAGCGCCTCTCGGTCGGCGACAACCTGGCCGCCGGCGACGCCATCGTGCTGCTGGCGTCGAGCGGCATCCACGCCAACGGCCTGAGCCTGGCGCGCAAGCTGGCCGAGCGCCTGCCGCAAGGCTACCTTACGCCCATCGACGACACAGGTACGACGTTCGGCGACGCCCTGCTCGCCCCGACCACGCTGTACTCGCCCGTCACCGAAGCGCTGTGGCAGGCCGGCATCACGCCGCACTACGCCGCCAACATCACTGGCCACGGCTGGCGCAAGCTGCTGCGCCACCCCGGCCAGTTCACCTACCGCATCCGCAGCGTCCCCGCCGTGCCGCCTGTGCTGAAATTCATGCAGCACCACGCTGGGCATGACGACCACGAGGCCTACAGCACGCTGAACATGGGGGCAGGGTTTGCGTTGTTCGTAACCTCGGAGCAGGCCGATCGCACAGCTGCGGTGGCGCGCGAACAGGGCATCGACGCGTTGGTCGCGGGCCGCGTCGAGGGCGGCGACAAGCAACTGCTTATCGAACCCCTAGGACTGCGCTTCGGGGATGACGCCTTGCAACTGCGGTGACGACGGTGCAGGCGGCGCTCGCCTACAATCACCCGCGACGGGCCTCCTCGCATGGGAGCGCGCCCAAACGGGTCAGGTGGGGAACCAAGCAGCCCTAAGCGTTGCAACCAGTGCCGAGATCGGGCTCGTCACCCTCCCCCGCACCGCCTTTGCTCAGCCAGCCTGCCGGAACGCCATCACGCCCTGGTTGCGCAGCGTGCGCAGCAGGGCCAGTTCTTTTTCGCCCAGCGCGATGCCGCCCGGCCGTGCTTGGTCGGCGTAGATCAGCGCGAAGGGCGCGTTCTTCATCATCAGCGGCAGCAGCAGGAACGACGGCGCGGCGACGTGCTGTGCGAACCAGGGCGGCAGGCGGTTGGCGATGGCCGGCACGGTGGCGTCGGCGATCAGCGTGTCGGCACCCTTGGCGCAAACGGCGGTGAACAGGTCGGGCGCGATGCCGGCGCCGGTGCGCAGCGGAACCTTCATCGCGGCCGCGACTTCGCTGGCGCGGTCGCCGAGGCCGAAGCGGCCGGTCAGGCTGTCGGACTTGGCGTCGCGCAAGCAGAACACGATGCGTCGGAAACCGAGGGCGCGGTACATCGTCTCCAGGATCATGCGCAGCACTTCGTTGAGCTTGCAGCCGTCGGCGACCATGTGGTTGGTGATGTCCTGCACACCGTTGGCCAGCAGCTCGGCCACGTTGACCGCCGGCGCAGCAGGCGCAGGCGCAGTTTGCGCTTCGACCTGAGACGGCGCCGCCGTAGCGGCGGTCGCCGCCAGTGGCGCCATGTCGGTTGCCTTGAGGGTGTGCGCCGAAAGCGAGTCGTGCTCGGTCACCGCCGGTGGCGCCGCAAGCAGGCGGCGTGCACGCGCCTTGGCCCCCAGGTCGAGGTTCATGGCTTGCGCCAGTTGCGACAGACGTTGCTGTGCCTGCTCAGCGGCTTGCTTTAGCTGTTTACCTTCCACGCCGAGCGCGCGGCTGTAGCGCTGCGCAATGGCGTCGATCTTGGCGGCACTGCGACCGTCCTCGTCGTGCAGCAGTGCATCGGTGACCTCGCCGGCCATGCGGCCCAGCCAGCGTTGCCGGTCGGTACCGCCGACAGCCTTGCCGGGTGCGTCGCCCCCAGGCATGCGCATGGCGCGCTGCAGGTTGTCGGGCAGGCCCCAGGCCTTGGCCACGCCCACACCCAGGGCCTCGAAGTTGATGCCCAGGATGCGCTGCGCGGCAGCGGGTTCGTCGAGGGCACGAATCTGCCGCGCCTCGTCGGGGAAGTAGAACTCGACCAACAGGCGGCCGAGGTTCTGGAACATCGCCGACAGGAAAGTCTCTTCGGCCTCGCGCGCCACCGAAGTCAGCTCGCCCGCCAGGGTGCCGACCATCAGCGCACGCAGGAACTCTTCCTTCAGCTGCGTGGCGTGGCCCTTGTCTGGCATGTGGTCCAGCAGCACCAGCGACAGCGCCATGTTGCGGATGCCGGCAAAACCAACCAGGGCCACCGCACGCGAGACCGTGCTCACTGCACCACCGGCCCCGCTGTAGCTGGCGGTGTTGACCATGCGCAGCAGCTTGTTGGTCAACGCCACGTCTTTCAGGATCTCGGACGACAGGTTCTGAAGGTTCTCGTTCTCCGAGTTGGCGACGCGCTGGATGCGCGACACTGAATCGGACATCGCCGGGAAGTCGCTGCGGTGCTTCATGCGCCGCAACAGGAAGTCGAGCGTCGCGTTCGCGGCTGCCCCAGCGGCCGGCTCGTCCCCTGCCGCCGGCTGGGGCCCGCCTTGCAGCCAGCCCTGCAGGGCCTGGTGCAGGGCAGCAGCAGTCGGTGTGCGGGCGGCGCTGTGGCGTTCGAGCGCTCGCTGCACGATGGCACGTAACGCATCGTCGACCGGATCGCCATTGGCCAGCGCCGGCGGCAGCAGCAGGTCTTCCTGCTGCACGCGTTCGAGTGCGCGCATCGAGTCGCGCTCCTTCAACAGACGCTGGCCGCTCAGCATCTCGGCCAGCATCACGCCGGTGGCGAACACGTCCATCGCCGGATTGGGCGCTGCGCCGCGCGCGGCTTCCGGGCTGATGTAGCCGGGGGTGCCGCAGATCGTTCCGGCTTCGCCGTCATCGTGGCGGCCCTCGGCCACACGCGCTGCAATGCCGAAGTCCATCACCCGGGCGCGGCCTTCGCCATCGATCAGGATGTTCGAGGGCTTCAGGTCGCGGTGCACGATGCCGCACTCGTGCGCGGCGCGCAGCGCGGCCAGCACACCGAGCAGCAGGGTCACCGCTTCGCGCGCGGGCAAGGCACCGCCGCGTTCGCGAAGGTGGGCCGCCAAGGTCGGACCCTTGACGTACTCGAACACCAGGTAAGGCCGGTTCCCGGCCTCGGCGGCGGTGTCGGCCTCGAACACCGGCACGATATGCGGGTGCGACAGGCGGCTCACCGCGCGCGCCTCTTGCAGCCAGGGGCCAACGGCATCGCCACCGTCATTGAGCAGCTTCAGCGCCACGTCGCGATCCAAGCGCGTGTCGTGGGCCAGCCAGACCACCGCCTGTGCGCCACGCCCCAGCTCACGCAGCAGCTTGAAGCGGCCGATGCGCGGCGGGAGGGTGGTGGCGCTCATGCCGCGGCCTGGTCGGACTCTTCTTCGTCGGTGCCGAACGCGCCTGTATTGGAACTGGCCTGCAGCGCGGCATGGATGTCGCGCGCCGTGACGTCGAGCGTGCGCGCATAGCGTTGGGCTACGCGTTCGATCGCCACCACCTGCTGCTGCGGGCTGGGCAGGCTCAGGGCGTCGACAGCCTCGTTGGCGGCACTGGCCACGCAGCGCAGCACGTCGTCGTCGCTGTCGGCCTGACGCACCGGCAACTGCGCCGGCAGGCGCCGGATCATGTGCAGCACCGCATCATCCATGCCCCACCAGCGTGCCACCGCGGCGCCCATGCCTTCGATGTCGGCACCGAGCACGGCGAAGGCAGCGGCCTGCTCGGTCATCCCCGGCTCGGGCGTGCCGTCCGGGCCGTCGACGGGCGCGGGCTGCATCAGGCGCTGCACCTGGCGCATCTCGTCGGCGTGGTGGTATTGCACGACCAAGCGGCCCAGGTTCTGCAGCAGCGCCACCAGTGACACGACTTCGGCGTCGTAGCCGGCAGGGCGCAGCGATTGCGCCACCCGCGCCGCGCGTTGGGCCAGGCCGATCGCTCGTTCGAGGTCGTGCGCGCCGGCAGTGTCGAGCGGGCCGGGCCAGTGGCGCAAAGCCAGCGCACTGCGGCGCACGCCGTCCAGGCCGACCATTGCGATCGCCCGGCGCACGGTGAGCACCGGTCCATTGCCCGACACCTGGGTGCCGCGCACCGAGGCGCTGTTCACGCCCCTCAGCAATTCGAAGCTCAGCGCCGGGTCGCGCAGCACCACCTGGGCCAGCTCCTCGGTGTGTTCGCGCTCCATCAGGGCCAGGCGCGCCGCACGCGCCGCCGCACCCGGCAGGGCCGGCAGGGCGCCGATCTGGCGCACCCGTTCGATCAACTGGGCATGGGCGTCGCTGCCCTGCTCCCCGTCATTCTCCAGCCAGCCTTCGAGCGCGCGCGCCAGGGTGCGCGCGTTGCGGTAGCGCTGGCGCGGCTGGCGGTCGGTGGCGCGGTTGGCGATCGCCCGCAGGGCTTCCGCAATCGGACGCGGCAGGTCCCAGGGCAGGCGCAAGGTCTCGCGGCCCAGTGGTGGCAGTCGGGCGATGACACCGGCCACGTCGGGCTGCTCTAGGGGCGGCGCGCCGGTGAGCAGACCGTGCATGACGATCGACAGCGCCAGCACGTCGCGCTCGGCGGCGCTGCGCGCCTGGCGCATGTCGTCGTTGATGCCGGGAGCATCGGGCGCGGCGGGGCGGGTTGCCGGGTCGATGCCCGCCACCTCCAGGCCGAGCACCCGCAGACCGCCGTTGTCGGCCAGGGTCAACAGGAAGGGCTGGACGTCGCGATGCGCCAGTCCGGCGTCGTGGGCAAACGCCAGCCCAGCCAGCGCCTGGGCCATCCAGCGGGCGATATCGGCAGCAGCATCGCCTTCGCGCGGCGCTGCGCGCTCCGCCAATGTCGGGCCGAGCGCGCCGTCGTAGGCGATGAAGGGCCAGCGCTCCTGCTCGCCGACCTCGATGGCATGGGCCAGGTTCGGGTGCGTCAGGCGCGCACCGCGCCGGGCCTGGTCCAGCCACGCGGCCAGCGCACCGGCGTCGGCGGGCTGCTGGCGCGGCAGCACCAGCACCAGTTCCTGCGCACTGCGAGGATCGAAGGCGCGCCAGGCCATGCAGCGCGCGCTGCGCCCGACCAGCTGGCGCAGCTCGAAGCGGCCGAGCTTGCGCACGGCGGGTGCGGCGGCAACAGGGGCGGCGGTGGGTGACATGGGCGGCGACGGCAGGCGGAGTCCAGCAAGGCTTGCCCGTCGATTGGAGCGCGCGCCGCCGGCCGCCGATGCCTTGAACAGGCCCCTGAAAGCGCAGCAGTTCCGCCCGTTTGCCTGCAGCGGTTACCGAGGATGGCGTCAGTCCGGCTCGATCAGTTCGCCCTGCCCACTGATGAAGGCGGCGCGTACCTGTTCGCCCGGCTGCAGGGCCTGCACCGCCATGCGGTAGGCCGCCAGCTGCTCTCGGTAGGCGGGAACGTCCTGTGGCCGGCCCTGCAGCTTGTAGTCGAGTACCCACCAGGTGGGTGCCTCGCCGGCGGTGCGCACCAGGCGGTCGATGCGCAGCGCCGGGCCGCCCCGCCCATCGGCGCCAACGCCCGCCACCGGCACCTCGTTGCCGGCCCAGCTCAGGGCGCCGGGATCGAAGAAGCGAGCACAGGCCGCGCTGCCCAGGATGCGTCGACCGAGAGTCCGCACCGCGCCGACATCGGCGACGCCGAACTCCATGGCCGCGGCTTGCGCCAGCCGATCCGGGTCGGGGCGGTCCGTCGCCGCAGCCCATTCGAGCATGCGGTGCACGGCGCGGCCGAGTCGCGCTGCGGACGTGTCCTCGGTCATCGCCGTCGAAGCTGGGGACGCCCCGACGGGCCGTGCAGGCCGATCTAGGGGCAGGTCGACGAGCTGCGTCGAACAAGCGGCGGCATTCGTGGCCGCCGGTGCCGCCGGCTGCCACGGTGTCGCTGAGGCCTCAACGCGATGCCACCATGACAAGGTCGAGGCGCCGCGGTGCGGCGGCGTGCGGCTGAACACCAGGCGCTCCTGGGCGCGTGTCATGGCCACGTACAGGCCGTTGATTTCCTCGCGTTGCCGGGCGGCCAGCTCGATGGCCAGCAAAGGACGCAGCGAGGGTGGGCAGCGCGATTCCGAGGCGATGAAGGCGACCCGCCGCGGCCTGGCCGATTGCACCGGCCAATCGATCAACAGTGTTGCGGTCTCGCCAGGCTGGGCTTCGGGCTCGGAATCCATCACGAACACCACGCGCGCTTCGAGGCCCTTGGCACCATGGATCGTGAGCAGCTGCACCGCATCGGCGCGCGCGGCCGGCACCGCCTTGACGCGGCGCCGGCGCAAAGCGCGCACGAAGTTGTACGGCGTGGCATAGCGCGCGCCGTCGAGTTCGAGCGCACAGGCGAGCAGGGACTGCACTGCATCGATCGCGCCGGGCACGTGCTCGGCGGGCACTGTGGCCGCGATGCGGGCGATCAGGTCGCCCTCGTGAACGATGCGGTCGAGCAGGTCGTGCGGGGGAAGTTGGGTCGCCGCCCCTTGCCAGGCACCGAACAGCGTGCGCGCGCGGGCCAGCGCCGGGGTGTCGACGCGGCCCTGCATCAGGGCAGGCCACCAACCGCCCGTTTCCCTGGCTGCAACTGACAGTTGGAGCAATTCGTCGTCGCCGACGCCGAAGAGCGGGCTCTTCAAAGCCCGTGCAAGCGACAGCGCCTGGCCGGACGACGCCAACACGTCGAGCACCGCCAGCAGGTCGAGCACCTCGGGCAACTCGGCCAGCGCCACTTCTTCGGGCGCTACATAGGGCAGCTGCAGGGCGCGCAGTGCCTCGGCGGCCAAGCGCAGTGAGGCTCGTTTGCGCGCCAGTACGTAGATCTGGCCGGCGTCGATGCCGTGGGCGTGGATCAGCTCCTGCACAGCCTGCGCCACTGCCGCCGCTTCGATCTCCCTCAACACGGTCTCGGGTTCGTGGCGTGGCATCGTCAGGCTGTCGCGCCAGACGCGCTCAACCGACGCCTCGTTGCGCGCACGCGGCACGGTCCTTTCCCGCAGCGCGCTCGGCAGCGTGAACACGGCCGGCGCGGCGGCATCGGCAGCAGCGACCTGCGTGCTGTGCTCGCGCCAACCGCTCAGCGCGCCCTCGGCACTGAGCGCACCGAACACGCGGTTGATGGCGGCCAGCACCGCCGGCGCGTTGCGCCGGGTATGGTCGCAGGCTGCCAGCGTGCCGCCCAAGCCCTCGACCACGAAGCACTGCGCCGCCTCGAACACACGCGGCTCGGCACGCCGGAAGCGGTAGATGCTCTGTTTCGGGTCGCCGACGATAAACAGGCTCGGCACGGCGCCGGCCCCCGCCCCCGCGTAGGACGACAACCAGGCATGCAGGGCGTGCCACTGCAGCGGGCTGGTGTCCTGGAACTCGTCGATCAGCAGATGGCGCACACGCGCATCGAGCCGCTGCTGAACCCAGCCGGCCAGCGCGTGGTCAGCCAGCAAGGCCAACGCGACCCGCTCCAGATCGACCATGTCAATCAGACCGCGCTGGTGCTTCAATTCGGCGTAGGTCGCGAACAATACGCGCGACAAGCGCAGCATGCGCGCGTGTTCGTGATGAGCGACGTGCTGTTCGATGGCAGCACCGATGCGCTCGAGCATCGCGCACAGCTCAGCCTGGGCCGGCAGGTCGCCGAGCTGCTTCTTCGGGCTGTCTTCCTTGGTGAACAGGGCCGACCACAGGCCCTTGAATGCCGCTTCGTCGTCTGCTTCGGCCAGGGCGGCTTCGATTTCGCGCGCGGCCTCGTTGGACTTGGCCATATGGCGCGCGGCGAACTGTCGCGCGAGCTGTGTCGCGGCCGTGACGAAGGGCAGACGGCGCACCAGGGCCGCCGGATGCGCAAGCGCGTCGCATTCGGGGAACACCTCGGCTGCCGTTTCGACACTGGCTTCGAGCACCTGCGCCTCGTCGGCCAACTCGACCTCGATGCGGCGCTGCCAGGCCGCGTCGAGCCACTTCTGCAGAACCGTGCGCCCGCGCGACGCGGCCAACGCGCGGTAGTCGGCGAGCAGGGCCTCGTCGGCGAGCACGGCAGTGTGAAAACGGTGCATCAAAGCCGGTTGCAGATCGTCGAGGTCCTCGATCAGTTGCAGATCGGGGCGCAAACCCAGGTCCGCCAGCAGATCGAGCGGCGCCGCGCGCAGCAGTTGCGAAAACCAGGCGTGGAAGGTGCGCACCTCGACGGCCCGCCCACTGGCGAGCACACGCTCGTGCAGGCCGATCAGCGCGGCAGCCTGGGCCTCGGCGGTCGCGCGATCGAGACCACGCTGCTGCAGTTCGCCGACGGCGCCGTCATGGTCGAGCCGGGCAAAGGCCTGCAGCCATTCGGCCAGGCGCGTGCGCATCTCGCCGGCGGCCTTGCGCGTGAAGGTGATGGCCAGGATCTGCTGTGGCTCTGCCCCATCGAGCAAGGCTCGCACGATGCGCGACACCAGCATCCAGGTCTTGCCGGCACCGGCGCAGGCTTCGACGACGACCGCACGACGCGGATCGCAGGCCGCGGCATAGAAGGCCTCGCGGCTGACATGCGTGCCGTCGAGGGTGAAGGCCGGCTCGTTCACGACGACGCCCCGCCCAACCAGTGGTCGCGCCGGCACAGACCGCGCATCTCGCAGTACTCGCAGATGGCGCCCTCGCCGAGCGCCGGCATGCCAGCGCCGTCACGGATCCGGTCGAGTTCGTCCGCCAGGCCCTGCACGAGGCGCTCCGCACTTTGTCTCACGCCCACATGTTCGATCAGCTCCGGTGCCTTGCGATCCGCCAGGGCAAGATAGATGGCTCGTACCGGCTGCTCAGCCCCGAGCAAGGCGGCATAGAAGGCGAGCTGCGTGTCTTCCAACGGATCGGCGACCTTCTCGGTCAGTGCCTGGGCGTTGCCCGTCTTGTAGTCGATGAGTTGGTGCGTGCCGCTGGCGGGCTGGAGATCGATGCGGTCGATGCGGCCGTCGAGTTGCAGGCCTCGCAGGCGCGGATCGTCGCGCCGCAGGGCCAGCTCGCCGGATTCGTAGCGCCAGCCTTCGGCATCGCGTGCGTGCAGCCAACCCAGGTAGTGGGTGCTGAACGAGTCGAAGGCGGCCCGGAAGGGCAGGAGCTGCGCGGCATCCAGGCCCAACGCAGCCTGCTCGGCATCGGCCGCGTCGCGCAGGCGTGCCGCGTCACTGGCGGGGGCGCCGAGCTCCGGTCGCGCCATGTGAAAGCGCAGCAGCGCGCCGTGCAACCAGGTGCCGAAATCGCGCTTCTCTAGCTCGGCTTCGAGCTCCGGGGCTTCGCGCAGGCGAAGCAGGGACTGGGCGAAGAAGCGGTACGGGCAGGCACGCAGGGACTCGACCGCGCTGGCTGACAGGCGCTCCGGAAGTGCCTGCGCCGCACTCGGCGACGGCCGCGGGTGTGGCCTCGAAGAGACGGACCGCAGTGGCAGCGGGGCCGCCACTTCATCGGGCGCTGCTTGCGCCAGGCGGCGCCGCGCCTGCCACGCGTGCTCGACGAGCAAGCTGGGCGCCAGCGGCTCGCCACCGTCGCTGCGCCGGCGCAGCAAGGTCAGGCGTGGCGTGCGCAGGAGATGGGCGAGAGCCACACGCTCGCGCTCGCGCCGCTGCTGCGCGTCACCCATGCCGAAGTCGCGCAACAGGCTGTCAGGCAAGAGGCTCGGCTCCGAGGTCGCCGCGCCGAGGTGCAGGTTGTCGCAACCAGGCATCACAACGGCCGCAAAGGGTCGCAGCATCGCGCTGGCCAAAGGCGTGATCAGGACCGAGGCGACGCCGGCATTCTGCGGGATGAAGTTCGCCGTTTCGAGCGTCGCATTGACCCAGGCACTGAACGCGGCGAGATCGAGTGGCGTGGCGTCGGCTGCCGCCTGCCATGACGGGCTGGGCGGCTGGGCGTCGAGGTGCAAGGCGGCCAGCAGCGGGCGCCCGGCGGCATCGCCGGACAGCGACTGCAGCAGGGCCGGCGCGGCCTCGCTGACGGCCCGAAGCCAGACCGACAGCGGCCGCACGCCGGAACGCAGAGGCTGCAAGCGCGCCAGCGCGAGGTCGCACAGCGCCTGCGCCGACGGATCGGGCGGGCGGTCGCGTCGCCACGCATCCTCCAGGCGTTGCAGCGCGGCCGCCTCGACAGGCTCGCTCTTAAGCCAATCCAGCAGCGCATCGCGGCTCGCTGCCGGCTCGGCGGCGCGCAGCAGGGCCATCAGGCGCGCGGCCGCGCGGGTGGTCGACAGGGTCCAGCCGGTTTCGTCGCGGATCGTGACCTGTGCCCGCTCGAGCAGGGCACGAATGCGACGCACGACCAGGCGATCCTGTGCAATCAGCGCGACCGGGGTGTGCCCGTTGTCCAGCGCTTCGAGCACGGCGAGCGTGGCTGCCTGGGCTTCGCCTTCCAGGCCGTCGCATAGCCAGCGCCGTGGCGCGGGCAGGCGGGCCACAGCGTCGAAAGGAGACTGCGCCGGTGGGTCCGCGTCGAGCCGGAGCACGGGGGTTGCGCGTTCAGTGGCTGCTCCGAGCAAGGCCTCGGTAAAGGCATCGCGTCCGCCGATCTGGATGGCGACCCAGGCGACCGGCCGTTGTTGCCACAGCAGGTCCTGCGAAGGTGCGTCGGCGCTCGCCGCCCACTCGAGCGCGATGCGGGCCAGCCAGCGTTCGCTCGCACCCGGCCCAGCCACGGGGGGCAGTGCATCACGCCAGGCGGCCCAGAAGGCATCGCGCAGCGCGGGTGCACGCTCGTGTGCAGCGCGCAAGAAGGCCTGCGCCGCGTCGACCAGGGCGAGCACCGCGGCGCCGAAGCCATTCGCGTCGCGCCGGGCCCATGCCGCCGCGCCGGCCTGGCGGCGCAGCAAGAGTGCGGCGCTCAGGCGATCGGTGACTGGATCGAACCCGATCTGCCCTGCCCCCGCCGCCCGCGGCGGACCCAGCGCCGCAGCCCAGCTGCGGGTGGTCTCGATGCGCGGCTGCCACCCACCCAGCTCCGCAAAGGCATCGCGCAACGCCGGCAGCAGGCCTGCATAGGGCAGCAGCACCACCGCGTCGCGTGCGCTCAGACCCTGCGTCGAAAACCAGTGCGAGATCTGGCTGGCCACGGCCGGCCACAAGCTATGGGCGGACTCGGCCGAATCAAGGCGCTGGTGGGTGGCAGGTCTCGCTATCGCGCTCATTGAAAACGGCCGGGGCTGGCGAGCCTCGCGAACAAGGGGCTTGTGTCAGAATGATTGTGCCTTGGGCCATCGACGGCGCCAGGGCATCGAAGGGTCCACACCATGAGCAGCGAACTGATCAAGCATGTTTCCGACGCGTCGTTCGAAAGCGACGTCCTGAAGGCCGACAAGCCCGTGCTGGTCGATTACTGGGCCGAATGGTGCGGTCCTTGCAAGATGATTGCGCCAATCCTGGACGAGGTGTCCGAGTCCTACAAGGACAAGCTACAGATCGCCAAAATGAATGTCGACGAGAACCGCGACGTGCCGGCCAAGTTCGGCATTCGTGGCATCCCGACACTGATGTTGTTCAAGGACGGACAACTCGCTGCAACCAAGGTCGGGGCGCTGTCCAAGTCCCAGTTGACGTCCTTCCTTGACGGTCATCTATAATCCCGGACATTGCTGAAGCGGCCTCGCCGCTGCAGCCCGAGATTGCCACCGCGCCCTGTGCGATTGCCGTTAGCGACAAGCTGAGCGGCACCAGGCCCGCGGTTTCGGCTCCCCCACCCTGCCTTGAGTGAACAGAACGCGCGATGAGCGCGTCCGGCACCGACGCAGGCGTTGCCTCCGAACGATTGACCTGGGGCCGATTCGATCCGGCACGCCGCCTGGCAAGGCACGTGTCACCCTGAGGGTTGGCCCACGCCATGCATCTGTCTGAACTGAAAGCGCAACACGTCTCCGAGCTCCTCAAGATGGGCGAGGAGCTCGAGATCGAGAACGTCGCCCGCCTGCGCAAGCAGGAGTTGATGTTCGCGATCATGAAGAAGCGCGCCAAGGGCGGCGAGCAGGTCTTCGGCGACGGTGTACTCGAGGTGCTGCCTGACGGCTTCGGCTTCCTGCGCTCCATCGAGGCCAGCTACATGGCCTCGACCGACGACATCTACCTGTCGCCGAGCCAGATCCGGCGCTTCAACCTGCACACCGGCGACATGGTCGAAGGCGAAGTGCGGGTGCCCAAGGACGGTGAGCGCTACTTCGCGCTGGTCAAGGTCGATCGCGTGAACGGCCTGCTGCCCGAGGAGAGCAAGCACAAGATCATGTTCGAGAACCTGACGCCGCTGTTCCCGAAGGAGCAGTTCAAGCTCGAACGCGACATCAAATCCGAAGAGAACATCACCAGCCGCATCATTGACCTGATCGCGCCGATCGGCAAAGGCCAGCGTGCCCTGCTCGTCGCTCAGCCGAAGACGGGCAAGACGGTGATGATGCAGCAGATGGCGCACGCGCTGGTCGCCAACCATCCCGAGGTGCACCTGATCGTGCTGCTGGTCGACGAGCGGCCGGAAGAAGTGACCGAAATGGTCCGCACCGTGCGCGGGGAAGTCATCAGCTCGACCTTCGACGAACCCGCCGCGCGCCACGTGCAGGTGGCCGAGATGGTGATCGAGCGCGCCAAGCGCCTGGTCGAGCTGAAGAAGGACGTGATCATCCTGCTCGACTCGATCACCCGCCTGGCCCGCGCCTACAACAACGTGCTGCCGAGCTCGGGCAAGGTGCTGACCGGTGGCGTCGACGCCAATGCGCTGCAGCGGCCCAAGCGCTTTTTCGGTGCTGCGCGCAATGTCGAGGAAGGCGGTTCCCTGACCATCATCGGCACGGCGCTGATCGACACCGGATCGAAGATGGACGAGGTGATCTACGAGGAATTCAAGGGCACCGGCAACTGCGAGATCCACCTGGACCGTCGCATGGCCGAGAAGCGCGTCTACCCGTCGATCCTGCTCAACAAGAGCGGCACCCGGCGCGAGGAACTGCTGCTCAAACCCGAGATCCTGCAAAAGACCTGGATCTTGCGCAAACTGCTCTACCCGATGGACGAGATCGAGTCGATGGAGTTCATCCTCGACAAGATGAAGGCCAGCAAGAACAACATCGACTTCTTCGACATGATGCGTCGGGGCGGCTGACTTTCAATCGCCCTGTATAATCTACGGTTTTTCCGCTCGGTAAGTGCGCCCAGTTTCGAGGCGTGGCTGCCAACCACCCCAGCGAGAGGTTCCCCATGAAAGAAGGCATCCACCCGGCTTATCGCGACGTCTGCTTCGTCGATCTGTCAAACGGGTTCAAGTTCGTCACGCGCTCCTGCGCGCAGACCAAGGAATCGATCAAGATGGACGACGGCCGCGAGTTGCCGATGTTCAAGGTCGAAACGACGAGCGAGTCGCACCCGTTCTACACCGGTACGCAGAAGAGCATCGACAACCTCGGTGGCCGAGTCGAGAAGTTCCGCAACAAGTTTGCCAAGCTCACCGCCAAGAAGTGAGTTTCAGAGTGATCGCCGCGACGGCGAGCACGACAAGGGCAGCCTCGGCTGCCCTTTTCATTGCCCGCGCGGCATGATCGGCGTGTGAACCCGACGCCCTCCCCGGCCCTCGTGACCCAGCGCGCGGTTCAGCGCCTGCCGCGCCTGGCCCTGCTGCTGTTCTGTGCTGCCTACGTGCTGCCCGGCCTGTTCGGTCGCGATCCTTGGCGCAATGCCGACCAGGCTGCCTTCGGCTACATGCTGGCCATCGCGGAGGGACGGACCGGCTGGCTGTCACCCACCATCGGCGGGCTGGCGCCCGAAAACGCCGTGCTGCCGCACTGGCTCGGCGCGGCGAGCATCTGGTTGCTGTCGCCGTGGGTCGATGCGCCGATGGCGGCTCGTGTGCCCTTCGGCCTCCTGCTCGCAGGCGTGCTGGTGCTGACCTGGTACAGCACCTTCCAGCTGGCGCGCACCGAGGCGGCCCAACCGGTGGCTTTCGCGTTCGGAGGCGAAGCCGCGCCGGTCGACTACGCCCGTGCGGTGGCCGATGGTGCCCTGCTGGCTCTGATCGCTTCGCTCGGTTTGCTCCAGCTCGGCCACGAGACCACGCCCGAGTTGGCCCAATTGTTCGCCACGTCCCTCGCTCTATGGGCCTGCGCGTCCGCTCCCTTTCGTGGCTGGCGCGCACGCATCGCGATCCTGGTTGGACTGCCCTTGCTGGCCGCCAGCGGCGCACCGACGATCGCGGCCCTGTTCGGTGCAGCGGCCAGCCTGATCACCGCGCGATCCAACTATGCCGAGGGGCGAAGCTTTGCGCCCTGGGCCGCGCTGGCCACGCTGCTTGCCGCCTTGCTGGCGTGGGTCCTGGGCACCTGGGCCTGGCGCGTGGGAGTGGAAGTCACTGCCGCGCAGGGGCTTCAGCTGGCGCGGCTGTGGCTGTGGTTCCTGTGGCCGGTGTGGCTACTGGCCTTGTGGACCTTGTGGCGCTGGCGCCGCCACCTGAACAAGCGTCATATCGCACTGCCCCTGTCGCTGGCCGCCATCTCGCTGCTGGCCAGTCTGGCCGGGGGTGGATTCGATCGCGCCCTGATGCTCGGTCTGCCCGCGTTTGCGGTGCTGGCCGCATTCGCACTGCCTACCTTGCAGCGCGGCACCAGTGCGGCAATCGACTGGTTCTCGGTGTTCTTCTTCAGCATCGCGGCGCTGGCGATCTGGGTCATCTACGCCGCCATGCTGACGGGCACACCGGCTCGCACGGCCGCCAACGTGGTCAAGCTCGCGCCCGGCTTTGCGATGAAGTTCGCCTTGCTGCCCTGCGTGGTCGCGATCGCCGGCACGCTGGCATGGCTGGTCCTGGTGCGGTGGCGCACAGGACGCCACCAGCACGCGCTGTGGAAGAGCCTTGTGCTTCCCGCCGGCGGCGTGGCGCTGGCCTGGTTGTTGCTGATGACCCTGTGGCTGCCCCTGCTCGACTACGCCCGCAGCAACCGCGCCTGGGCCAGTCAGCTCAAACCACTGATACCAGCGGGATCCTGCATTGCCGCACCGGCCTATTCGCGCTCGGCGGTCGCTGCGCTCGAGCAGTATGGTCACTGGCGCGTGGAGACCGGTCCTGCGACTGGCACGCGCTGCCGGGTCCTACTGCGTCAGGTGCGTCGTGGCCAGGCAGCCGCGCCGCTTCCGGCGGGATGGGTGCTGGTGACGAGCATTCGTCGGCCTACCGACCGCGACGAGAACACCCAGGTGCTACAGCGCTCACGCTGAGACGGCGGCGGGCTCGTTCGTCGCAGTGGCGCCCTCGGCAGCCGGGCGCACGCGGGAGGCGGGCAACACCGCCCTGAACACCGAACCCTTGCCGGGTTCACTCTGGATCTCGATCTCGCCACCGTGGCGTTGCAAGACGTGTTTGACGATGGCAAGGCCCAGGCCGGTGCCGCCCGTCTCGCGTGAGCGGCTACCGTCGACGCGGTAAAAGCGCTCCGTCAAGCGCGGCAGATGTTCCCTGGCGATGCCCACGCCGCTGTCGCTGACCTCGAATTCGCCACAGCCGTCGTTGGCGCGAATGCGCCAGGCGATATCGATCGAGCCACCGTCCGGCGTGTAGCGAATCGCGTTGCTGACCAGGTTGCTCATGGCACTGGCGAGTTCGGACTCGACGCCCGCCACCTGGCACCCCGCGCGGGACTCGAGCGCAATCCGGTGGCGCCCGCCCGACAACGCCTGCGCCTCCGCCACCAATCGACTGAGCAAGGCATCGACCAGCACCCAGCGATCCGCATCCGGCCGCGGGCCGCCTTCGAGCTGGGCCAGCGTCAGCAGGTCATCGACCAGGGCCTGGATGCGGTCGGTCTGCTGGCGCATCAGGCGCAACACGCGCGGCTGCTCAGCTGCGGTGAGGGGCACGCTGGCCAGGGTTTCGACGAACCCGGCCAGGACCGTCAGCGGTGTGCGGATCTCATGCGACACGTTGGCGACGAAGTCGCGCCGCATCGCCTCGTTGCGTTCGCGCTCCGTGATGTCCTGCGACAGCACCAGTTTCATGCCTTCGCCGTAGGGTCGCACCAGGACCGAGAGTGTGGCGCGACCCCGTGGGCCGGCAAAGACCACTGGCTCCGCGAACGATCCGGCCTGAAGGTAAGCCACGAAACTCGGCGCCCGCACCAGGTTCGTCAGGCGCTGCATGCGGTCGCGCTCGCGGTCGATGCCGAAGTGGTCCGCGGCCTGCGAGTTGCACCAGGCGATCTGTTCGCTGGCATTCAGCATCATCACCCCATTGGGCGAGGCCTCGATGGCCGACAGGAACTGGCGCAGCTGGGTCTGCTGCTGGGTCACCTCGCGCTCGCGCTGGCGCAGCGAGCGCTCGATGCGGTAGCCCAGCTCGCCCCACAGGCCGCTGTCGCGCGGCGCCGGTGCATCCTGCGCTCCGCGCAGCCAGTTCATCAGCCGGCGTCCACGCCAGGCGTCGCGCAACGTCGCCAGCGCGGCGCTCGACGCAGCGCCAGAGAGCAAGCCCAGCAACGGCCACTGCAACAGACTGCCGACCACCCAGCCGACGCCGGCCCCAGCCCCGATGGCGAGCATCGCGGAGGCCACACGCGGCAGCAGCAGGTTCATGCCGCCTGCGGGTTGGCCTGCGTCATCCGGTAGCCGGCGCCGCGAACGGTTTCGACCAGTTGCGCACCATTGACCGGCGCCAAGGCTTCGCGCAGGCGCTTGACGTGTACATCCACGGTGCGTTCCTCGATGAAGACATGGTCTCCCCAGACGCGGTCGAGAAGCTGGGTGCGGCTGTGCACCCGCTCGGTGTGCGTCATCAGGAAGTGCAGCAGGCGGAACTCGGTCGGACCGACCTTGACTTCTCTCAGCAAACCATCGACTACTCGTGTCACTCGACGCGTTGCAGGGTCGAGCTTGAGCCCCGCCACTTCGACCGCATCGTCGAGCGCCTGCGGCGCCTTGCGCCGCAGCACCGCACGCATGCGGGCCAGCAGCTCCTTGGGCGAGAAGGGTTTGGTCAGGTAGTCGTCGGCGCCGCCGTCGAGTCCAGCGAGCTTGTCGCCCTCGTCGGCGCGCGCAGTCAGCATGATGATCGGCAGACCCTTCGTGCGGGCGTCGGCGCGCCAGGCCTTGGCCAGCGCCAAGCCTGATTGCCCCGGCAGCATCCAGTCGAGCAGGACCAGGTCCGGCAGCATCCGGTCAACGCTCTGGACTGCACCGATCGCATCGCTGACGACGCTGACCTCGTACCCGGCGTGGCGCAGGTTGATCGCCACCAGCTCGGCGATCGCCGCCTCGTCTTCGACGACCAGGATCCGGCTCATTTCATGGCGTCGGCGACAGCGTCGACCGAGGAGTGGCGGACGTCGGTGCCCTTGACGACATAGATGATGGCTTCGGCCAGGTTCTTGGCATGGTCGCCGACACGCTCGATCGCCTTGGCGACGAAGATCAGGTCGATGCTGGCCGAAATCGTGCGCGGGTCTTCCATCATGTAGGTGATCAGCTTGCGCATCAGGCCGTCGAACTCCTGGTCGATCTGGTCGTCGGCGCGAAGCACCTCGAGCGCCTGCGCGGTATCGAGCCGGGCGAAGGCATCAAGGGTCTTGCGCAGTTGCGCGATCGCCAGGTCGGCCTCGAACGAGAGGTCCCCGACCGGCAGGCGCAGTCGGCTCGACACCCCGGTGTTGATCAGCCGCTGCACGGTGCGCGCAATGCGGGCTGCCTCATCGCCAACGCGCTCGAGATTGGCGATCGTGCGGCTGATCGCGATCAGGAGGCGCAAGTCGCGCGCCGTCGGCTGGCGCCGCGCAATGATCGCCGACAGATCGCGGTCGATCTCCATCTCCATCGCATTGACGCGCTCTTCGGCCTGCAGGACCTGGGTCGCGGTTTCGCCGCTGAACTGCGTCAGCGCGTAGACCGCCTGTGCCACCTGCGACTCGACCAGGCCGCCCATCTCCAGCACGCGGTTGGAGATGCCCGAGAGCTCGGCATCAAACTGGGTCGAGAGGTGCTTTTCGCTCATCGTGTCTTCCTCTTCATCCAAAGCGGCCGGTGATGTAGTCCTCGGTGTCGCGCTTCTTCGGCTTCATGAACAGTTCAGCGGTGGGACCGAATTCGATCAGGTCACCGATGTACATGTAGGCGGTGTAGTCGGAGCAACGGGCCGCCTGCTGCATGTTGTGGGTCACGATGACCACCGTGTAATCGGTCTTAAGTTCGTGGATCAATTCCTCGATCTTGCCGGTCGAGATCGGGTCGAGGGCAGAACAAGGTTCGTCGAGGAGAAGCACTTCGGGCTTGATGGCGATGCCACGCGCGATGCACAGGCGCTGCTGCTGGCCGCCAGACAGGCCCGAACCGCTTTGGCCGAGCTTGTCCTTGACCTCGTTCCAGAGCGCCGCCTTCTTCAACGCCCATTCGACGCGCTCATCCATCTCGACCCGCGGCAGCTGCTCGAACAGGCGCACGCCGAAAGCGATGTTGTCGTAGATCGACATCGGGAACGGCGTGGGCTTCTGGAACACCATGCCAATCTTGGCGCGGATCAGGCTGACATCGAGCTTCGAATGCAGCACGTCTTCGCCGTCGAGCAGGATCTGGCCCTCCGCACGCTGGTCCGGGTAGAGCTCGAACATCCGGTTGAAGCAGCGCAGCAGCGTGCTCTTGCCGCAACCCGAGGGACCGATGAAGGCGGTGACCTTGTTCTCTGGGATGTCCAGGTTGATGTTCTTCAGGGCCAGGAACTTGCCGTAGTAGAAGTTCAGGTTGCGCACCGTCAACTTGGGCTTCTCGGTCACGGGCAGTTCGACTTTGACGTCCATGGTCGGATTCTCAGTGTTTGTTTCTGAAGAGTACGCGGGCCAGAATGTTCAGCGCCAGCACGCCCAGGGTGATCAGGAAGACCCCCGCCCAGGCCAGCTTCTGCCAGTTCTCGTACGGACTCATCGCGAACTTGAAGATCGTCACCGGCAGGCTGGCCATCGGCTCGCGCAGGTCTGTGGTCCAGAACTGGTTCGACAGGGCCGTGAACAGCAGCGGCGCAGTCTCGCCCGCGATACGCGCCAACGCCAGCATGACCCCGGTGATGACGCCGGCACGCGCGGCCTTCAGGGTCACCGAATAGATGACCTTCCACTTCGGCGTGCCCAAGGCATAGGCGGCTTCACGCAGAGCGTTCGGGATCAGGGCCAGCATGTTCTGGGTCTGCCTGATCACCACCGGGATCACGATCAGGGCCAGGGCCAGAATGCCGGCAAAGGCCGAGAAGCTTTTCAGGCGGGCCACCACCACGGCGTAGATGAACAGGCCGACGACGATCGACGGCGCAGACAGCAGGATGTCATTGATGAAGCTGGTGACGTGGCCGAGCCAGCCCTTCTGTCCGTATTCGGCCAGGTAGATGCCGGCCAGGATGCCGATCGGCGTGCCCAAAAGAGTTGCCAGGCTCACCATCACCAGCGAACCGAAGATCGCGTTCGCCAGCCCACCGGTCTGCGCCAGCGGCGGCGGTGTCATCTCGGTAAAGACCGAAAGTGCGAGGCCGCCAATGCCCAGGCGAATCGTCTCGACGAGGATCCAGATCAGCCAGACCAAGCCGAAGGACATGGCCATCAGCGACAGGGTCAGGGCGACGACGTTCGTGCGTCGGCGCGCGCGGTGCCGGGCCATCCGGCCTGGAGAAGCTTCGATCATGTGCGGCTGCCCTCGCCCTTCTTCAGCTGCGACAGCAGCACCTTGGACAAGGCCAGAACGACGAAGGTGATGAAGAACAGGACCAGGCCCAGATAGATCAGCGAGGCCTGGTGCAGGCCCTCGCCGGCCTCGGCGAACTCATTGGCCAACGCCGAGGTGATGCTGTTGGCGGCCTCGAACAGCGACAAGGAATTGAGCTGATTGAAGTTGCCGATGACGAAGGTCACGGCCATCGTCTCGCCCAGGGCCCGGCCCAAGCCGAGCATGATGCCGCCGACGACACCCGTCTTCGTGTAGGGCAGCACCACATTCCAGACCACTTCCCAAGTGGTCGAACCCAGGCCGTAGGCCGACTCCTTCAGCAGGGCCGGCGTGACCTCGAACACATCGCGCATCACCGAGGCGATGAAGGGGATGACCATGATCGCCAGGATGATGCCGGCCGACAAGATGCCGATGCCCACCGGCGGGCCCGATACCAGGGCGCCGAGAAAAGGTGTGCCGCTGAACACGGCCTGCAACGGCTGCTGCACATAGGTGGCCAGGATCGGCCCGAACACCAGCAAGCCCCACATGCCGTAGACGATCGACGGCACCGCAGCCAACAGTTCGATGGCAATGCCCAGCGGCCGCTTCAACCAGCCCGGCGACAGTTCGGTCAAGAACAGCGCGATGCCGAAGCTCACCGGTACGGCGATCAGCAACGCGATGAACGAGGTCATCAACGTGCCGTAGATCATCACCAGGCCGCCGAACTTCTCCTGCACCGGATCCCAGTCCTTGCTGAACAGGAAGCCGAGGCCGAACTTTTCGATCGCCGGTGCGGCGCCGATGACCAGCGAGGCGATGATGCCAGCCAGCAGCGCCAGGGTCAGCCACGCGGCGCCCGTGGCCAACACAGCGAAGGCGCCATCGGCCCAGGGCGCCACGACGCGGCGCTCGGGTGGGCGGCCCTGCGGTGCAGCGCGCTCCATGCGTTTTTCTTGATCGAGTGGGCTCGCGGGCAGTGTAGCGGCCATGCGGCCCCCCAAGGTTCAGCGCTTTGCGGCGTGCGGGTGAGAGAAGGCGATCACTTGAAGGCGATGGCCTTGCCCGACGCGTCTTTCAAGTTGTCGGTCCACTGCTTGCGCACCAGGTCTTTCACGGCGGCCGGCAGCGGCACGTAGTCCAGCTCGTCGGCCATCTTGTCGCCGCTGCTGTACGCCCACTCGAAGAACTTCAGCGCATTGCTGGCGTTGGCCGGCTTGTCCTGCAGCTTGTACATCAGGATGAAGGTCGTGCTCGTCAGCGGCCAAGCATCCTTGCCGGCCTTGTCGGTCAGGTCCTGCGAAAAGCTGCGCGACCAGTCGACCCCGGCGGCCGCGGCCTTGAAGGCATCGTCCGTCGGCGACACGTAGACGCCATCCTTGTTGCGCAATTGCACATGCGACATCTTGTTTTGCTTGGCGTAGGCGTACTCGACGTAGCCGATCGCATTGGGCAAGCGCTGAACGAAGGCCGACACGCCCTCGTTGCCCTTGCCGCCGGCACCCGTGGGCCAGTTGACCGCCGTGCCCTCGCCGACCTTGGCCTTCCACTCGGGGTTCACCTTGGACAGGTAGTTGGTGAAGATGTAGCTGGTGCCCGAGCCGTCGGCGCGGCGGACCACGGCGATCGCCGCGTCTGGCAGCGGCACGCCCGGGTTCAGCGCCGTGATGGCACCATCGTTCCACTTGGTGATCTTGCCCAGGTAGATGTCGCCCAGGACAGCGCCGGTAAGCTTGATCTGCCCCGGCGTGATGCCCTTGATGTTGACCACCGGCACGACGCCGCCGATCACTGTCGGAAACTGGACCATGCCGTCCTTGGCCAGGTCGGCGTCGGACAGCGGTGCATCGCTGGCGCCGAAATCGACGGTCTTGGCCTTGATCTGGCGGATGCCCGCACCCGAGCCGACGGACTGGTAATTGATCCGCGCACCGGTCGCCTTGTTGTAGGCATCGGCCCACTTGGCGTAAACCGGTGCCGGGAAAGAAGCGCCAGCGCCGGTGACATCCTGCGCCATTGCGCCTGCCGACCAGACAAGCGCTGCACTGAGCGCCATCTTGCGAAGCGTTGAAGACTTCATGTTCACACCTTCCTGCGAGAGTAGACAGGGACCGGTTTTCCCTGCGATGCATCACTGTAGGCAGTCCGTGTGACAACGACGTGACATCGGGACGCCCGTGGCAGGCGTCACGCCATCGTCACGCCGCTGTCACAACACCACCCTAGGCTCCGATGGACAGCCTGCAGGGCTTGCAGGCACGCCCCAAAGGAGAACCCCGATGAGAAACGCCTTCTGGCGCTGCAGCGCAACGGCCGCCCTGGCGCTGGTTGTGACGGCCTGCGCCACGACACCGGCACCCGGCACGATCGCCGACACGGCCGCACGTGCGCCACAGCTGTCCACCTTGAATCGGCTGATCGCCGAAGCTGGCCTGGGCGAAACCTTGCGCGGCCCCGGCCCCTACACCGTCTTCGCTCCGAGCGATGATGCCTTCAAGGCCATCCCGGCCAAGACGCTGGCCGAGCTAGGCACCAACAAGGAGCTGCTCAAGTCGGTGCTGACCTATCACGTGCTCCCGGGCAAGATGCTCGCGGTCGAGGTCAAGAACGGCAACGCCAAGACCGTCCATGGCGCCAGTCTCGCGCTGGCCCGGGCCGGCGAGATGGTGACCGTCGAAGAGGCGGTCGTGGTGCAGTCCGATGTGGCCGCCACGAATGGCGTGGTGCACGTGATCGACCGCGTGCTGCTGCCGCCCAAGCGCTGAACGCGCCGGCCCAGACGTAGCTCAGCCGCGCGCGGCCTCTGCCAGGCGTTCGGCGCAGGCTTTGGCCTGCGCCGCGTCGCGCGCCTCGACCATCACTCGCAATACCGGTTCGGTCCCCGAGGCACGGATCAGCACCCGGCCGCCATCGGCAAGCTCGCGTTCGACACCCGCCTGCACGTCGGCGAGGCGTGCATTGCGCTGGTGGCCCGCTCCGTCGGCCACGCGCACGTTGATCAGCACCTGCGGAAACAGCGTCACCGGCGCCAGCATGTGCGCCACGGACCGACCCGAGCTGCGCACCGCCTGCAGCACCTGCAGGGCACTGACGATCCCGTCGCCGGTGGTGTGCTTGTCCAGGGCCAACAGATGACCCGAGCCTTCACCGCCGAGTTGCCAGCTGCGCTCGGCCAGCGCCTCGAGCACATAGCGGTCGCCGACCTTGGCCCGCACCATGTCCACACCCAGCTCGCGCAACGCCAGCTCGACCGCCATGTTGGTCATCAGGGTACCGACCACGCCCGGCACCGCCTGGCCACGCGCCAGGCGATCGATCGTCATCACATAGAGCAGTTCGTCGCCGTTGAACAAACGCCCGCTGGCGTCGACGATCTGCAGGCGGTCGGCGTCACCGTCGAGCGCGACGCCGTAGTCGGCCCGATGGTCGGAGACGGCCTTGACCAGGGCCGCCGGCGACGTGGCACCAAAGCCGGCATTGATGTTCATGCCGTCGGGCGCGCAGCCGATCTTGATGATGTCTGCGCCGAGTTCGTGGAACACATCGGGGGCAACGTGGTATGCGGCACCGTGCGCCGCATCGACCACCAGCTTCATCCCCTTCAGGCTCAAGTCCGTATCGACCGTGCCCTTGCAGAACTCGACATAGCGCCCGCTGGCGTCGTCGATGCGCCGGGCTTTGCCCAGGCCGGCCGAATCGGCCCATTGCGGCGCCTCCAGCAAGGCTGCTTCGACCGCCAACTCCCAAGCATCGGGCAGCTTCTGGCCACTGGCAGAGAAGAACTTGATGCCATTGTCGGGATAGGCGTTGTGCGAGGCGCTGATCACGACGCCCAGATCCAGGCGCAAGGCCCGCGTCAGGTAGGCCACGCCCGGCGTGGGCAGCGGGCCGGACAGCAGGGTGTCGACGCCCGCCGACGCGAAGCCCGCTTCGAGCGCTGCCTCGATCATGTAGCCCGAGATCCGCGTGTCCTTGCCGATCACCACGCTCGGGCGGGCACTGCTGCGCTTGAGCACGCGGCCGACGGCATGGCCCAGACGCAACATGAAGTCGGGCGTGATCGGCTCGGTGCCCACCGTGCCGCGGATACCGTCGGTGCCGAAATAGCGTCTGCTCATCTTGTCTCTCTCTCGTTGTTCTGATCCACGCTACGCCACAGCGTCAGCGCGTCGACCGTCGCCGCGACGTCGTGCACCCGCACGATCGACGCCCCTCGCTGCACCGCCAGCAGGGCCGCAGCGACGCTAGCGGCTTGACGCTCGTGCACCGCGCGGCCGGTGAGCGTGCCGAGCGTCGACTTGCGCGACCATCCCACCAGCAGCGGCGCGCCGAGCTCGAGCAAATCGGCTTGCCGGCGCAGCAGGACCAGATTGTGCTCGACAGTCTTGCCGAAGCCGATACCGGGGTCGAGCACGATGCGGTCGGACGCGATGCCGGCGGTGCTCGCCGCGGCCCGACGAGCGGCAAGGAAGTGCTTCACTTCGGCGATCACGTCGACGTAGGACGCCGCGGCCTGCATCGTCCCCGGCTCGCCCCTCATGTGCATCAGGCAAACGCCCGCGCGCGGATGGCCGGCCAGTACCTCGATCGCGCCCTCGCGCTGCAAAGCCCGCACGTCATTGACGATGTCGACACCCAGATCGAGCGCCGCGCGCATGACCTGCGGTTGGCTGGTGTCCACCGAGACCGGCACGCCCAGCGTGACCGCATGGCGCAACACGGGGAGCACGCGCTGCAGTTCTTCTTCGAGGCTGGGCGTGCGCGCGCCCGGCCGGGTCGACTCGCCGCCGATGTCCAGAATGTCCGCACCCTCTCGCAACAGCGCCTCGCACTGGGCCATCGCCCTGGTGGCATCCTCATGCAGGCCGCCGTCGGAGAACGAGTCGGGCGTGACATTGACGATGCCCATCACGCGCGCCCGATCGAGATCGATCGCGAAGCGGGACGTCTGCCAATCCCTCATCGGACGACAAAACGGGGCCGAAGCCCCGCCTGAGTCACGCTGTTCTGCCCCAACTCAAGCCGTGGCTGCGGCTTCACCGGCGCCGACGGCGGGCGTGCCTCCACCACCCTTGGGTGTCGTCGGCGCCGTCCAATCCTTCGGCGCACGCGGCGGCTTACCGGCCATGATGTCGTCGATCTGGTCGGCGTCGATGGTTTCCCATTCGAGCAAGGCGCTGGCCATCGCGTGCATCTTGTCCTGGTTGTCCTCGATCAGCTTGCGCGCAATGTTGTACTGCTCGTCGATGATTCGCCGGATCACCAGGTCGACCTTGCGCATCGTCTCTTCCGACATCGTCGTCGTCTTGGTCACCGAACGGCCGAGGAAGACCTCGCCCTCGTTTTCAGCATAGACCATCGGCCCCAGCTCGTCGGTCATGCCGTAGCGGGTGACCATGTCACGCGCGATCGCCGTGGCGCGCTCGAAGTCGTTCGAAGCGCCGGTGGTCATCTGGTGCATGAAGACCTCTTCGGCGATGCGCCCGCCGAACAGCACGCTGATGGTCGAGAGCATGCGCTCCTTGTCCAGGCTGTAGCGGTCACCTTCGGGCAGCTGCATCGTCACGCCCAGGGCCCGGCCGCGCGGGATCACGGTGACCTTGTGCACCGGGTCGGTCTTGGGCATCAGCTTGGCCACCAGGGCATGGCCAGCCTCGTGGTAAGCCGTGTTCTTGCGCTCTTCCTCGGGCATCACCATGCTCTTGCGCTCGGGGCCCATCATGATCTTGTCTTTGGCCTTCTCGAAGTCGACCATCTCGACCACACGCCCGTTGCGGCGCGCGGCGAAGAGGGCCGCCTCGTTGACCAGATTGGCCAGGTCTGCGCCAGAGAAGCCGGGCGTGCCGCGGGCCAGGATGTCGGCGCGGATGTCCTGACCGACCGGCACCTTGCGCATGTGCACGTTCAGGATCGCCTCGCGACCGCGCACGTCGGGCAGCGAGACGTAGACCTGGCGGTCGAAGCGGCCCGGTCGCAGCAGCGCCGGGTCGAGGATGTCGGGCCGGTTGGTGGCCGCCATCACGATCACGCCGAGGTTGGTCTCGAAGCCGTCCATCTCTACCAGCATCTGGTTGAGGGTCTGCTCGCGCTCGTCGTTGCCACCGCCCAGGCCCGCACCACGGTGGCGCCCCACAGCGTCGATCTCGTCGACAAAGATGATGCAGGGTGCGCTCTTCTTGGCCTGCTCGAACATGTCGCGCACGCGCGCGGCACCGACGCCGACGAACATTTCGACGAAGTCGGAGCCCGAGATCGAGAAGAACGGCACCTTGGCCTCGCCGGCGATGGCCTTCGCGAGCAGGGTCTTGCCGGTGCCGGGGGGGCCCACCAGCAGCACGCCGCGGGGGATGCGGCCGCCGAGCTTCTGGAAGCGCTGCGGATCCTTCAGAAAGTCGACCAGTTCCTTGACCTCTTCCTTGGCTTCCTCGCAGCCGGCCACGTCGGCGAAGGTCGTGGTGTTGTTGGCCTCGTCGAGCATGCGTGCCTTGCTCTTGCCGAAGCTGAAGGCCCCGCCCTTGCCGCCGCCCTGCATCTGGCGCATGAAGTAGACCCAGACGCCGATCAGCAGCAGGAACGGACCCCAGCTGATCAGGATCGTCATTAACAGCGACGGCTCTTCACGCGGCTTGACGTCGAACTTGACGCCGTTGTTGATCAGGTCTCCGACCAGGCCGCGGTCGAGGTAGGTGGCGGTGCTGCGGATGCGCTTGTCGTCATTGGTGGTGGCGATGATCTCGGTGCCCCCGGCCGTGCCTTCCTGCAGGGTGACCGACTTGATGCGCTTGCTGCGCACTTCCTCGAGAAAATCGGAATAGCCGACCTGCCCACCCGCCACCGCGCCGCGGTCGAACTGCCGAAAGACTGTGAACAGCACCAGTGCGATCACGAGCCAGACAGCGACCTTCGAAAACCATTGATTGTTCACCGCGGCTCCTTGTGCCGTTGTCCACCACAGCACCCGAAGTGGCGCTGAGGCGGATATGGGGCCGATTTTAGTCCTGTCAAGCGCAGCTCTTCTGGGCAGCAATTGGCGCCTGCCGTGGCGTTGTCATGCCTTCTTCAGACCGATTCCGACCAGAAAGGTTTCCGCAGAACGATCGCGCGAGGCCTTCGGCTTGATCGGACGCACCACCCGGAAGGTCTTCTTGAACAGCTCGACGAGCTGGCTGTAACCACTGCCATGGAACAGCTTGACCACCAGGGCTCCCTCAGGGCGCAAGTGCGTCAGCGAGAAGTCGAGCGCCAGCTCGATCAGATGGGCGATGCGCGCCGAATCCGAGCTCGCGATGCCCGACAGGTTGGGCGCCATGTCCGACAGCACCAGATCGACCGGCCGACCGGCCAGCGCCACCTCCAGCTCGGCTAGCACCGCCTGATCGTTGAAATCACCCAGGATGAACTGCACACCCTCGATCGGCTCGACTGCCAGGAGGTCCAGCGCGATGATCGTGCCGTGCAGCTGCCCTACGGCCGCTCCTCCGATGCCCGCCTCCTTGGGCGCGAAACGACGCCGCAGGTACTGGCTCCACGCGCCTGGGGCCGCGCCGAGGTCGACCACGACCTGGCCCGGCTTGATGAGCCCGAGAGACTCGTCGATCTCCTTCAGCTTGTAAGCGGCACGGGCCCGATAGCCCTCTCGCTGGGCCAGCTTTACATAGGGGTCGTTGATGTGATCGGCCAGCCACGCCTTGTTGACCTTCTTGCTCTTGGTCTTGATTTTCATTGCGCACCGATAATAGACACATGTCCGCGATCCAACTCAGCCCCGCCCAACGCAAGGAACACCGCGCTGCGGCACACCACCTCGACCCTGTCGTCGCCATCGGCAACGAAGGCCTGACAGAGGCCGTCCGCAGGGAGATCAACCTCGCTCTGAATGCCCACGGGCTGATCAAGGTGCGGGTCTTCGCCGAGGAACGCGAGGCCCGCGAGACCGTATTCCATGACCTGGCCGACACGCTCGGCGCTGCACCTATCCAGCACATCGGCAAACTGCTGGTGCTGTGGCGCCCGGTGCCGCCCAAGGAAAAGGCCGAGCGAGACGATGGCGCGCGCGGCTCGCGGGTGGTCAAGATCCTCAAGTTCAGCAAGAGCGGCAACCATCGACCGCAGGTCAAGAAGCTCACCGTGCACGGCAATCAGCGCGTCACGGCCGGCGGCATGATCAAGCGCGCCAAGAAGCGGGTGACCAGCCTGAAGAAGAGTGCCAATCAGACGTAGCGCACGTCCATGATCTCGTAGCTCTTGACGCCGCCGGGTGCCTGAACGTCGGCCACATCGCCGACTTCCTTGCCGATCAAGGCGCGCGCGATCGGCGAGCTGATCGAGATCAGGCCCAGCTTCAGGTCGGCCTCATCGTCGCCGACGATCTGGTAGGTGACCTTCACGCCCCCGGCTTCCTCTTCCAGGTCGACCGTGGCGCCGAAGACCACCCGTCCGCCGGCATCCAGCGTCGCCGGATCGATCACCTGCGCAGCCGCCAACTTGCCCTCGAGTTCGAGGATGCGGCCTTCGATGAAGCCCTGCTTGTCCTTGGCAGCCTCGTATTCGGCGTTCTCCGACAGGTCCCCCTGGGCGCGCGCCTCGGCAATGGCCTGGATCACGGCGTGGCGTTCGACACCCTTCAATTGCTGCAGCTCGGCTTTGAGCTTTTGCAGGCCGCGGACGGTCAGGGGAACAGAGGCCATGGGACTGTGAGTACCGGATAACGGTGCCGAATCCGGCCCGTCAGAAACGAAGCCGCCGCCTGGGTCCGGTAGGGACGCCTGGCGGCGGGTGACTGGCATGGATTCTAGTGCAGCTGCGTGTGCAGCTCCTGCAACGACAGCACACCGAAGTCATCCTGGTGCTTCATGGCTTCGGTGGCGGCCTCGCAGCCGGCCATCGTCGTGTAGTAGGTCACCCGGTTGGCCAGCGCTGCGGTGCGGATGTAGCGCGAATCAGCGATCGCCGTGCGCGTCTCATCCACCGTCGTGAAGACGAGCTGGATCTCGCCCGCCTTGATCAGGTCGGCGATGTGCGGCCGGCCGTCCTTCACCTTGTTGACCACCCGCACCGGCACACCGGCACCGGCGATGGCCGCAGCGGTGCCCTTGGTCGCGACGACCGAGAAGCCCAGATCATGCAGGTCGGAGGCAACCTTGATGGCGCGATCCTTGTCATTGTTCTTGACCGTGATCACCACGGTGCCCTTGTCAGGCAAGCGCGAACCGGCCCCGAGCTGGCTCTTCAACATCGCTTCACCGAAGGCCACGCCTACGCCCATCACCTCGCCGGTGGAGCGCATCTCGGGTCCAAGGATCGGGTCGACCCCGGGGAACTTGTTGAACGGAAAGACGGCTTCCTTGATGCTGAAGTAGGGCGGGATCACTTCGTGCGGTGCACGGTCGTTGAGCCCCTTCTGATCTTTCAGCAGTTGCCCCGCCATGCATCGCGCCGCGATCTTGGCCAGCGGCTGGCCAGTGGCCTTGCTCACATAAGGCACGGTGCGCGAGGCGCGCGGGTTGACCTCGAGCACGAAGACAACTGCTTCGTCGCCCTCGCCCTGAATTGCGAACTGGACGTTCATCAGGCCGATCACCTTCAGCGCCTTGGCCATCAGGGTGGTCTGGCGCCGCAGCTCGTCCTGCAAGGCGGGAGAGAGTGAATAGGGTGGCAGCGAGCAGGCGGAGTCACCCGAGTGCACGCCGGCCTGCTCGATGTGCTCCATGATGCCCCCGATCATCACGTCTTGCCCATCGCTGATGCAGTCGACATCGACCTCGATCGCATCGTCGAGAAAGCGATCCAGCAGCACCGGAGACTTCTCGCTGACGCGAACCGCTTCGCGCATGTAGCGTTCGAGATCCTTGTCGCCGTGCACGATCTCCATCGCCCGGCCACCCAGCACATAGCTCGGCCGCACCACCAGCGGATAGCCAATCTCGTGGGCCAGGGCCAGCGCTGCCTCTTCGGTGCGCGCGGTGCGGTTCGGAGGCTGGCGAAGGCCGAGCTGCTGCAACAGCTTCTGAAAACGTTCGCGGTCCTCGGCGATGTCGATCGAATCGGGGCTGGTACCGATGATCGGCACGCCGGCACGCTCGAGGTCGAGCGCGAGCTTCAGCGGTGTCTGCCCACCGTACTGGACGATGACGCCGACTGGCTTTTCCTTGTCGACGATTTCGAGCACGTCTTCCAAAGTCACCGGCTCGAAGTACAGGCGGTCGCTGGTGTCGTAATCAGTCGAGACCGTCTCCGGGTTGCAATTGACCATGATGGTCTCGTAGCCGTCCTCGCGCATCGCCAGTGCGGCATGCACGCAGCAATAGTCGAACTCGATGCCCTGGCCGATGCGGTTCGGGCCACCGCCCAGCACCATGATCTTCTTGCGACCCGTCGGGTCGGCCTCGCACTCTTCGTCGTAGGTCGAATACAGGTAGGCGGTCTCTGTCGCAAACTCGGCGGCACAGGTGTCGACCCGCTTGTAGACCGGGCGCACGCCCAATGCGTGGCGTTTGGCACGCACCTCGTGCTGATTTGTCGCCAGCAGTTTTGCAATGCGCCGGTCGGAGAAACCCTTGCGCTTCAGGTACCGCAATTCATCGCCGCTCAACGTCGCCAGCGCCCGGCCGGCGAGCGCCTGCTCGGTCTGCACCAGCTGCTCGATCTGGGCCAGAAACCAGGGGTCGATCGCCGTTTCCTCGAACACTTCGGCCAGGGTCATGCCGATGCGAAAGGCGTCCCCGACATAGAGGATTCGTTCAGGCCCGGCCTCACCGATCTCCTGCACGATCTCGTCCCGATCGCTGCTGCGCTCCGACAGGCCGTCGATGCCGGTCTCCAGGCCGCGCAGGGCCTTCTGGAAGCTCTCCTGGAAGGTGCGGCCGATGGCCATCACCTCGCCCACCGACTTCATCTGCGTCGTCAGGCGCGCGTCTGCAGCGGGAAACTTCTCGAACGCGAACCGAGGGATCTTGGTGACCACATAATCGATACTCGGCTCGAAGCTGGCGGGTGTCGCGCCGCCAGTGATGTCGTTGCGCAACTCGTCCAGCGTGTAGCCCACGGCCAACTTGGCGGCGATCTTCGCGATCGGGAAACCGGTCGCCTTGGACGCCAGGGCGGATGAACGCGACACGCGCGGATTCATTTCGATCACGACCATGCGGCCGGTCTTCGGGTCGATCGAGAACTGCACGTTCGAGCCCCCGGTGTCGACGCCGATCTCGCGCAGGATCGCAATCGAGGCGTTGCGCAGGAGCTGGTATTCCTTGTCGGTCAAGGTCTGTGCCGGTGCGACGGTGATCGAATCGCCCGTGTGGATACCCATGGGATCAAGGTTTTCGATTGCGCAGACGATGATGCAGTTGTCGGCCCTGTCGCGCACGACCTCCATCTCGTACTCCTTCCAGCCGATCAGCGACTCCTCGATGAGCAGCTCCTTGGTCGGCGAAAGGTCCAGGCCGCGCTTGCAGATCTCCTCGAACTCCTCCGGGTGGTAGGCGATGCCGCCGCCGGTCCCGCCCAGCGTGAAGCTGGGCCGGATGACCATCGGGAAGCCGGTGCCGCCGATATCGAGCGCAATCCGCTTCTGCACCGCCAGCGCCTCTTCCATCGAGTGCGCGATACCGCTCTTGGCCGACGCCAGGCCGATGCCGGTCATCGCGTCCTTGAACTTCAGGCGGTCCTCGGCCTTCTCGATCGCGTGTTCGTTGGCACCGATCATCTCGACGCCGTACTTGGCCAGCACGCCATGCTTGTGCAGGTCGAGCGCGCAGTTCAGCGCGGTCTGCCCCCCCATCGTCGGCAGCACGGCGTCGGGCCGCTCCTTGGCGATGATCTTCTCGACCACCTGCCAGGTGATGGGTTCGATGTAGGTCGCGTCAGCCATGCCCGGGTCAGTCATGATCGTCGCCGGGTTGCTGTTCACCAGGATGACGCGGTAGCCCTCTTCGCGCAGCGCCTTGCAGGCCTGCGCGCCGGAGTAGTCGAACTCGCAGGCTTGTCCGATGACGATCGGACCGGCGCCGATGATCAGGATGCTCTTCAAATCGTTGCGCTTAGGCATGCTTCGTCTCCGCCATCAGCGCAGTGAATCGGTCGAACAGGTAGGCGATGTCGTGCGGTCCGGGCGATGCCTCCGGATGGCCCTGGAAGCAAAAGGCCGGCCTGTCGGTCCGCGCCAGGCCCTGCAAGGTGCCATCGAACAGGCTCACGTGCGTCGCCCGCAGGTTGGGCGGCAAGGTCTTCTCGTCAACTGCGAAGCCGTGGTTCTGGCTGGTGATGCTGACGCGGCCGCTGTCCAGATCCTTTACCGGATGGTTGGCTCCGTGGTGGCCGAACTTCATCTTGAAAGTCCTCGCACCCGAGGCCAGAGCCAGGATCTGGTGACCGAGGCAGATGCCGAAGGTCGGTAGGCCCCGTTCGATCAGGCTGCGGGTGGCATCGATGGCGTAGCCACACGGTTCCGGATCGCCTGGGCCGTTGCTGAGGAAGACGCCGTCGGGCGCGAGCGCGAGCACTTCACTGGCCGACGTCTGCGCCGGCACCACACTGATGCGGCAACCGCGGCTGGCCAACATGCGCAGGATGTTTCGCTTGACGCCGAAGTCGTAGGCCACCACGTGAAAGCGCGGCGCCGTCAGCGCACCGTAGCCGGTCCCGAGGCTCCACTCGGTCTCGGCCCATGCATAGGGTTCGCTCACCGACACCACCTTGGCGAGGTCCAAGCCGCTCATGCTCGGCGCACCGCGCGCGATGGCCAACGCCTCGTTCACCTGCGCGGCACCGATCTGGGCGCCAGCCGCAAATGCCACGATGCAGCCGTTCTGCGCGCCGTGCGTGCGCAGGTGGCGCGTCAGTCTGCGCGTGTCGATGTCGGCGATCGCGACGGTGCCTTCGCGCGCCAGGTACTCGGCCAGCGTGGCCGTGCTGCGAAAGTTGGAAGCCAGCACCGGCAGGTCCCGGATGACCAGACCGGCGGCAAAGACCCGACTCGCTTCAACGTCCTCTTCGTTGATGCCGTAGCTGCCGATGTGCGGGTAGGTCAGCGTGACGATCTGGCGGCAATAGCTCGGATCGGTGAGGATTTCCTGGTAGCCGCTGAGGGCCGTATTGAACACGACTTCGCCGACGGTGTGCCCGGCGGCGCCAATCGAGGTGCCGTGAAACACCGTGCCGTCTGCGAGGGCAAGGACGGCGGGAGGCAGGACAGGCAGCAAGACGGGCTCCGGAACAGGGTGCCCGGCACAGGGGCGATGGGTGCGGGCAAAACCATCGAATTATAAAGTCAGCGTGCGGCTTGTCCGCATCACGGCAGCAGCGCGGCAATGCCGGCGCGCGCGATCTGGGCGTCTTCGCTCGACTTGACGCCGCTGACGCCGACTGCGCCGATGCAATGCCCATCGACCATCACCGGCACCCCGCCCTCGAGCATGCCCTCCAGCCCGGGCGCGCTCAGGAAAGCCGCGCGCGGCCCATTGATCATCTCCTCATAGACGCGGCTGTCGCGCCGGCCGAGCGCCGCGGTTCGCGCCTTGGCCGGTGCGATCTGCGCGGAAATCGGCGCCGTGCCGTCCAGACGCTGGAGCCACAGCAAGTGGCCACCATCGTCGACGATGGCGATCGCGACCGCCCATTGGTTCTGCTGCGCCTCTGCCTCAGCAGCGGCAGCGATGCGGCGGGCATCTGCAAGGCCCAGGAATGGCTTGGTTTTCATGGGCGGCGGCTTCGTGACTGGGTTATTTCCGAGTTTCGGGGTGGGGAACTAGAATGCGCAGTGCGGGTCATACCCCGCGTCACTCACATCTACTGGAGGTCCGTGGCGATGAACGAACAACTGCAAACGGCTTACGCTGGTCAGGTCGGATCCGGCCCGCTGGTCGAGCAGCGCAACCGCGTCCTGCGCAATACCTATTGGCTGCTGGCATTGTCGCTGGTCCCAACGGTGCTCGGCGCCTGGATCGGCGTCCAGACCGGCATCATGGCCTCGATGGGCATGGGCCTGAGCATGATCGTGTTCCTGGTCGGAGCCTTCGGCCTGATGTTCGCGATCGAGAAGTACAAGAACTCTAGCGCCGGCGTCGGGCTGCTGCTGGCCTTCACGTTCTTCATGGGGCTGATGTTGTCGCGCCTATTGGCCGCGATCCTCGGGTTCAGCAACGGATCGTCGTTGATCATGACCGCCTTCGGTGGTACCGCCGCGGTCTTTTTTGCGATGGCCAGCCTGGCCAGCGTGATCAAGCGCGATCTGTCGAACATGGGCAAGTTCCTGTTCGTCGGCGCGATCCTGCTGCTGGTGGCCGGGGTGATCAACATCTTTGTGCAGTCGAGCGCACTGATGGTCACGCTGTCGGTCATCGCCATCGGCCTGTTCTCGGCCTTCATGCTTTATGACCTGAAGCGCGTGATCGACGGCGGAGAGACCAACTATGTCTCGGCCACGCTGGCGATCTACCTGGACATCTACAACGTGTTCCAGAGCCTGCTGGCGCTGCTGGGCATCTTCGGCGGCGAAAGAGACTGAGGCTTCTCACAGATTCTCAGCGGGCCCCCTTCCGGGGCCCCTTTTCTTTGTGCGCTACGGGTTGCGGTCGAAAACAGCGATGCTTTCGACGTGGGCTGTGTGCGGAAACATATTCACCGCTCCGGCCGCCGAGCAGTGATAGCCGGCCTGGTGCACCAGCAACCCGGCGTCGCGCGCCAGCGTCGCCGGGTTGCAACTGACGTAGACGATCCTCTGGGGCGGCGCCCAGCCGGGCGCGGCACCCGGCTCAGCGTGCAGTTCGGCCAGGCCCTTGGCCAGGGCGAACGCCCCTTCGCGCGGCGGGTCGACGAGCCACTTCTCCGCTGCCCCGAAGGCCGGGAGTTGCGGCCCACTCAGCTCGAACAGGTTACGCACCTCGAAACGGGTGTTGGCGCCCAGGCCATTGCGTTCGGCATTTGCCGCTGCGCGCTGGACCAGGGTCTCGCTGCCTTCGATGCCGAGCACCGAGCGCGCCTGGGTGGCCAACGGCAACGTGAAGTTGCCGAGGCCACAGAACCAGTCGATCACGTTCTCATGGGCCTCGACTTCCAGCAAGCGCAGCGCGCGCCCGACCAGCACGTTGTTGATGGCCGGATTGACCTGCGTGAAGTCGGTCGGTCTGAACGGCATGTCGATGCCGAACTCCGATAGCGAGTAACTCAACTGCGGGCCGTCGGCGGCGTCCAGACGCTGTGCTGTCTCGGGCCCCTTGGCCTGCAGCCACCACTGGACACCGTGCAGCTGGCCGAAGGCGCGCAGACGTTCGAGATCGGCGGCGGACAAGGGTTCGAGGTGCCGCAACACCAGGGCCAACACCTCGTCGCCCTGCGCCAGCTCAATCTGCGGCAGCCGCTGGCACGCGTCCATCGCCATCACCAGCGCGCGCAGCGGCAGCAAGAGCGCGCTCACACGCGCCGGCAGAACGGCGCAGGTCTGCATGTCGGCGATGAAGCTCGACTTGCGTTCATGGAAGCCGACCAGCACGGTGCCCTTCTTCACCACGTGGCGAACCGACAGGCGCGCGCGCTGGCGATAGCCCCAGGCCGGGCCTTCGATCGGCCTCAGAACCCGTTCCGCCTTGACCTTACCGAGGTGCCACAGGCTGTCTTCCAGCGCCCGCTGCTTGACGGCGACCTGGGCCGCGGGGTGCAGGTGCTGCATCTTGCAACCGCCACATGCGCCGGCGTGAAGGCCGAAGTGCGGGCACGCCGGCCGCACCCTCGACGCGCTCTCGTGCCCAACCGCCGTGAGCGTGGCCTGCTCCCACTGGTTCTTGCGCCGATTCACACGCACCTGCACGGTCTCGCCGGGCAACGCGCCTTCGATGAATACCACCTTACCTTCGGCGTCGTGCGCCACGCCCTGGGCCTCGAGGTCGAGGGACTCGACCTTCAGCCACTCGTTGTCTGCTGTCATGGGCCCGGATTATCCGGGCGGCATGGCAGCGACTCAGAACACCGAGTCGCGGTCGATGCCGTGGCGCGCCATGTGGCGCTTCAACTTCTGCAGCGCCTCTTGCTGGATCTGGCGGATGCGCTCGCGCGTCAGGCCCATGCGCTCGGCCAGTGCCTCCAGCGTCTCGGGTTCATGGTCATGCAGGCCGAAACGGCCGGTCAGTACCTCGCGCTCGCGATGATTCAATGCCGCCAGTTCGCCGTCCAGCAACGACTCCACCTCGTTGTGCAGGGTGTGACCCATCGGGTCGACGGCCGCATCATCGGCCACCCCGTCGAGCAGAGACTCACCGGTCGGCTCGCTCTCGCGTCCCGCGTCTCGCGGCGCATCGAGCGATGCAGGGGCCTCGGCGAAGCGCAACAGTTCGGCCACTTCGCTGCGCGGCCGACCGAGCTCGGCGGCAATCTGGTCGACGCTCACCGGCCGGTCGTCGACCAGCGCGCTGCGCGCCGCTTCGAGCGCGCGCCGGGCCTTGAGCACTTGGTTGAGCTCGCGCACCACGTGCACCGGCAGTCGCACCAATCGCGCTTGGTGCATGATCGAACGCTCGATGCTCTGGCGAATCCACCAAGAGGCATAGGTCGAGAAGCGAAAGCCGCGCTCGGGCTCGAACTTGGCGGTGGCATGCATCAGGCCGAGATTGCCCTCCTCGATCAGGTCGGTCATCGGCATGCCGCGGCCGAGATAGTTCTTGGCGATGCTGACCACCAGGCGCAGGTTGCGCTCGATCATCTGTTGGCGTGCGGCAAAGTCACCCGCACGCGCACGCAGCGCCGTGGCGTACTCCTGCTCGGGGGTGAACAGCGGGGCGCGCCGGATCTCGCGCAGATAGGTCTGCAGGGTGTTCGACGCATCGGCATCGCCCGCGGCGATGTCCAGTGCGGCCGAGGCATCGTCCGGGGCGAGCGCCGACACTGCGATCTCGGCGACGCCGTTGCCCCCGACTTGTCCGGCTTGCTGCAGCGAGCGCACCGTCATCTTGAAGCGTCCGTTGCGGTCTACTAACGCGGCGGCAGCAGCCGCGCCGGGTCGACCGGCTTGCCGAGGCGCCGAATCTCGAAGTGCAACTGCACCCGTTCAGCGTCGCTCGAACCCATCTCGGCGATCTTCTGGCCGCGGCGCACGACCTGGTCTTCCTTGACCAGCAGGGCCTGGTTGTGCGCGTAGGCCGTGAGGAAGGTGTTGTTGTGCTTGACGATCACCAGGTTGCCGTAGCCACGAACGCCCGAACCGACATAGATCACACGGCCATCACCCGCGGCGAAAACCGGGTCGCCGGCCTTGCCTGTGAACACCAGGCCCTTGTTGCGGGCCTCGTCGAAGGGTGTCGCGACAGTGCCGCCAGCGGGCCAGGCCCACGCCACTTCTTCGTCGCGCGGCACCGCCGAGGCGGCTGACGGCGCGGCGGCCGGGGCCGCAGCAGGCGCAATAGCTGCCGGCGAGGACGCAGGGGCGACCGCGGGCGTCGTGACGCCGCCATCGAGCGGGCGCGCTTCGACCTTGGTCGGTGGCACCGCCCGTGTGGTGGTGGCCGCGACGTCAGTGCCCGGAGCAGTGACGCGCAACACCTGGCCGACTTCGAGCAGGTTCGGGTTGTCGATGTTGTTCCAGCGCGCGATATCACGCCAGTTCTGACCGCTCTCGAGGCCGACGCGGATCAGCGTGTCCCCCGGCCTGACGGTGTAGTAGCCCGGCTTGCCGGCGTTCTCGGCAACTGGCAGTGCCTTGGACCCATCGGCTGGCTGCACCGGCGTCGCCGAAGCTGTTCCGCCACTGCGGGCACCCCGGTCCTCGACCGGGGCCTTGTGCGACGGCGACGCGCATGCGCCGAGCAGGGCGGCCATGGCCGCGGCGCACACGATCGCTCGCGGGCCTATCGAGGCCTTGTCGTTGGTTCGATGGGACGTGATCATCATGCCGTGCCCGATCTTAACGGCACGAAGCGGACGGCCTCGTGGCTGCGCCGGGTCCAGCCGTCGGCGTGGCGATCGATCACCAGCAGCACCTGGCCCGGCCCCACCTCGGCGCGTGTCGGCGCAATCAGGCGACCGCCGACCGCCATTTGTTCGAGCCAGGCGGTGGGCACGTCGTCGCCGCCGGCGGCGCAGATGATCGCATCGTAGGGCGCATTGGGCGCATGGCCGAGCCGACCGTCGCCATAAACTAGACGCAGCTTGTTACTGCGTATGGGCGCCAGGTTCTCACGTGCACGCTCGTACAGCGGGCGCAAACGCTCGATCGAGATCACCTGCTGCGACAGCAAGGTCAGCAGCGCGGCCTGATAGCCGCAGCCGGTGCCGATCTCGAGCACCCGGCCAAGCGAGCCGCTGTGCGCCGATTCGCGCCCGTCAAACAGCAGGGCCAACATGCGCGCAATCACCGAAGGCTTGGAGATGGTCTGGCCCCAACCGATCGGCAAAGCCGTATCTTCATAAGCCTGCGGTGCCAGTCCGCTCTCGACAAACTGGTGGCGCGGGACGGTGCCCAGGGCGGTCAGAACCGCATCGCAACCGGCTCCTTCGGCACGCAGCCGTTGCACCATGCGCGCGCGCACGGCCGTCGAGTCCAGACCCAGGCCCGTCGGCGCAGCGACGCGCGAGCCGGATTGCGCTGTGCCGGAGCGAGTCTTGGCAGGCTGATCCTGCGTGTTCGGGGCGCCTCTGCCGACCCGGTTCAGCGGCAGCGGGAAGCGGCGCGGCGGCGGGCTCATTACCCGGCCACAGGACCCAAGGCCTCGCGCCAACTGGCCAACGTGGCATGGTCGGTCAGGTCGACCTGCAAGGGCGTGATGGAAACACAGCCGCTGGCAGTGGCGTGGAAGTCGGTGCCCGCGCCGGCCTCGCGTGCATCGCCGGCCGGGCCGATCCAGTAGATCGTTTCGCCGCGCGGGCTGGTCTGTCGGATCACCGGCTCGCTGGCATGGCGGCGGCCCAGACGCGTGATCTGGCGCGGCAGCGCTAAGGCATCGGCACGGTTCGGAATGTTGACGTTGAGCAGCCAGGGCCTTGCGGCGCGGGGCTGCGCGAGGACCTGCTCGACCACCGATCGCGCCACCTGGGCCGCCACCTCGAGCTCACCCCAGCCCTTTTCGACCTGAGAGAACGCGATCGAAGGGATGCCGAACAGGAATCCCTCCATTGCCGCCGCGACGGTGCCGGAATACAGGGTGTCGTCGCCCATGTTGGCGCCGTTGTTGATGCCGGAGAGCACCAGGTCGGGCCGCTCGGGCAGGAGGCCGGTAAGGGCCACGTGCACGCTGTCCGACGGCGTGCCATTGATGTAGCGGAATCCGTTGACGGCGCGGTGCACGGTCAGTGGCCGGTTCAGCGTCAGCGCATTCGAAGTGCCGCTGGCGTTCTGCTCCGGCGCGATCACGTCAATCTCGCCCAGGCCCTGCATGGCCTGCACCAGCGCCGCCAGGCCGGGCGCAAGGTAGCCGTCGTCGTTCGCAATCAAGATTCGCATGCGGCCCATTGTAGGCAGCGCGCGCTGTCTATCATTGCCGCTCCCCGAAGCTCGAGGAGCGCAACGATGCATGCTTGGCTGTGCGACAACCCGATCGGCGTGCAGGCCCTGCGCTGGACCGAACTGCCCACACCGGCGCCCGCGCCGGGGCAAGTGCGCATCGCGATCCACGCCGCCAGCCTGAACTTCCCCGATCTGCTGACGGTGCAGAACAAGTACCAGGTCAAGCCACCCCTACCCTTCGTGCCGGGCAGCGAATTCTCCGGTGTCGTAGAAGCCCTAGGCGACGGAGTGCGGCATCTGAAGGTCGGCGATCGGGTGGCCACCATCGGCGTGAGCGGCGGCTTTGCCACCCACGCCTGCGCCGACGCGGTCAACGTGATGCCCTTGCCCCTCGGCTTCGATCTCGACGATGCGGCGGCATTTGCCTTCACCTATGGCACGTCGCACCATGCTCTGATCGACCGCGCAGCGCTGCGCGCCGGCGAAACCGTGTTTGTGCTCGGCGCCGCCGGCGGCGTCGGCAGCGCCGCGGTGCAGATCGCCAAGGCTGCAGGGGCGCGCGTCATCGCCGCGGCATCGAACCAGGAGAAGGCTGCGTTCTGCCGTGAACTCGGGGCCGATGTGACCATCGACACCGGACACGAGCCCTTGCGCGAAGCCCTGAAGGCGGCCACAGGGGGCCTGGGTCCCGACGTCGTCTACGACCCGGTTGGCGGCGAACTGGCCGAAGCCGCCTTTCGCTCGATCGCCTGGCGCGGGCGCTACCTGGTGGTCGGCTTCGCCGCCGGGACCATCCCAGCCCTCCCCTGGAACCTCGCCCTGCTCAAGGGTGCTTCCGTCGTCGGCGTGTTCTGGGGCGACTTCGTGCGGCGCGAGCCCAAGGCCTTTCGCCAGGGCTTGGGCGAGTTGTTCGGCTGGTACGCACAAGGCCTTGTCAAGCCGGCCATCGACAGTCGCTTGCCGATGGGCGCACTCACCCAGGCCTATGAGCGAATGGGCACGCGCCAGGTGCGGGGCAAGCTGCTGCTGCTCAACTGACGCCGCCCTCCGGCCCTCGTGCCCGGCGCGTCGATGCGCTAGGATGCCCTGGGCGTCGTGTGGCGTCAGGCGCAGACGGGCGCCCCCGGGAGCGAACGATGGCGGTCAAGGTCCTGATCCTGGAAGACAACCCGGTGGCGCGCAGCTTCCTATGCCGGGTCGTGCGGGAGAGCTTCAGCGACACCATCGCCATCACCGAAGCGGGCGACCTGGAAAACGCGCGCAAGCAGATCACTCTGGCCGGCGGCGCCAGCGGTCTGCACGGGGTCGATCCGTTCAAGCTGATCATGGTCGACCTGGAGCTGCCCGACGGCAACGGGCTCGATCTGTTGGCCGAGCTGGCACACTATCCGGCGACCAAGATCGTCACCACCCTCTACTCTGACGACGATCACCTGTTCCCTGCCCTGCAATGCGGCGCCGACGGCTACCTGCTCAAGGAAGACCGCTTCGAAGTCCTGGTCGAAGAGCTGCAGAAGATCGTGCGTGGCCAACCGCCGCTGTCGCCGGCCATCGCGCGCCGACTGCTGACGCACTTTCGTCAGGGCAGCGAGGGCAATACCGGCGCCTCCGGTTTGACGACCTCGCCGGGCGCCTTCGCCACCAGCCGACCGATCCCGCTGCTCGACAAGCCGCTCGACCATGAACGCCTGACACCGCGCGAAAGCGAAGTGCTGACATTCCTCAGCAAGGGTTTCACGATCAAGGAGATCGCGAATCTGATGGGCCTCAAGTGGTTTACCGTCAACGACCATATCAAGTCGATCTACAAGAAGTTGAACGTGTCCAGTCGCGCCGAGGCCGCTGTATTGGCCAGCAAGCAGGGCCTGGTGTGAACCAGCGCCGCGTGGCGACTGCGCGAGATGTCCGCCCTGCATCCCTCGGTCGAGGCTCAGCCCGCGGCGGGCCAGTCCGCCGACGCGCCATCGGCATTGGATGAGCGCAGCGGCGAAGCTGACCTAGACCAGCAGCGTCTCAACCCGCGCTGGATCGGTTGGCGCTTGCGCCTATTGGTTGGCATGGCCCTGCTCGGCTGCTTAGGGATGTTCTTCCTGATCAGGAGTCTTGCGGTTGTGCCGGCCTTGCCGATCCCGCTGCAAGGCAACGACAAGGGTGTGCTACTGCTGACCGGTCCTGGCGACGCGCCGCTTGCAGTCCGCGGCCTGCTCGATGCGCAGGGCCAGTCAGTCGCGCTCGACGCGTTGCTGCTGCAGCGCTCAGCGCGCTGGTTGGTGGGAGACGCGGAGCGCGACCGTCATGCGGCACAGCACGAAGCACTGGCTCAGGCACTGAGCGCCGGCAAGCTGCAATTGGCGCTCGACGAAGGGCCGCCGCTGGTGCTGACGCCGCGTCCGCACGGCGCAGGGGGTCTGGGTGCCATGTTCTGGCTCAGCGCAACCCTGGCCTTGCTGCTCTACCTGGTGACGATGGTGGTGCTCTTGGCGCGGCCTGAGGCGCGCAATCTGCCGTACGCGGTGATGGCCCTGGCGCAAGCGGGCAACCTGCTGTTCCTGGGCACCGAGTCGATGCCGCAGATCGGATTTCCAGTCGGCTTCATGCGCTGGGACCACGACCTGCGCTCGGCCTTCGACCTTGCCACCGGCGCCGCCCTGGTGCATGCCACGGCGCTGCATCCGCACCGCTTGCCCGGCAGTGCGCTGCGCACAGGCGTCGTTTGGAGTCTGGTCGCCGTGCTCATCGGGGCCGTGTTGGGTGGCTGGCTGGTCAGTCCCTGGTGGTGGACCCAGGTCACGGTGATCGGTTGCGGCCTGCTGGCCGTGGCCCAACTCGGCTGGACGCAACGCGCGAGGCCGCATCCGCTGGCTGCCGTGCTTCGGCGCTTTTGCGCACTGACGGTCGGCACGCTTGTCATGCTGACGCTGGCGATCGCGGCCGTCGGGCCGCAGACCGGAGCGCAGGGTCAGGCAGTGGCCATCGGTGCGGCCATGTGGGTCGTGTTCGCTGCCTCAATGCTGCTGATGCTCCCCTTCATGGCCCGCACGCAGCAATTGGTGCGCGAGTTTGCGCTGCTGGCCGGCGTCAGCACGGTCGCGACCTCGCTCGACCTGCTCTTCGTGGCGCTGTTCTCGCTTGGCAACTTCGCCTCGCTAACCCTGGCCCTGTTCATATCGCTGGGCATCTATGCCGGTCTGCGCCAGTGGCTGCTCAATCAGATGATGGCGCGCGAACGCATTACGACCGAACGGATGTTCGAGCACCTGTACCGCATCGCCCGCGAGGTGCAGGCCAAGCCGCAAGGTGTCGGCGAGCAGATGATGCGCCTGCTGCGCGACATGTTCGAACCGCTGGAGGTCGAATGGGTGCAACGGCAATGCAGCCGCGCGCGCGTCATGGGCGACGGGGGCAGCCTGATGGTGCCGGTGCCCCAGCTCAGTCCGCTCGCTGCACCGGGCGCCATCGTGCTGGGGTTTGCGCATCGCGGCCGGCGCATGTTCACGCTCGAAGACGCCCATCTGGCCGACCAGGTGGTCGATCAGTTGTCGCGTGCCGTGGCTTTCGACCAGGCCGTCGAGCGCGGACGCAGCGAGGAGCGGGTGCGCATCGCCCAAGATTTGCACGACGACATCGGTGCACGCCTCCTCACCCTCATGTACCAGGCGCCGACGCGGGAGATGGAGGACTACCTGCGTCACACACTAAAGGACCTGAAGACGCTCACGCGCGGCCTGGCCGCCCCGAACCACTTGCTGTCGCACGCAGTAGCCGAGTGGAAGTCCGACATCACGCAGCGCCTGACCGCCGCCGACTGCGAATGCGGCTGGGCCTTCACGTATGACCACGACTTCGAGCTTGGCGTCGTCCAGTGGTCGGCCCTGACGCGTGTGCTGCGCGAGCTTGTCAGCAACACCATCGCGCACGCTCGGTCCAGCCGGGTCGACATCGACGCCAGCATCGAGCACGGCTTGCTGACCCTCGCGGTGACCGACAACGGCGTCGGGCGACAACCCGAAACGTGGTCGCACGGCCTGGGCCTGGGCGGCGTGCGCAAGCGTGTCAAACAACTCGGTGGTCAGGTGTTGTGGCGCGAGAGCGGCCGCCAGGGCATCACCTGCCAGGTCGTCATCCCGGGCCTGAGCAAAGGCGGGGAATGAGACAGCAGCACAGCCGGAATCCCGGCTGGCTGTGATCCTTCATTGGTCGGGCCTTAGGTCCCCAAAGCTCCCGACAGTACTGCTTGGTCCCGAGTGGTCTAAATTGCAACGCCGACGCGTCACCCATTGTTTCAAACTTTCTGCGAGGGAGCGGGGGCTTGGTGCTGCTTACGCGTGCGACGGTCGGCGGGTGAGTTGAGGTTGTGCTTGGGCCATTGATGGATGCATCTTTTGTCCGAAAAACGTGCTATTTTTCGGACATGAAAGCTGCCCTTCAGTCTCCTTCGACAAAGCGCGCGACCACCACTCGGCCTCGGCTTGCCGCCGAACCCGGCATCGAAGCCGACATCACGCGCCGCGTGCACCGCTCCAAGCCGGGCGCGGTCTTCACGCCGGCACTGTTCGCGACCCTGGGCAGCCGAGCGGCGATCGACAAGGCGATGCAGCGGCTTGTGGCGCGCGGGGAGCTGCGCCGCCTGTCGCGTGGTCTGTACGACAAGCCGCGCCAGGACCCGCTGCTCGGCACGCTCTGGCCGTCGGTAGATGCCATCGTGGCAGCCCTCACTGGCAAAGACAAGCTGCGCCTTCAGCCGACGGGTGCCTACGCGGCCAACCTGCTCGGACTGTCCGACCAGGTACCCGCACGCGTCGAGTTCCTCACCGATGGCACGAGCCGCACGGTGAAGGCTGGGCCGATAAAGATCGTGCTCAAGCGCACCACGCCTCGCCAGATGGCAGCAGCAGGGCGAACGAGTGGCCTCGTCATTCAGGCACTGCGCAGCCTCGGACCTGACCACATGACTCCACAGCGGCTGAGCAAACTGCGTCGCACGATCCCGGCAGATCAGCGCCAGGCGCTGCTGGACGACCTGACGCTGGCGCCCGGCTGGATGCAGCCCGCCCTCCGCGCACTGGCCTCGGACTGACACCCGGATGGCCAAGCTTGCATCGCAATTCGTGACGCTCCCGCCGGAGCGCCGCGCCCTAGCCTTCGCACAGACCGCAGCCCGCATGTCGGCGTCGAGCGTGATGGTCGAGAAGGACTTCTGGGTGTGCTGGCTGCTCGGACTTCTCTTCGCGGACGCGGAGCTGGCGCCGCACCTAGACGAGTTAATGCCCATTAAATCTAAATTCGGTGGCTCTCTCCTTCCAGAGTCGGGATGAGCGTCGACCTGGTGTATCTTCTTAGTCTTGGGGCGACGAAGTCGCTCTCTTAGAAGCCAAAATACGACACTTTTGCCTCATCTCAGGGCTAGCCTAGCGGATGGACGACAGTCTCTCGTGCGGTGTGGCGCCATCAACTCGTTAGCTGCCTGGCGACATTTAAGAGGTATGATTAGCTTTTAAGCGACACATCCTCAGAACACGATGCCTTCGCTAGCGACATCGCGACAACCGTCAGCTGAGTTCTTCTTCGCAGGTGAAGACGCTGCGTCGTCGCGCCAGCTCCAGCGCCGCGCCAAGGCAGGCGAGTTGCGGCGCGTCGCCGCCGGCGTCTACACCTTGGCCGGCTCGGAAGAAGAGGTTCACTCCCGGGTACGGCGCCACTGGCAACAGGTTGCCGGGCATCTGATCCCTCAGGCTGTTGTGTCGCATATCAGCGCTCTCACACGCGGCCTGACGCAGGCCGGCTACGTGACGCTCAGCCACCCTACCCGCTACAACCGTACCATCAAGCTCCCCGGCGTCGACCTCGTCCTGTTGAAGGGCTCTCCACCGCAGCCTGGCGACCTGCCGCTGGGCAACACGGGACTGCACTGGGCTTCGCGCCACCGCGCACTGTTGGAGAACCTTGGCCGGGTCACGGCCGACCGCCCAACTCGTGCGGGCAAAGAGGCAGTGGAGGAACAGCTCGTCTCCATCTTGAACGCCTCAGGTGAGGACGCGCTGAATCTGGTCCGCGACGCTGCGAGGGCCCTGGCGCCCGCGCTCGGGGCGGAAAAGGCCTTCGACGAGCTCAATGCGACCGTCGGGCTCCTACTCAACACCCACCAAAAGGGGCAACTCCGCACCAAAGGCGGACAACTCGTTGCCCAGGGGACACCGGTCGATGCGGAACGCATGACGCGCTTCGAGTTGCTGGCCACGGCTCTTCGGACCGCAGTGCTGCCGGTGATTCCGGACATCGCTCCAGACGGCGACGCGAAGGTGCACTGGGCATTCGTCGAGTCGTACTTCTCGAACTACGTCGAGGGCACAAGGTTCTCCATCGAGGAAGCCGAGGGCATCGTACTGCGCAACACCATCGTGCCCGACCGGCCCAAGGACTCGCACGACGTACTAGGCGTCTTCAACCAAGCCGTTCGCGCAGGCACGCGCGACAGCGTGCCTCCGCCAGAGGCGGCGTTCGTCGCCGGACTGCAGGACCGTCATCGCGCCATGCTCGAGCGACGCCCCGAAGCCCGTCCGGGTGAGCTCAAGACCGAAGCCAACTACGCCGGCACCACTCAGTTTGTCCTCCCGGCATTCGTTCGAGGCACGCTGCAGGAAGGTTCCAAGCTCGCCTTGAGCGTGCCCGAAGGGATGGCGCGCGCCATCTATTACGCGTTCCTCGTGTCAGAGACGCACGCTTTCGACGACGGCAACGGCCGGCTGTCCCGGCTGACGATGAATGCCGAGCTGTCGCGCCTCGGACTGTGTCGAATCATCATTCCGACGTTGTTCCATCCACAGTACGTCGATTGCCAGCGCGCCCTGACCCGAGCCAACGAACCAGATGGGTTCATCAAGGCTCTCGCGACCGCAGCGCGCTGGTGCTCTGGCTTCGACTATTCGGACCTCCAGAGTCTGCTTGAGGCCTTGCGTGCGACCAACGCTTTCGAGGAGTCTCCGACCGAGTTCAAGTTGCTCAGTCCGCCGGCTACCAAGTACGAGCCCTAAGGTCACTGCGGGGCATGCCGCGGCCGGAGTGGAATGCACGCGGCTCGAGCTGGTGGCGCACAGCCAGCACCTGCACGCGACTCTTCCACTCGATTTCGTACAGCGCCACGTAGCCGTACGCGCTGGTTCGCAAGACAAGCTCGCGACGGGTCGTGCGGCTGCCGTGTCCTGCCTTGCGGAAGGACCAGGGAATGGCTGAAGGCTGCATTTCGATGGCTCGCCGCAAGGGCCGTATGGAGGCCTCGACCTGGTTCAGCTCGTCCAAATCTAGGCGCGGTTCACAGGAAATCGGCAAGTCGAACGAGGTGGTCCTCGGCCGCCAGAGTGAACCGCACCGCCTATGGCCCGTCCGTCACGGCTTAGTGAGCAGTCCTTGGCGCCGCGCATCGATGCGCTTCTGAATCCGGTCGAGGACCTCACCCGCCGGGTGCGACTGCCCGTGCGCTGGTATTCCTGCCAGGCCTGCTCGCCGCGGGCCAGGAACCCTGCCTGCGTGCGACGGTAGTTCACCGCGCCGCGGACGGCCTGTTCGACGAAGGCGCTGATGGTCTCGGTCTCGCCCAGCACCGCTTCAAGCTCGTTTCGGAACTCGGGCTCGACACGCACGGCAGGAAGGTGGCGGATTTCATGAAGTGTGCGCTGACCCGGTGGTCAAGGGCAGCATTGCCTCCTACTTCGTCAAGACAGAACTGAAGGAGCGCGCATTGGCGAATGCTGGCCCCGCGCGTTCCGTGGCCATGTCGCGAGACCTCACTGTTCCTGTCTTGCCGGTTCGCTTCGTGCCCTACAGGTGGTCGAAGGAGGACAACACCTCTCAGCCCGACGTCCCGAACACGGCGTACTTCGATGTCGGCGCAGGCATCGAGGTGCGCTATCCGCTCGACATGTTGACGATGAGCAAGCAGAAGGACGAGAAGGAGAGCGAAAGGCGCGAGCAGTTTCGGGCGGTCTCGTACATCGCCTTGGGGCTACATGTGGCTCAGGCAACAAAAAACCCGGCGCCTTTTGGGCACCGGGTTCTTGCTGATTTCTGGTCGGGGTGGCGGGATTCGAACTCGCGACCCCTTGCACCCCATGCAAGTGCGCTACCAGGC
>JAZKIW010000076.1:0-31007 GCA_040384625.1 Pseudomonadota bacterium | reverse complement strand
CGCAGCCTGGAGCCCGAGCGCGGCTACTTCGTCATCGTCGAACCGGCCGCTCACCCCAAGCCCGCGGTACAGGCGCTGGTGCAATGGCTGCAGCGGCAGGCCCAGTTGCAGGCCGCGTGAGCTAGGACGCCGCGCTGTCCAGGTAGGCGCGCAGCTGTCGCATCACCAGGTGATGCTGGCCTTCGAAGGCCTCGAGCAGGGCCGGCATGTGTGCTGCCTGGCCCCCGTCGAGGGCCTGCTGCAGGTCGCGCGCGATTACGGACAGGGCCTCGGCACCGATGGTGCCGGCAGCCGAGATCACGGTGTGGGCAATCGACGCCGCATGCTGCATGTCGCCGGATTCGATGTGGGCGCGCAACTGCCGCGCGTCGTCGATGCGGGTCTCGAAATAGCGCCTCAGCACCCGCGCATGGAGGTCCTGCCGGCCGAGGCAGCGGTGCAAGCCCCGTTCGAATGAGATCCCGCCCGCCACAGTGGAGCCGGCCTCCTTGTCGGCCGCCGCCACGGCCCGCTGCGCCGCGCTTGGCGGCAGCCAGCGCGCGATCACCGCGAACAGGTCCCTGGGCTCGAAGGGCTTGCTGACGAAGTCGTTCATGCCCGCAGCCAGGCACAAGTCGCGGTCGCGCGCCATCGCATGCGCGGTCATCGCGATCACCGGCAGGCGGGCATGGGCCGGGTCGCGACGCAGCGCTGCCGTGGCGGCGTGACCGTCCATCTCGGGCATCTGCACGTCCATCAGCACCACGTCGTAGCGCTGGGCCGCGGCGCGCTCGATGGCCTCGCGCCCGTTGACGGCGACATCGACGATGGCGCCGGCCACACCGGCGAGCAAGTCGGTGGCGACGATCCGGTTCAGCTCATTGTCCTCGACCAGCAGGATGCGTCGGCCGTTGAGCAGTTCGATGACGTCGATCGCGGTTTCGGGCTCGGTGCCATCGTGCGCCGCATCGCCGCGCAGGTTGCCTAGCGTGGCCGCCAATGCACCGCTGCCAACAGGCTTGGCCAGATAGCCGTCGAAGCCCTCGGCCAGGGCCCGCTGCGCGACGGCCTCATCGCCATAGGCGGTGACCAGGACCAGCTGCGGCTGCAGTGCCAACCCAGCGCACGCCCGGATGCGGCGCGCCGCGGCAAAGCCATCGTCCCCGGGCATCCTCCAGTCGAGCAGCACGACCTGGTAGGCAGCATCGCGTGGCACCGCCTGCAGCGCCAGCACCGCAGCGCCCACCGACTCGACCGAATCGGCCTGGCAGCCCAGGCCGACCAGTTGCGCCGTCAGCACCTCACCAGCGTTCGGGCTGTCGTCGACGACCAGCACGCGCAAGCCCTCGAACGGTCGCTCGGGCCCGTCTTCTGTCGCAGCCGACGCGCCGGGCACGCGCGGCAGCGTGAAGTGGAATTCGCTGCCGCGCCCAGGCTCGCTGCGCACGCCGATCTCGCCGCCCATCATCTCGACCAGCTGCTTGCAGATCGCCAGTCCCAACCCGGTGCCTCCGAAGCGGCGCGTGGTCGACGCGTCGAGCTGGCCGAAGGGGCGAAACAGGCGCTCCAGCTGGACTTCTGCCATGCCGATGCCGCTATCGCGCACCGCGAAGCGCAGCATCGGGCCCTGTCCCGTGGCGACGCCGTGCCTGGCCACGACGAGCACGATCTCGCCCCGTTCTGCGAACTTGACCGCGTTGCTGGACAGATTGAGCAGGACCTGGCCCAGGCGTAGCGGGTCGCCGACCAGGCGCGGCGGCACGTCCGGTGCGATGGAGATCAACAGATCCAGGCCTTTGGCGGTGGCGCTCGGACCGGTCAGGGTGGTGATGCGTTCGATGACGTCGTCGAGCGCGAACTCCTCGGCCTCGAGCTCGAGCTTGCCGGCCTCGATCTTCGAGAAGTCGAGGATGTCGTTGATGATGCCCAGCAGCGACTCGGCCGCGTGCCGCGTCTTGCTCAGGTAGGAGCGGGCCTTGGGCGACAGCACAGCCTCGCGCAGGGCGAGGTCGGTCATCCCCAGCACCGCATTCATCGGCGTGCGGATCTCATGGCTCATGTTGGCCAGGAACTCGGCCTTGGCGCGCGACGCCGCTTCGGCCGCATCGCGCGCTTCACCCAGCGCCGCGTTGATGGCTTGGAGTTCCTGTGTGCGCGCGGCCACCCGCTGCTCCAGGCTGGCGTTCAGGCGCTGCAACTCGGCTTCGGCGCGCGCCCGCTCCGACACGTCCTGCAGGAAGACCAGGGTGGCGTCGCCGCCGTCGAGCACCAGGTCGGTCACGCTGACCAGGCAGCTGAATTCGCTACCGTCGCAGCGCTGCCCGACGATCTCGTAGCTGGTTTCGACACTTTCGCGATTGATGCGCCTCCGCGAGCGCGCGATGAACTCGGCCCGGGCGCGCGGCGCAATCAGGTCGGCGACGCGCAGGGTCGCCAGCGCATCGATCGATGCGAAGCCGAACAGGCGCAGGAAACTCGGGTTGCCATAGATCGGTTGCTCACCGCGCGAGATGCCGATCGCCACCGGCGCCTCCTCGATCAGCCGGCGAAAACGCGTCTCGGTCGCCAGCAAAGACTGCTCGGCCTGCTTGCGCTCGGTGATGTCGGTGATGACGCCGACCAGCCTGGTCGCCCGGCCGTCGGGGCCATAGCTGCCGCGCCCGACCGTCTCGAGCCAATGCACCGAGCCGTCGGGCCAGATTACGCGCTCCTCGGCGTGGTAGCTTGGCAACTCCCCCTTCAGACAGGCCAGGAAGCGCGGGCGCGATGCCGGCGCGTCGTCGGGATGCAAGTGGGCGATGAAGCCCGGCAAGTCGTTGCTGTGGGCCCCGCTGGGCAGGCCGAGCAGGGGCGAAAGGTCACCGAACCAGCGCGCCTGCGCCGCGTCTACGTCCCAGATCCAGGTGACGATCCCCAGATCGCCCTGGACCAGCGCCAGCTGTTCTGTGGTGCCTGAAGCGAAACGTCGTTGGCGCGGACGCCGGTGCTTGGCGGCTTGCTCACGGCGTCAATTATTGCGCCGCGCGGCTGCAAGCGCCGTGCGCAGCAGCCTGATCAGCGCCGTATCCGCGGCGCCGGATCGATGCCGTTGCTCGCCTGGCGCGTCATCAATCCGGCCGCGCGGCATTGCAGGGCGATCGCGTCGTCGTGATCGCCCAGGTTGTCGAACAGGTCCGACACGCGCAACAGCACGGTGATTTCCCACTGCGGGTCGGCCGAGTGCAGCACCATGTGGGCGGCCTCGAAGCCGTGATCACGCGCCGCGTCGCGCAGACGATGTGCGCCGCCGCGTGATTCGTACCGGTCGTCGAGCGTGGCCGCGCGGGCCAGCGCCAGCTCGCCCAGCTCGCACAGTGCGTCGACACTGGCATCCACCGCCGACAGGCCACGCGCCAGTTGCAGGCCGCGCTCGGCGTACCAGACCGCATCGGCCAGCGCGCCGACGCGCCGATGGCAGCGACTGACCTGGGCCAAGGCCAGGCTCAAAGCCGCCCGTTCGCCGGCCGCTTCGGCCGCATCGAGTGCCGCGCAAGCCTCACGCAGGGCCTGGCGGGCAGTTTCGGGTTCGTCGTGGGCAGTCATGGCACTTCCTGTGGATCGGCCGGCGTGGAAGGCATGCTAGGCAGCGGCCCGGGCCTTGCCCTCCCCCTGGCCCCGGGGACCACCCGCGAGCGCGGGGGCCTGACGCCTTGCTTTCGAGCGCCTGACAAGGCGCCTGTCGGCCGTCAAGGAAAACCACAAGCCGGGCGTGTGCGCTCGCCTTCGACAATCGACGGCTGCGCGCGCCCAGCGCCCCACCCTCCCGCAGGAGATCTGAAATGACCCTTCGCTCGACTTTGCGCCCCCTGGCGCTATCCCTGGTCGCCTCCGGTGCCTGCGCTGCAGCCCAGGCCCAGACTGTGCTCACAGTGTCGTCGTGGTTGTCACCGACACACACTCTGTCCGAAACCCAGAAGGAGTGGTGCGGCGAACTGGAGAAGAAGACCGCCGGCAAGGCCAAGTGCAACATCCTGCCGCGCGCCGTCGCGGCGCCACCGGGCACGTTCGATGCCGTGCGCAACGGCCTGGCCGACCTGTCCTACACGGTCCAGGGCTATACGCCGGGGCGCTTCGTCACCACCCAGATGGCCGAAGTGGGCTTCCTCGGCAACTCCTCCGAGTCGACATCGGTCGCATTTCAGCGCATGTACAACAAGTACCCGGCGATCGCCGCCGAGCACCAGGGCGTGAAGGTGCTGGCCGTGTTCACGCACGGCCCCGGCATTGTCTTCAACACCAAGCGGCCGATCGCCAAGGTCGACGATCTGGGGGGGCTGAAGTGGCGCGTCGGTGGAGGCATGGTCAACGAGATCTCGAAGGCCTTGAGCATGAATGTCACGCTGAAGCCGGCACCGGAAAGCTATGAGCTGCTGTCCAGTGGCGTGATGGACGGCACCCTGTTCCCGGCAGAATCGGTCGAGTCGTTCAAGATCGACAAAGTCATCAAGTACGGCACCAGCTTCCCCGGCGGCCTGTACAACACGGCCTTCGTCTTCATGATGAACCAGGCCACCTGGGACAAGCTGCCGTCCGACGTCAAGAAGGCGGTCGACGAGTTGTCGGGCGAGTACGCCGCGCGTAAGTTCGGCCAGGGCTGGGACAAGGTGGACCGCCGCGGCTACGCCTTCATGCAGGCCGCCGGCGTGCAGTTCACCAAGGCCGACGCCGCCTTCGTCAAGGCGGTGCAGGAGAAGATCGGCCCGGTCGAGGACCGCTGGGCCACCGCCGCCGAGGCCAAGGGACTGAAGGACGCAAAGAAGGTGCTGGCCGAGTACCGCGCCGAGATCAAGAAGCTCGAGAAGTGATCCGATGTCAGCCGCAGCGCTGAAACGCACGCTCGAGGCGCTTTGCGGCGCACTCGCCGCGGCGGCGCTGTTCGGCATCATGTGGCTGACCCTGTTCGATGTGAGCGGGCGCAAGCTCATCAGCAGCTCGGTACCCGGTTCACTCGAGCTGACCGAACTGCTGATGGTGCTGGTGATCTTCGCCGGCCTGCCGCTGGTGTCGCTGCGCGGCGAGCACGTGGTCTTCGACTCGCTCGACCCGTTGCTCGAGCGCTGGGTCCGGCGCGCCCAAGGGTTCGTCGTCGACGCCCTCTGCGCTGCGGCGCTGGCCGGTGTGGCCTGGCTGATGTGGGTCAAGGCCGGGCAGATGATGGATTACGGCGACACCACGGCGCAGCTGAAGATCCCGCAGGGTCCGTTCGTCTACCTGATGAGCCTGCTGTGCGCCGTGACGGCGTTGGTGCACATGCTGCTCGTATTCGCACCTACCACGCACCACCATCCCGGCGTCACATGACCGAAGCCCTGGTCGGCTTCGGCGCCATCTTCGTGCTCGCACTGCTGCGCGTGCCGCTGGCCTTCGCGATGGGCTTCGTCGGCTTCATCGGCCTGGGCCTGATGCGCGGCTGGCCGGCCACGGCTGCCGGTGCAGCTCAGGTGATCTACGAGACGGGTTTCGCGTACACGCTGTCGGTGGTGCCGCTGTTCATCCTGATGGGCAACTTCGTCGCCCGCGCCGGGCTGGCGCAGGAACTGTTCCGCGCGGCCTACAGCTTCGTCGGCCATGTGCGCGGCGGCCTGGCACACGCCACGGTGCTGGCCTGCGCCGGCTTCGGCGCGATCTGCGGCTCGTCGATCGCGACCGCAGCGACGATGAGCAAGGTCGCCTACCCATCGATGAAGAAGCTCGGTTATGCCGACTACCTGTCCACCGGCGTGATCGCCGCCGGGGGCACCCTGGGCATCATGATCCCCCCGTCGACGATCCTGGTCATCTACGGCATCGTCACCGAGACCCACATCGGCAAGCTGTTCGCCGCCGGGGTGCTGCCCGGGCTCCTGTGTGCAGCGATGATGATGGGCGCGGTGGTCTTCATCACCTGGCGCGATCCGGCCGCTGGGCCGGCCGGCGAACGCAGCACCTGGTGCGAACGCGCGATCGCCGTGCGCGGCATCTGGGGCGTCGCCTTGCTGGTGCTGCTGGTGCTGGGCGGGATCTACGGCGGCGTGTTCACCGCCACCGAAGGCGCGGGCATCGGCGCCTCGGGGGCCTTCTTCTTCGCGCTGGCGCGCCGCGCCCTGACGCCCCGCGTCGTGCTCGAGATCCTGATCGAAAGCGCGCGCACCACCGCGATGCTGTTCACGATCCTGATCGCCGCGATGATGTTCGCCAGCTTCGTCAACTTCACGACCATGCCCGGCGACCTGAAGGATTGGATCCTGCACCTGGGCCTGCCGCCGCTGGCCATCGTCGGCGCGATGATGCTGATCTACGTGGTGCTCGGCACGATCATGGAAGAGCTGTCGATGGTGCTGCTGACCATCCCGGTCTTCTTTCCGATCGTGGTCCAGCTCGGCTTCGACCCGGTCTGGTTCGGGGTGCTGATCGTGCTCGTGGTTCAGATCGGCCTGATATCGCCCCCGGTCGGCATGAACCTGTTCGTGCTGAATGCCCTGCTCAAAGGTGTACCACTGGCGCAGATCTTCCGCGGCGTCTGGCTGTTCGTCGCGGCCCTGGTGGTCGCCCTGATCGTGGTGCTCGAGTTTCAGCCCCTGGCGTTGTGGCTGCCAGGCTTCATGCGTTAGCGCGGATCAACCGGGCAGGCTGACTGCTGCGACCGAACGCTCCGGCGGCGACACGTCGCTGCGGCGCAGGCCAGGTGCCGCCATCTCCGACGCCGATTGACCGCCCTCGACCTGCGCATGCGGCACCAGGCGCTGCGGTACCGGCAAGCGCCGGGTCGTCTGCGCGGCGGTCGGCAGGCCGGCGGCCTGCCATTCGTCGATACCACCCACCAGCCAGTGAACGCGGCCGCTGGCCAGGCGCGTCAGGCGCTGGTGCAAGGCTTGCGCCTGAGGGTCGCCAGCGGCGCCATACAGGACCACATCGCGCGACAGGTCGATGCCGGCGGCTGATACTGCCTGCTCGAGCCACTGTGCGCCCTGGCCCTCGAGCCAGCGCTGCACATCGCCCGGGGCCGCCTGTACGGCGCCAGGAATCACGGCCGCGGGGGCCGAGCGCACGTCCCAGGCCAGGGCGCCGCGAGCCAGGGCAGCATGGGTGGCGGCGGCCGACAGACTCTCGGCCTGCGCTCCCAGGGCCGACGCGCCCAAGGCAACGAGAGCAACGCGCGACAGGATGCGGAACGCAAGCATGCGCGGATGCTCCCAGGCGCGCCCGCGGCGGTCCAATACCGATTCGCCATCTGCTTATGGTGCGCTGGCATATGGGCCCCGCTTGACGTGGCCAGGGCGGATCAGGTTCCTACGTGTTTCCCACCTGAACCAACGCCGATGGCAGCCCTAGCATCGCGCCACCGGATCGTCCCGCCTTCCCCTTCTCTCTACCCAGGAGTTTTCACCATGAAACGCACCCTGCTGGCCACGGCCGCCGTGCTCGCGACCACCGCGGCATTCGCCGAGTACCCGGAAAAGCCGATCACCTTGGTCGTGCCCTTCGCCGCCGGCGGCCCTACCGACAAGGTCGCCCGAGATCTCGCCGAAGTGCTGCGCAAGGGCCTGGCCAATCAGACTGTGTTGATCGAGAACGTCGGCGGCGCCGGCGGCACCCTGGGTGCAAACAAGGTCGCCAAGGCGGCACCCGATGGCTACACCCTGCTGCTGCACCACATCGGCATGGCGACGTCGCCCGGCCTGTATCGCAACCTGCCCTACAAGACGCTCGACGACTTCGAGTACCTCGGCATGGTCAACGAAGTGCCGATGACCTTGATCGGCCGGCCGACCCTGCCGGCCAACAACTACGCTGAACTGGTGAAGTGGCTGGAAGCCAACAGGGGCAAGATCAACCTGGCCAACGCCGGCCTCGGCGCGGCCTCGCACCTTTGCGGCCTGCTGTTCCAGCAAAGCCTGAAGATCGACATGACCACCGTGCCCTACAAGGGCACCGCCCCGGCCATGACAGACATCCTTGGCGGCCAGGTCGACATCATGTGCGACCAGACCACCAACACGACCGGCCAGATCGAGAGCGGCAAGGTCAAGGCGTATGCGGTGACGACCTTGAAGCCGCTGGCGACACCGGCGCTGGCCAAGCTGCCCACGCTCGACGCTTCGGGACTGAAGGGCTTCAACGTCAGCATCTGGCACGCGCTGTATGCCCCCAAGGGCACGCCCAAGGCGGTGCAGGACAAGGTCAACGCAGCGATGCGTGCCGCGCTGAAGGACCCGGAGTTCATCAAGCGCCAGGAGGCGCTCGGCGCGGTGGTCGTGACCGACGCCCGCCTCTCGGGCGCCGAGCACAAGAAGTTCGTCGAGGCCGAGATCAACAAATGGGGTCCGGCGATCAAGGCGGCAGGCCAGTACGCGGACTGACGCGTTGCGTTGAAGGACAGCGGGCTGCCTTCGGCAGCCCTTTTCAATGATGCCGCTGGATCAAGCCCTGCTCGTTGACAGCATTACCGAAGCGATCGGCCGAGGGGCGGGGCACATCGTCGTCAGCGGCTCGCATGGCGGTGTCAGCTCGGCGCGCTATGCGCTGCAGGCAGCGCCGCGGCTGGCGGTGTTCAACGATGCCGGCGTCGGCAAGGACCGGGCGGGCACCGCGGCGCTGGCCCTGCTGCAGGAAGCAGGCATTGCCGCCTGCACGGTGGCTTATCACAGCGCACGCATCGGCGAAGCCCGCTCGACCCTCGACGATGGCGTGATCTCTTTCGTGAACGACCGCGCCGCCGCGCTGGGCCTGGCGCAGGGCCAGCGCTTGAATGCGGCGCTGGCCTCCCTGGGCTGAGACTCAGGCGCGCGACTGCCGCTGCAAGACCGGTTCGTCCCAGGCGGTGGCCGCCACCGATTCACCCCACAGGTCGATGACGACGGGCGTGCCGAGATGCACGCGCTGGGCTGCAGCGCCGCGCACATAGCCCAGGCCGACGCAGGCCCCGGCGGCCGGGCTCCAACCGGCGGAACTGAGTTCACCCACTGCTTCACCATCGAGCTGGATCGCTTCCCCGCCCCAGGCGTAGGCACTGGCGTCGTCGAGCACGAAGGTCAGCAGCTTCTTGTTCAGCAGCTGCGCCTGGGCCACCAGGAGGGCTTCACGGCCGATGAAGGCGGCCGCCTTGTCGACCTTGACTGCGAACGCCAGGCCCGCCTGCCACGGTGTTTCGTCGGGGCCGAGTTCGTGGCCCCAGGCACGGCGCCCGGCTTCGATGCGCAGCGCGTCGAGGGCGTAGTAGCCCGCGTCGACCAAACCCAGATCGCCTCCGGCCTCGTGCAGCGACAGGTAGACGTGGCGCGCCATCTCCGTCGGCACATACAACTCGTAGCCCGGGCCGCCGACATAGCTCATGCGTGCGGCGCGCACGCGGGTCAGGCCGAGATCGATCTCGCGCGTGTGGGCGAACTTCAGCCCCGCCGGAGACAGGTCGTCGGGGCTCAGGCGGGCAAGCAGCTCGCGCGCGCGCGGGCCCATCAGCGACAGCACGCTGGTGAGCGCGCTGACGTCCGTGATCACGACGTGCTCGTCGTCCAGGGCGTGACGTTCGATCCAGTCGCGGTCGCGCTGCGGCTGGGCCGAGCCGGTGACGATGAGAAATCGGTCCGTCGCCTGGCGCATCACCGTCAAGTCGCTCTCGAAGCCGCCGCGCTCGTTGAGCATGGCGGTGTAGACCATGCGGCCGACGGGCACGTCGACCTCGTTCGCACACAAGCGCTGCAACAAACTCAACGCATCCCGGCCCTGCACCAGCAGCTTGCCGAACGAGGTCTGGTCGTACAGCGCCACCGCTTCGCGGGTGGCGCGCATTTCGGCCTGCACCCAAGGCAGCCAGCCAGGTGTGCCGAGACCGAACGCCGGACGCGCCTGGCCGCCGCGCCTGAAGTAGTTGGCGCGCTCCCAGCCGTTCTTGCTGCCGAACTCGGCATCCCGCGCGGCCAGCAGGTCATAGAGCGGCGAGGTGCGCAGCGGGCGCGCGCTCTCGAGTTCCTGGCGTGGCCAGCGCATCGCGTAATGCAGGCCCAGCGTCTCCGCCGTGCGCTCGGCCAGTGCGCGGCGGTTGGCAGTGAAGGCGCCGAAGCGGCGCACGTCGACGTCCCACAAATCGCTCGGCGCTTCGCCGCCGGAGATCCACTCGGCGATCAGCCGACCGGCGCCGCCCGAATTGGCGATTCCCGCCGAATTGAAGCCGGCACACACGAAGTAGTTGCGCAGCTCGGGCGCCTCACCAAGGATGAAGTTGCCGTCGGGCGTGAAGCTCTCGGGGCCGTTGAGCAGCATCTTGATCTGCGCCGTTTCCAGGCACGGCGTGCGGTGGATCGCATTGGTCATCAGGACCTCGAACTGGTCCCAGTCCTCGTCGAGCAACTGGAACTGGAAGCTGCTCGGGATCGGATCCACTTTCCACGGCTTGGCCTGCGGCTCGAAGCCACCCATTACCAGGCCGCCGACCTCTTCCTTGTAGTAGATGAAGCCGTCGGGGTCGCGCATCACCGGCAGCATCGGATGCACGCCTTCGATCGGGCCGGTGACGATGTAGAAGTGCTCGGCCGAATAGAGCGGCACATTGACGCCGGCGAGCGCGCCGAACTGCCGCGCCCACTGGCCGGCGCAGTTGACCAGGATGTCGCAACGCACGTCGCCCTGTGCGGTGCGCACGCCGACGACGCGGCCGCGTTCGGTCAGCACGGCCGTGACCTCGATGTCTTCGACCAGCTTCGCGCCGCGGTTGCGCGCGCCCTTCGCCAGCGACATCGTCAGATCGGCCGGATTCGCCTTGCCATCGCCCGGGATCCAGATCGCGCCGCTCAAGTCGTCGGTGCGCAGCAGCGGATACAGGTTGCCAGCCTCGCCCGGCGTGATCAGGTCCACCGCAACGCCGAAGCTTCGCGCCAACGCGGCCTGCTTCTTCAGCACCTGCCAGCGCTCGGGGGTGCGAGCGACATTCACGCTGCCGCATTGCTTCCAGCCCGTCGCCAGGCCGGTCTCGGCTTCAAGCGTGGCGTACAGCTCGATGCCGTACTTGCTCATGCGTGTCATGTTGCGGTTCGGGCGCATCTGGCCGACCAGGCCGGCGGCATGCCAGGTCGTGCCGCAGGTCAGCTTGCCTTGCTCAAGCAGCAGCACGTCGGTGATGCCGAGCTTCGTCAGGTGGTAGGCGGTGGAGCAGCCGGCGATGCCCCCGCCGACGATGACCACGCGAGCCTGACTCGGGAGGTTCAAGGCATCACCCCTTTCTCAGCCCATACGCAGGGCCATCACGCCACCGACGATGACCAAGGTGCCGGCGGCCCGCTGGGCGCCGAAGCGCTCCTTCAGCAGCCACACGCCGAGCAGGGCGGCGAACAGCACCGAGGTTTCGCGCAGCGCCGCGACGCTGGCCACCGGCGCCACGGTCATCGCCCACAGCGCGATGGCGTAGGAGCCGATCGACGCCGCCCCGCCGAGCGCGGCCAGGGGCCAGCGACGGCGCGCGTAGTCCAGGATCGCACGCCGGCCGGCGGCGTCGCGGCGGAAGAAGACCAGCGACGGATACGGCAGGCCGTCGAGCACGAACAGCAGCATCACGTAGCTGGCCGCACTGTGCCCGAGGGCCACCGCCTCGCGCACCCCCTTGCCGTCGACGAAGGTGTAGACGGCGATGATCAGCGCATTGCTGAAGGCGAAAGCGAGTGCCTTGCGGTGGTGCAGGGTTTCGCCCGGATGCGCCAGGCCCACCAGGGCCACGCCGAGCGTGATGCCGAGGATGCCGGCCCACGCCATCGCGCTCGGCGCCTCGCCGAGCACTGCCGAACTGCCCAGGGCCACCAGGAGCGGCGCGAAGCCGCGCATGATCGGATAGGTCAGGCCCAGCTCCCCATGCTTGTAGGCGCCGGCCAGAGCGATGTAGTAGCCGATGTGGATGACCAGGGATGCTGCGATGAAGGGCAGCGCAGCCACCGGCGGCAGGCCGACGATCAGCAGCAGCGGAAGCGCGACGACCGCGCCGAGGAAGTGCACCAGCGCAGTATCGAGTTCCTTGTCGCCGCTCGACTTGACCAGGGCGTTCCAGCCGGCGTGCAGGACCGCCCCACCGAGCACCGCCCCCACCACCGGCCAGGTCAGGGCCATCAGGATCCGGACTCTTCGGCGTCCAGTGGGGCCAGCACCGAATGGCGCAAGCGGGTCTGCGCCAGTGCGCCGGCCGAATCGAGGATCGGGTAGGCGCTCGAGCAGATATGCGAGTTGATGCGCTTCAGGTCGCTGATCAGGTCCAGGTGCAGCGAACTGGTTTCGATGCTCTGCGTCGTGTTGTCCTGCAAGCGGCCCAGGTGCGTCGCGGCGTACTCGCGCTCCAGCTCGCCGAACCGGGCCTTCTCCTCCAGCAACTTGCGTGCGTCGCGCACATGGCCGTCGAGGAAGACGCTCATGCCCAGGCGCAGATTGGCCAGCAGGCGCTCGTGCAGGTGGCAGATCTCGGCCATGCCGGCGTCGGAGAAGCTGCGGCTCTTGCGGATTTTCTTGTCCTCCAGGTCCTGCAGCACGCGCTCGATGATGTCGCCAATCTGCTCCATGTTGATAGTGAAGGACATCACGTCGGCCCAGCGCCGGCCTTCGCGTTCCGAGAGGGCCTCGCGAGAAACCTGGGTCAGGTAGAGCTTGATCGCCGTGTACAGGCCGTCGACCTGGTCGTCCATCTTGCGCAGGCGCTCGGCCAGCCCGAGGTCGTTGTCGCGCAGCACCGGCAGCACGCCGCGCAGCATCGTCTCGACCACGTCGGCCTGGTGCAGCGCCTCGCGCGCCGCGCAGCTGATGGCCAGCGAGGGTGTTGCCAAGGCCGACGGGTCCAGGTGCTGTGGCCTCTCGGTGCCCGAGCTCTGCGGTGCCGTGAACCAGCGTTCGAGGGCGCGCGCCAGCACTCCGGTGAACCCGATGAAGAGCACGGCCAGAGCGATGTTGAAGACCAGATGAAAGGCCACCACCTGTTGATGCACCGTCGGAATCCACTGCTGCAACTCGACATGCGCCACGCCCAGGAAGGGCAGCATCAGCAGGCAGCCCACCACCTTGAACAGCAGGTTGCCGATCGGCAGGCGTCGTGCTGCCACCGGGCTCTTGGCCGTGGACAGCACCGCCAGCAGGCCGCTGCCGATGTTCGCTCCGAGCACCAGGCCAAGCGCGACATTGGCCGGTACCAGGCCCGAGCCGGCCAGGGTCGCCGTCAACAGCACGATCGCAAGGCTGGAATAGGACATCACGGTGAGCGCGGCGCCGACGACGATGTCCAACATCACCTCGTTGGGCAGGGAGGCCAACAAGGTGCGCACCGCAGGCGCTTCGGTGAGCGGCCGGGTCGAGGCCACGATCAGCTGCAGCGACAACAGGATCAGGCCCAGGCCGATCGCCACCCGGCCCAGGTGCCCGGCGGTGGTCTTGTCGCGCGTGATGTAGAGCACCACGCCGACGAAGATCAGCAGCGGCGACAACCAGGACAGGTCGAATGAGAAGACCACGGCCATCAGGCTGGTGCCGACGTCGGCTCCCAGCATCACCGCCAGCGCCGCGGTCAAAGGCACCAGATTGCGGCCGAGGAAGGAAGCCATGATCAGGCAGGTGGCCGTGCTCGACTGGATCAGGCTGGTGACGCCCAGCCCGGCGAGCAGGGCCTTGCTGCGCGAGCCCATGCTGTGAGCCAGGACACGGCGCAGGTTCTCGCCCAACACGCGCAGGATGCCGGTGCGCACGATCTGCGTACCCCACACCAGGAGGGCGATCGCCGCCAGCAGATTCAGCAGATGGACCATGCGCGGTTTCGGATCGCTTTCTCGTTCAGGCCCAGGGCAGGCTGTAGGTCTTGAGGTTGGTGAAACTCTTCATCGCTTCCTGCACGCCTTCCTTGTAGCCCAGCCCCGAGTCCTTGATGCCGCCGAATGGCGTCAGCTCGAGACGATAGCCGGGCACCTCGCGCACGTTGACCGTGCCGACATGCAACTCGCTGACGAAGCGTGTGATGACATCCATGCGGTTCGTGCAGACCGACGACGACAGGCCATAGGCCGTGCCGTTGGCGATCGCGATCGCCTGGTCCACGTCGCGGAATGGGATGATCGGCGACACCGGGCCGAAGGTCTCTTCGCGCACCAGGGTCATCGCCGGGTCGATACGGTCGATCACGGTCGGAGAATACAACGCCCCGTCGCGGCGGTTGCCCACCAGCAGACGCGCCCCTTGCGCCACGGCCTCGTCGACGCGTGACTCGAACAGGCGCGCCGCGGCCTCGTCGATCACCGTGCCCATCTCGACCTGGGGATCAGAAGGGTCGCCATAGGTCCAGGCCCGGGTCTTCTCGACCACCAGATCGGTGAAGCGCACGGCTACTGCCTCGTGCACCAGCATGCGCTTCACCGCGGTGCAGCGCTGGCCGGAATTCTTGTACGAGCCCTGCACCGCCAGCGTCGAGGCTTCGTCGAGGTCGGCATCGTCCATCACGATGATCGGGTCGTTGCCGCCCAGTTCGAGCACGACGCGGCGGTAACCGGCCTTCGAGGCGATGTACTTGCCGATCGCCACGCCACCGGTGAAGGTGATCAGGTCGACGCTGGCGTTGGTCAGCAGTTCGTCGGCGATCTCTCGCGGGTCGCCGGTGATGACCGAGAGCATCGGCGGCGGCAGACCCGCCTCGTACAGGATGTCGGCAAACAGCAGGGCCGACAGCGGCACCTTCTCCGACGGCTTCAGGACCATCCGGTTGTTGGTGGCCACGGCCGGCACCACCTTGTGCGCCACCTGGTTCATCGGGTGATTGAAGGGCGTGATCGCGCTGATGACACCCAGCAAGGGTTCGCGCTGCGTGTGGACACGGCGTTTGCGGCCGTGCGGCGTGATGTCGCAGGAAAAGGTCTGGCCGTCGTCGCGCAAACACTCGTTGGCGCCGAACATCAGGACGTCGGCGACGCGGCCGGCCTCGTAGAGACCGTCTTTGAGCGCCAGGCCGGACTCGGAAGAGATCAGGGCGGCGATCTCTCCGCTGCGCGCACGCACGGCCGCGGCCGCCTTGTTCAGGATGTTGCTGCGCTCGAACCGGCTCAGGCGCGCCTTGTAGTTCTTCGCGATGTCGAAGGCCTGCTGCACCTCGGCCAGCGTGGCCTTGGGCACCGTGCCGACCAGCTCCCGCGTGAACGGGTTGTGGATGCGAATCAGGCGATCGCCGCCGCGATCGGCGCCGATCTTCTCGCCGGCCACGCGGAGGGCTTCGCTGCGCACCGTCGCCATCTACTGGGCCCGATTGAGCGCCAGCTCGAAGGCGTCGAAGTTGCGCCAGCGCCGCCCTTCTTCGAGGCCGGCGATCGGGCGGTTGAGGATCAGCGGCACGCGCTGCTCCGACACCCCGCCATGCGAGCGCAGCGGCACCTCGAGCGCTGACAGGTCGTGCCGCGCCGCGGCCGTGCCGATGACCACCGAGCGCTCAGACACCACCACCAGATCGCCGATGCGGTCGGCCGGCAGCTCGAAGGCCGCCGCAGCCTCGGCGCGTGTCAGCACACGTTCGACGCCGCGCAAGCCGGCGATGCGTGCCGACGCGTCGGCGATCGCGTCGGCCGGCAGGTAGACGGTGGCGAACGAGCCGAGCGCGCCGTGGTGCACGACGTAGGGGTCGGTGATCGGCAGGATCGTTCGCGCCTTTCCAGCCCCCAGCCAGGCATCGAGACGGTCCTGCAGGTAGATGACGTCGGGCGTGCCGTCCATCATCGTCTTGGCGTTCATGCCATGGTCGGCAGTGAGCGCGATCACGCAGCCCATCTCGTCAAGCGCCGCCAGGTAGCCGTCCATCATCGCGTAGAAGGCGTTGGCCCCGGCCATGCCGGGCGCGTGCTTGTGCTGGATGTAGTCGGTGGTCGACAGGTACATCACGTCCGGGCGACGTGTCTGCATCAGGCGCACGCCGGCGGCAAAGACGAATTCCGACAGCGCGGCGCTGTAGACGTCGGGCAGAGGCTGCCCGACCAGGGTCAAAACATCGGCGATGCCGTTCTCGGCCTCGCTCGCCACATCGGCCTTCTCGGACGAGAAGCAGATCCCACTCATGCCCTTGCCGAGCAACTTGCGCAACTTGTCCTTGGCGGTGACCACAGCGCAGCGCTGGCCCGCCGCAGCCAGCGCTGCCAGGATCGTCGGCGCGCGCAGCCACTTCGGGTCGTTCATCATGACCTCGGTGCCGCTCTCGACATCGAACAGGTAGTTGCCGCAGATGCCATGCACCGAGGGCGGCGCCCCGGTGACGATCGAAAGATTGTTCGGGTTCGTGAAGCTCGGCACCACGCAATCGGCGATCAACGCGGTGCCCTGGGCCAGCGTGCGCTTCAGCCAGGGCGCGTGGCCTCCCGCGACGGCCTGGGCCAGGTAGTCGGGTTCGCAACCGTCGACACAAACCACCACCGTGGGTTGATGCGGCAGAGCGTAATGCCGGCCGTTGACTTCAAGCATGGGTCGCCTTCTTTGATGCACCGAGCAGTGTCCCCGTCGCGGCCTTGGGCGCCTGCGGCGTGTTGTTGCGCAGGGTGCGGTTCTTGCTGTCCATCACATGCTGGCGCATCGCGCGGCCGGCAGCCTCAGGATCGCCGCTGGCGATCGCCTTGACGATCGCCCGGTGCTCGCCAGCCGAGATCGGCAGCAACTTGGCGTCGACCAGGTTCATGCGCCGGAACAGCGACAGCTCATTGATCAATCGGCGGTAGATCGTGGTCAGCTTCCGGTTGCCGGCAAACTCGACCAAGCGGTCATGGAACTCGAGGTTGAGCAGGTGGTAGCCGTCGGCGTCGCCGGCCTTGACCGCCTTTTCCATGGCCTCGACCATCGCCCGCACGCCGCGCAGTTGTTCGGCGGTGATCGACTCGGCCAGGCTCCGGCCGACGGCCTCGTCCATCATCGCGCGCAGGTCGAATATCTCCATCGCCTCGTCAATCGGGATGCTGCGCACGAAGACGCCGCGATTCTTCTCCTGGCGCACCAGGCCGGCCTCCTCGAGCATGCGGAAGGCCTCGCGCACCGGGCCACGCGAAACGCCGAGGGCCTCGGCCAGGGCCGCTTCGTTCAACTTGGCGCCGGGTGCCAGTTCGCCCTGGAGGATGCGGCGCTCGACCTCCTGCTGCACCACCGAGGTCAGCGAGCTCGACTGCAGCAGCGCGATCGTCGGGTGAAGGATGGCACTCATGAGCCGGATTGGAACGGGCCGATCGTCAATTGTCAACAATCGGCAAAATACCGTTGACACCAAAGGAAACAGCACGTTAGATTGGATGGTGCAGCGCGTCATCAGCCGGTCACGGCCCGGGCCGCATGCTGCGTGATTTCGACCGACCCGACCACCACGAGGAGTTCTTTCATGCGCATCCCCGGTCTCTGGCAAGTGTTGGCGGCCACAGCCGCCACGCTGACGCTCTCCACGGGCGTCACGGCCCAAACCAAGACCACCCTGCTGGTCTACACCGCTCTCGAAACCGACCAGCTCAAGGCCTACCAGGAAGGCTTCAACAAGGTCAACCCGGAAATCGAGATCAAGTGGGTTCGCGACTCGACCGGCGTGATCACTGCCAAGCTGCTGGCCGAGAAGGCCAACCCGCAGGCCGATGCGGTGATGGGGGTGGCCGCCTCGAGCCTGGCCCTGCTGGACAAGAACGGCATGCTCGAACCGTACAAGCCGCTGAATGCCGATGCGCTGATGAGCAAGTACATCGACAAGAAGAAGCCGCCGGCCTGGTTCGGCATGGACGTCTGGGGTGCGACGGTGTGCTTCAACACCATCGAGGCCAAGAAAAAGAACATCCCGAAGCCCGAGACGTGGAAGGACTTGACCAAGCCGGCCTACAAGGGCCAGATCGTGATGCCCAACCCGGCCTCGTCAGGCACCGGCTTCTTCGATGTCACGGCTTGGCTCGCGCTCTGGGGCGACGACAACGGCAAGGGCGGCGGCTGGAAGTACATGGACGCGCTGCACGAGAACATCGGCCAGTACACGCATTCGGGATCCAAGCCCTGCAACATGGCCGGCGCCGGCGAGTACGTGGTCGGCATCTCCTTCGAGTACCGCGCCAACACCAACAAGGCCAAGGGCGCGCCGATAGACCTGGTGTTCCCCAAGGAGGGCCTGGGCTGGGATCTGGAAGCCTTCGCGATCCACAAGGGCACCAAGAAGCTCGACGCCGTCAAGAAACTGGCCGACTGGGCCTCGAGCAAGGACGCGATGCTGCTCTACGGCAAGAACTTCGCGATCACTGCGCAGCCGGGTGTCGCCGAGCCGCTGGCCAACGTGCCCAAGGACTACGAGGCGCGCCTGGTGAAGATGGACTTCGCAGTGGCTGCCGCCAATCGCGAGCGCATCCTGGCCGAGTGGACCAAGCGCTACAACGCGAAAACCGAGAAGCGTTGATCGGGTGCCAGGCGATAAGCCGTTCCTGAGGCTGGCCGGGATCCGGAAGGATTTCGGCAGCTTCAGCGCGCTGAAAAGCATCGACCTGGACATCGCCCAGGGCGAGTTCGTCTGCTTTCTCGGCCCCTCGGGCTGCGGCAAGACCACGCTGCTGCGCATCGTCGCCGGCCTCGAGGTGCAGAGCGCCGGCCGCATCGAACAGGCCGGGCGCGACATCTCCCTGCTGCCGCCCGCCGAGCGCGATTACGGCATCGTGTTCCAGTCGTACGCGCTGTTCCCGAACCTCAGCGTGGCCGACAACGTGGCCTACGGCCTGGTCAACCGCAAGACGCCGAAGGCCGAGATCCGGGCCCGCGTGCACGAACTGGTGGCGCTCGTCGGGCTGCCGGGCAGCGAGCACAAGTTCCCGAGCCAGCTGTCGGGCGGGCAGCAGCAGCGCATCGCGCTGGCGCGCGCGCTGGCCACCAAGCCGGGCCTGCTGCTGCTGGACGAGCCACTCTCAGCGCTGGACGCGATCGTTCGCGTGCACCTGCGTCAGGAGATCCGCAGCCTGCAGCGCAAGCTCGGCGTGACGACGATCATGGTCACCCACGACCAGGAGGAAGCGCTGTCGGTGGCCGACCGCATTGTCGTGATGAACCACGGTGCGATCGAGCAGGTCGGCACGCCGATGCAGGTCTACCGCGACCCTGCCACCCCCTTTGTCGCCGATTTTGTCGGCCGCATCAATGCGCTGCCGGCGACGCTGGAAGGCGGCAACCGCCTGCGCCTGGGCTCGCGCGTCTTCGACTGCACGCACGACGGCCAGGCCGGCGCCGAGGTGCGCGTCTACCTGCGCCCAGAGGACGTGCTGGCGCGGCCGATCGCGGCCGGCGACTCGAACGTCTTCGAGGCCGAGATCGACAAGATCGAGTTCCTCGGTTCCTACTGCCTGGTGCGCGTGCGCAGCGGCGACTTGGGCGAGCATCGTCTGACGGTCTACCTTTCCCTCAATTTCCTCGCCGAGCATGGCCTGGAAGTCGGCGGCCGCCTGCCCTTGCGTCTGATGCCCGAGCGGATGAAGCTGTTCTGATGAGCGCGACCACGTTGGGGCTTCCGGCCGTGCGCCAGCGTGCGCACTGGACCGACCGCATCGCCCACCTCGGACTGGCCGCGGTCGCCCTGGTGCTGATCGCCTTTCTGGCCGCGCCGCTGGTCACGATCCTGCTGCAGTCGCTCGAGAACGCCGAGGGCCGCTTCGTCGGCCTGGCCAACTTCATCGCCTATGCGCAGACGCCGGCCCTGCTCCAGTCGCTCTGGAACAGCTTCTGGGTCTCGGCCCTGGTGACCACCGTCACGATCCCCCTCGCCTTCGGCGCCGCCTACGCGCTGACGCGCAGCTGCATGCCCTTCAAGGGCGCTTTCCGCACCCTGACCCTGGTGCCGCTGCTCGCCCCCTCGCTGCTGGCCGCCATCTCGCTGATCTACTGGTTCGGCAATCAGGGCGTGCTGAAGGGTGCGATGCAGGCGGTCGGCATCGATGAGATCTACGGCGCGCCGGGCATTGTGCTGGCCGAGATCTTCTCGGTCTTTCCGCACGCGCTGATGATCCTGATCACCGCGCTGACCTTGGCCGACGCGCGGCTCTACGAGGCCGCCGACGCGATGGGCACCAGCGCGGCGCGAAAGTTCTGGACCATCACCCTGCCCGGCGCCAAGTACGGCCTGATCTCGGCGGCGCTGGTGACATTCACGCTGGTGATCACCGATTTCGGCATCCCCAAGGTCATCGGCGGCAACTTCAACGTGCTGGCCACCGATGTCTTCAAGCTCGTCATCGGCCAGCAGGACTTCCAGCGCGGCGCGGTGGTGGCCCTCTTGCTGCTGGCGCCGGCCGTGCTGACCTTCGGCGTCGACCATTGGGTCAGCCGCAAGCAGACCGCCATGCTGAGCGCGCGCGCCGTGCCCTACGTGCCCAAGCCTGCGCCTGCCTACGATGCGCTGATGAGCGCCTACTGCGGCGGGATCGCGCTGCTGATCCTGGCCATGCTCGGGATGGCGGTGTTCGCGTCGTTCGCGAGCTTCTGGCCCTACAAGCTGGAGCCGAGCCTGCGCCACTACGTGATGGGCCTGGTCGACGCTGAGGTCGACGTGGCATTCGTCAACAGCCTGAAGATTGCGGCCGGCACCGCCGTGTTCGGCACTGCGCTGGTCTTCTTCGGCGCCTACATGCTCGAGAAGACCAAGGGCATGCCGGCGCTGCGCTCGGCGGTGCGTCTGCTGGCGATGCTACCGATGGCGGTACCTGGCCTGGTGCTCGGCCTTGGCTATATCTTCTTCTTCAATGCGCCGACCAATCCGCTGAACGGCCTGTACCAGACGATCGCACTGCTGACGGCCTGCACCATCGTCCACTTCTACACCACCGGCCACCTGACCGCGGTGACGGCGCTGAAGAGCCTGGACGCCGAGTTCGAATCGGTCTCGGCCTCGCTGAAGGTACCGTTCTACAAGACCTTCTGGCGCGTCACGCTGCCGATCTGCACCCCGGCCCTGGTCGACATCGCGCGCTATTTCTTCATCAACGCGATGACCACGATCTCGGCCGTGGTGTTCCTCTACGCACCGGAAACCAAGGTCGCCTCGATCGCCATCCTGAACCTCGATGAAGCTGGCGAGACCGGCGCCGCCGCAGCGATGGCGATCCTGATCGCCGCCGCCAACACCGTGGCCACCCTGCTCTTCATGGGACTCGGCTGGTGGGTCGGCCGGCGAACCCAGGCCTGGAAAAAACCCTAGGAACCCTGCCATGGACCGTGATCACATCCTCCTCACCCCTGGCCCGCTAACCACCACGCTGCGCACCAAGTTGGCGATGCTCAGGGACTGGGGTTCGTGGGATGCCGACTTCAACGCCGTCACCGCCAGCCTGCGCAAGCGCCTGCTGGACATCGTGAACGGCCACGACAGCCACGTCCTGGTGCCGCTGCAGGGCAGCGGTACCTTCAGTGTCGAGGCGGCGGTCGCGACCGTCGTGCCCCGAGACGGGCATGTCCTGGTGCTGGACAACGGTGCGTATTGCAAGCGCGCGGCGCGGTTGACCACCCTCATGGGGCGCCGGGCCACCGTGCTGCCGTTTGCCGAGGACGAGCCCGTGTCACCGGCCGCCCTCGAAGCGAAGCTGAAGGTCGACGCTTCGATCAGCCACGTCGTGATGATCCACTGCGAGACCGGTACCGGAGTCGCTAACCCGCTGACCGAGGTCGCAGCGGTCTGCGAGCGCCACGGCAAGGGCTTGATCGTCGACGCGATGAGTTCCTTCGGAGCCTTGCCGATCGATGCCCGCTCGGTCCGCTTCGACGCCCTGGTGGCCGCCAGCGGCAAGTGCCTCGAAGGCGTGCCCGGCATGGGTTTCGTCTTCCTGCGCAAAGCCATCGTCGACGCCTGCGCCGGCAACAGCCAGTCGCTGGCGATGGACCTGCACGACCAGCACGTCTACATGGAGAAGACGACGCAGTGGCGCTTCACCCCGCCGACGCACGTGATGGTGGCGTTGGCCGAGGCCATGACGCAGTTCGTCGAGGAAGGCGGCCAGCCAGCGCGCCTGGCGCGCTACGCCGACAATTGCCGCACCCTGATTGACGGCATGGGTGAACTGGGCTTCCGGCCCTTCTTGCGGCCCGAGATGCAGGCGCCGATCATCGTCACCTTCCATGCTCCCGCCGACCCACGCTACGACTTCAAGCGCTTCTACGAGGCGGCCAAGGCGCGCGGCTTCATCCTCTACCCGGGAAAGCTGACCCAGGTCGACACATTCCGCGTTGGATGCATCGGCGCGATCGGGCGCAACGAGATGCGGCAGGCCGTCGATGCGGTGGCCGATACATTGCGCGAGATGGGCATTGCATCCGGCGCTCCGGCGCACTGAGGAACCGACATGGCCAGCAAGAAGAGCAAAGAGCACCCGGCCCTGGCCGCGGTGCGGGAGTCGGACACGGTCAAGGTCAAGGTCGCCTGCAGCGACATCGACGGCATCCTGCGCGGCAAGTACCTGCATCGCGACAAGTTCTTCGGCGCTGCGGATGGCGGCTTCGGTTTCTGCGATGTCGTCTTCGGCTGGGACTCGCAGGACGTCTGCTACGACAACACCCAGGTCACCGGATGGCAGCATGGCTTCCCCGACGCGCTGGCGCGCATCGACCTGGGGACGGCGCGGCATGTGCCCTGGGACGGCGGTGTGCCCTTCTTCCTCGGCGAATTCGTCAACGCCGACGGCTCTGCGTATCCGGTGTGTCCGCGCCAGACCCTCAAGCGGGTCCTGAAGCGCGCCGAAAAGCTCGGCCTGATGCCGATGGCAGGCATGGAATTCGAGTGGTTCAACTTCCTCGAGACCACGCACAGCTGGGCCGAGAAGAAGGGTGTCGGCCCGACGAATCTGACTCCGGGCATGTTCGGCTACTCGCTGTTGCGGATGAACCAGAACCGCGAGTTCTTCAATGCCCTGATGGACGAAATGGCGGCCTTCGGCGTGCCCATCGAGGGCCTGCACACCGAGACCGGGCCGGGCGTCTACGAAGTCGCGATCACCTTCAGTGAAGCACTGGAGGCTGCCGACCGCGCGATCCTGTTCAAGACCGGCGCCAAGGAGATCGGCCACCGCTTCGGCATCATGCCCAGCTTCATGGCCAAGTGGAGCGCCCAGTACCCGGGCTGCAGCGGCCACATCCACCAAAGCTTGAGCGACGGCAAGTCCAACCTGTTCTACGACGCCAAGAGCAAGCGCTCGATGAGCAAGCTGTTCGAGAGCTACCTCGCCGGCCAGGTGGCTTGTCTGATGGAGTTCGCGCCGATGTTCTGGCCGACCGTCAACAGCTACAAGCGCCTGGTCGACGGCTTCTGGGCGCCAGTCAAACCGACTTGGGGCCTGGACAACCGCACCGCGAGCTTTCGCGTCATCGCCGGCTCGCCCAAGGCAACGCGCCTCGAAACACGCTGCCCCGGCGCCGACGTCAACCCGTACCTGGCGATGGCCGCGGTGCTCGCCGCCGGCCTGCACGGCGTCGAGAAAGGCCTGAAGCTGACAGCGCCGCCGATCACCGGCACCAACCAGGGCGCGGAGCACATCCCGCGTGCCCCGCGTTCGCTGTTGGAAACGACGCGCAACTTCAGGCAGTCGGCGATCGCCCGCGATTGGCTCGGTGATACCTTCGTCGATCACTTCGCCGCGACCCGCGATTGGGAATACAGGCAGTGGCAAGACGCGGTGACCGACTGGGAACTGAAGCGCTATTTCGAGATCATCTGAGCATGTCCATCAACCGTTTTTCCTTTCCCACGGCGATTGCCTTCGGCGCCGGTGCGCGCAAGCTCGTTGCCGACCATTTGCGTGAACAGGGCGTGCTGCGCCCGTTGATCGTCACCGACCGCGCGCTGGCCGCCCTGCCGGTGATGGCTGAATTCAGGACTCACCTCGCAGGCCTGGACGTCGCCGTGTTCGACGGTGTGTTCGGCAACCCGACTTGCGCTCAGGTGATGGCCGGCGCTGCCGCCTTCAAGGCGCATGGTGCCGACGGCGTGATCGGGTTCGGCGGCGGCGCCGCGCTCGACGTCGCCAAGGTCGTCGGCGTCATGGCAGTACACGACGGTGACGTGCTCGAGTACGTCTGGGACCATCCGCAGGTGCGCGCCATCACGGCACCCTTGCCCTACTTTGTCGCGCTGCCGACGACCGCCGGCACCGGCAGCGAGGTCGGCCGCTCGGCCGTGGTGTCGGAGAACGACACGCACCACAAGCGCACCGTGTTCAGCGCGAAGATCCTGGCGCGCATGGTTTTCGCCGACCCCGAGCTGACGCTCGGGCTGCCGCCCGCGATCACCGCCGCGACTGGCATGGATGCGCTGACGCACAACATCGAGAGCTACCTGTCGCCGGCCTACCACCCGCTGTGCGACGGCATCGCGCTCGAAGGGTTGACGCTGGGCGCTCGGGCGCTGGCCACGGCAGTGCGCGAGCCCGGCAACCTGAACGCGCGCGGCGACATGCTGATGAGCTCGATGATGGGCGCGATCGCGTTCCAGAAGGATCTCGGTTCCGTGCACGCTTGCGCCCACGCGCTCGGAGCGGTCTGCGACCTGCACCACGGCCTGGCGAACGCGTTGATGATCGACACCGTGCTGGCCTGGAACCAGGAGGCAGTGCCTGCGAAGTTCGACGCGCTGGCGCATGCGGCAGGCCTCGCCGGTGGCGGCGCCACATTCGTCCCCTGGCTCAAGCAATTGAAGGCCCAGATCGGCATCACCGGCGGCCTGGCCGCCCGCGGTGTCACGCGCGAACACCTGGGGCAACTGGTGCCGCTGGCGGCGACCGATTTCACCGGCCAAACCAACCCGCGCCCGGCCGTCGAGGCCGACTACGCGCGTCTCTTCCAGCAGGCGATGTGATGACCCTGCCCGGCGACCCCCTGCTGATCGGCATCTCGGCCCGCATCTACTACCCCGAAGGGCCGGTGCTCGACCTCGGCGGCGTGTGGACGAAGACCCTGCATTTCCTCGAGCAGTCGGTCGCGCACTGGGTGATGCATGGCGGCGCCATGGCGGTGATGATCCCGGCCGTCGACTCGGACAGCGTCGTGACACGCGCCGACCTGAATCTGAAGCACTATGCCGCGGCACTCGACGGTCTGGTGCTTCAGGGTGGTAACGACGTCGCCCCCGAGAGTTACGGCCAGGCGCCGATCGATCCGCGCTGGCACGGTGACCGCGTGCGCGACCGCTACGAGATGGAGCTGGTGCGCGCCTTCATTGATGCCGGCAAGCCGGTCTTCGGCATCTGCCGCGGACTCCAGTTGCTCAACGTGAGCTTCGGCGGCACGCTGTGGCAGGACATCCCGACCCAACGCCCCGAGGCGCACGAACACCGCGATGCCGGCAAGTACGAGCGCCTGTACCACACGGTCGAACTGGTGCCGGGAACGCGCCTGGCCAGCCTGTATCCAGGAGTCGAGCGCGGCGTCATCAACAGCATCCACCACCAGGGCATCCAGGACCTGGCGCCGGGATTCACGGTTGAGGCGCGCTGCCCCGAAGACGGCATGATCGAAGCGATCCGGCGCGAGGGCTCGGGGTTCGTCGCCGCCGTGCAGTGGCACCCCGAGTTCCACCGCAGCCAGGCCCACGAAGGATTCGACGACACGCCCATGCTGAACGACTTTCTCGCCGCGGCCCGCGCCGCCCGGCACAGGTGACACGATGGCCACGCTGAGGATCCACAACCCTGCCACCGGCGACGAAATCGCGGAGTTGCAAGCCGACAGTGCGGCCTCGGTCGCGGACAAGGCCGCTGCCGCGCGCGCCGCGCAACCGCGCTGGGCCGCCACGCCGATGACCGAGCGACTGGCCGCGATCGGACGCTTTCGCTCGGGCCTGGTGCGCGAACTGGACACCCTGGCCAGGACCCTGACCCAGGAGGTCGGCAAACCGATCAGTCAGGCGCGCAACGAGCTCAATGGCCTGCTGCCACGCATCGACTTCTTCATCGAGCAGGCTGAGGCCGCAGTACGCGACGAACATGTCTTCGACGGCGGCGGCATGCACGAGCAGATCGCACACATCCCGCTCGGCGTGGTGGCCAACATCTCGGCCTGGAACTACCCCTACTTCGTCGGCTGTAACGTCATCGTGCCGGCGCTGCTGACCGGCAATGCCGTGCTTTACAAGCCGTCGGAGTACGCGGCACTGACGGGCCTGCACATCACGCGCCTGCTGTACGAAGCCGGCATCCCTGCCGATGTCGTGCAGCCGCTGATCGGCGGCGGAGTCGTCGGCGCCGCCGTGCTCGATCAGCGCATCGATGGCCTGTTCTTCACCGGCAGCCATGCCACCGGCGTGCGCATCGCACAGGCGCTGGCGCCGCGGCTAGTGAAGCTGCAGCTCGAACTCGGCGGCAAGGACCCGACCTATGTGCGCGTGGACGCCGATCCGAAGGTGGCGGCGGAAAGCCTGGCCGACGGCGCGATGTACAACACCGGCCAGAGCTGCTGCTCGGTCGAGCGCATCTATGTGCACGAGCAGGTGCACGATAGCTTCGTCGAGCACTTCCTGGCCACGGTGGCCGGCTTCAAGCTCGGCGATCCGAACGATGTTGCGACCTACATCGGCGCGATCACCCGAGCGCCGCAACTCGACGTGCTCGACGCCCAGGTCGCCGAGGCACGCGCCAAGGGCGCTGTACTGCGTTGCGGCGGCCATCGCCTGCCGGGACCGGGCAACTGGTACGCGCCGACCGTGCTGACGGGCGTGAACCACGGCATGGAACTGATGCGCGAAGAGAGCTTCGGCCCGATCATCGGCATCCAGAAGGTCGGCGGGGACGACGAGGCCCTCGCCTTGATGAACGACACGCGGTATGGGCTGACGGCCGGCGTCTTCACCCGCGACGAGGCGCGAGCGCGCGAACTGCTGGCGAAGGTCAATGCTGGCAGCGTGTACTGGAACTGCTGCGACCGGGTCAGCCCGCGACTGCCCTGGTCCGGGCACGGCGACTCGGGCCTGGGCCTGACCCTGTCGACCCACGGCATCCAGGCCTTCACGCGACCGAAGGCCTGGCACCTCAGGCAGCCGTGATCCGCCTGACCCTGTTCGACCTCGACCACACACTGCTCGACGGTGACAGCGATGTCCTGTGGTGCGATTTCCTGCTCGACCGCGGCATCATTGATCGCGCGAACTTCGCCGAGCGCAATGCACGGATGGAGCAGGACTACCGCTCGGGCAAGGTCAGTGCGCAGGACTTCTGCGACTTCTATGTCTCGACCCTGGCAGCGCGCTCGCGCACAGAGTGGGAGCCCTTGCGCACCGAGTTCCTGGCCCAGGTGGTGGCGCCGCGCATCGGTACGGCTGCTCACGCGCTGGTGCGCCAGCATGGTGACGCCGGAGACCTGGTGCTGCTGACCACGGCGACCAACCGCTTCATCACCGAGCAGACAGCCATCCACCTCGGCATCGAGCACCTGATCGCCACCGAGTGCGAAGTCGACGGCGCCGGCAACTTCACCGGCCGTACCGAGGGGACGCTGAACATGCGCGAGGGCAAGATCGAGCGCCTGCACGACTGGCTGCGCTCGCGCAGCATCGATTGGCGCGACTGCGAGGCCACGTTTTACAGCGACTCGATCAACGACCTGCCCTTGCTGGCCGCCGTCCAGCACCCTGTGGCGACCAACGCCGACCCGAAGCTCGCTGCCGAGGCGATGCAACGGGGCTGGCCGGGGCTGCGCCTGCACGGCCCGCGATGACACCGGTGCCGCACGGCCCTTCGCAAAGCGAGGGTGATGTGAACCACACGCCGCGGCGCAGCGCCTGGCAGGGTGAGCAACTCGACCAGGCCACGCGCGCGCTGCTGGCGCGCGACAGCGCCGCGTTCCTGCATCAATCGGTTTCGACGCCTTGTTTGTCGGTGATCCGCCGTGCCGAGGGCCTGTACATCGAGGACATGGCCGGCCGGCGCTACATGGACTTCCACGGAAACAACGTGCACCACGTGGGTTACGCCCACCCGCACGTGATCGCCGCGATCAAGGGCCAGCTCGACGAGCTCAGCTTCGCACCCCGGCGCTTTGCCAGCGAGCGAGCGGTCGAGCTCGCCGAGGCTCTGTCGGCGCAGTTCCGGCGTCTGACCGGCAGCGCCGGGCGCGTGCTCTTCACTACCGGCGGTAGCGATGCGGTCGAGGTGGCGATCAAGCTGGCGCGCATCGCCACCGGCCGCTTCAAGACGCTGAGCTTCTGGGATTCGTTCCACGGCGCCGGCTTCGGCGCGTCGAGTGTGGGTGGCGAGTCGCTGTTCCGCCAGGGCCGCGCTGTCGGCCCGCTGCTGCCCGGCACCGAACATGTCGCGCCTTTCGGCTGCTACCGCTGCGCCTATGGCCACCCGGTCGACGACTCCGGCCAGCCCTTCCTCGCGCAATGCCGCTTGGCCTGCTCGGCGATGGTCAAGTACGTGCTCGAACGCGAGGGCGACGTGGCGGCCGTGGTCGCCGAGCCGGCACGCGCTGTACCCTACATCCCGCCGCCGGGCTATTGGCTGGCGGTGCGCGAGGCCTGCAACGCGCACGGTGCGTTGCTGATCGTCGACGAGATCCCGACCGGCCTGGGCTAGACCGGCCGCTTCTTCGCCGCCGAGCACGTCGGCGCCGCTCCCGACATCGTTGTGCTGGGCAAGGCGCTGGGCGGCGGCGTGCTGCCGATTGCGGCCTGCCTCGCGCGCGACGACCTGAATGTCGCCGGCGCCTATGCCTTCGGCCACTACACGCACGAGAAGAATCCGGTCACGGCGGCGGCGGCCCTGGCGACGCTGCAGGTCATCGAGCGCGAGGGCCTGGTCGACAACGCGGCGCGCGTCGGTGCCCACGCGCTCGAACGCCTGCACGAGATGCAGCAGCGCCACGCCTGCATCGGCGACGTGCGCGGCCGCGGCCTGCTGCTCGGCATCGAACTCGTCTCTGACCGGGCGGCCAAGACGCCGGCTTCCGACCTGGCCGAACGGGTGCTCTACCAGGCGCTGTCGCGCGGCCTGTCGTTCAAGACGACGATGGGCAACGTGCTGACGCTGACGCCGCCCCTGATCACCACCACGGCGCAAATGGACGCGGCGCTCGACATCCTGGACGAATGCCTCGCTACACCTTGAGCGGGATCGTCACCGGGCCGTCGTTGACAAGGTGCACCTGCATGTCGGCACCGAATTCACCGGCGGCGACCTTCGGATGCACTTCCCGCGCCAGCTCGAGCACGCGCTCGTAGAGCGCGCGACCGAGTTCGGGGCCGGCCGCGCCGGTGAAGCTCGGGCGGTTGCCGCCACTCACATCAGCCGCCAGAGTGAATTGCGAGACGATCAGCAGGCCACCGCCGACATCCTGCACGCTGCGGTTCATCTTGCCGGCGTCGTCGGCGAAGACGCGCAGGCGCAGCAGCTTGGCCACCAGCTTGACGGCAGCCGCCGCGTCGTCCCGCGGCTCGGCGCAGACGAAGACCAGCAGGCCTTGCTCTATGGCGCCGACGGTCCGGCCCAGCACCTCGACATGAGCGCGCCGCACGCGCTGCGCCAGCGCGATCAAATCAGATCCCTCACGTCGTCGAAGTGGGCTTCCACGTCCATCGGCAGCAACTGGATCGTCGCCCGCAGTCCCGGCACCTCGCTCATCAGCGCCTGTTCGACCGAGCTGCGCAGTGCGGCCGCACGCTGCAGAGACCAGCTGGGCGGCATGTGCATGTGCAGGTCGACGAAGCGACGCTGCCCGGCGCGCCGCGTGCTGACGTGATCGAAGCGCAGGGTGGTCGGGTGGGCAAAGCCGGCCAACACCTGATTGATCTGCTCGACCACCTCGGGCTCGACGGCGCGGTCCATCAGGCCATCGGCCGAGCGTCGCACCAGTGAGAAGCCTTCGCGCGCGACGTTGCCCGCCACGCCGATCGCGATCAATGGGTCGAGCCAGAGCCAGCCGGTCGCGGCCACGGCCAGCAGGCCCAGCACGACGCCGACCGAGGTCCAGACATCGGTGAACAGGTGGCGCGCGTCGCCCTCGAGCGCCATCGAACGGTGTTCACGTGCCTTCCTCAACATGCCCCAGGCCAGCGCACCGTTCATCGCCGTGCTGACAGCCGACAGCATCAGCCCCAGCCCCAGGCTACCCAGCGGCTGGGGCACCAGCAGACGCTGCACCGCGGCCCAGACGATGGCCATGGCGGCAATGAAGATCAGCACCCCCTCAAAGCCACTTGAGAAGTACTCGGCCTTGTGGTGGCCGAAGGGGTGGTCCTCGTCCGGCGGGCGGGCAGCGATGGTGACCATCGCCAGCGCGAACATGGCGCCGGCCAGGTTGACCAGCGATTCCAGCGCATCCGACAACAGCCCTACTGAATCGGTCAGCCACCAAGCGCCCGTCTTCAGCGCGATGGTGGCAACCGCCACCGCGATCGACAGTTTCAGGTAGGTGCTGACTTGCAATGGGTTAGGTCAGCGTCACACGGGCGAACTTGCGCTTGCCGACCTGCACGACGTAAGTACCGGGACCGAGCTTGAGTCCCCTGTCGCTCACGACGGCGCCGTCTAGCCGCACGCCTCCGCCGTCCACCAAGCGCAGGGCCTCACTGGTCGATGGCGCCAGGTTGGCCTGTTTGAGCAACGCCCCGATGCCGATCACGCCAACGGTGAGTGACACCTCGTCGATCTGATCAGGAACCCCGCCACGGGCGCGGTTCATGAAATCCTGCTCTGCGACGTCGGCTGCCGCAGGATCGTGGAAGCGCGCCGTGATCTCCTTGGCCAGCATCACCTTGGCGTCCTTGGGGTTGCGTCCGCCCTCGACCTCGCGCTTCAGTGCGGCTAGTTCGGCCTCGGGCCGGAACGACAGCAGCGTGAAGTACTTCCACATCAAGTCGTCGCTGATCGACAGCAGCTTGGCAAACATCGTGTTGGCCGGCTCGGTGATGGCGACGTAGTTGTTCTTCGACTTCGACATCTTGTCGACGCCGTCCAGGCCTTCGAGCAGGGGCATGGTCAGGATGCACTGCGGCTCCTGGCCAGACTCGCTCTGAAGGTGCCGGCCCATCAGCAGGTTGAACTTCTGGTCGGTGCCGCCGAGCTCCAGGT
>JAZKIW010000075.1:0-14678 GCA_040384625.1 Pseudomonadota bacterium | reverse complement strand
AGGCGCGAGGCTGTTACCGGCGGGTTACCCGCGCGCCTATCGGCTCAAGCGTCGATCGGCGACGGCGAGCAGCGCGCGGTTGGCCGGATTGCGCGATAGAAAACTGTCGCGGAATTCTTCGGGCACGTTGGGCAGTGCGACGCGGCGCACCCAATCCGTCCCCTGCGCCAAGGCCAGCAGGGCTTGCGCGCTGTCGCCTGCGGCATCGAAGACCTGCGCCGCCAGCCACCAGGCCTGGCCGCGGTAGAGATCGGCGGGAGGCACGCTTGCCATCCCCGCCACCAGCTCACGCATCGCTGCCGCGGCCGGTTGCGTGCGACCCGCACGGCACTCGGCGTGCGCATGCAGCAGCCGTGCCTTGGCCGCCACGCCGCCGAATTCGAGCTGGCGCGCCATCTGCAGCACTTCTTCGCAGCGCTGCATCGCCGCCGCGGGTTCGCTGTACTCGACAGCTTCAAGCAACACATGCATTCGCACATGCGGGTCGTTGGCGCGGTCCAAGGCCTCGAGTGCGAACTGCAGGCGCTCGGGCGCCGGGCGTTCGAGCGCGCGATCGATGCGTGCGGCGATGTGTGCGCCGCGCGCTCGCACCGCCTCGACCTCCGGCGCCTCGTAGTCGAGGGTCTGGCGCGCGCGGGCGTATTGGCCCAACTCGATCAGGAACTGCGCCTTGTGGTTGCAGGCCACGGCGCGCAAGGTCAGTTGCCGGTCGCGCTTCAGGCACTCGATCGCGACGTCGAGGTGCTCGAGCGCTTCGCGGTAGCGGCCTGCCATGCCGCAGTACAGACCCGCGTAGGCGCGGATCACCGCGCCTTCTGGACCGTCGATGTCGCCCAGCTCGGTCTTCAGCGCCAGTGCGCGTTGCGCCAGGGCCAGGGCCTCGTCGAGCTGGCCGAGATTGCCTTTGACGGTGGCCAGGTTCGAGGTCTGCATCGCCAGTTCGGCCAAGTCGCCGAGCTGCTGGGCGATGGCGATCGACTGTTCGAGCGCATGGGCCGTGTCGCGCAGGCGCCGCTGCACGTTGAGCACATACGCATAGTCGGCCCAAAAGCCGCCACGCTGCTCGGCGTTGCCTTCACGCTCGATCAATGCGCGGTAAGGCTCGATGATCGCCAGCCCTTCCTGCGCGCGGCCCGATTGCGCCAGGCCCACGGCGTGCAGGCGCGCGGCCGCGAAGGCCGGCCACGGCGACTCGAAGCCGCGCGCCAGGTGGCCGGCCTCGACCGCGGCTGCGATGCCGCGCGCGTGGTCGGCCGTCATCAGCGCCGCCGTCGCGCGCGCGTTGAGCGCGGCAACATGCTCCTGCGGCGTGCGCACATCGGCCAGCAGTCGGTCGATCACGGCATGCGCGCGCTCGACGCCACGCACGATGATGCAGGCGTGGACGCTGTCGCAACGGGCTTCGAAGGCGCGCGCCGGTTCGCCCGCCTGATCGAAGGCCGACGCCGCCTGGTCCCAGTACTCGACTTCGTGGCTTCGCTGCGAGCCGGCTTGAGCGCGCCGCGCCGCGTCGTCAAAGGCCTCGCCCGCCTGCAGCCAGCGGCCGGCGCCGGCCCAATGCGGCGCCACGGCGGCAGCCGGGCTAGCGCGCGCTTGCAGGTGTTCGGCAATGCGCTGGTGCAGCAATGCAGCGATCGGCAAGGGCACCGAGCCGAGCGTGGCTTCGAAGATCAGATCATGCGCGAAGGCGCCGTCCCGGATCACCTGCGCCGCCTCGAGTTCGCGCCAGGGCTCGGCGATGTCCAGTGGATGCAGATCGAGCACGGCCGCAGCCAGCTCGGCCGTGAAATTCGCCCCAGCCAGTGCCGCAACGCGGGCCAGCTTGAGGCCCGCGCCGGACAACTGCGCCAGGCGCCGCTCGACCAACGCGGCCACACTGCGCGGCTGCGGCAGCTTGCTGCCGGGCTCGACCCCGAGGACCTCGCCCGACAACACCATGTCGCGCAGGGTCTCGAGAGCGAACAGCGGGTTGCCGCCGCTGTGGCGCAGCAACGCAGTTGCCAGGCGGGCGGCACTCAACTCCGGCAGGCCGAGGGAGTCGACCAGTTCGGCCAACTGCGCCAGGTCCAGCGGCGTCAGCGCAACGGCCTCGATGCGCTGACCTTCCTCGAGCGCGCTGCGCAACTGCGCAACCGCCCGGCCAGCGTCGGCCGGCCGCTGCGCCAGGCCCCAGCGCAGCGCCGCCAGCGCTTCGGCTTCGATCAGGCCCTGCAGCAGCTCGAGGCTGGCGTCGTCGGCGAAATGCAGATCGTCGAGGACCAGCGCCTGCAGGCCGCATGCCATCGCATCAGCCAGGCTGGACTCGACCGCGCGCTGCAGCAGCAGGCGCTGCGCCGGGCCGGAACAGGCCACCGGCGGGCCGAGTTCGGGCAGCAGCAAGGCCAGCTCCTGGATGCGCGGGGGCGCGAGGTCGAGCCGGCGGCGGGCGAGCACCGCGCGCAGCAGGCGTGCCATCACGGCATAAGCCACGCCGGCGTCGCCGGGCCGGGCCTTGATCACCACGACACCCTCGTCGGCAGCTGCGAAATCGGCCAGCAGGCGGGACTTGCCGATGCCGGCTTCGCCCAGGAGCAGGAACACGCGTCCGGCCGACCAGGCCCGCTGCAGGGCGTGCAGTTCGGCCTCGCGGCCAACCAGGCGCGGCGGGCGCATCAGGCTGGCCGGTGCGACTGCGCGCCTGGCCGGCAGGGCGCTGGCGCCGCGCTCGATGGTCGCCAGCAACTCGATGGTCTCGGCCGAGGGCCGGCTGCCCAAGTCGTCCTTCAGGCGCTGCTCGAAGCGTTCGAAGACCGCGATCGCCGCCGCCGAGTCGCCGCGCAGGTAATGCAGGCGCAGCAGGCGTCGTTGCGCATGTTCGGCCAGCGGGTTGGCGTCGACCAGGCGCTGTGCGTAAACCAGGCCGCGCACGACAGCGCCAGACTTCTCGCAGCGCTCGGCAGCGGCGGCCAGCACGGCTTCGCACTTCTCGCGCCAAACCTGGCGTTGACCCCGCACCCACTCGGCCAGCTCCGGCAGTTCGTCGTAGTCGATATCGCCAAGCAATGCGTCCAGTGGGGCGTGTTCGTCAGCGTCGACTCGCGCCAGGCTGGGCTCGAGGTCGGTCGACACGTCGACGGACAGTTTCAGCATCGGCCCGCTGCTGACCAGGGGCACGCCCGCCTCGTGTCGCAGGCGGTACAGGCGCTGGCGCAGGCTGGTGTCGGCGCGCTTGGCCGGCGCGGCGGGCCAGAGCCAGGCAGCGACGCGGTCGCCGCGGATCGGTCCGGACAGCGCGGCCAGGGCCAGCAGGGCTGCGTCCTTCGCCGACAGCGCCAGCCGGCGCTCGCCCAGCGCGATGCAAGGCGCGCCAAGCAGGCGCAACTCCGGCCTGGCCGCCGGGTCGGCCTGTGCGAGCTGGGGCTTGGTTGCTGGGGGCATGCGTGCTGTGCCCCTGGGTATAGGCTTGCCGGCGTTACCGCGCGGTTACCGGCGCACTCGTCAGGCGACCCGACAGACCTTCAGCATGTTGGTCCCACCCGGATAGCCCATCGGCTCGCCGCAGGTGATGGCATACGTGTCGCCCGGCTTGAGCACGCCGTGCTCGACGAGGATCCGCTCGGCCTCGGCCAGAGCCTTGTCGCGCTCGCCGAAGTTGGGCATCAGCAGCGGACGCACGTTGCGGTAGAGCGCCATGCGGCGCTGCGTGACGGGCTGGGTGGTGAGGCCGTAGATGGGCGTATGGATGTTGTAGCGGCTCATCCACAACGCGGTCGAGCCCGACTCGGTGAGCGCCAGGATCGCCTTGCAGCCGAGGTGGTAGGCCGTGAACAGGGCTCCCATGGCGATGGTCTGGTCGATGCGGCCGAAGTGCTTGTTGCTGAAGTCGGCATCGAGGCGGACCTCCTCGGTGCGCTCGGCCTCGAGGCAGATCTGGGCCATGATCTCGACGGTCTCGACCGGGTACTGGCCGGCAGCGGTTTCTGCGCTCAGCATCACCGCATCGGTACCGTCGAGCACGGCATTGGCCACGTCGCTGACCTCGGCCCGCGTCGGCACCGGGTTGACCATCATCGACTCCATCATCTGGGTCGCGGTGATGGTCAGCTTGTCGAGCGATCGGGCCAGCTTGATCATGCGCTTCTGCAGCGCCGGCACGGTGGCGTTGCCGACCTCGATGGCCAAGTCGCCGCGCGCGACCATGATCCCGTCGCTGGCCTTGACGATGCTCTCGAGCACGGGAATGGCCTCGCTGCGCTCGATCTTGGCGATCAGGCCCGGCTTGTGGCGCCAAGGTTCGCCGGCCACGTTAGCCAATTGGCGCGCCATCTCCATGTCGGTGGCGCTCTTCGGGAAGCTCACCGCAAGGTACTCGCACTGGAAGCTCATCGCGGTCTTGATGTCTTCCATGTCCTTGCCGGTCAACGCCGGGGCGGTCAGGCCGCCGCCCTGCTTGTTGATGCCCTTGTTGTTCGACAACACGCCGCCGACCTTGACCGTGGTCAGCACCTGTTCGCCGCGCACGTCGTCGACGATCAGCACCAGCAGGCCGTCGTTGAGCAGCAGGGTGTCGCCGGGCTTCACGTCGCGCGGCAGCTCCTTGTAGTCCAGGCCGACCGCGTCGTTGTTGCCGAGCTCGTGGCGACCGCCGTCGAGCACGAATTTCTGCCCCGGCGCGAGCAAGGTCTTGCCGCCTTCGAACTTGCCGACGCGGATCTTCGGCCCCTGCAAGTCGGCCATGATGGCCACCGAGCGGCCGGCCTTGTCGGCCGCCGCACGCACCATCGCCGCGCGGTCGATGTGGTCCTGCGCCGTGCCGTGCGAGAAGTTCAGACGCACGACATCGACGCCCGCCGCGATCAGGCGTTCGAGCATTTCGGGTGACGACGATGCGGGGCCGAGGGTGGCCACGATCTTGGTTTGGCGCATCATGGGGGGCGGGCTTTCGACGAGGAGCGACGCCGGATTATCGTTGCGCTGGGTGGCAGCGCACACACTTGGCCGGTGCATGGCGACAATCCGCCTGCATGACAGACGGCCCGGAACGCTTCGACGTGATCGTGATCGGCGCGGGCATCGCCGGCGCGGCGCTCGCCTGCTTCGCCAGCCAGCACGCGCGTGTCCTGCTGCTCGAACGCGAGTCGCAGCCTGGCTTGCACAGCACCGGTCGCTCGGCCGCGATGTTCATGGAAAGCTACGGCCCGCCCCAGGTGCGCGCGCTGACGCGTGCCAGCCGCGGCTTCTTCGAGAACCCCCCGCCGGGGTTTGCGACCACGCCACTGGTCCGACCGCGCGGTGCCCTCTTCATCGGCTCGGCGGCGCAAGTCGGGCAGGTCGAAGCGCTGTACGCCACCCTGAACGCCGACGGCTGCCCGGCGCACCTGCTGGACAGCGCCGCGGCGCGGCAACGCGTACCGGTTCTGAACGCCTCGGCCGCCGCGCTCGCGGTGCTCGACCCGAGCGCTGCCGACGTCGACGTCGATGCGCTGCACCAAGGCTTTCTGCGCAGTGCACGTGCGCGCGGCGCTCGCCTGGTCTGCGATGCGCCGGTCAGCGCCATGTCTTACGAAGCGCACGAATGGCAGGTGCAGTGCGGCACGCGGCGCTGGCGCGCGCCGGCCATCGTCAACGCGGCCGGGGCCTGGGTCGATGAGGTCGCCCGCATGGCCGGCGTACCCGGCATCGGCATCGAAGCGCGGCGTCGCTCGGCCTTCGTCTTCGAGCCACCGCCGGACCTGTCGAGCGAGAGCTGGCCCTGCGTCGCTGCCGTCGATGAGAGCTTCTATTTCAAGCCCGATGCCGGCCTGCTGCTCGGCTCGCCCGCCAATGCCGACCCGGTGCCGCCACACGATGTGGTGCCAGAAGAGCTCGACATCGCGCTGGCGATCGACCGCATCGAAGCCGCGACCTCGTTGCGCATCCGCCGCCCCCGTCGTAGTTGGGCCGGACTACGCTGTTTCATCGCCGACGGCGAGATCGTCTGCGGCCCCGACCCGCATCACCCAGGCTTCTTCTGGGCCGCGGCGCTGGGCGGCTACGGCATCCAGACCAGCCCGGCCCTCGGGGCCCTCGGCGCCGCGTTGGTGACGAGGCAGGCGCTGCCAGCCTGGCTGTCCGGCCACGGCATCGACCCGCAGCGGATGGCCGCCCGGGCTGCACGGCGCACGTTGCCGCACACCGACTGAGCTACAGGCTCCGACCGTCGCGGCTGGGCCGAACCTAGAATGCGCCGGCGCCGCTTGTGGTGACCCCCCAACAACGACTCGAGGAGACGCCGCCATGACGGTGCTGGGCATTCCGCTTGACTTCGTGCTGTTCGCGCTGACGCTCCTGGGCGTTGCGCTGTTCCACCATCACACGCTCAAGGTGGCGCTGGTCGGCGCGCTCGTCATCACGCTGTTCCAGTTGCTCTTCACCGGCTTCAAGGCCGGCCCTGGCGTGGCGGGCCTGTTCGCGCATGCGGCCCACGAGTGGGTCACGCTGGCCAACCTGCTCGGGCTGCTGCTCGGCTTCGCCCTGTTGTCGGACCACTTCGAGCGCAGCCGCCTGACCGACAAGCTGCCGCACCTGCTGCCCGACGACTGGAAGGGCGGCTTCTTGCTGCTGATCGGCGTCTTCGTACTGTCCGGCTTCCTCGACAACATTGCCGCCGCGATGATCGGCGGCACGATGGCCGCGGTGCTCTACAAGAAGCGCGTCCACATCGGCTTTCTCGCCGCCATCGTGGCGGCATCGAATGCCGGCGGGGCGGGCAGCGTCGTCGGCGACACGACGACGACGATGATGTGGATCGCCGGCGCCAACCCGCTCTGGGTGCTCGAAGCCTATGTCGGCGGCGCTGTCGCGATCCTGATCTTCGGCACCGTCGCTGCCAAACAGCAGCATGCCTACCAGCCGATCCAGAAGGACGACACGGCCGGTGAGCACGTGCATGGCGTGCGTCTGGCGATCGTCGCCTTCATCCTGATGGCGGCCATCGCGGCCAATGTGTGGTGCAACCTCTATGCGCCAGACGTGCTGGGCAGCTTCCCCGTCATCGGCACCGCAGTGATGCTGGCGATCCTGGTCACGGCGCCGATCCGGCAGCCGACATGGTCGCTCCTGCCGGGGGCCTTCAAGGGCAGCGTCTTCCTGCTCGCGCTGGTGTGGTGCGCTTCCTTGATGCCGGTGCAGCACCTGCCCGCAGCGTCATGGCAGACCGCCCTGGGCCTGGGTTTCGTCTCGTCGGTGTTCGACAACATCCCGCTCACCGCCCTGGCGATCCGGCAGGACGGCTACGACTGGGGCTTCCTGGCGTATGCGGTCGGCTTCGGCGGCTCGATGATCTGGTTCGGTTCGTCCGCCGGCGTCGCGCTGTCCAACATTTATCCCGAGGCGCGCTCGGTCTGGGCCTGGCTCAAGGCCGGCTGGCACATCGCGGTGGCCTATGTGGTGGGCTTCTTCGTGATGCTGGCCTTGCTGGGTTGGAACCCGCACCCGATCAACGAGCGCTCGCTCGCCAATCCCACGGCTGCCGTTGCGCCTGCCGCCCGGCCCTCCCCGTAGGCGCGTCACACCGCCGGGACCTGCCCCGCGGTGTACTGGGCCAACAGGGCCAGCAAATCCTCTTCGCCGTAAGGCTTGCCGAGGTAGTGGTCGACGCCGAGTTCGGCGGCATGGTCGCGGTGCTTCTGCGCGATGCGCGAGGTGATCATGATCACCGGCAAGTCGCGCAGTCGCACATCCGCGCGCATGTTGCGCACCAGGTCGAAGCCGTCCATGCGCGGCATCTCGATGTCCGACAGCACCACGGCCGGCTTCTCTTCGGCCAGCTTGTCGATCGCGTCCAGGCCGTCCTTGGCCAGCGTGACGCGATAGCCCTCCCGCACCAGCAGGCGCTGGGTGACACGGCGCACGGTCAGCGAATCGTCGACCACCAGCACCAGCGGCGCCTGTCGCACCGGCGCGGCCTCGCTGCTCGCCGGCAGCAAGGGTTGGTTCACGCTGTCGCGCATGGCGCGGCGCGCCGACTCACCGTAGAGGGTGGCCAGGGCGACCGGGTTGTAGATCAGGGCCGGTGCGCCCGAGGCCAGCAGCGTGATGCCGGCCAGGCCGGGCAGGCGCGCCAGTTGCGGGCCGAGGTTCTTGACCACCACTTCCTGGTTGCCCGCGACTTCGTCGACGTGCAGGACGATGCGCTGTTGCGCGCTCTTCACCACCACCACATGCAGCGAGCGTGCCGTAGCGGGCTCCTGGCTGCGGCCGCCTGATTGCAGAAGCGCGCCGAGCCAGAAGAAGGGCAGGGATGCATCGGCAAACGCATAGTTGCCGCTGGCATAGGCGGCGGCGACTTCGGCCGCCGTGGCGCGGCGCACGATCTCGATCAGGGTCGCGGGCACGGCCACCGTGATCGCCCCCGCGCGCAGCATCACGACCTGGGTCACCGCGGTCGTCAGCGGCAGCACCAGACGGAAGCTCGTGCCCTGACCGAGGGCGCTGGCGGTTTCGATGCGCCCGCCGAGGGCGTTGACCTCGGCGCGCACCACATCCATGCCGATGCCACGGCCGGAGAGTTCGGTCACCGACTCGGCGGTCGAGAACCCCGGCGTGAAGATCAATTGCGCCAGCTCGCCGTCGCTCAGCGCAGCGTCGGCGCCGACCAGGCCGAGCGCGACACCGCGCTCACGGATGCGGGCCAGGTTGAGGCCACCGCCGTCGTCGCGGAACTCGACCGCGACTTCGTTGCCTTCGTGGCCCACCGCGACGGTGATCAGGCCGGCCGGGTCCTTGCCCGCCGCCTGGCGCGCTGCGGGCGACTCGATGCCGTGGGTGACACAGTTGCGCAGCAGGTGCTCGAACGCCCCCGCCATGCGCTCGAGCACGCCGCGGTCGACTTCGATCGAGCCGCCGACGAGGTCCAGCCGCACCTGCTTGTTCAGCTCCTTGGCAGCCTGGCGCACGACGCGGTACAGGCGGTCCGACAGGCTCTCGAACTCGACCATGCGCGTGCGCAGCAGGTCGTCCTGCAGGTCGCGCGTGAGCCGGGCCTGCGCGGCCAGGTCGTCTTCGGCTGACTGCAGCGTGCGCTGCAGGCTGCGCTGCACGGTGGCCACGTCGTTGACCGACTCGGCCATCATCCGCGTCAGCTCCTGGAAGCGCGTGAAGCGATCCATCTCGAGCGGATCGAAGGAATGGCCCTCGGCCTTCGCAGCTTCCAGGCGCGAACCGATCTGGGTTTCGGCCTGCAACTCGATCTCGCGCAACTGGTGGCGCAGGCGTTCGAGGTTTTCCGTCAGATCGGTCAGCGAGCCCTTCAGCTGCCCGACCTCGGCCTCGATGCGCGAGCGCGCGATGCTGACCTCACCGGCGTGGTTGACCAGGCGGTCGAGCAGGGGCGCCTGGACACGCACCGTGCCGCTGCCGGTGCCGCTGCGCGACTCGCTGCGGCGCTCGGCCGCGAACTCTGCCAGCACGGTGGCCGACGGTGCGCCCGCGGCAAAGCGCTGCCAGTCGATAGGCGCCAGGTCGCCGGCCGAGGCCGGTGCAGGGATTCGGTCGATCGGTGCGGCGGGCGGCGTGAAAGCGGCCGCAACCACTGGCATCGGGATCGGTTCGGCTGCGCGGGCCAGCGAAGGCTGGGCCGGAGCGGCGGCGGCGATCTCGTCGACGCTCGGTACGGTGGCGCCGCCGCGACCGAGCGCCTCAAAAGTCGTGCGAATGGCGTCGACGTTGGCGAACAGCGCCTCGACCGCGGCACTGCTCACCACCTCGTGGTGCGCCAGGCGCTCGATCGCGCTTTCGAGGCGGTGCGCGCGCTCGCCCAGGCGCATTGCGCCGGCCAGGCGTGCGCCGCCCTTGAGCGTGTGCAGGGTGCGCATGCAGGCCGACGGGCCCGCCGCGTCGCCCGGCCGCTCGGCCCAGTCGCGCATGCGCGAGGCCAGCTGCGGCAGCAATTCAGCGGCTTCTTCCTCGAAGATCGGGAAGAGTTCCGCATCGATGGCGTCGACAGCGTCGATCTCATCGTCGTCTGCGGCACGCTCGAGCGCCGGCGCTGTGATGTGGCGTGCTTCGGCCAACGGCGCCAGATCGGTCAGGGCCTGGTATTGCGGCAGACCGAGCGGCAACGGCGCGTGGCCGCTGTCCTGAGCCTCGACCGGAGGCACCTCGGACGGCGCCTGCGGCACCTGCGCCGGTTCGGCTGCCACCACGTCCCGCAGCACGGGTGCTTCGATCTGCGCGGGCACCTCGGCGATGACGGCCGCGGGCACAGCCGGTGGCGGCGACTCGAACATCAGGGCATGCGCTTCGGCCGAACTGTCCGGCACATCGGGCTGCAGCGACTGGGCATGCAGGCGCTCGGCGCTGTGGCGCTCGTGTTCGACCAGCCGGGCCACCAGTGCAGGCGGCGGCGCCTTCAGGAAGCCGGCTGCGAACTGGTGCAGCAGGCGGCGGATTTCCTCGGCGCTGTCGTTGAACAGCGCGGCCTCGACCGGATCGCCCTGGCGCAAGGCCTGCGAACGCGCCAGCGCATGTTCGAGCAGGCGCGCCAGGTGCGACAGGTCTGCGAATCCGACGGTGGCCGAATTGCCGGCCAGCGAATGGGCCAGGGCCACAGCATGGTCGCCGACCGGCCGATGTAGCTCGTGCGACCACTCGGCCAGCTCGGTGCAAAGGCGGCGCGACTGTTCGTCGGCCTCGTTGAGGAAGATGTTGAAGAGCGGAATGCCCACGCGCAGCGGGCCGATCATCTTGTAAGGCTCAGGCTCGGGCGTCGGCGGCTCTTCGGCAGGCGACGCGTCGAGTGCGAGCGAGACCGGGCCGCGCGGAGCGACGGGTGCGACGGGCGCCGGAGCCGGCTCGTCGATATCGAGCGACATCATCGAAGAGATCGGATCGGGGCTCGGCGCGTCGGCCTCGCGCTCGGGCATGGCCAGGGACTGCAGCGCCTGCTGGCCAGCAGCCGGCAAGGCAGCGGCATCGCCCAGGTCGAGTTCGAATGCGACCTCTTCGTCGGCCGCGAGCATCTTGTCGATCGGCTGGATCGCCGAAGCGGCCGGGCGCAGCTCGAGGTCGTCGGCGCTGGGCAGGTCGGGCGGCAGATCGAACAGCGGCATCGGGGCCGACACCGACGGCATCGTCGCGGCGACCGCGCGGGTATCGCTTCCGGCAAGCACCGGCGCCACCGCGGGGGTGGGCAAGGCGCGCTCCTGCAGCACCATGGGCGCACCGGGCAGGGCCAGGCTGCCGTGCTGGCCATCGATGGCGAAAGCGTCGACGGCGCCCTGGACGTCGAGGGCACGATGGCCCCCGTCGCGGCGCTCCCCAATGGCCTCGACCCAGTCGCCCAGGTAATGCAGCACGTCGGTCGTCAGCGCCAGCAGTTCGCCGTCGGCCGCCTGGCTGTCGGCCAGGCGCCGGTTGTAGAGCTGCTCGCAGGACCAGGCGGCCTCGCCGAATGCCTTCAGCCCGACCATGCGCGAGCTGCCCTTCAAGGTGTGGAAGGCGCGGCGCACGCTGGTCATCTCGCCCAGATCGTCGGCGGTAGAGACCAGGGCGGCCAGGGCCTGCTCGGCATTGGCAATGACTTCGCGCGCTTCCTCGAGGAAGATCTCGCGCATCTCGTCGTCTTCTTCGAGCCCGGTCTTGCCGGCCGGCGTCGGTGGGGTCGACAAGGGCGGTGTCGGGCGCGCAGGCGACAGTGCATCGAGCGCCGCCGGTTGCGACGAGGTGTGGACGAAGTCGGCCATCGCCTGCGCGAGCTCTTCCCGCACCAGCTGGCGCTCGTCGTCGTTCTGTGCATCGGCGAATGCCGTCTGCACGACGTGCATGGTCTCGGCCAGCACCGGCTGGTCAGCGACCATGGCTTCCTGGGATAGCCGTTCCAGTTCGCGTGAGATCTCGGCCATCGGCACTTCGGGGTGCGCGGCGGCCATCGCCAGCGACTGCGCCTGCTCGATCAAGCGCGGCTCGACCGGCGGGGGAGCCGACGGTGCGGGCTCTTCGAAGACGCCGAACTCGGAGGCGCGGTGGCTGCCGCCACCGGCAACCGAGCGCAGCAGGCCGGTCGTGGCATCGAAGGCGAACAGCGACTTGGCCATGGCCGGCTGCACGCTCAGCATGTCGATCAGGAAACCCAGCGCGCCCAGGTTGCTGGCCAGGCGTTCCACGGCAGTCGCATCCGGCATGTCCGAGCTGGCGGTGGCCAGCGCATCGACGTCGTCGCGCATGCGCACCACGGCCTGCGACGCGTGGTCCAGGCCCAGCACGGAGAAGACGCCGCGCATGGCATTCAGTTGGCCCGGTACCGGGTGCAATTGTTCGCGCGCGGTGGGCTGGCGGAAGAAGGCGTCGATGGCCTTCTCAGACTCGGTGAGGGCACCGCGCAGTTCTTGCACCACGCTGCCCATGGTCTGCCGATCGGAGACCCGGCGGTACAGCTCCTCCATCCAGGCTTCGAGCGCTTCGGGGTCGGCGCCACCTTGTACAGCGGCCACGCGCTGCGCCATGCGGCGCACCCGCTCGGCCTGGGTCGGGTGATCGAACTCGGCGTCCTCGAGCGAGGCCTCGAGATAGAGCACCGAGGTCGCCACTTCCATCGCCAGCGCCGGAGCCGGCCCCGCACCGGATGACACCGCCTGCGCCGCAGCGCCGGCCAGGGCCTGGGCCAGCTGGTCACCGGCCGGGTAGAGCCGCCGGAGCGAGTCGCCGACGAGTTGGAACTGTTCGTTGAGGGTGGACAGGCGATGCAACTCGCCACCAGCCACGGCAGACCAACTCTCCTTGGCCGCACCGACGCGCTTCTTGGCCTGCGCGATCCAGGCCGGATCGAAACGGCCAAGCTGTGCCGCCAGGTAATCGACCGGCGCACGACGTGCGAGCTTCCAGGCCAGGCGCACGGCAGCCAGGCGCGGTGCGCGGCGCCCGTCACCCGGCGAGGCGGCCTGGGCGCAGAAGAAGAGCAGGTCCTGCGCCAGGCGTTGCGAGACTTCGCCGCCTTGCGCCGCGTCGCCCTTCTCGCTCATGCGCAATTGCGCCAGCAGGCGCGATGCGACGCGCTTGCTGTAGACATCCAGCTTCAACAACCCCTGGGCCTGGGCTTCGAAGAAGGCGCTGGCCAGTTGCCACGACGTCGACAACCAGCGCTCGGTGTTGCCACCTTCGCTCGCCCGGGCGCTCGCCGCCAGGCCGGCGAACAGGTCGCTCAAGGTTGCGGCGGCGGGGCCGTCGGGCTGACGCATCAGGGTCAAGGTCTGAATCTCGATCTCGCTGCGCAGGTCGGCGTCGGCCCCGCGTGCGGTCGCGCTCGGATCGACGGCGATCTCGTGCCACTGCCAGTCGTGCAGCCACAGGTCGGCCGGGTGGATCCGATCCGCACCGGCCAGCTCCTGCACCGCGCGGTACTGCGGGAACATCGCCAGAGGGGACACCGGCTTGGCAGCAAGCAGGCGGGTGAGGTAGTCGAGCAGGGCGAACGAGGCCTGCTCGATGACCTCGGCCTTCTTGGCCGTCAGCGTGACGGGCCGCCCACTCAGCTTGTGCAGCGCGGCCTCATTGGCGCGCAGCAGTTGCGCCGCGGCCGGCAGCCCGACCAGTTCGAGCGCACCCACACCCTGGTGCAGTTGCGCCCGCGCCGCGCGCAGCACGCCCGGGTCGACCGCGTCGACGTCCGAGCCGGCCATCGCCTCGGCTTCTTTCAGGTAGCGACGCATCGCCTTGTGCGCAGCCTCGAGCGAGCGGCGCAGTTCGTCCTGGACCCAGGCCAGTGCGCTCAGGTCGTCGATGGTCTCGGTGTCGTGTGGCAGGTCCATGCCGGCCTCAGGCAATCTTGAATCGGGCCACGGATTGCTTCAACTCCTCGGCCGTACGAGACAGCTCGCGCACCATCTGCGCGGTCGAGCGCGTGCCCTCGCCGGTCTGCTCGGTCACCGCGAAGATGTGCTGGATGTTGGCGGCCACGACGTTCGCCGACTTGGCTTCTTCGAGCGCGTTGCCCGAGATCTGCTCGATCAGCTCGGCCAGCTGGCGCGTCACGCGGTCGATGTCGACCAGTGCGGCGCCGGCCGCGTCGGACAGCTTGGTGCTTTCGACCACGCCCTGGGTCGAGCGCTCCATCGCGCCGACCGCGTCCTGCGTGTCGGTCTGAATCGCCTTCACCAGTGCGGCGATCTGGCGCGTCGCGTCGCCCGAGCGCTCAGCCAGGCGCTGCACTTCCTCGGCCACCACAGAGAAGCCGCGGCCGGCTTCACCCGCCGAGGCGGCCTGGATGGCGGCGTTCAGCGCCAGCACGTTGGTCTGCTCGGTAATGTCCGAAATCAGCTCGGTGATTTCGCCGATCTCCTGCGACGACTCGCCCAGGCGCTTGATGCGCTTGGAAGTTTCCTGGATCTGGTCGCGCATGGTATTCATGCCCCCGATCGTGTTCTGCACCGCCTCGCGGCCGGTCTCGGCCGCAGCCAGCGAGCGCCGCGCCACCGCCGCGGTCTGCTGCGCCTGCGCCGACACCTGGTTGATTCGGCCGGCCATCTGCAGCACGGACTCGCCGGTCTCGCGAATCTCGCGCAGCTGCTCGGTCGAGGCAGCGAGCAGTTCGGTCGAGGTGTTCTCGACCTGCTGCGTCGTGTCGGTCACCCGGCCCACCGTGCCCTGCACCTGCGACACCAGGGTGCGCAGTTCTTCCACCGTGTAGTTCACCGAGTCGGCGATGGCGCCGGTGATGTCCTCGG
>JAZKIW010000074.1:416-6347 GCA_040384625.1 Pseudomonadota bacterium | reverse complement strand
CGGTGCGCGCCATCTTGGCGTCGATGCGCTGCTCGACCAGGCAGTTGAACGCCGCTGCTGCTGCCGCCACCAGCCAGATCCCCGCCGCGGCTGGGACCAGCAACGCCCAGTCGGGCCAGCCCGGCTCGGCCAGCAGCATGCCAATGACGGCGCAGAACACGATCAGCTGCACCACGCGCGGCTTAGTCAGGGCGTAGAACTGGCGCACGCGCGAGGCCCCGGAGCGCGGAACGGCGGTGCTGTGGGGAGCGGCAGAGCTGGGTGTGGAGGACATGGTGCGCGGGCCGGCGATTCTCTTACACGCGAAGCGCCCGCGTGACCGGCATCATGCGCTGGCGCGCGGGCTCCGCAGGCAGATGCGCGCGCGCTAGCAGGGAAGCCAGCAGGATCGCCAGCATCGCAGCACCCGCCGTGTGGGCCACCGCAGCGGCGATCGGCCAGCCCAACACCACGTTGGACACGCCGCTGACCAGTTGCCACAGCGCCAGCAGGGACAGGCCGAGTGCAAAGCGGCGCGACGCTGCATCGCCGCCGGCATGCAGGCGCCAGGACAGCCAGGCCAGCGCGCCGAGCACGAGGGCGGCCATGACCCGGTGCGCGACGTGAATCGCCGTCAATGCCGCGAAGGGCAGGAAGTCGCCCGACGCTGTCGCACCCAGTTCGCGCCGCAGCGTGAAGGCATGGGCGAAGTCCATCGCCGGCCACCATTGTCCCTGGCAGGTGGGAAAGTCGCGGCAGGCCAGCACCGCATAGTTGGTGCTGACCCAGCCACCGAGGGCAACCTGGCTCAGCACCAGACCGGCGACGCACCAGAGGCCGACGCGCAAGCCGCGCGAGAGCGCCAGTGGGCGCGGCGCGAAGACCTGGTCCTGCACCGCCAGCAGTGCCAGGAGGCCCAGTCCGCCGAGCAAATGCAGGGTGACGATCGCGGGGTAGAGCTTCATCGTCACCGTCAGGGCACCGAAGGCGCCCTGGCCGATGACCCAAGCCAGCGTCAGTGTGGCCCACCACGGCGAAGGCGCTGGCGAAGGCTGGCGCCGCAGCCACCAGCTCATCGTCGCCATCACGGTGATCAACACGCCGACTGCCGTGGCCAGGTAGCGGTGCAGCATCTCGACCCACGCCTTGCCGTGGGTCACCGGCCCCGTCGGCAGCGCGTCTTGTGCGGCAGCGATCTCGGCGCGCGCGCCGAGCGGGCTGGCGCTGCCATAGCAGCCCGGCCAGTCGGGACACCCGAGACCCGAATCCGTGAGGCGGGTGAAAGCGCCGAAGAGCACCAGATCGAAAGTCAGGAACAGCGTCAGCAAGGTCAGCGCGTGCAGACGCCGCGTCGGCGCTGCACCGCGGTGCCGCAGCCACAGCCAGGCCAATGGACCGAGCGCAATGGCGACGCCGAGCAGCGCCACTTTCAACAGCGCTGCCCAGTCGCTCAATTCGGTAGGCATAAGGAATGGGGTGGGCTCATCTCCCGGGCCGATCCCAGAACGACGATGCGCGCAGCAGCTTGTCGATGTCGCGCTTGAACTTCGCCGGCTGCGCTTGCGGCGGCGCGCGCATCATCCACTGCCCCATCGGGTCCACCACGTACAGGTGCGACTCGAGCGATTCTCCGGCTGCCGGGACCAGCCACTCCTGCAAGGCCGCAGGCGGCACGCGCAGCACCTGGGTCGCCGGGGTTGATGCCAAGGCCGCTCGCAATGCGGGCGCGATCGGCGCGTCGTCGGTCACCAGCCACAGCTTATCGATCCGATCGCGCTCGCGCCCGGTCATCTCGCGCAATTGGCGCTGCATGAACAGGCGCTGCTCGCAGTCGCTGTCACAGCCGGCGCGGCCGACGACGACCAGCAGCCACTGGCCCTTCAGCGAAGCGGCACTGACCGGCCGGCCTTCGAGATCGGTGAGGGGCAACGCGGCCGGTATCGCACGCGAAGGCTCGATCAAGCTGGCGTAGTTGCTGCGGCCATCGGGCCGCAGCACGTAATAGGTGAGATAGGACGCGATCACCGGCGTGGCGCAGACCAGAAGCACCAGCAGCATCTTGACGCGGCCGAGCGCCGTGCGGCGCAAGGCCTCGTCGCCAGCGACGTCGGCGAGTGGCATGTCGTGCACCGTCAGGTGCAGCGGCTCAGGCGCGGGCGTTGCGGCGGCGGTAGGGTTGGACAAGTTGGAACCAGACATACAGGGCAAGGATCAGCGCAGACAAGGCAAACCACTGGGCCGCGTAGCCGCGGTTCTTGGCAACACCTGAGGACGGTAGCGGCCACTGGCGCTGCAAGCCGTCGCCAAGGCTGGACGGCGAGTCGGCCTGCAACACCGACAATGGCCGCAGGCCGAGTCCGGTCTCTCGGGCATAACCATCGAGGTCGAGATTTTGACGGATGCGTCCGGCCTCGCCCGCGCCAAATTCGTACAAGCGCGCCGGCGCCGGTGCGATGCGGCCGATCACGACCCCTTCGCTCTCGGGCGTGGGCACGGCGGCGATGCGGCTGCGATCCTCGAAGTCGCGCGGCAGCCAGCCGCGTTGAATCAGCACCGCCGTGCCGTCGGGCAGGCGCAGCGGGGTCACGACATAGAAGCCGGGCCGGCCGTTCATCTGCCGGTTGTCGAGGTAGACGGTGTGCGCCGCCGACCAGCGGCCCGACAGCTCTACAGCACGGTGATGCTGTCCGGCCGCGGCCTCGGCTGTGTGGGCCAATTGCGCCGCGCCGATCAAGGGCGGCAGACTTTGGCGCTGGTCGATGGCCGATTGAAGAGCCAGCTTCTGCGCCGCGCGGTCGAGCTGCCACCAACCCAGGCGCGCCGTCAGCAGCGCGGCAGCAATGGTCGCGCCGGTGAGCAGCCACCAGCGCTGGCGCACACTCAGCATGCGCCGGGCCCGGTGCGAGAATTCAGCATGATGAAGTTCGTGATCGTCGTCGCCTTGATCGGCGTGCTCGGCGCGCTGGCCAGCGCAGGCGTGTTCATGCTGCGCAGGTCAAAGGACGACCGCGGCAACGCGCAATCCGATGCCCGCATGGCCTGGGCTCTGGCTCTGCGCGTGGCGCTGTCGGTGGCGCTGTTCCTGTTCATCCTGCTGGCCTGGAAGATGGGCTGGATCTCGCCGACGGGCCTGCCGACTGGCAAGTGAAAGCAAAAGAGCGCCTCGCGGCGCTCTTTTGGTGGCCGCAGGTCGCGTCGCCGTCACATCCAGTAGACGACGATGTACAGGCCGAGCCAGACCACGTCGACGAAGTGCCAGTACCAGGCTGCGCCCTCGAAGCCGAAGTGGCGCTGCGGCGTGAAGTGACCCTTCATGAGTCGTAGCGTGATAAAGATCAGCATCGTCATGCCGAGGAAGACGTGGAAGCCGTGGAAGCCCGTCAGCATGAAGAAGGTCGAGCCGTAGATGCCCGAGCTGAGCTTCAGGTTCAGCTCGCTGTAGGCATGCATGTACTCGTAGGCCTGGAAACCGAGGAAGGTCGCACCGAGCACCACGGTGATCCACATCCAGGCCACCGTCTTGGCGCGGTGCCCGGCGATCAGCGCATGGTGGGCGATGGTCAGCGTGACACCCGAACTGAGCAGCAGCGCGGTGTTGATGGTCGGGATCGGCCACGGCCCCATGGTCGTGAAGGCCTCAACCGTGCCCGCCGGCGAGGCGGTGATGCCCGGGCCGGCCGAGGGCCAGACGGCCTTGAAGTCGGGCCACAGGATCTGATGGTCGAGGTTGCCGAGCATCGGCAGCGCATGGGCGCGGGCCCAGTACAGCGCACCGAAGAAGGCAGCGAAGAACATCACCTCCGAGAAGATGAACCAGCTCATGCTCCAGCGGAACGAGATGTCGATGCGGTCGCTGTACTGGCCGCCTTCACTCTCGCTGATCGCGTCTCGGAACCACTGGAACAGCACCGTCAACCACATGGCGAAGCCGAACAACACGAGCCATTTAGCCCAGCCGGCGCCATTGACCCACTGCCCGGCGCCGAAGACGACGAGGAGGAAGGCGGTTGCGGTCAGGGCCGGATGGCGCGATGGCGCGGGAACGAAGTAATAGGGCGCCGCCCCGGAATGTGGTGTCGCTGCGGACATGTTGTGTGCTCTCCTCGATCCGAAATCAGTAAACGATTGTCGTCCTGTGTCAGCCGGCGACGCCGCTGCCCACGACCCACTTCACCAGCATCACAAGCGCCAGCACGAAAAGCGCAGCGGCGATCACGCCGGCCACGATCACATGCACCGGGTTGAGCTGGTCGACGTCCTTTTGATACTCGCTGGCCTTGCGCACACCGAAGAACGACCACGCAACGGCCGTGAAGGTGCGCAGGATGGACCCTCGTTCCTGCGTCACAGCGCGCCCCCCTTGGCCGGCGGTGCGACTCCCGCGAGGCTCTTGCCTGTGACCTCGAAGAAGGTGTACGACAGCGTGATCGTGCGCACGTCTTTCGGCAGCTTCGGATCGATCACGAAGGCCACCGGCCATTGGCGGCTCTCGCCCGGCGCGAGCGTGTACTCGTTGAAGCAGAAGCACTCGAGCTTGTTGAAATGCGCCGTGGCCTGCTGGGGGGCATAGCTCGGGATCGCCTGTGCCGCCAGGGTGCGGTTCTGCACATTGCGGAATTCATACATCACCGTGGCCAGCTCGCCCGGGTGGACCTGCAGCGAACGCAGGGCCGGCTTGAAGTCGAACGGACCGCGCGCATTGGCGTCGAACTCGACGGTGATCGTGCGGGAGCGGTCGATCTGCGTGTTCGCATCTGGCGAAGCCTTGCCGATGCCGGTCACCAGGCGCTCCGACAGCGACAGCACGTTGATGCCCAGGGCCTCGCAGATCGACTTGTACAGCGGGACCAGCGCATAGCCGAAGCCGAACATCAGCACCGCCACGACCGCCAGCTTGCGCAGCAACGCGCGGTTGTCGCGCCGCAGCGCTCGGTCGGGTTGGGTGCCGCTCATGCCGTTCTCAGCCGCCGATCAGGACGATCTTCAGCACGAAGCCGCCGGCAAAGGCCGCCGCCAGCGCGGCCAGCATCCAGCCGAGGCGGCGGTTGGCCTTGCGTTGCTGTTCGGTTGTGGGCATGCCTCTTTCAGCCGATCACGCGCGTGGCGGTGATGTCGAGCTTGGGCGGCGTCTCGAAGGTGTGGAAGGGCGCCGGCGACGGGATCTCCCACTCCAGGCCCTCGGCCCCTTCCCAGGGCTTCTGCGGCGCCTTCTCACCCTGGCCGCGCATCATCGGCACGACCACAAAGAGGAAGAAGTAGACCTGGGTCAGGCCGAAGCCGAAGGCACCTAGCGAGGCGATCGCATTGAAGTCGGCGAACTGCATCGGGTAGTCGGCATAGCGGCGCGGCATGCCGGCCAGGCCGAGGAAGTGCATCGGGAAGAAGGTGATGTTGAAGAAGATCAGCGACGACCAGAAGTGGATCTTGCCGCGAGTCTCGTTGTACATCACACCAGTCCACTTCGGGCCCCAGTAGTAGTAGCCCGAAAACATGCCGAACAGCGAACCGGCCACCAGCACATAGTGGAAGTGCGCGACGACGTAGTAGGTGTCCTGCAGCTGGATGTCCACCGGCGCCATGGCCAGGATCAGGCCGGTGAAGCCGCCCATCGTGAAGACGAAGATGAAGCCCACCGCCCACAGCATCGGCGTCTCGAAGGTCATCGAGCCGCGCCACATCGTGGCGATCCAGTTGAACACCTTCACGCCCGTGGGCACCGCGATCAACATCGTCGCGTACATGAAGAACAGCTGTCCCGTCACCGGCATGCCGGTGGTGAACATGTGGTGCGCCCAGACGATGAACGACAGGATCGCGATCGAGGCCGTGGCATAGACCATCGAGGTGTAGCCGAAGAGGCGCTTACGTGCGAAGGCCGGCACCACGGCGCTGACGATCCCGAAGGCCGGCAGGATCATGATGTAGACCTCGGGGTGGCCGAAGAACCAGAAG
>JAZKIW010000074.1:0-406 GCA_040384625.1 Pseudomonadota bacterium | reverse complement strand
CCGGCATCACGGCGATCAGCAGGTAGGCGGTGATCAGCCAGGTCCAGGCGAACAGCGGCATCTTCATCAGAGTCATGCCCGGGGCGCGCATGTTCAGGATCGTGACCACGATGTTGATCGAGCCCATGATCGAGCTGGCGCCCAGGATGTGCATCGCGAAGATGCCGGCGTCCATGCTCGGGCCCATCTGCAGGGTCAGCGGCGCATAGAGCGTCCAGCCCGCGGCCGGCGCGCCGCCGGGCATGAAGAAGGAGCCCGCCAGCATCAGCGCCGCCGGGATCAGCAGCCAGAAGCTGAGGTTGTTCATGCGCGCGAAGGCCATGTCGGGTGCGCCGATCTGCAGCGGCACCATCCAGTTGGCGAAGCCGACGAAGGCCGGCATGATCGCGCCGAACACCATGATCAG
>JAZKIW010000073.1:0-42700 GCA_040384625.1 Pseudomonadota bacterium | reverse complement strand
TGGAAGCATCGCCATCACCCCGACCGGGCAGGCGCGCCTGTTCGTGTCGCGCGCCGGCGTCGTGATCCGTGCGACTCCGCACACGCACTCCGAAGTGCTCGGCCCGTTCCAGGGCGGGGATGTCGCCACTGTGTACGCTGAACGCGGATCGGTCGACTACACGGCGGCGACGTTCGGCGCCACGTATGACTCGGTGCCTCAGGCAGCCGTCGCCGGGCGCACGCTCGCGCTGGTTGGCGACAGTTTCACGGCGAACGGGTTCTACAGCGACGGGTCGCAGATGACCCGCTACGGGCGCAACGCGATCGAGTGGGCGCTTGCGTTGTCAAACCAGCCCATGACGCTGATCTCGACCAGCGCCGTCGGCGGCTCTGCGGTGACGGCGGACAACATCGGCGTTCGGTTCATGACGCAGATGCAGTCCGCCATCGCGTCCGGCGCGACCGACATCCACTGCATGGGCGGCATCAACGACGCACTGTTGGGCATCTCGCTCGCCAGCGTGCAGGCCGAGTATTCGCGGGTCATCGACTACGCGCTGAGTTCCGGCAAGCGGCTGTGGCTCACGACGCAGCCGACCATGAATGCGGCGTATACAAGCTACTCTGTGGCCCGGCAGGCACAGATGCTGCGCCTGAACGACTGGCTGCTCGACCGCGTTGCGGTGTCGTTCGCGGATCGCAACCTGGTTGTGATCGACGGGGCTGGCGCAACCAACGATCCCAACAGCGCGACCGCAGATTTCCGGACGAACGGCAGTTCCGACAACTTGCACCCGCGCAACGTGGGCGGCTACTGGCTGGGCAAGGAAATCGGCCGGGTGTGGGCTGCATCTTGCCCCGTGTGGGACCGTCGCTGCCGGTCGAACGCCGCCAATTACGGCTACTCGTCGGTCATGGGCAACAACATCGTGGACAACGGCTTGTTCACGACCGGTGCGACGCCCGGGACCGGATGGGCACAGACCTATGGTGGTTCCGCGAGTGGAACATTGTCAAAGGTGACCCGCGCCGACGGCTTCGGCAGCAACACGCAGAACGTGCTGACGTTCACGGCGGCCGACGAAACGGCGACGCTGGCGATGAGTAGTAATGCGTTCTCGCGCGCCGTCGTCGGTGGCACCTACGTGTTCCAGGTCGAGGTGACGGTTGCCGCCTCGCCCGTGAACCTGAAGGGCGTGCAGGCAACGCTCCAGCAGAACGGAGACGCGCTCTACGAGGCGCATTCGCTGGCGCCGATCACCGCGTCGGATGTGGCGCTGCCCGAAGGGTTCACCGCGACGTTGCGCACCCCACCCGTCGTGCTCCAGGCTGGGAAAACCATCCTGCTCGGCCGAGTCCGGGCCACGGCGGCCGGCGCCACTGCGGGCGGCATCACGCTGTCGGTTGGCCGGGCTTCCCTGCTGCGTGTCGACGGCTACTGATCCGCCATGACCACCATCGTGGCCGGCGCGACCGGCACCTACACCTACACCGCATCGGCGATCGTTGCAGTCAGCTTGGCGGCCACTGGCGCCGCGCGCATGACCGTGACACGCGGCGCCGCCGTCATCCGCAATACCCTGATGACGCATGCCGAGACGGTTGGCCCGTTCCTGACCGGCGACGTGATGACGATCTTTGCGCAGGCCGGCAACGTCGATTACACGATCACGCCGTTCACCTTCCCGGTGGATCTGGACTTCGACGCCACATCGGGCGCGTGCGTGGCGGGCAGTACCGTGCTGGCGCTGTCCGAGACGGTGGCCTACACGAAAGTCACAGCCACGGCCACAGTCAAGAGCAGCGCGTGCGAGTTCGCCGGCTTCGACGTGATCGCGGGCGGCTCCAGCGGGACCATCACGGTCTATGACGCGACCAGCGCATCGGCCGGCGCAATCGTGTTCCCGACCACGGCGCTGACCACCGGCCAGCGCGTCGAGTTCGCATTCATGCGCGCGCTGGCGACCGGCTGCCACGTCGTGATCGGCGGCTCTGGCGTCGATGTCAACGTGCTGGTGAACTGATGACGACGTGGTGGACGGACCCGACAGTGTCGGGTGTGGGGACGGGCGCGCGCACCGATCCCTACCGGTCAACTGCATCGATCGTCCCCGGCGCGGGTGACGTGATTGCGCTGAAGTGCGGCGCCACCTACCGCGAGCAAATTCCGGCCGCATCGATCGCCGCCAATTCACTGCGAATCGTCAGCTACGGCAACGGCGCGCTGCCGATCGTCACGGGTGGCGAGATCATCCCGGCCGGGAGTTGGACGCTGACGGCAGAGGCTGGCGTCTACCTCTACCAGTTGCCGGGCAACACGGGCGGGAACGTCACCGAGTCGGGCATCCCGATGACCAATGTGTTGTGGGTCACCAACCTCGCGACCACGGCGCCGCTGATCCCGGTGGGCGGCTTCAGCTACGACTACACGAACGGTCGCGTCTACATCCGGCCGACCCTGACCATCGGCGCGGCCGAGTACGAAGTTGCAGCCCGCAAGTACTGCATCTTGAGCACGAGCGCATATGCCGGACTGGAGATCGAGGGGATCAATTTCATTCGCGCCAGCTACAACGCGATCCAGTTGCAGAACCGCACGAGCGTCGATTTTCATGACAACGAAATGTTCTCGGTCGGCGGCAACAACGCCGGCAGCGCGTATATCGGGAACGGAATCGAACTGAGTGCCGGCGCTCACGGAGCGCGGGTCTATCGAAACACGTTCCGGGACATCTTCGACAGCCCGATCACCTGGCAGTTGTACGACAGCAGCGTCAGCATCACGGATGGTGAAGCGCATCACAACCTGATTGAGCGGTGCGGCTTCTACGGCATCGAGATCACCCACACCGGCAGCGCGCTGACCGGATCGACAATTTCCGACATCGAGGTATACGAAAACGATATCCGGTACGCGGGCTACTACCTGGGGCGGCCGACAACCGTAACAGGGCGCGGGATCCATGTTGGCAACCCTTACGCGGCGTGCGAGACATCCCGAATTCTGATCCGCGATAACCGGCTGACCCAGTGCCGATGGGGCTTGTCGACAAACCTGCGTGACTGCGTGTCAACCGGGGTTGTGTTCCGGGGCAACGTGGCCGCTACATCGCAAAGCCCTAGCAATGGCCGCGGCATCTTCGCAAACGGCAACACGCTGTTCGAGGCCAACGTCATCGACGGCTACAACTACAGCGTGGGCGTCTACGGTAGCAGTGCTGGCACGTTCACTCCGACCCTCCACAACAACGCGTTCCTGAACGCGGTGGAGTCCATCGTCTCGGACGTTGGGGCGCCCGGAACGACGACGCTGACCGGTCGAAACAATGTGTGGTTCCAGTCGGGGCAGATGTTCCGGCAATTCGGCTCGGGCGTGCTGTTCGACCTCGACTATGAGGCCGTGAAGGCAGGGACTTCGCTGACTGGCATCACGATCGGGTCCAACAGCACGCGGCCTACCGACGTGATGCTCGGAGCCGACTACCGGCCGCGCGTCGGGTCGCCCGTCTTGAGCGCCGGCACCAAGCTCTCGGGCTACCGTCGCGACGCCGATGGGAAACAGCGTCCGAACCCGCCGAGCCAGGGCGCCTACGACACCGCCAGGCTGAGGGCTCGCCTGTGATCCCGTTCGTCGGCCCGTCCTACAACTTGGCGACGCCCAAAGCCGACATCCAGCGCGCCATCAACCTGATGCTGGTGGGCCTGGAGACGCCCGGCAAGGCGCCGTTCATCATGCAGAGCGTGCCTGGGCTGATCCAGCGCTGGCAGTTGGTCGGCTCGATCCGCGGCACGATCGAGACGAACACGCGCGCTTATGCGGTGGCCGGCTCGACGCTCTACGAACTGCACGCCGACTACACATCCACGGTGCGCGGCACGCTCGCGACGAGCACGGGTGATGTCAGCATGGCCTACGGGCTGTTTCAGGTCGTCATGGTTGACGGCCCGAGCGGCTACGTGTTCACCGAGGCGACCGACACGCTCGCGCAGATCGCGGCGGCTGGCTTCCCGGGCGCGAACCGGGTCGACTTCTGCGACAACTATTTCGTGTTCACGCGTGACCGCGATGGGCAGCAGTACCAGATCAGCGCGATCAACAACGCGCTGGCCGTCGACGCCTTGGACTTCGCCAGTTCGGAAAGCTCGCCGGACGACCTGGTGGGGCACCTCGTCGTGCAGGCGGGCATCTTGCTGTTCGGCCTGCTTACCTGCGAGCTTCACGTCAACACTGGCGCGAGCGACTTCCCGTTCGAACGCTCGCGTGGGTCGGGTTTCCGGGTGGGCCTGATGGCCTGCCACAGCCTGCGCGAGATCGACAACGGCGCGATGTGGCTGGGCCGCGATGAGACGGGCTCGGGCATCGTCTACCGCCTTGCCGGCGGGCAGGCGCAGCGGGTGAGCACGCAGGCCGTGGAGCAGGCGCTGCAAGCGTCCACCGACCTGACGCAGGCAACGGCCTACACCTACCAGGACAAGGGCCTGACGGTGTACTGCATCAACGCGCCGGGGCTGCTGTCGACGTGGTGCTACGAGGTGTCCTCAGGGGCGTGGCACGAGCGCTGCGAGCTCGATGCGAATGGGTTTTTCCTCGCCGGCCGCGCGACTCACGCGCTGTTCGCCTTCGACCGGCATTTCGTCGGGGACGCGACCGGCGCGATCTACGAACTCAGCGGCACGACCTACACGAACGCGGGCGACCCCCTGGTGCGCGAGCGGATCAGCCCTCACTCGGCCACGCGCAGCCGCTACCGCATCGACTTCGGTGCGTTCTGGATCGACTGCTCGACCGGTGAGGCGGCGCAGGGTGATACGCCGCACGTGGAGCTGAGCTACTCGAATGATTCGGGCGCGCGCTGGAGCACGCCGCAGGCTCGGTCGCAGGGGGCAGTCGGCGAGCGGTTCTCGCGCCTGCTCTGGCAGCGCTGCGGCATGGGCCGTGACCGCGTGACGAAGGTCCGATTCAGCGGCAACGCGCCGTTTTCGATCATGGACGGCGGCTACGTCGCTCCGAAGGAACTCAAGACATGATCCCGACCGCAACATCGGATGTGATGCTGGACGCGGTGACGTTCACGCAGGCCAGCCTGCACACCGCGTTTCCCGGCACCACGGGCACCAGCGAGGTGAGCGGAGGCGCCCCGGCCTACGCGCGCAAGGCGATCACCATCAACGCCAGCAGCGGGGCAAGCCGCGCGCTCAATTCGGGCGTCACCTTCGACGTGCCCGCCTCGACGATCCGGTTCATCGGTTACTGGAACGCGGGCGTGTTCCTGGGTTGCGCGGTGAACGGCGGCGCGACCCCGCTCAACTTCATGAGCCAGCCGTCGACGGACCTGATCTACAGCACCGGGCACGGGTACGCCGACACCGCGACGATCACATTCGTCAACGGCACGCCCCCGGCCCCGCTGGTCGAAGGCACAACCTATTTCGTGCGCGACCAGACGGCCGACACGTTCAAGGTCGCAGCCACATCCGGCGGTGTCGCGATCGATCTGACCGCGCCTTCGTCGTTCGGTTGTGTGGTCTGCGCCATCACTGAGCAGGTGTACGCGATCCAGGCGACGCACACTCTTTCCACGTCCACCATCGCGATCCCGACCTGATGGCCTCGACCGGCGCAGTCCTGTTCTTCCGCCCGCGCTCCGCGGTGCTGACGGTGGCGCACGGCGTGACCGGTGCCGTGTCGTTCGTTGCTCTGCGCACATCGAGCGGCATCTACTCGTCGCGCGGCGTGAACGCGAGCCGCAACCTGCGCAACCTGAAATCGGTGCTGCCCGACATCTCGGTGCCGATATCGTTGGACGGCCGAATGATCAACCCCGAGTGGTATCGGGCCTTCCGGTACGTGTGGGACACCTTCTTGAACGTGATCAACGGCCCGACGCTGCCGGACGTGGTGGAGACGATCACGCTGGGGCAAGTGCAGTCGATCGTCTCGTCATCCATCGCCGCGGCGCTGGAGCAGCAGGCGGCGGCCAACGCGCAATCCATCGCATCCATGCGTGAGGTGGTGCAGGCCGCGGCGCTGCCGGGCGCAACGCAAATTCCGCCGGCCCAACTGAACGTCAATTTCGGCGGCGGTGGTGGCGGCGATTCCAGCTCCGCACTTTGAAAGCACATCATGTTTGACGATCTCGCGGAGTACTACGACGCGACCCAAGCGGCGCGCGGCGGGAAGTCCGGCGGCCTGCCGGCTGGGTGGAGCGCGTCTCCGAACGCTGGCCTGCGGCAGAGCGGCGCCTACACGCCCGGGCAGCCGAACTCGGCCGGCGTGGGCAGCAACGACCTGTTCTCGCAGTTGGGGTTCACCGGCTCGCCAATTTCGCAGGTCGGGTCCGGCGACAACATGGAACTGGGCACCTCGCAAGAGTTGGCGGAATTCCTCAAGAGCAAGGGCTACACGATCGGCCAGCGCGCCTACAACGGCTCGGGTACGGTCGACGAGGTGCAGGCGTTCGATTCGGCCGGCAAGCCTGTGGGAAAGTCCATCACGCACGACGGCGGCAGTGATCTGCCGTTCCTGCTGATGGCGCTGGCGGCCGGCGGCATCACAGGCGCCAACATCCTGGGGGCTGGCGCTGCCGGCGGCGGCGCGGCAGGCTCTGCGGCCGACCTGGGGAGCTTTACCGGCATCCCGGCGGGTGAGGGCGTCGGCGCGGCCGGCGGGCTCGACCTGGGGGCATTCAGCGGCATCCCTGCCGGCGGCGGCAGCGCGGGGCTTGACCTGGGCGCGTTTTCGGGTATCCCTGGCGGCGAGGGGCTGGCTGGTGGCGCGGCGGCGGGCGGCGGCGGGCTTGGGGCAGGCGGGGTCGGGGGAGTTGGCGGTGTCGGCGCGGGCGGCGGCGCGGCGGCGGGCGGGGTTGCCGCCGCTGGCGCAGGCGGTGGTGGTGGCTTCGCCAGCACACTCAGCGGTCTGGGCACCAAGCTCGGATCGTTCCTCGGCAGTTCGCAGGGCCTGGGCGCGCTGGCGTCCCTCGGTGGCGGGCTGCTCCAGGCCAACGCTGCCGGCGACGCGCTCGACGCGCAGACCGCGGCAACGGACAAGGCCAACGCGCTCCAGAAGTACATTTTCGACACCCTGCGCAGCGACAACGCGCCGCTGCTCGCGACCCGCAACAAGGCCCTGACCGGGCTGGACGGCCTGCTGCAAAACCCGGGCTCGATCGTCAACGACCCAGGCTACAAATTCGGGCTTGACCAGGGCGTGCAGGCGCTGGACCGCAGCGCGGCGAGCCGCGGCGGGCTGTACTCGGGCGCCACGATCAAGGCCGGCCAGCGGTACGGCAACGACTACGCGCAGACGAAGCTGAACGACAGCTTCAACCGCCTCACGACGACGGCCGGGCTCGGGTCGACGGCGACCGCCAGCAACACCAGTGCCGGCAACAACTACGGCAACCAGGTCGGCAACAACATCACCAGCCTCGGCGACGCGGCTGGCATGAACTCGCTGTACCAGGGCAACGTGTGGGGAAACCTGCTTAGTGGCGCTGCGTCGGCCTACAAGAACTGGGACACCCTCGGGGGTTGAGCTATGGCAGTCAGCGCTGGGATTTACAACGCATTCGCGGTCAAGCCGAAGTCGGTCGCCGACTTCGACGCAGAGCGCGCCGACGCCGAGGGCAACATGCTCGGTCTGAGGCTCAAACGGGCGCAGATCGGCGAGTACGAGCAGAAGTCGCGCAGCGCGGCCGAGGTGCGCGCCGCGTTGATGCGCGCCGGGCCGAATGCGGGCTATGACGATCGGATCAAGGCGCTGGAGTCGACGGGCCTGCCCGAGGGCTACTCGCAAGCCGATGCGCTGCGCAAGTCGCTCGGCGACGCCGACAAGCAGAAGTCCGAGGTCGAGAAGAACCGGGCCGGCACGAAGGAAACCGAGTTCAAGACGAAGGCCTCGATGATGGCCTACCAGGCGCAGCGGCTGGTGACGGTCACGAGCCCGCAGGACGCGGCAGCGTGGTACGACAACGCGGCGAAGGAAGGGCACATCCCGCCCGAAGCGGCGGCGCGCGGCAAGGCCGAGATTCCGCAGACGCCCGCCGAGTTTGCCGACTGGAAGCGGCGCCAGATGCTGGCCGGCATGGACTCGCACCAGCAGGCGGTGACGGCTGAGACGCAGCGCAACAACATCGCCAATGACGCGCGCATCAAGTCGGAAGGCACGGCAAACCGCGGCGTTCAGATGCGGGGCCAAGACATCACGAAACGCGGCCAGGACCTGACCGACGATCGCGCCCGCGCAAACATCGATCTGCGCAGAAAGGAATTGGAGCAGCGCACGGCCGAGAGCGCGCCAGACTCGGGCCTTCCGGTGCTCGGCGTGCCGAAGCCTGCTGTGACGCCGTGGTCGAACCAGAGCAACTCGAAGGACGCGAACAAGGTCAAGCTCGCCGAGCAGACCCGAGGAGCGAAGGAGATCGAAAAGGACGTGGACGCGGCGCGCAAGGAGAAAGCCACGGCCGACGCTGCGGCGCGCTTCATCGAGCTCAACAAGAAGGTGGGCACCGGCAGCATCATCGATCGGTTCGGCCCCACTCGAGCGGCGCAGGGCATGGGGGCTGATTACTCCGAGATGGAGGCAATCACCGCGCGCCTGGCGCCGGCCATGCGCGAGCCTGGCTCCGGCTCAACGTCCGACTTCGACGGCAAGCAGTTCGAGCGCGCCACGGTGGGAGTGGACAAGCCCGCCAAGGCGAACGAGAACATCGCCAAGGGGCTCATCGCCCGCGCGCAGCAGTCGCAGGACTACGCCGACTTCCGGAACACCTACCTGGAGCAGAACGGCACGCTGTCGGGCGCCGATCGCTACTGGAAACAGTACGCCGACAGCAATCCGATTTTTGACCCCAAGGCCGCGGGGTCGTTCGAGTTGAACAAGGGACGCAAGCCGTGGCGCGACCACTTCGCCGGCGGCGCTGCGCCGGCTGCGCAACCGCCGGCAGGGGCTGCGCCACCGGCATCCGGCGCCCCTGCGCGCATCAACTCCGAAGCTGACTACAGCGCACTGCCGAGCGGCGCCAGGTATCAGGCCCCGGACGGCTCGATCAGGACGAAGAAATAATGGCCTCCTGGGACAACGACCCGATCGTGCAGCCTGCGGCGAAACAGCCCGCGTGGATGGCCGACCCGGTAGAGGGCGGAGCGCCGCAAGCCGCGCCGAAGGGATTCGTCGACCAGGCGGTTGACGGCACCCTGGCCGGCATCAAGCGCAGCCCGCTCACGAAGTTGGCGATGGGCGGACTGGCCGGCGCTGCTGATATCGGCGCCACGCTGCAACACGCCTTGAACCCGATGGAATGGGGCCGCCCAGCGCCCACGCTGAGCGGGGTGGTCACTGGCAAGCAGGAGCCAAATGCCGACGAGGCGCGCCGCGCCTCTCTCGCGGACTTCTTCAAAGAGAACAGTGACCCCGATTCACTCTTCTTTCAGGGCGGCCGGTTGGGCACGCAAGTCGCAGGGACTGGCGGCGTTGGCCGGGCGTTGGGGTTGGGCGCGAAAGCCATCGGCGCGGGCGCTCCGGCGGTCAACGCGCTTGGCTCGGCAGGCTTCACGACCGGTGCGCGCGCCGCGCCAGGCGCCGGCAACCTGCTCGCAAACGTCGGCGGGCGCGCGGCGGCTGGCGGGGCTGTTGGCGGCGTATCAGCCGGGCTGATTGACCCGTCGACTGCCGATGAAGGCGCGCTGATCGGCGCCGCGCTGCCGCCCGCCATCAAGGCGGCGGGCGCGCTCGGCTCGGCGACAGGGAAGGCGTTTGTCGGCTCCATCGCGCCCGAAGTGCAAGCGCTGGCGAAGCGCGCCAAAGAACTCGGCATCACCATCCCCGGCGACCGGATCGCCAACAGCAAGCCGCTGAACGCCGTGGCGTCGAGCCTGAACTACGTGCCATTCAGCGGTCGCGCGGCTGTCGAGACGCGTATGCAGGACCAGTTGAACACGGCGCTGTCCAAGACGTTCGGGCAGGACTCGCCCAACGTCACGATGGCACTGCGCAAGGCGCAGGGCGACCTGGGCGCGAAGTTCGATGCGGTGCTGCGTGGCAACAGCGTGACCGTCGATCAGCAGTTCCTGACCGACCTGGCAGACGCATCGAACAAGGCGTCTCGCGAGTTGGGCTCGGACGGCGCTTCGATCATCAGCAAGCAGGTGGACGACATCGTGGCGAAGGCGGGCAGCGGCCAGATCGACGGGCAGGCGGCCTACAACATCAAGCGGACGCTCGACCGCATCGGCGAACGCAACTCGCCGGAAGCCTTCTACGCCCGCGAGTTGAAAAAGTCGTTGATGGGGGCGTTGGATCGCAGTCTGGGGCCGGTCGAGGCGAAGGCGTTCGCGAAGACCCGCAAGGAATACGGAAACATGCTCTCGCTGGAGAACCTCGCGCAGAACGGCGCGGAAGGTGACATCAGCATCGCCCGCTTGGCGAACATGAAGAACATCGGGAACGCCGACCTGCAAGAGCTTGCCGACATCTCGGCGCAGTTCCTGAAGCCGCGCGAAGGTCAGCACGGGGCGATGCAACGGGTATTCGGTCTTGGCGGTGTGGGCGCGCTCGGCGGCGGCCTGCCTGGCGCAGCAACGGCGCTCGGCGCCGGCGCGCTGGTCGGCCGCACCACAAACGCCGCGCTGGACAGCAACGTCCTGCGCAACCTGCTGACGACCTCGCCGGGCACGCAAAACGCGCTACAGGTACTGGCCGAGAAGTCAGGGGCGCCGCTGTCCCGCGCGGCGCCAGTGGCGCTCAGTCGCGACCGTTGATCGCTTTCCAGAACCCATACAGGAAAGCCAACAAGACCAAGGCTCCCGCCTTCCACAACGCCAGTTCGATGTAGCTCATCGACAAATCATAAGCCGCCTCCGGGCGGCTTTGTCATTTCAGAAAGCCAAAAATGTCCGCCTCCCCCTTCTTGGCGGGGTCGTTTTTCGACCCCCGCGCCGTTGGTCTGACGCCTGGCGCCGCTCTCTACTCCTACGCAGCCGGGACGCTAACTCCGCTTGCGACGTTCACCGGGCCGGACGGCTTGAGCGCCAACACCAACCCGGTGATCTGCAACCAGTACGGGCAGGCGGATGTTTTCTTGGGGGCCGCCCCGTACAAGTTCCGCCTCTACAACGCGCTGATCGGGCTGGGTGGTGCGCTGATCGACGAGTGGGACAACGTGGCGAGCGCAGGCCAGATTCTGACCGACTTGGCCAACTCCACGGATGCGACGAAAGGCGCGGACCTCGTCGGGTACGACCCGACAGTGACCTATGCCACGCCCAACCGCTTGGGCGTCTGGCTCAATGTCCTGTGCGCACGCAGCCCGGCCGAGATCGCGGCCGGGGTCACGCCGACAGTCTGGCAGCGCGACGAGGGCGACGTGCGGCGCTACGGCTCGGTCGGCGACGGCGCAACCAACGACCAGCCTGCATTCGCGGCAGCGTGGTCCGTGGTCAAGATCGGCGGCGGGACGCTGTTCATCCCGCCGCGGACCCACCTGCTGAACTCGCAGTGGGTGTGCGACATTGATTTGTCACTCCCGCACAACTACCAGATCACCGGCTACGGTGCGACGCTGTTGGCCGGCGCAGCCGTGACGGGTCACGCGATCCAAGTCACGGGCTCATTCAACAACCACGGCTTGAAGATCGAGGGCTTGCAGTTCAACCACCGTGGGAACGGGACGGTGAACGGCGCAATCCAGGCGCTGGGTACGAACTACCTGCGAGTCGTCAAGTGCAGCGTGGAGTTGCATAGCAACAAAGCCACCTACGGCGCAATCGAACTCGGCCCGACCACGCCCGGCAACAACGACACAAACGCTTTTTGGACTCTGATCGACGGGTTCACGACGCGCAAGCGCTCGGGCGCCGATGGAGGGGTCGGGGTGTTCTCTCCGTGTGGCGTCCGTATCCGTGGGACGGCCAACTCGACGAAGATCATCAACAGTTCGTTCAGCTCAGTCACCGATGCCGTTCGCATGCAGACGGACGGCATCGGCATTGCCCTCAACAACGCCATCCGCATTTTTGGCAATGACTTTGAGGGCGTGACGAACGCAGTCACCGTGCTCACAAACGGCGCTGTCGGGGCGAGCACGCCGGTCGGTCTGAAGATTCACTTGAATCGCGTCGAGGACGTGGTGACGTTCTTCAACATCACAGGCGCGGCCACCACCGACCCCGGCAACCCGCCCGACCTTCGCGACAACTACCTGACGGTCGGCAGCGTGACGAATTACATGCTGAACCCGAACAACCAGATCGTTTTCAGCGACGAGTCTAGCTTCTTCGGCGTGGGTGCCCGCAACGTTATCGGCGGCCCGAGCGACTACGAGTTGATCATGGACGGGTCAGGGCACAACCTGATCCTGAACAACTTCTCAGGCAACAGCACATGGGACGCTGCCCACTTGGTGCTGGGCACCTATCACATATGGGTCGACACCGGGTCGGGCAAGCTCTACATCAAGAATGGGCCGCCCGGGTCAGCCACCGACGGGACGGTGGTCGGGACTCAGACGTGAGCCTGTTCTACCGCCACAAGGGTTCGGCATGAAAGACGAATTCCGCCTGTGGTTAAGCGAGATTGCTGCCCATCCAGCGGCTTTCGGGTTCGTCGCTGCCCTCGCGCGCTGGGCGCTGGGTGATCGCGTCGGCGGGTGGCGCTCGCTCTTCAGCTACGTGATCACGTCGTTGCTTGTGGCGTGGGCCGCCTCGTTCTGGCTTGCCGATGAAGTCGGCATGTCGATTGGCCGCAAAAGCTTCTACCTGTTGCTGGCCGCCTTTGTCGCGAAGGACGTTTTGATCGCGCTGGTCGCGCTGTCCACGCAATTCGGGACCAACCCGATCGAGGTGCTTCAGCGAATCCGCGCCGCGCTTGCTGGAGGGCCGAAGCCATGACCGCCATCGGACACTATGGCCTTGCCGGGCTGCTCTGGATCGCCGCGCTCTTGCAGTTCGCCATGATCCGCGACTGGACCGTGACCGACAGCAAGATCGGGCTGTCGGCTCGATGGGTGCTATGCGCCGGGCTGTCCGGCCTGGCGGCTCGATTCTCGTTCGTGCTGTGGGATGAGGGCATGTTGAAGGTGCCGTTCTCGTCGGCGCTGTCGATGACGTTCATCGCTCTCGGCCTGATCGTGATGTCGCTCGAACGGATCGTGACCCAGCCCAAGCCCGGATGCCCTGGCCGCCGCACCAGCGACCACGTTCCGATCGGCGACCTTCGCCACGTCGGCGGCGGTCGCAAATGACCACCGACGCGGAGGTTCTTGCGGTGCTCGACAAGCTCCCCGAGTACGACCGCAAGGTGCTCCACCTGTACTACGCCGAGTGCCGGCCGTGGCTTGAGATCGCGGCCCTACTGCGCACCTCGACCGAAGCGCTCAAGCAGATCAACGCGCGGGCCTGTGCCGTCGCGCGCAACCTCAAACCATGAAGGCAACCATGCTCCGATCCCTCCTGATCACTTGCGCCGTCGTTGCGCTCTCCGGCTGCTCGACCCTGGGCGCCAAGATCGACAACCGCGTGTCCTGCACGCTCGGCGGCGACAAGATGCTCTACACCTCGATGTGGGGCTGGGTCGGCGTGACCAGCGAAGTCGATGCCCGCGATGCCGCGCAGTGTGCGAAGGCCGCCCAGTGAGCACGACCATCCGCACTCCGATCAAACTGGCCGACGGCACCACGGCGCAGGCCGACATCACGTTCGACTTGTCGATCCTGTCGGCGGCGATCGTGGCCGCGCTGCCGCCTGCCCCGCCGCCGCCCATTGAGCAGCCTCCCCCGCCGCCAACGCCCCCAGCGGGGGAACTTGTGCTTCGCACGCTGGCCTTCGGCAACAGCGGCCCCTACGTCGTTTCGGTTGCGCCTGGGTACGCGGTGGAGGCCAGCAGCTACAGCCACGACGCATTCCTGCACTACTGGCTGACCCGCAAGTTTTCGTGGACATGGGCCATCGGTGCCGACACCAAATATGCGCAGCCCGACCCGTTGCCCCGCATGCGCATGTGTGTTGATGGCGCGCCGGTCTCGGACTGGCAAGCGGCAGTCAAGGGGCTCTATCGCTTCGAGTTGGACGTGCCCAACGGCCATCACATCGCCCACCCGGAACTGGAGGGCATGCCGCATCGCGTCTGTGCGCGCGACTTCCTGGTCAACGATACCGGCGCCGAACTGCCGGCCGCTCTGCAAACGCCGTGGACAACAGTCAATCGTTTCGACCTGAGCTACCACGACACGGGCAACGTGGCGGTGCAGATGCGCTACCCGGGCGCCTTGCCGACGCCCAAGGCCGGCAAGATGCGCGACCGCGTGGCCGCCCCAGTGACCGCTCGGCTCGACCCAGCGAAGACGTGGGCGCGGTCGCCGATCGCGACCAGCGCGATCAAGAACACGCGGCGATGGTTCGAGTACCCGAGTGGCGATGTGGGCATCGTCAACGCGCACAAGTACCACCGCACCGATGGCGCCACGATGGCACGGGCGACAGGGCCGATGATTCCGCAGACGCCGGTGCGCTCTGGCCCGCGCTACGTTGGATGGCTCGGGTATGTCGCGCACCTGCTCATCCGTCGCGGCAACAAGGGCGTCTACTTCCTCGAAACCAATGGACGCTTCGGGTTGATGAAACCCGATGGCGAGATCATCAACGAGGGCGGCGTCGATTTGAAGCCTGGCGCTTTGTGCGGGCATGAGGCGGTAACGCGCGGGCACCAGTTTCTGCACGCCAACACGCCCGAGGCAGCGAAAGCTCTGGCGCACTACGAGGGGCAGTTCCGGTTCGTGGGCGACACCAACCAACTGAGCGGCCCAAAGCGCATGTGGGAGCCGTGGGTCTTCGCGACCGCGATGCGCCAGGCCGACGGCTCTGTGATCTACGACGACGGACACGAATTCTGGATTGGCGACACGCGCAACAACCGCATCCTGTTCCTTGACCACTGGACCGCGCACAGCCCCGAGGGCTTCCAGCCCGCGCACTTCCCGCCGCCCGGCTACGTGCAGGCCGCCGGGCCGACGGGGCAGAGTACGTTCGCCGATTTCGTCGGGAGCAAGGACGGGTCGCCGACCGATGCCTGCCATGAGCCGTGGGGCCTCAAAATTCGACAGCAGGACGGCAAGCTCTACTGGGCGAACTTCGCCGGTGGCAGCATCTACCGATGCAACCTGGATGGCTCAGCCGTCGAGCCCGTGCTGGTCGCGGCCAAGAAGTACACCGACGCCGAACTCAGGCTGACGGGACGCCTCGAAGCCAGCAGGTTGACTGAGGCCGAATTGCGCGCCCTGGTGGTCGATGGCCCGGCCGGCACAGCAAGCTTGATCCGACCGACCGCGATCGACTTCGACAGCGCGGGCAATCTGCTCTGGGTCGAGCAGCATACGCACGCCCTGCGCAAACTCGACATGTCCACCGGCACCGTCACGACGCTGGCGTTTCTGAAAAGCGCCGTGGCCGAGACCAACATGGTTTGCGACAGCGCAGGCGTCTGGGGCGCGGTTGACGACATTTTCACCAACTCCTGGTTCAACAACACCGACCACCGCTTCGACAAATCGGGTGCGTATTTGGGCCGATGGGGGACTGTCGGCGGCTCGCAGCAAATGCCGAGCGGGCCTCGCAGCACGACCACCAACCCATCGTTCTACGGCTGGGCCATCGCTCTCGGCAGCAACAAGCTGATCGCGCAGGGCAACGCGTCAGGCAATCAATACGCCGAGTACACCGCGCGGTTGCCCTCCGACCCGACGCCGAACTACACCCTGTGGGCCGCTGGCGCGCTCACCTGGGAGCGATCGGGCCTGCTGTCTGTGGTCCACGGACCGCAAGGATTCGGCGAGCTTGGGGCGCCGAACGCCGAGTCGTTGGCGGCGCTGCCTGATGCGGACCTGCGCGCCTACCTGGGGCAGTACACCACGCCGGCAGAGGTGGCGGCCGTCATCTACTTCCTGAGGTGGAATGCGCGCGAGTACGAGACCGGTCTGGCGGCCTGACCGCGTCTGGCTACACTGAGCATCAGCAGGCCCCCACAGATTCCCCATAGATGCGGCGCCTCATAGGCGAGAGCGATTCCGACCCGAGGCACCACCCGCACAAACCAACCGTTTCCGCGATAGGCATCAAGTGCCACCGCGCCAGCCGCGAAGCTAGTGTTTCCGAGCCTTCCCGGGCTGTTTGTGGTTTCCACGGTTTCCGCCGTCTCCACGGTTGTGCCATATTTCCTGCCCTGGCATTCCCCACGGCTTCCCCATGGCTCACGTTTACAAGTTGCCGTCCGGCCTCTGGCGAGCACAGGTTGCTCGCAAGGGTCGGCGTGACTCTGGTACGTTCGGCACCAAGAGCGCGGCGCAGCAGTGGGCGGCCAAGATCGAAGCCGAGATCGTCGCGGTTTCCCGCGGCGAACTGCCACGCAAGACTGTGCGCGACGCGCTCGAACGGTTCCGCGATCACGAATGCCCCAAACGCAAAGGGGGACGGTGGGAAGCCCTGCGCCTGAACGCCTACGCGCGTGAGGAATGGGCCGACCGCTGGCTGGCCGCGCTGAGTGCGGATGACCTGTCGCAGTGGCGTGACCGCAGGCTGAAAGTTGTGCTGCCCGCGTCGGTGCAGCGTGACTTCAACCTGCTCCGATCCGTACTGACGACGGCGCGCAAGGAATGGCGGTGGCTCGACCGATCGCCGATGGACGACGTGAGCAACCCGGGCGGCAGCAAGCCGCGCACCAGGCGCCTCGGCTGGCGAGAGATTCGGGCGATCTGCCGCGCGCTGGGATACCCGGGCGAGAGCAAGTCAGCGGAGGTGGCGCTTGCCTTCCTGATCGCGTTGCGTACTGGCATGCGGGCCGGCGAGATTCTGAGCCTGACGCCGGCCGCAGTGGATCTGCGATCGAGGGTCGCCAAGTTGACCGACACGAAGAACGGGGACGACCGGGACGTGCCGATGACGCGGGCGGCGGCGCGTCTGTTCATGGGCTGGCAAGGATGGACGGTCGACGCCGGTAGCCGTGATTCGCTGTTCCGCCGCGCTCGCGACCGGTGCGGGCTTGTTGGCCTGACGTTCCACGACAGCCGGGCCGAGGCCCTCACGCGGCTCGCGCGCAAGGTCGACGTGCTGACGCTGGCGAAGATCAGCGGGCACCGGGACCTTGGAACCCTGATGCGTGTGTATTACAGAGAGACGGCCGCCCAGATTGCAGCGCGGCTGGACTAGCGCGCCGCGCGCCGGCCCTGGGCGGCAAACCACTTGTCGAAGTCGGCCCGCGCCCACTTGACCACCTTGCGCGACAGGCGCAGTACAGGCTTGGGGAAGTCGGGGCGCTTCGTCAGGCGATCGGTCACGTAGGCCTGCGCCAGGCCCGTCGCATCGGCGATGAATTTGCGATCGATCAGGTCCAGGCTCACGGCTTGGGTGCTCCCTCTGCTGCGGCACGCATCGCTGAGATCGTCTTCTCGGCAAACGCCACCGCTGCCGCGCGCCTCTCGCTCTCGCCCTCAAGGAATCGAATGGCCGAATGGGAGTCTTGAGGGGTTGATTTGATGACGACATCTTCCCCTGGACCGGGCAGGGAAACCCACCCTTGGTCAGGCAGGAAGACTTGTCGGTGTCCTCCGAATAGGCCCTCATCGTCCCACTCGTCGGCGTCGAGCAGATATTTTCTAAGGCGCACGCTGCCGCCAGTCAACGGTTCATGGCGGAACCTGAACACCGCGCCGCACGAGCACATGTACGTGGTGAGGATGAACCGATTGGCGATGCTTGCCGGCACGCTGCGTGGGCGGTAGGTCGCCAAGGTGCAGTCGCCGTCTTTCGTCTGCTCGGCGTGCTCCATGCCGCAGCCTGGGCACTTCCACTGGAAGGTATCAAACATTCCCATTCGGCTGTCCCTTTGCTGCGGTGGGTGGAGTGGCGCGGGCAAGTTCTTCGCGCACGATGCGCCGCACGTCGGCCTCGGTGAGGTAGACGGCCGGCCGGCAACCGGTGAAGTCGGCCGGGTAGCCTGACTTCGGCGGCAGCGGCGGGAACGAGAACACCGGGCGATTCCGTGCGCGCTCGGCCCGCTCAAGTTGGCAGCCGTTGGTCATGCAGTCGACAGAGGAACAAAAGCAGGCGCGGCGCATCACGCATCCCCCTTGGCTGGCTCTGTGGGAGCGGAGAGAGCGCGCAAATCGGCGCGGACTTCCATCCACAACCGGCCCAGCATGTTCTTGCCATCGCGGTTCGCGCCCCAGCCCAAGTAGTCATCCCGCCATGAATCTTCGACCAGTTCGCGGTCGCCGGTGGCGAGCAACTTGCGCCGGACGTACTCGTGTTGCTCAGCCTTGGCGCGGAGGATGTCGCGCATGATGTCGACTTTTACGTCGTCCCAATCCGGTCGGCGACGCTCCTTCCACAACTCGGCAAACTTGAATGCGTCGTGCGCTGATGCCGCGTGCATGATGCGCACCCGGAGGTCGCGCTCCGCGAACTTTTCCGAGTGATAGGCTGCCTCAGAGGTATCGTAAAGCTGCCCTTTCCACATCAGCGTAAACGCGCTGAAGTTTGAGAGCACGTAGAAGTCCTGCTCGTAGAAGAACACCTGCCGGTCGGTGTCGAGCTTGTGGTGCGAAGCATCCGCAGCATCGGCTTGTGGAGCGGCCATCGGGTTCGCGCCCTCGTAGTGGCATGCGTCTCCGTCCTGGCATGGGCACGTCGGGTCGCCGTACTTGCATGGAGTGGCTGGAGCGTTGGCGGCAAGGGTGGCGGTTGGGTAACTGTAAAGCGGCTGTGATTCGACAATGTTGGGATCGAAGCCGGGCATGCGTTCGGTGTACCTCCATGTCCGGTCGGTTCCAGCGAGAAAGCGCCATCGATAACCGGACGGGGAGTCGATCTGCTCGTCTGTCAGCACTGTGCGGGTGGGGGTCACGTCGTCTCTCCCGGGGTGGCAGGGGTAGGGGCGGCGGCCTTGGCGATCTTCGGGAACTCGGCGCCCAAGTCAGCGATGGATGCGTCAAGCGCCGCGATCGGCGTAGGGCCGGTCCATCGCCGGACGCTTTCGTATCTGCTCGTGCAGAACGGTGCGGCAGTTCGCTCGCAAAACCAGGCCGTTGCTGTGTTTGCCTCGTCGGTCAACGCTGACCACGACTCGTTGTGGGCCACAAGCCAGCCGCTCGCCATGAGACGCAGCACGCGCTCCGAATCCGTCTCCCTCTGCGCCCCGGCAGACGCATCGGGCTGCGGGGTGGCGGACAGAAGCGCCAGGATTTGCATGACCATCTGCCGCTCGGTCCGGCCGTGAACTTTCTTCCAGCCGATGGCGAGGAAACTCAGGCAGTCGTCAAGGGTCAGATCATCAAGAATGTCGGGGTGGGCCGGCTGCGGCACGGCAGGTAAGGGAGTGGCGCCGATCAGTTGGGTGATCTCGTCGATGATGAATTCGTGTTTTTGGCGCGCGCCCGTAGCTCGAATCCATGCATCTGTTCCGCGACTAAATGCCTCATCGATCTGCTCCCGCGTCGGCGCCGCTCCGGGCTGTGCTGGCCCTGGGGGTGCGCGGTCGGGGAGGGGAATCGCTTCGATGAAATCGCGCAGGTCGAGTGCAACGTCGATCAGCCGATTGGTCTTGCTCTGCAACATGCGCTCGCGCTCGTTGATTGGCATGATGGCCGGCGCGGCTGGCTGCTCGGCTGCGGCCAGGGCTGCGCGGCGGTTCCACGCTGCGATTGCGTCTTCGGGCTCTTCCTCCGTGAAGAACATGCGACAGGGCCGGCAACACCCAGCGTGGTAGGGGCCAACGTGCTGGCCGCCGCTGCCAACATCATCAGGAAAGCATTCGGCCGCGCCGCCACAGAACGGGCACGGGGCCAGCGCATCGCGCAGTGTGTCGCTCATGATGCGGTCCCGGTTGGCTGGAGGGCGTCAAGGGCGGCGGTAAGGCTCTGCCAGTCGCCGCCCGTCACGGTGTCTACAGTCTCCACGCATTGAACGCATTGATCCCCAGTGGCCCCTCGGGCGCGAGCGCGATCCCACGCCGCCGAGTAGTCTGCATACGTGAACACGGCAGGGCGCCACAGGCTGATCATCTGTTGGCGTGGCTCCAGCAACTTGTAGGTGTCATTCCGCACCTTGTCGGTCGTCGTGCTGCGCGAGTAGCCGGGCGTCCCGGTTGGCACCCACTGCTCGGCCGGCGGCTCTGGCTTCGGCGGCTCGGGGCGGATGGGTGCGCCGAGGGGGCGGATCGGGTCTTCGAGTCGGGTCAGGTCGATGTTGAACATGATCAGCCTTTCAGAAGTTCGGGGGAGAGATAGCGCCCAACGCCCATCGTCGCGAAGCCGCCGATGACAGGCCCCGTCGCTGCGTACCGGCTGGGCGGCGGCTGGTACACCGTCACCTTCGCCCTGCTCATGTCGGGCTCCTGATCGGTCCCTGCCGGGCCGCGCTTGGCGACGTGCAGGGATGGCGTCATCGCTGGCTTCTTCGGCTTGGGCGCCGGCAGCGCTGGCGGCTCGGCCAGCACGCGCGGGCCTCGCGGCTGCTCGCGCACCGGCTTGCCCGCTGCGATGCGCCTGGCGCGGTAGACCTCGCGCTCGCGGGCGAGGATTTCGTCGCGCTGGGCGTAGTAGCGCTGGCGCTCGCGCAGGCGGTTGGCCTCGCGCTGCTCGGGGGTGCAGTTTGGTCTCATGCGGGGATTCCCTTGGATTCCAGATGGGCCATGTAGGGCCGGCGCACGATCGCGTCGAACTGCCCCGCGATGGCCGGGTCGTTGTCGATCTCGGCGCGCGACTCGATCGCTAGCACAGCACGCAGCACGCTCGCGGCGTTCTCACGCTCTGCCGGATGGGTGGCGTTGACGCGCCAAGCCGCCGGGTAGTGCCTGCGCATCCAGTCACGGAAGTCGGGCGTGTTGCACCAGATGCCGCAGAGCTTGGCGCGCTCGCCACCCTTCGGCTTGTCGTCGGGGGGTGGGGCGGGCGCGGCCGGCTGGTCGTCGCTCGCCATCGCATAGCCCGCCTTGAGCGCGGCCAGCGCCATCGGCGTTCCCGGCATGCCAAAGAGTGCAAGCGCGGCGGCGCGGTGGATCGGCGAGATTTCCACCGACAGAACGATGGTCCCGTCGACCCGGCTGCGGTAGGTGCCGCTTGATGCCTCGATGATGCTCATTTGCACCTCGTCGTCTCGATCGTCACGCCGTGGTGGTCCGCCGTCAGGGTCTGGACCCCACCGAACCGCGTCACCAGACCGTCAGCGATTTCCTCGTGATAGCCCTCGTCGATCAGGTCGAGGCCGGTGAGGATGTCTTCGACCGACAACACCTCGCGCGTCTCGATCCGCAGGCAATACCTGATGCGGATGCTGTTGTTCGGACAGGTCGCGAAGAACTCGGTGGTGTAGGCGTTCAAATCAGGCTCCCTTGGTCTTCGGGTTGGTATTCGGGGATCGTGAAAGACCAGCGAACGGCGCTGTTCGATGCCTCGATCCGGTTGCGCATGGACAGCGCGCGCCAGTCCTTCATCTCGCGGCCGACAGGCATGTAATTGCCCTTCCACGTCTGGTCGATGCCGACGTTCTGGCCGATGTTTGTGCTGTCGGCGCTGCTCAGCGGCAGGCGGGTGAACACCTCGGGGTCGAGCATCCGCAGACCGTGCAACTTGCACAGCGGCTCGCCGTTGTCGTTGCAGAGCACGCGCATGGCCTGCGCCATCCGGCCCCACCATGCCGCGGTCTTCAGGGTTGCGAACTCGCCTGAGCTGCCCAAGCAGATGCGCGGCCATGTGTTCGCGAGCCGCTCCAGGCGATCGAACGACTCGTGCATGTGCCACACGGGGGCGCCGAACCACTTCGGCAGCGGCCACTCAGCCGCCAGTGCGTCGTTCGTTGCCTCGTCGCCGTCGATCACGTCGGGAACCACAGCGAAGTCGCAGACCGGCAGGCGCTTGCACTCGGCCGCCCATTCGTAGAACGGGCGCCAGTCCTGCACCGGCTTGCCCGCGCGCCAGGCAGGGAACGCGCCGTTGTCCAACGCGATCGACTGGCACACCTCGGCGGCCATCGCGAGTTGGTCGCGGTGGGGGTAGCTCACGAACGCATGCCCAACCGCGATGGCGCGCAGGCCAGCCGTCGCCGGGGTGATGGGCAAGCCGTGGTAGTGGATCATGCTGTCGCCCACGCCGGCAGCGGGATGTCTGCCGGCCACGTCCTGTCGCGCATGGCCTGACGCACGGTCTTCTCGTGCGCCAGCGTCCACAGCTTCACCTTCAGTTCCTGACCCCACGCCTTGCCTTGATCAAGTTCGACGTGACAGCGCCAGCACAGCGCCGCGACGTATATGTCACTCGCCTTCTCGCTCTTGCCCTTGCCGTGCGCGCTCTGGTTGCTGTGCGCCCACGTCACGCCGGCATCAGGCCCGCCGCGTCCGCAGTGCTGGCAGTTCATCAACCGGCAAATCTCGCGCAGCCGCTCGTCGCGCACGTAGGCGAACTTCGGAACCGGCACGCATGCCCGCGCCTTGCCGTCGTCGATGCGCAGCACCTGGCCGGGGGTGCGGGGGGTGGGTAGCTCATCGGCCGTCCAGGCCTTCGCCGGGCGGATGGGGGCGCGTTTGAACATCAGGCCACCATCGCGAAAACGCTGCTGTTCGGCGCGGCAACGTGTCTGTACGTTGTGCCCGCCACGATGCGATCCACAACGCTGCGAAACACGCCGAGTTCGTCGGCGATGGTGGCAACCTTCTCACCAGCAGCAACCCGGGCGCGCACGCGCTCAGCGCCGGCCGCGTCCAGCTTGCGCCGCTTGCGCGCGTTGGCAACCTGGCTCACCTTGCAGGCGACCGTTTCGTATGCGCCGGCCTCGGCCGCGAACGTCCGGGCCTCGCCATGCGTCATCAGCACCATGTGCGCGCGAACCACGCACAGGCGGTTGCGGCACGTCAGGACAACGACGCGGCCGGCAGGGATGGGGCCGCGCGCCTTCTCCCACACGCACCGCCGCACGGCAACCATCGATTTGCCGTGGCCCAGCGCGGCGCGTCGGTCGGCGTCGTAGACGTAGGGATAACCGTCCTGGCTGACCGATCCTGTCCACAGGCGGCAACCGCCCGCCGCAGTGGAAAACCTCTGAATGGTGGATGCGGTGACGGTCATGCGTTGATCCCGCCCTGCTTGCGCAACTTGGCGACGTGCGCCATGTGCTCGGCAACGAACTTGCGCGGACACTTCGTGGCAATCCAGCCTTCGAGCAGTTCGAGTGCGTCGGTCAGCGCGGCGCGGCAGTCGCGCAGCTGGTCTTCGATGGATGGCGCGGCGACGGGGGCGAAGTCGTCGGCGACGATGTGATAAACCGGCGGTGGCGTGGGCGCGCTGGCGCCCGGCGCCGCTACCTGGGCATCAACCACAGTCTGCGGATCGACTGGCGGCGCGGTTTCGGGCTCGGGCGCGGGCTCGGCGGCCTTCAGCGCTGCCGCATCCTTCTCGGCCTGCTCCGCTTTGACGCGCGCCTCGAACGCCGCCATCTTCGCCGCCAGGGCGTCGGCCTCGTCCTTCAGGCGCTTCGCTTCGGCGGCTTGGCGCTCGCGCTCGGCCCGCTGTTCCTCGGCCACGCGGGCGCGCTCGGCGTCGGCGGCGGCCTGCTCGCGCTGGCGCTGCTCCTGCTCTGCCAGACGGCGCGCGGCTTCGGCTTCGTCCCACTGCTGCGCCTTGAGCATCGTTTCGAGCTTGGCGACGGCGGCGGTGCGCGCGGCTTCTGCCTGCGACAGCATCTCCTGATACACCGCCAGTTCCATCGGCATCGAGCGCATCAGGCCCAACCGCTCGGCGATCATCGCCGCCGACTTGCCCTGCATCGCCATCGCCATCATCGACAGTTCGCCAACGGCCTCCTGCATGGCCAGGACGCGCCCGAACTCGGCGGCCTCGCGGTCGGCTTTTTCTTTCGCCTTGCGGTCTTCCTCGGCCTTGATTTGCTGGTGGATCGGCTTCTCGATCTCTTCCAACTCGGACGTGATGCGCTTGGCCTCGGTGTCGATCAAGCGCGACCGTTCGAGGGCCGGCGCCTTCATGGACGCGCGCATCTTTTCCAGCGCCACGCGCAGATCGCGGACCTCGGCGCGGTCGCGGCGCGCGGCTTCCATGCCCTTCGTCGTGGTCACGTCGTACACGATGCCCACCAGCCGTGTGCGCAGGGCATTCAGTGCCGCCGCCGTCTGGCTGTACTCGGCCAGTGCCGTCGTGGTGGTGTTGGTTGTGTCATCGACGAGGCTGATCTCGTCGTCCAGGTCGTAATCGCTCATGCTGTGGCTCCGTGTTGGGTGTTGGTGTTGGCCTTCGCCTTGGCGGCCAACTTGTCGCCGGCCTCCTGAAACTTCGCGGCGGCCTCATCGTCCTTGCCGGCCCGCGCTTCGGCGACGAACGCAGCAACGAGGCGCTTCAACTCGCCGACGTTCTTGGCGCCTGAAATCTCGGCTACGCGCTCGCCGATCCAGAGCAGGCGCCGCTCTTCAGGATCGGTCGGGTCTTCGTGCGCGTGCAGGTCGCCTTTGTGCCAAAGGTCGAGCGCGGCGCCGAAGCGGATGCCTGCATTGCGCAGCGCGTCGCCGATCACTTCCTTCTCACGCGCGCCGGCATCGGCGTGGGAGCCCTTGGGGTCGGCGTGGCCGTAGCCGAGCCGCGTCACGCCGCAGACCGTCAGGCGAATCCACAAGCCGCCCGACTTGTCGAACGCCGGCAGACCATCGGGGCCGAACGCAACCGGCTCCCACGTCCACAGCGGATCAGCTTCGAGCAGTCGGGTCGTGAGCGCCGCGTGGCCCACGTAGTCCAGGTGCTTGATCTTCGGGTGGTGCCAGCCGCCGCAGACTTGGCAGTTGACCTTCTCGCCCGGCGGGCACTCGTTCTGCGCCTTCGTGCCCTTCGGCAGTTTGCTGATCAGGTTGGGCTCGAACGGCTCGCGCAGCCGGGCCAGACCCTTGAGCGATTCTTCGGTGGTTGTCATTGCGGCCTCGTCACGCCGTTGCGCTCATCGTCCCGGCCCTGGATGTAGGCCGCAGCGATAGCCTCGCTGTTGGCGATCAAAAGGCTCGCGGAGTCGTCGGCGTAGAGGCCGATGCGATGTGTGAAGCCATCGGCGCAGTGGAGGACCAAATCGCGCGAGGCGAAGGGGCCAGAGAAGCGGCCAGCGGTTGGCTGCGTGTCGATCGGCGTCAAGTCGATGGACTTGATGCGGTGGAAGTTGAGGGACATCACGATGATTCCTTCGGGTAGTTGGCTTCGTTGTTCGGGCTCCTCGCCCACGCCTCGCGCATCGACATCAGCCGCCGGGCGCGCTCGAACGTCTTGCGGATGTCCGTGCTCATCGCCGGGACGTAGCGGTGCGGCTTGGGGCTGCACAGGTGGCGGGTGGGGTCGGTGCGCTTCATGACAGCCCCGCCCACCACCAGGCCAAGGCCAGCGAGCCGAACAGGCACGCCAAGTAGCACAGGACAAACCAGCCAGTCGGGGTGAAGGGCCGGCAGCGGATCGTGTACCGTTCATCTCGAAAATTCATGACAGCACTCCGAAGATCAACAGCGCGAGGAAGCCGACACCGATCAGCGCGACGAACCCGTCGGCCCAGTGAAACGGCGGTTCGTCGGCGCGACAGTCGCGGCCCTGCCGGCAGTTGCCGGTGCAGGGCGGGCACAGCGCGCTGACCTCGGCCTGCAGTTCTAGGCCGGCCGCGCGCATCTGCTCGGCGCGGGTCACAAGGTCGGTGTACAGGTCTTCTTTCATCTCAGAACCTCCGTTGTTGGTGCTCGCGATCCTTGCGAGCCAAGAACTCGTCCCACGTCTCGCGGGTCATGCGCCCGCCCTGCTACGAAGCCACTCGCCGAACCGCATGTCGCTGTCGGCGGCCAAGAAGTCGGAGTACCGTTTTTGACTGCGCGTCAACTTCGGTGGCACCGGCTTGTTGGCAGCCACGTACTCGCGGCCACTGTCGGTAACCCAAAACACGTCATCGCCACCACTCAATTCGTTGCCAGCGCGGCGCCTCATCAGCCCGGATTCGACAAGCGCGCAGCAAGTCGGCCAGTCGGTTGATCCTTCGCCTGTCACGAAGTGGTTGCGGTATGCGGTCCCGGTGCCGTCTTCTTGGAGACCGAGCGAATGCATGAGGATGTGCAACTGGTTCATGCCATCCGCTCCAGCCACCGTTCATCGACCCGCGCATTAGCCCGGTCGTCTTCGGCCCACGCGGCACGGTCTTCGGGGGTGATGGCGGTGATGCGGCCGGCAGCGATCAAGGTGTCGCTGATCAGGCCCACGATCTCGTCGGCGCCCAACACGCCGCCATCGCGGTGCAGCCGGTCGGCGAAGCGGTCGCACACGGACAGCAGCATTTCGAGGCTCGCAGCATTCAGCGGTAGGGCTGCGGCAAGGTCTCGGATGTCGGGGGTCATGACTGCGGCTCCTGGGCTTGGGCAATGGCTGCGCGGGCGATCCTGGCAATGAGTTCGCAGACATCACCTTCGCCCGGCGCAAGTCCGGCGATCTTGCTGAGCGCAGCCAGCAGCGCCGCGTTGTCCCGGCGCAGGCGGGTGATCAGGGCGCCGACCTGCTCGGGAGACAGCGCCGCGTTGCATGCCTTGTCGCAGCCTCGCGTCAGGCAAACAGGGTGATCGCACAGGTAGCTCATGGTCTGGTCTCCTGTGGTCATGCGAAGGCCGAAGTCAACTCGTCGTGCAGGTCTTCGACTTCGACGCGGGTGGTCGCTTCGGCCACGCGGTCGAACCACGCATGGCCGGCCGGGATGTCGTGACAGGTGCAGCCAACCAGCCCGATGCGCACGCCGCCGTTGTCGAGGTTCGCGGTGAAGTACTCGCCGTCTTGGAACAGGAAGGTGGTGGTGTGTGCGCGGGTCATCGTCTGCTCCATCCGTGAGCGCTGGGGGTCAGCGCCGATGACGTAGTATTGACCGGCCAATATTTGAAGTCAATGGGCCGGCCAATATTTCGAGGCGAATTTGTGCCGATGGCTGCGGCCCATTCGATAGGCCCGACCTATGGCCGAATGAAAAGGCCCCAGCCCGTGTGATCCTCCCATTGCGGCGCCTGGGCGCGCGGCGGGAAGATGTAGATTCGGGCGGTCGCTGTCAGCCGGCCTTGCGCTTTGCTTCGGGGATCGCGATGGCCCGGATGACGCGCATCGCGGCGTCGCGATTCTCGTCGCTGGTCTGCCGCAGCAACTGCAAGGCTTCCGACTCGATCGGCGTCAGCGCACCGCCGATCGCCTGGGTGCCGAACATGATGTGCTCGGCCGTCGTGCGCAGCTCGGCGCACATGCTGGCGAGCGTGGTGCCCCTGATGTCGACCGTCTTGCCGCTCTCGATCAGGGACAGCGTGGACTGCGTGATGCCGACGCGCTCGCCGAACTGAACCTGCGTCAGGTCTTTTGCCTGGCGCAAGCGCCTTATCCGGGTGCCGATAGTTTCCACGCTGCAAACCATACGGGGCCGATTGACGAAAAACATTGACGGGCCAATATGAGCGCACTCATAATCGGTCCTCATGAAGACATCAGAAGTCATCGGCCACTTCGGCACGCAGCAAAAAGCGGCCGACGCAATGGGCCTGCACCAGACCACCGTTTGCGGCTGGGGCGAGTACCCGCCTGACCTGCGGCAAATCCAGATCGAGCGGATCACCAGGGGCAAGTTGAAGGCCGAAGCGTCGTGCTACTTGCCCAAGTTGAAGGCATCCGAGCCCGCAAAGGCTCCCGCAGCCTGACCCGCCATGAACCGAGTCTCCTCCCCCGGCCCTTGCGCCGGTTACCCCGGCCGGCCTGTGCTGGCCGGGGCCTTTCTTGAGGATCACCACACCCGCCTCGCCCACTCCAGGAGCTGGCGCATCAGCCAAGCCTTGAGCCTGCGGTGCAGCCACGTATTGACCGAGACCACTTAGAGCTTCCGCCCGATCGCGATCAAGCACAGCAGCCGCTCGATCAGCCGATCTACCGCACGTTTCGCCCACAGTAAATCAGCAGGAGACACCACGCCATGCCTTCCGAAAAAGTCACTGAATCCGTACGGCTGCACCTCACCGAGAGCGAGCACGTCGACCTCATGAAGCTCGCTGCAATTGAAGACCGGACCCTCAGCGACTTCATTCGCTGCCGTGTCATCCGGCAATTTCTGTATGGAAGTGTGCGGTCCACGGTGTCCCCAGTCCAATGGACTAAGCGGAACGATGAGTTCAGCGACAACTAGGGGGTCGAGATGAAGATCACTTTGTCCCGTGACGGCATGCGTGCCGCTCTGCTGTTCGCTGCGGAGAAAGACATCCGTTACTACCTCTGCGCCGTGCTGGTCGAGGCGACCCGGACCACCACGCGCGTGATCGCCACAAACGGCCACGTCGGCGCGGTGCATCACTCCATGCAGGAGAACGAACTCGACGAACCGACGTTCACGATCATCATCCCGCGCGAGGTGGTGAAGCTCATCGGCAAGGTCAGCAAGGAGGATTCGATCCTGCCTCTGGTGCTCGAACCGAATGGCGATGACGGCTACCTGATTCGCGACATGGCTTCGGCGATCCGGCTGGGCTTCGACCCGATCATCGCCAAGTTCCCGAACGTCGCGAAGGTCGTCCCGACGATCGCCAATGGCGAGCACGCGCAATACAACCCGATCTACGTCGGGCTGATGGCGAAGGCCGCGGCGGCGCTCGGGGCTGATCCCTGCTCCGTCATGTTCCGCCATAACGGCGAAGGCCCCGGGTTGGCGATCGTCAGCGGCAAGCCGGAGTTCGTTGCGGTCGTCATGCCGATGCGCAGCGATGCGGACGGGCAAGAGACGACGACCCGCCCGCTGTGGCTGGAAGAGGGCGCGGTGAACGTGTCATGAGCGACGCAGAAATGTTCGCCGCCGCTGACGACTTTGCCGAGTTTGCCGTCGAGCACGCATCCGACCTCGCCGAGCTTGACCGCGCGGCGCGGGAACAGGAGGCGGTGGAGTGACCGAGCCCGTCGTCATCGGAAACGCGACGCTGTACCTGGGCGACTGTCTGGACATCCTGCCGACGCTGCCGAAGGTCGACGCGGTGATCACTGATCCGCCGTATGGGCTTGGCGACAAACTCCACCGCCCTGGCCCCGGGAAGTGGTCGAAGCTCTATTCTGAAGGCGCTCCGACGTGGGACACCGAAACGCATCCTGCCGTAGTAGGACTGCTGGACAAGGCTCGCGTCTGCATCATTTGGGGCGGCAACTACTACCCTTTGCCATCCCTCGGCGGCTGGCTGGTTTGGGACAAGATCGTCCGCCAGTTCAGCAGCGGCCACTGCGAACTTGCGTGGTCAAACATAGACCAGCCGGTGCGCGCATTCAACTACGCGCACGCGCAACTTGCCAGCGAAGGCAAAGAGCACCCGACGCAGAAACCTCTATCGCTGATGCGGTGGTGCGTAGAGCAGGCGGGCAAGCCGAAGACCACGCTTGATCCGTTCATGGGCAGCGGCACAACAGGTGTCGCCTGTGTGCAGATGGGGCTGTCCTTCATCGGCATCGAGCGCGAGCCCAAGTACTTCGAGATCGCCTGCCGGCGGATCGAAGAAGCGCAGAAGCAGGCCGCGCTGTTCCCGCACGAGCCGCCGGCCGCACCAGCCGTTCAGATGGAGATCGCATGAACCAACTGACCCTGTTGCTCGACGAGCCCCGCGCCCGATCGCGTGCGCGCGATCCGATCACATCAAAGCTCGCTGCCGCAGCCGCCAAGGACTTGCAGCGCGCCCACTGCGACGAGATCCTGGCCGCGCTGCGCAAGTTCGGCGCACTCGGCAAGGATGGCCTGGCCGCCCGCACGCGCATGGACGGCACTGCGATCGCACGTCGGTTGCCCGAGATGGAGCGCGCTGGCCTGGTGGCTCCGACCGGGCGGACCGTGATGTCGACGGCCGGCAGAGTGGAAAGAGAGTGGGCGGTGCGATGACAACCTGGACCGAAGCCAAGATCGCCAGGCACATCGGTTCGCAGACGCTGAGCCGGAAGTGCCTGGTCCTGGTCGACAACTGCAACTGGACCGGATACGAGTGCGACGTGCTGGCGGTAACGCAAGACCTGCGGATCATCGACATCGAGGTGAAGATCAGCCGTGGCGACGCGCGCGCCGACGCCTACAAGGACAAGTGGTGGATCACCCAAGGATGGGGCCACTACACCGAGGACTTGGGGGTCAGAAGGCATGTGCTGCCGACGCGGACGCACCGCGATTGGCCGCCAAAGGTCTGGAAGCACTACTACGCGATGCCGGCCGACATCTGGACGCCGGACCTGATCCCGAAACTGGCGTCGCCGGCCAGCGGCATCCTGCTGCTGAGTGAGCGCAACGGCCGGGTCAGCGTCAAGTGCCAGAGGCGATCGACTCCCAACAGGGACGCCACCAAGATCAGCGCGGCGCATGCGCTCGACATCGCCAGGCTCGCGAACCTGCGGATGTGGGCGGCGTACGACCGCGCTGAGACGCTGGCCGCGAAGCTTGCTGCGCATCACGAGGCGCAGGCAGCGTGAACTACTACGAGCACCACATCGGCGACTACGACGCCGACACCGCGCACCTGTCCTGGCTGGAAGACATGGCCTACACGCGGCTGATCCGCCTGTACTACCGCAAGGAGTCGCCTGTGCCGGCCGACATCGGCGAAGCCTGCCGGCTGGTGCGCGCCGTCACGCGCGAGCAGAAGCAAGCGGTCGAGTCGGTGCTGAAAGAGTTCTTCCGGTTGGCTGCCGATGGGTGGCATCAGAAGCGATGTGACGCCGATGTCGAGCGCTACCAGAAGAAGGCCGAACGGAACCGAGAGGTTGGCAAATTGGGCGGCAGGCCACGCAAAGTGGAAACCCAAACGGAACCCACAAATAACCCAGGTGGTTTATTTCAGGAACCCACACAAAACCCTCCCCAGTCTCCAGACACCAGACACCAAGAAGAGAAAGAGAAGCCGCGCAAGCGCGTCCCCAACCCCGAACGGCCGGCCGACGTGTCCGAACAGGTCTGGTCCGACTGGCTGCAACTGCGCAAGGGCAAGCGCGCACCGGTCACCGAAACGGTCTTGGCCGAAGTGATCGCCGAAGCCGGGAAGGCCGGCATTTCTGTCGAGCGTTTTCTCAGCGTCTGGTGCGTCCGTGGGTCGCAGGGATTGGAGGCGGCGTGGCTCAAGCCGCACGAGCGCGCCGGCCCGGCCGCACCGAAGACCTTCCGCGAGCGCGACGCTGAGCACGCATCCGCGCGGTACGCCGAGATGAGCGGCGGCCTGATCGGCGCCAAGAAGCAACCCCCCATGACTTTCGAGAACGAGCATGCCACTACCCTCGCCCTGGATTGATTCGCTGTTCGCCCGGTTGGCCGTGCGCTACGGCGCTGCGTGGCTGAACCTCTGGAACGGCTTGGACATCGCCGACGTGAAGGCGGATTGGGCCGAGGAACTGAGCGGGTTTGCCGCTGCGCCTGAGGCGATCAAGCACGCGCTTGCCAACCTGCCGAGCGATCGACCGCCGACAGTCGGCCAGTTCCGGCTGCTGTGCATCAACCGCCCGGTGGCTGGTGCGTCCGCGCTGCCGGCGCCAAAGGCGGACCCCACCGTGGTAGCGACTGTCCTGGGCGCCATCAAGCGGCCGGTGGGCTTCGATCCGAAGGCATGGGCATGGCGCCTGCGCGCGAAGGAGCAGCAGGGCAACAGCGGGCTGACGCCATCGGTGCGGGTGATGTGGCGCGCGGCCCTGGAGCCCGAGATTGCCGCCGAAGCCCGCGCCGTGGAGATGGCATGAAAGCGTGCAGCAACCCCGACTCCATGAGCAGCCGCGCCCTGGTGAGCCTCAAGGGCCTGCCGCGCGAGATTCCGACGCGCGACTACCTGACCGCGATCAACCGCGTGGCCGAGACGAAGGAGCAGGCGCAGGCGCTCGGCGACTACCTGCGGGAGCGCGGCTACATCCGGCGGTGCGTGGTGCTCACGGATGAAGGCCTGGCGGCGCTTGATGCGATGGCGAACGAGGTGGCGGCATGAAGCGCGTCTATCTCGCCGGCCCGATGACCGGCTATCCCGACCTGAATTTTCCGCTGTTCCACGCCGAGGCCGCCCGCCTGCGCAGCTTGGGCTACGACGTGGTGAACCCTGCCGAGATCAACGCCGACCCCGCCGCCGAGTGGCACGTCTGCATGCGCGCCGACATCGCGCAGCTTGTGACGTGCGACGGGATCGCCTTGCTTCCCGGATGGGAGAAGTCGCGAGGGGCGACCCTTGAACTGCACATTGCGCAGCACCTTGGCATGCGTGTCGCGCCGGCGCAGGAAATCACGGTGGCCACATGAAAACCGACATCCGCTCAATCGACGCAGACATCACCGCATCGCTTGCTGTGATCCGCGGTGCGCTGGCGCCGGCAGAGGGCACACCGATGGACGACGCGATGGTGACGGTGGAGACGTTCGCTGCTGTGGCGCTGCGGGTGTTCGCCAAGACGAACCCCTCGAAGGTCCGCAGCGAGGCGCGCAACGTCGAGATTCAGGCGCGGATTCCGAGGACAGCAGCATGAGCGACGACGACCTCGACCGCATCCCCGACATGCAAGTCCGCCAGGTGTGGCGCCCGGTCGGTACGTGGGAGGGAACAGCGCTGCCGGAAGGGCGCAAGCCGAAGCCGCGCATATCGAGCCCACGAGGTGAGGGACGGGCCAGGGTCAAGGCGCTGGTGCTGGCGGCCGAGGACGGCATGACGATCGCCGAACTGATGGCGCTCACAGGCGCCGAGCGCGAGGCGGTGATGTACCACCTTCAGACGCTGCGCCGCGGCGGGGAGTTGGCAATTTCGACGCGCGGGCGGAACTCGCGCTGGGTGCGGGCGTGACCAAGTACCGCGCCAAGAAAACCACCGTCGACGGCATCACGTTCGACAGTCAGGCCGAGGCCGCGCGCTGGCGCGATCTGTGCCTGCTTGAGCGGGCAGGGCGCATTCGCGTTCTGTGCCGACAAGTGCCCTACGTGCTGGCCCCGGCCGCCAAGTTGCACGGCGAAAAGCGCAAGCGCCCGGCGGTGCGGTACTTGGTCGACTTCGAGTATTTCAGCGTGCTCGAACAGGTTCTGATCCGGGAGGACGTGAAGGGCATGGACACGCCGATGAGCCGATTGAAGCGCCACCTGATGGCTACGGTGCACGGCATTTCGGTGAGGGTGGTGAAGTGACGCACGACGAACTATTGACTTGCCCCGCCTGCAAGGCTGCAACCACAGAGCCAACAACAGCCCTCGCGCAGGCGGGCTGTGACTCCTGCCTCTCGCGCATGCTGGCCGCAACCGGTGCTCACCTCGAATCAGCAGCGGCAAAGCGCATGACAGCGCAGTACCGGGGAGCGCTGGAAACGCTGTTCGGCGAGCGGTGGGCGCAGGGCAATGCCGAGGTGAAGCGGTGGGCGGGACTGATCAAGAAAGCGCAGTAAATGACCGATGAGCAATCCGCAATCCTCGATGATCTTCTAAGCCGCTGGCACCACTGGCAAGGCGCCGAGTCCGCGAAGGGCTACGCGCCGCAGTCGGCCGGCTTCGGGCAGTACCGCGCATCAAGGCAGTACGACGACACGAACGGCGCGCTGGACAGCGACCTCGACGCCAGGCGCTGTGCACAGGTCGACCACGAGGCGCAGCAGATGCACGACCCGCACCGCGCGGCGATCTACTGTGAAGCTCGCAACCTGGGTACGGGCCGGGCGGTGTGGTCGAGCCCGCGGCTGCCGGCGGACCAAGGCGAGCGGAATCAGGTGGTGATCGAGGCGCGCATCATCATGTCGCGTCGGCTGATTGCGTCGGGCGTGATTTGATGGCATGATTCAGGTGTGGCCGCCGCATTCCCGAAAGGAATTCGGCGGCTTTTGCGTTTCAGACCCGCTCATCCGCGCAGCCGGAGCGCGCCAGCCACGGGCAAATGGCTTGGGTATTCCCTCGACGCGCTGCCCATCGGGCAATCCAGGCGTGGCAGCGAACGGCAGACCCCAGCGGCGCAGGCTTCGCACGGCGCTGTAGCCCGATGGGCTCATCCCTCTACACACTGGCCGGAACCCGCGAGGGAAGGCAATGAAAAATCAAACGAATTCAAACGGCCGAGGCGGCAAACGCGCCGGGGCTGGCCGCAAGGCTGGGTCCGTCACGAAGCGAACGCAGGCAATTGTTGCCGGCGCGCTGGCCGAAGGCATCACGCCGCTCGAATTCATGCTTGCGGTGATGCGCAACGACTCGACGCACGAAGACCCGCGCATTCAGGCGCAGCGCGAGGGGATGCGGTTCGAGGCGGCCAAGGCGGCGGCACCCTACATCCACCCGAGATTGCAGGCGATCGAGCACACGGGCGCGGGCGGCGGCGACATCAGCCATTCGATCAAGGTCGTGTTTGGCCGAGATTGAGGCGCGCTTCCCGCCGAAGCTCGCATTCCTGTTCCAGCCCGCGCCGTACAAGGTTGCGCGTGGCGGTCGCGGCAGCGGCAAGAGTTGGGGATTTGCCAGAGCGCTGCTGATCCAGGGTGCGGCGAAGAAACTCCGGGTGCTCTGCACACGAGAGATTCAGAAGTCGATCAAGGACAGCGTTCACAAGCTGTTGAAGGACCAGATCGAGGCGTTGGGCCTGGGCGGGTTCTACGAGGTTCTTGAGACCGAGATTCGGGGCAAGAACGGCACCGAATTCGCGTTTGCTGGCCTGGCCGCGCACACGATCACGACGCTGAAATCATTCGAGGGCTGCGATATCTGTTGGGTCGAAGAGGCCCAGGTGGTCAGCAAACGATCGTGGGACGTGCTGACGCCGACGATCCGCAAGGAAGGATCGGAAATCTGGGTGACCTACAACCCGGAGCTTGAGACCGATGCCACGCATGTGATGTTCAACGAAGACCCGCCGACTGGTTCGGTGGTGGTCGAGATGAACTACGTGGACAACCCGTGGCTGACGGCAAAGCTCGAGCAAGAGCGGCTCGACTGCCTGCGCAAGAGCCCGAAGGACTACCCAAACATTTGGGGCGGCCTGTGCAAGCCGGCGGTGGAAGGCGCGATCTACTACGACCAGATCGTTGACTGCGAGGCACAGAAGCGCATCCGCAACGTGCCGCGTGACCCGATGCTGCCGGTGCATCGCGTGTGGGACTTGGGGTTCAACGACTCCATGTCGATCATCCTGGTGCAGCGCGTTGTGTCTGAGTTGGCGGTGGTCGGCTACGTCGAAGACTCCGGCCGAACGCTCGGCGATTACATCGCGGACTTTGCCGGCGATGAGTACCGCGGGTGGAACTGGGGGTCTGACTTCCTGCCGCACGACGGGTTCGCCCGCCGGCACCAGACCGGGAAGACCGACGAAGAGGTGCTGGTCGCGCTGAGCTGCAACGTCGAGCGCACGCCGAACATGGAAGTCGAGCAGGGCATCAGAAACGCCCGCGCGGTGTTCCCGCGGCTGTACTTCGACAAGACGCGCGCCAAGCGCCTGGTGGAGTGCTTGAAGCGCTACCGCAGGCAGATCGGCGTGCAGACGCAGGAGCCTGGCGCTCCGCTGCACGACCAGTACAGCCACGGGGCTGACGCATTCCGCTATCTCTGCCTGGTGGCAGATCAACTCAGCAACGCGGCGCAACGAGCGCTGCCAAGACGCATCAGGAAGGGCATCGTGTGACGATCGAAGACCAGATTCTGGAGCTTGCCGCCAAAGCCGATGCACTGCGCCCGCTGCCCGACGGTGAGCCAGCGAAGGAGCCGCTTGCCGCGCTGGTGGACCGCATCAACGCGCTGCGCGCCCAGCAGGCCACAGCCGACCCGAGCGAGCGCCGTGCGACGGTGTGGCCGGTGATCGATGCGGTGATCGAGGGCGCCGATGCGCGGCCGGTTGATCCGAGTTTTGAACTGGGATACGAAATAGGCGCGCTCGCCGAGCGGCTTGAGCACGAGTCGGCCGTAGTCGTCCCGCCGAAGCGCAGGCCCGGCCGCCCGAAGAAGGGCGCCGCGTGAAGCCGCGCCTGCGGTTTTCGCCGCTCTACGGCATGTGGGTATGTGAAGCCGCGCCATATTGCCGCGGCAATTGCAACAACCGGTGCCGCGCGGAAGTAGCCTACGCAGCGCGAACCCCGGCTGAGGCTTACGCCGGCTGGCTGAAGTGCAACCAGGCATGAAGCGCGGCCAGATGGACGATCGCGTCCTGCTCAACATCATCGAGCACTTGGAGTCGCAGGACAGCGCGACTCCAAGTGAGGTTGCCGCCAAGCAGGCGACCGCGATGGACTACTACCTCGGCAAGCCGTTCGGCACCGAGGAAGAGGGCCGATCGCAGGTGATGTCCTCCGATGTGTACGACGTGGTTGAGGGCCTGACGCCGGTTGTGCTCAAGCCGTTCGTGAGCAGCGACGACATCGTGCGCTTCCAGCCTGAGGGCGCGGAAGACGAGGCGGCGGCCGAGCAGGAGTCGGACTACATCAACTACGTCGTCACCCAGCAGAATGACGTGTTCGAGACGCTGGTGCAGTGGGTCAAGACGGGGCTGTTGCAGAAGAACGGCGTCGTCAAGTACTGGTGGGACAAGAGCAAGCGCACGCGGATCGAGCGCTACTACGGGGTGCCCGACGACGTGTTCGCGTCGATGACGCAGGACGACGGCGTGACTGTCATCGGCCACAGCGAGCAGGCCGGCGTGCCGCCGCTTGACCCGGCGGGGATGCCGCAGATCGACCCAGCGACTGGTCAACCGCCGCCGCCCGAAGTGCTGCACGATGTCGTGCTTCGCATCAGCGAAGAGATCGGCAACGTCAAGTACCAGGTGGTCCCGCCCGAGGAAATTCGGATCAACCGCAACGCGGTCAGCGCCGATCCGAAGAAGTCGACGTTCTGGCAGCACCGCCGCATGATGACCCTCTCCGCGCTGCGCGAGATGGGCTACGAGGTCGACGACGACATCAGCGATGGCGGCGATGAGCGCCCGGACTCTTCGCCACAGGCGATTGCCAGGCGCGGCGACAGCGAGACGTGGCGCGATGACACCAGCCTTGACAAGTCGATGCGCGAGGTGCTCTACCGCGAGTCATACATGCTGGTCGACGTGGACGGCGACGGCATCGCCGAACTGCGCAAGGTCTGCGTGGTCGGCACGACGGTGCTGGCGAACGAGGAAACCGAGGAAGTGCCGTTCTGTGGCTGGACGCCGAGCGTGCAGCCGTTCCAGTACGACGGCAGGTGCCCGGCCGACGAGACGACCGAAATTCAGTTGATCAAGACGACGGTGTTGCGCCAGACGATGGACAACCTCTACTCGATCAACAACAACCGGCAGTACGTGTCGAACAAGGTCAACATTGATGACCTGATCGACAACCAGATCGGCGGGATCATCCGGGTCAACGGCGACATCGTGGGCAACCATGTGCAGAACGCCGAGGTGTCGCCGATCGGCGCGATCACCATGCCGATGGTCGAGTACTTCGACAGCGCCAAGGAAAACCGGACCGGGTTCACGCGCTACAACCAGGGCACGGACAGCAACAGCCTCAACAAAACGGCCACCGGCATCCGCATCATCAGCGAGGCCGGCAACGAGCGCGTGGGCCTGATCAGCCGGTGCTTTGCCGAGATGGGGCTGAAGCCGCTGATGCTGGGCGCGCACGGGCTCTGCCGCCGCCACGACACCAAGGCGCGCACGATCAAGCTGCGCGGCAAGTGGGTGCCGATCAACCCGCGGGACTGGAAGACGCGCTACGACATGAGCGTGTCCGTCGGGCTGGGCTCGGCCGACAAGCAGATGCAGTTGCAGGGCGCTCAGTTGCTGATCGACAAGCAGGTTGAGTTGGCGCAGACCGGGGTTGTGACGCCGAAGAACTTCTACGAGGCGGGCGTGCTGCTCGCGAAGGGCCTGGGCGAGAAGAACCCGGACAAGTACTTCACGGCGCCGCCCGACCAGCCGCAGGAGAAGCCGAAGCCCGAGGAAGACCCGGCGTTCAAGCTCGAAATGGCCGACCGCATGCTGAAGGGCCACGAACTGGAGTTGAAGGAGCGCGAACTGGGCGAGACGTTCATGCTCAAGCGGCGCGAACTCGACATCAAGGACCGCGACTCACAGGTCAACGCGAGCGCGAAGGAGGGCGATCTGGCCCTGAAGGCGCAGGCGCAAGGGCTGGACATGCACATCCAGGTGATGCAGGCGCTTCAGGCGTTGCAGGCGCAATCGCACGAGATGGGCATGGCGATCCAGCAATTGCAGATGCAGCGGCAGGGCCAGGCGCACGACCAAGCGCTGGGCACCGCGCAGCACGCGCTGTCGGCGCAGGGCCAGGAGCACAGCCAGGGCATGGCCGAGCAGTCGCACGAACTGGCGGCCGAGACGGCTGCGCAACAGGCGAAGGAACCCAGTGGACAAGCTTGAACGCGCCGCGGTGAACGGCGAAGAGGCCCGGCAACTGCTCGGCCATCCGATGCTCGCGCAGGCGTTCGTTGACACGCGCGCCGGCATCCTCGAAGCGTGGGCCGCGCTGCCCGACAGCGGCCGGCCCGGCCTGCTCGACCGGCTGCAAGGCAAGTCGACGACCGCCGACGACCTGCACCGGTTGCTGAAGATGCTGGATCGGGTCAAGCGCTGCTTGGAAATCCACGTCGAGACCGGTCGCCTCGCTCAGAAAGAGATCGAGGGCAAAGCCCGAATCCTGCGCCGAGCTTAGGGAGTCGGCTTGGTGTACGCGAGCCTCGTCTCGGCGGGCTCGTTGTTTTTGCGCGCCCGAGCCTTCGCCGAAGAAGGCCAGCCAAGTGAGTGGATGGCTGGCGGGAACTTAGGCCATGGGATGGCTCGTTCCGGTGGGATTCCGACCATGCCAAAAAGCCGGCGCAACTCCGCTTCAAGGTCTTGCGACATAGCAGTTTGAACCGGGTTGTTCGCAAGCAGGTCGACGAGTAATTCAGCGTCGTCACGCGATACCACGATGGGGTGTTGACTCATCCCGAAAGTTTAGCCACCCGAAGCCCGCCTTGTGCGGGCTTTTTGCATTGGAGAACCATGTCACTCGAAGCAACGCCGAACCCCGAAGGTCAAGCCGATACGGTGTCTGACCTGACGGGAAGCGAGGACGAGGCAATCGCCGCCTTCAACAAGCGCGCACAACCGGCCGACCAGGCCACCAACCCGGGCGATGAGCCCGAAGACCAACCCGACCCGGCCGACGAGCCCGATGCGGACGCAGATACGGAAGCCGATGAGGCCGACCCGGACGCTGAGCCCGAAGCGGACGAACTCGTTGAGGTGGAAATCGGTGGGAAGACCTTCAAGGTTCCCGCCGAGGTTGAAAAGGCCGTACTCCGGCAGTCCGACTACTCGCGAAAGATGAACGAGGTCGGCGCGAAGGAGAAGGCATTCACCGAGCGTCTCGAACTGATCGACGACATGGAGAAGACCGCCGAAAAGCGCGTCGAGCACATGGCCGAGATCAAGGCGATCGACAAGCGCATCAAGGCATTCGACGGTGTGGACTGGGCCAAGGCCCGGGCCAGCGATCCCGCGAACGCTGCGCTGGCTGCCGTGGAGTTGATGGAGTTGCGCCAGCAGCGCCAGACCATCGCGGCCGAGTCGAAAAGCCTGGGCGCCGAACTGTCCGAGGGCAAGCGAAAGCTGCTCGACGACAAGCGCGCGGACATGAACGCCGCGCTGCAAAAAGACCTGAAGGGCTGGGGCGACGAGTTGGGGACGAAGGTCACCAAGTTCGCGATCAGCCTGGGCTACACGCCAGCCGACATCGGCCAGATCACCGATCCCAAGTGGGTGATCGCGATGGACAAGGCCCGCCGCTACGACGAGTTGCAAGCGTCCAAGACGGCGATCAAGGCGAAGGCCCAAGACGCACCCCCCGTGGCGAAGCCGGGCGCCCCGCGCCGCTCCAGCGGAGCGCAAGACGCGACCGCTCGATTCGCCAAATCCAAATCGCCTGAGGACGCTGTGGCGCTCTTCATGGCACGAGCCAAACGAGGTTAATCATGGCAGTTCCTGCGAACACCCTGCAAACGTACCAGTCGACGAACAACGCCGAGGACGTGAGCGACATCATCAACAACGTGTCCCCGTTCGACACGCCGCTCTACACCCTGGCGAAGAAGACCAAGGCCGACGCGACCTACACCGAGTGGCTGGTCGAGGCGCTCGAAGCCGTCGATACGGCCAATGCGAACATCGAAGGCGACGACGCCACGATCGACGTCAGCACGACCCCGACGCGCGTGGGCAACTACACCCAGCTGCTGGACAAGACGCTGCAAATCTCGACCACGCAGCAGGCGATCCGCAAGTACGGTGTCAGCGACGAGTGGGCGCACCAGAAGGTCAAGAAGGGCCGCGCGATCAAGAACGACTTCGAGGCGATCATGCTGCTGAACCAGGCGCGCGTGGTCGGCGCGGCGGGCACGGCGCAGAAGATGCGCAGCCTGCCGGCGTGGTACGTCACGAACGTGTCGCGCGGCGCGGGCGGCGCCAACGGCTCGGCCACCACGGCGGCGACCGATGGCACACAGCGCAACTTCACCGAGGCGCTGTTCAAGGCCCCGATCATCGCGGTCGCGACCAACGCGAACGAGATGCCCACGGTGGTGATGGCCGGCATCACGCAGCGCGCCAACCTGTCGAGCCAACTGACCGGCAACACGACCAAGTTCAAGGACATGATGGACGGCAAGCTCAACGCGAGCATCACCGTCTATCGCTCGGACTACGGCGACCTGAAGTTGGTCCCGAACCGTCGGCAGCGTGAGCGTGACCTGCACTACATCAACCCCGACTACATCGGGGTGCGCACGCTGGAGCCGATGCAGTTCATCGAACTCGGCCGCTCGGGCCTGTCGCGCAGCGCACAGATGTGGCTTCACGCGACCCTCGAGGTGTCCAACGAGGCGGCGCACGCCGTGCTCGCCGACTTGAACACCACCGTCCTGTAAGCCAACCTGGCGCCACAAGAGCCCTCTTCGGAGGGCTTTTCCACTTCTGAAAGGCTCATCATGGGCATTGCAATCAAGCAGGACGGCGACGGGTCGATGGGCCTGATGGGCGTCGACTCCGGGGCTGGCGAGTTCGTCACCATCAACGTCGAATACAACGCGGCGTCGGTCGACAAAACGTCGTTCGTCGCCTCGCGGTCGTACGTCGTCAAGTCGATCATCGGGCGGCCCACCGTCATCGGCTCGGACGGCTCGGCGGTGACGGCGATCGTCAAGCAGGCGCCCAGCGGCACCGCGATCACCTCGGGCACGGCGCTGCACTCCAGCACCTACAACCTGAAGGGGACGGCCAACACCAACCAGGCGTTGACCCTCTCGACCACGCCGACCGATCTGCTCATCGCGGCGGGTTCGTGCATCGGCGTGGACTTCACCGGCACCCTGACGGCGGCCACGGGCGTGATCACGATCACCCTCTGCCCCTGCTGATCATGGACAGCTACACGGTGGCTGCGGCGGTCACGCCCAGCGATACGGTGGACTTCCTGGGCGGCAAGGCGCAGGCCCTGTACGTCGGCGGCGCGGGCAACGTCACGGCCATCGTGGGCGGCATCGCGGTGCTGTTCACGGCGGTGCCGGTTGGCACGGTGCTGCGGGTCGCGGCAACGCGGGTCAACGCCACGGCCACGACCGCCACGGCGATGGTCGCCCTGTACGGAGCCTGAGCATGGCCGAGCGCACCTACCTCGGCGGCATCACCAACACGGTCCTGCACAGCGAGTCGGACGGCACGCTGATCGTGGAGGAAAGGCAGGACTGCGAATCGATCCTTGACCACTGCGCAGCGATGCGCAACGAGCGGTTCAGCGACGCGGGCACCGAGTTCCGCGAGCTCTGCACGATCCCGATGACGGTTCTGCTGGAGTGGTGTCGCGAGGCCGGCGTCAGCCCGCTCAGCAATGAGGCCGATTTCGTCATCGAGAAGAAGCTTCGCGACTCGATGTATGCGAAGTTGCGCAGCGGCCCGACGGTGCGTGACGCGCACATCATCATCAAAGGCGCCAGGTGAGCATCACGACCTGGCCGCAGTTGCTCGAACAGCTCACGCGGCTGATCGACGGCGAGGATGTGACCGTCTCCGAGGTGTCGCCGGCCACGCTCACGCAGATCATCGCGCTGGGCGAGCGGCGCATCTACCGCGAGCTTCGGCATCGGCTCAACGAGAAGGCATTCGCGTCCGTCACGGTCACGAACAACCTCGCTCCGATCCCGGTCGACTTCGAGTCGACCAGCGTCCTGCACTTCGGCGGCTACCCGCTCACGCCGGTTGCCGAGAAGGTGATTCAGGACCGCCTGCAATGGCAGTGGGGCGGTGACACGCGCTACTTCGCCGAGGCCGGCGCGAACTTCACCTTCTGGCCGTCCGTCGCCAACGGCACGGCGGTGCAGGGCCGCTACTTCTGCCGTCTGCCCGACCTGAACGCGACCACGTTGCCGGCCAACGCGCTGTTCCTGGCCGAGACCGACCTGTTCCTGTACGGCTTCCTCTCGCAAGCCGCGCCGTTCTTCGGCCAAGACACGCGCATCCCGATGTGGGAGGCGCGCTACGTCGGCATTCGCGACGCACTCAACGAGGCCAAGAACCGGGCCGCCTATTCCGCCGGGCGCATCCAGCGCCGGGCATCAATTCCTGTCCTGAGGTAACACCTATGCCCACGCTCGCAGAAGGCGCAAGCGCCACCTACACCTTCCAGGGCTCTGGAAGCATCGCCATCACCCCGACCGGGCAGGCGCGCCTGTTCGTGTCGCGCGCC
>JAZKIW010000072.1:0-62121 GCA_040384625.1 Pseudomonadota bacterium | reverse complement strand
CGTCGATGTAGGTGATGGTCGAGTTGCACGACGCCGTCGACAGGAAGCCCGGGTCATAGGTGAACTTGCCGGTCTGTCCGTACAGCTTGCGGATGTCGATCACATCGGGGCCGACCGAGCCCTTGTAGATCGGCAGGTCCATGCTCGGGCTGCCGTCGGAGAACGACAGCGTGGCTTTGACGTCGGAGGGGGTCATGGTGTGCGTCCTTCGGTTCGCATTTGTGCCAGCACGTCGCGCACTTCGGCGCAATCGAGCGGGGCCGTGGGCTCGCAGCGTGCGAGCAGGAGGTCGAGCAAGTCGTTGTCGGGCAGGTCCATCAGGGCCGTCAGGCCGGCTGCCTGGCCGAGCGTCAGTGCAGCCTCGTGGCGGCGGAAAAAGCGCTCGATGAAGAGGTCGTTCTCGAGCAGGCCGCGGCGGCAGCGCCATTTCAGGCGATTGAGCGTGGCCTGGTCGAGCTGCATGGTGGTCTAGACGGCCCGTCGGACCATGAGCTCTTTGATCTTGCCGATCGCCTTGGTCGGGTTCAGGCCCTTGGGGCAGACGTCCACGCAATTCATGATCGAGTGGCACCGGAACAGGCGGTACGGATCCTCCAGGTTGTCCAGGCGTCCCGCGGTGTCCTGGTCACGGCTGTCGGCGATGAAGCGGTAGGCCTGAAGCAGGCCGGCCGGGCCGACAAACTTGTCCGGGTTCCACCAGAAGCTCGGGCAACTGGTCGAGCACGAGGCGCAGAGGATGCACTCGTACAGGCCGTTCAGTTCCTCGCGCTCTTCTGGCGACTGCAGGCGCTCCTTCTCGGGCGGCAGGTTCTCGTTGACCAGGTAGGGCTTGATCGAGTTGTACTGCTTGAAGAACTGCGTCATGTCGACGATCAGGTCGCGGATCACCGGCAGACCTGGCAACGGCTTCAGCACCACGGTGTCGGGCAGCGTGCGCATGTTGGTCAGGCAGGCCAGGCCGTTCTTGCCATTGATGTTCATCGCGTCCGAGCCGCAGACGCCCTCGCGGCAGGATCGGCGGAAAGAGAGCGAAGGATCGACTGCCTTGAGCTTCATCAACGCGTCGAGCAGCATGCGCTCGGAGCCGTCGAGCTCGACCTCCAAGGTCTGCATGCGCGGCTTGGCCTCTGTGTCGGGGTCGTAGCGGTAGATCTGGAAAGTGCGCTTAGTCATGTGGGGCCTCAGAACGTACGCACCTTGGGAGGTATCGATTCGGCAGTCAGCGGCTTCAACTGCACCGGCTTGTAGTCGAGCCGGTTGCCTTCGCTGTACCAGAGCGTGTGCTTCATCCACACCGGGTCGTTGCGGCCGTTGGGGAACTCGGGACTGTCGGCATAGTCGTCGACACTGTGCGCGCCGCGGCTCTCGCGCCGCGCGGCCGCGGAGACGATCGTCGCCTGGGCCGCCTCGATCAGGTTCTCCACCTCCAGCGCCTCGACGCGCGCGGTGTTGAAGATCTGGCTCTTGTCCTTCAATGCGATGTTCTTGACGCGCTCGGCGATCGCAGCGACCTGGGCCACGCCCTCGTCCAGCATGGCCTGGGTGCGGAACACACCGGCGTGCTGCTGCATCGCGTTGCGCAGGTCGTTCGCCACGTCCTGCGCGTACTCGCCAGATACGCTGTTGTCCAGGCGCGCCAGGCGCGCCAGCGAGCGCTCGGCAGCATCGGTCGGCAGGGGCTTGTGACTGCGCAGTTTCAGGCCGGCATCGACGATGTGCAGGCCCGCCGCACGGCCGAAGACCAGCAGGTCGAGCAGCGAGTTCGTGCCGAGGCGATTCGCACCGTGCACACTGACGCAGGCGCACTCGCCGACGGCGTAGAAGCCATTGACGATCGAGTTCGGGTTACCGTTCTTCGGCGCCACGACCTGGCCGTGGATGTTGGTCGGGATGCCGCCCATCTGGTAGTGGATCGTCGGCACCACGGGGATCGGCTCCTTGGTGATGTCGACGTTGGCGAAGTTGTGGCCGATCTCGAACACGCTGGGCAAGCGCTTCATGATCGTCTCACCGCCCAGGTGGGTCATGTCGAGGTTGATGTAGTCCTTGTTCGGACCGCAACCCCGGCCTTCCTTGATCTCCTGATCCATGCAGCGCGAGACGAAGTCGCGCGGCGCCAGGTCCTTCAGGGTCGGCGCGTAACGCTCCATGAAGCGTTCGCCCGACGAATTGCGCAGAATCGCCCCCTCGCCGCGGCAGCCTTCAGTCAGGAGCACGCCGGCGTTATGCACGCCGGTGGGGTGGAACTGCCAGAACTCCATGTCCTCGAGCGGGATACCCGCGCGCGCCGCCATGCCCAGGCCGTCGCCGGTATTGATGAAGGCATTCGTGCTGGCGGCATAGATGCGCCCCGCCCCACCCGTGGCGAACAGCGTGACCTTGGCCTCGAGGATGTGGACCTCGCCGGTTTCCATCTCTAGTGCGGTGACGCCGAGCACGTCGCCGTCAGCATCGCGGATCAGGTCCAGGGCCATCCACTCGACGAAGAAGGTCGTGCGCGCCTTCACGTTTTGCTGGTACAGCGTGTGCAGCATCGCGTGGCCGGTGCGGTCGGCCGCGGCGCAGGCGCGCTGGACCGGCTTTTCGCCGTAGTTGGCGGTGTGGCCGCCGAAGGGGCGCTGGTAGATCGTGCCGTCCGGGTTGCGGTCGAAGGGCATGCCCATGTGCTCGAGCTCGTACACCACCTTGGGCGCTTCACGGCACATGTACTCGATGGCGTCTTGATCACCCAGCCAGTCCGAACCCTTGACGGTGTCGAAGAAGTGGTAGTGCCAGTTGTCTTCGCTCATGTTGCCGAGCGAGGCGCCAATGCCGCCCTGCGCCGCCACGGTGTGCGAGCGCGTCGGGAACACCTTGGACAGGCAGGCCACATTCAGCCCGGCCTGCGCCAGGCGCAACGAGGCCTGCATGCCGGAACCACCGGCACCGACGATCACCACATCGAACCTGCGTCGGGGCAATGACTTCACGAGTGCGGCCATGTTCTTCAAAGTCTCCACAACACTTGCACGGCCCAGCCGGCGCAACCGACCAGCCAGGACAGCGTGAACACCTGGAGCACGAGCTTCACGCCCACCGGCTTGACATAGTCCATCCACACGTCGCGCATGCCGATCCACGCGTGATACAGCAACGAGACGATGACGACGAAGGACAGCACCTTCATCCACTGCGCCGAAAATATCGCCGCCCAGCGCTCGTAGCCGAGCTTCGCGCCGAACAGCAGCTGGGCCACCAGCACGATGGTGAACAGCGCCATCAACAATGCCGTGACGCGCTGGGCGAGCCAGTCGCGAAAGCCGTAGTGCGCGCCGACCACCAGGCGCTTGGAGCCGTAGTTCTTTTCCGTCATGGCAGGCCCTACCAGAACAACTTGAAGGCCAGGGCCAGCGTCAGCACGCTGCCCGCGCCCAGGGTGAACCAGGCCGAGATGCGGCCCTGCTCTTTGCTCACGCTGTGCGTCATATCCATCCACAGGTGACGCAGGCCGGCGATGAAGTGGTGCAGGTAGGCCCAGATCAGGGCCAGCGCAACGAGCTTCATGAACCAGCCCGGTAGAAAGCCGATGCCCGCGACGAAGGTGCTGGTGAAGCGTTCGTACGAAATTTCTGACGTCAAACTGACATCGAGCAACCAGATCACGAAGGGCAGCAACAGAAACATCAACACGCCGCTGACCCGGTGCAGGATCGAGACCCAGCCCGCTGGCGGCAGGCGGTAGGCGACGATCTGGCTGACGTGGATGTTGCGATAGACGGGGCGTTTTTGTGTTTGCGTCGTGTCGGCCATGGCGATCCAGGTGGATGGTCCCGCGCGGAGACCGAATCATTCTATTGCAGCGCAACAGATGCGGGCCCGACCGACCCAGCGCCAGGCGCGCAGGATTGGTCGGGCCCGCAGAACCCTCTGTTTTCCGGCTTCAGTCGCGATCGGCCGGCATCGCCGCAGGAATCAGACCGCCCGCCGGGCCGCTCGGCGCGGTGACCCGCCTGGGCTTCCTGTCGCGCACCAGGTAGCTGTACAGCACCGGCACCACGACCAAGGTCAGGATGGTCGAGGTGATCACGCCGCCGATGATGGCCCGGCCCATCGGCGCCTGGATCTCGCCGCCCTCGTTGAAGGCCAGGGCCAGGGGCAGCATGCCGAAGACCATGGCCATCGTCGTCATAACGATCGGGCGCATGCGGATCATGCCGGCCTGCAGCAACGCATCAGCCACCGTGGCGCCGGCCTTGCGCGCCTGGTTGGCAAAGTCCACCAGCAGGATGGCGTTCTTGGTCACCAGGCCCATCAGCATCACCAGGCCGATCATGGAGAACACGTTCAGCGTCGAGCGCCACAACAGCAGCGCCAGCATCACGCCGATCAGCGCCAGCGGCAGGCTGGCCATGATCGCGATCGGCTGCAGGAAGCTGCCGAACTGGCTGGCCAGCACGATGTAGATGAAGATCACCGCCAGCGCCATCGCCGCAATCAGGCCCTGGAAGGCCTCGGCTTGCTGCTGCGTCTGGCCACCGACGTCGAAGCTGAAGCCCGGAGGCAGCGAGGTCTCCTTGATCAGCTTCTGCACATCGGCGCCGACGTCGCCCGACGGACGGTCCTTTACGCCGGCAAAGATCGCTTCGCGGCGCTGCAGGTTCTGACGCCGGATGACCTCAGGATTGACCACGGGTTCGATGGTCGCCACCGATTCCAGTGTGATCGGCGTGCCGTCGCGTGCGAACGCCACCGGCAGCTTGCGCATCTGCTCGACGCGCTCGCGCTGCTCCTGCGGCAGACGCAGCAGCACCTCGACCTGTTGGCCGTCGGGTGTGGTCCAGTAAGTCGCGACTTCGCCATTGACATAGGCGCGCAGGCTGCCCGCGATCTGCGGCGCCGTGAGGCCGAGTTCGCGCACGGCGCCGGGCTTGAGGCGCACCGCGTAGGCCGGCAGGCCTGGCTTGACCGACAGTTCGACATCGGTGATGCCGGGGATCTTCTTGATCTTCTCGGCGAATTCGCTGGCCAGGCGCGCCAGGCCTTCGGGGTCGCTGCCGAGGATGGCGACATAGATCGGACGGTCGAAGCCGACCGAGGTTTCGATGCCGGGAATGCCGGCGATCTTCTCGCGGATCGCGTCCTCGACTTCCTTCTGCGTGCGCTTGCGCTGGCTGCGATCGACCAGGCCGATGTTCAGCACCGCCTGGTTGCGTCCGGTAGACAGGCCCGTGCCCTGCCCGCCAACGCTGGTCGACAGGTTCTTGACCTCGGGGAACGAGGCCACCACAGCCTCGACCTGGCGCACCTTGGCGTCGCTGCGGTCCAGGCTGGACGCCACCGGCATGCGGATCGCCAGCTGCGTGAACGACTGGTCGGTCTGCGGCACGAACTCGGTGCCCACCAAGGGGGCCAGGCCGAGCGCCGCCACGAAGCTCAGGGCCCCTGTGGCCAGCACCAGGCCGCGCGGCGTGATGGTGGCCAGGCGCAAGCGCCGCGGCGACGCCTTGTCGCGAGTGCCGTCGGGCGCAAAGCCTCGACCCCAGGCAGGCAGCGGAAGCCACAGCATGCGGTAGCGCCGGCCCGAGAAAGCCCAGCGGATCAGGCGTTCGTAGACCGTGTGCAGGACGTCCATCGCGCGGTCGGTCAAGCGGATCAGCGCGCCGATCACCGGCAGCTTCTTCATGCGCTCAGCCGGAGGATCGCGCCACACGGACGACAGCATCGGATCGAGCGTGAAGCTGACGAACAGGCTCACCAGCACCGCCACCACCACGGTGATGCCGAACGGGTAGAAGAACTTGCCGATGATGCCGCCCATGAATGCCACCGGCACGAACACCGCGCACAGCGCAAAGGTGGTGGCCATCACCGCCAGGCCGATCTCGTCGGTACCTTCGCGCGCCGCCGTGTGATGGTCCTTGCCCATGTGCAGGTGGCGCACGATGTTCTCGCGCACCACGATCGCATCGTCGATCAAGAGACCGATGCACAGCGACAACGCCATCATGGTCATGAAGTTCAGCGTGAAGCCGAACGCATAGACGGCGATGAAGCTGGAGATCACCGCGATCGGCAGCGTCAGCCCGGTGATGATGGTGCTGCGCCAAGAGTGCAGGAACAGGAACACGATCGCCACCGTCAGCAAGGCGCCCTCGATCAGGGTGTGGCGCAGGCCGCTCAGCGATTCCTTGACGTAGTCGCTCGAGGCGTAGATCAGGGTCAGCTCGACGTCGGGCGGCAGGGTCTTGCGCACCTCCTCCATCGCCGCCTTGACGGCGTCGCCGGTGGCCACGATGTTGGCGTCCTGCTGCTTGAAGACGTTGAAGTTAATGGCCGGCTGGCCATTGATGCGCGCTGTGGAGTCGGGCTCGCGCTCGCGCTCGACGATCTGGCCGAGGTCACCCAGGCGCAGCGGCAAGCCGCCCTTGTTGGCGACCACCAGATCGGCGAACAGCTTCGGATCTCGCACCCGGCCTTCGACGCGCAGGATCGAGTCCTGCACCTGGTTCGAGAGCAGGCCGACCGGCTGGTCCGTGTTGGCCTCGCGCAGCGCACGCGCGACCTCGGCAGGCGTGATGCCGTAGGCGCGCAGCCGGTCCGGGTCGAGGTCGATGCGCACCTCGCGCACAGTCAGCCCGCTGATATCGACCCGGGCCACACCCTCGATGCGCTGCAGGCGCTTGCCGACGTTCTGCTCGCCCAGGATCGAAAGCTCGCGCGCGCTGCGGGTCTTGGACAGCAGCGCCAGATTCACCACCGGCTGCGCGTTGTCGTTGTTGAAGCGCGAGATCAGCGGCGCCTTGGCGTCACGCGGGAACGCTGCCTGCACAGCCGCAAGGCGATCGCGCACGTCCTGCATTGCGCGCCCCATGTCCACGCTGAGGTTGAACTCGACGCTGTTCTGGCTGCGACCCTCGAAACTGCGCGAGGTGATGCGCTTGACGCCGGCAACGCTGTTAAGCGCCTCCTCGATCTGCTTGGTCACCTCACGCTCGACCGCCTCGGGCGACGCGCCGGGGTACTCGACCTCGATGAAGGCGCCCGGGAAGGAAATGTCGGGCATCTGCTCGACGCCGAGCTTGGAGTAGGAGAACAAGCCGAGCACGCACAGGGCCACCATCACCATGGCTGCGAAGACCGGGTTGTTGATCGAGACGCGGGTGATCCACATGGCGCGCTCCTTACTTGAGATTGGGAGTCGACGCCGCCGCCGAGGCAACCGCGGCCGCCTTGACCGCCACCACGTTGGCCTTGGCCCCTTCGCGCAGGTTGTCGAAGCGCGCTGCCAGCACCTGGCTGCCGGGTTGCACGCCGAGCAGCACCTCGATCCGGCCTTCCCGGTCGTCGCGCCGGCCGAGCGTGATCGCGCGCCGCGCCAGCAGGCCCTTTTCGATCACCCAGAGGTGGTCCTGCCCGGCGGTGTTACCGACGGCGGTCAGCGGCACCGTCAGGCGCTGGGTGGCGTCGTCGAGCTGCACCCGAGCCAGCGCGTACTGGCCGGCGCGCAAGGTTTCCTTCGGGTTGGGCAACTCGATCGTGACGCCGATCGAGCGCGTACCGGCTTCGGCCGCCGGGGCAATGCGTGCGAGCTTGCCCGACACCTTGTCGGACACGCCTTCGACCGACACCAGCACGGCCATGCCCGGCGACAGTCGGGACACTTCGTGCGTCCCGACGCTGCCCGCCAGTTCGAGGCGGGCCAGGTCAACGATCGTCAGCACCTGCTGTTCCTGGGCCAGCTTCTCGCCAGCCACCACGTGGCGTTTGGCGACCACGCCGGCGATCGGGGCCACGATCTGGTTGTCGCGCGAGGCGACGCGCACGGTGTTCAACTGCGCTGTCGCGGCGCCGGCCTGGGCCCGTGCGGCATCGAGCGCGGTCTTCGACTGTTCGAGGGCGATCGGCGAGATGAACTGCTGGTCGGCCAGGCGCAGGTTGCTGGCGTGGTTGCGTTCGGCCTGGGCCAGCGCAGCACGCGCCGATTCGAGCATCGCGTTGCGCTCGGCCAGACGGCTGCCGATGTCGGCGCTGTCGATGCTGCCCAGCATCTGGCCGGCGCGCACGCGGCTGCCTTCAGCGACCGTCAAGGTCAGGAGGGTGCCGGCAGTCTTGGCGCGCACCACGGCGGTCTGCGGCGCCACCAGCGGGCCGGAAAACTCGATGATCGCGGGCATCGCCGTCAGCAGGGGCGTCACCACCTCGCGCTGAGCGAATTCGAGCGTGACCTCAGGCTTGCCGTCCTTGCCCTTCTTGGCCTCGGCCCCTGACGCAGGATTGCCGGGCCGGGCGACCATCGCCACGGCCACTGCGACGCCGGCCAAAGCCAGCACCACCGCTCCCCCGATCCACCACGTTCTCTTGCGCATGTTCTGATCCTTTCGTGCCGCAACCTGCTCTTTTGAAGCGGGCGCAGTGTAGGAGCGCGGTCGCGCACCACCGGCAATGATGCGACAAAGCGCGGCTTTGCGGCGACGAACTGCGCCGGCCTGCGACTAACCCAACTGGTTGCGGTAGTGGTGCGTCCGGGTGTCGTACAGGCCGCGGCGCAGCTCGACCGGGCGGTCGTCGTAGGTGTAGGCCACCCGTTCGACCGACAGCAGCGGCGCGCCGGGCGCAAGGTCAAGCAAGGCGGCGGATGCGGCGTCGGCCGCGACCGCCCGGATCTGCTCTTCGGCGCGCACCATGCGCACCCCGAATTCGGTCTCGAACAGGCCGTACATCGGGCCTTGGTAGGCCGACAACCGGGTCGAGGTCAGGCCCCTGAACAGCGCTGCCGGCAGCCAGATGTCGTCCAGGACCACCGGCTGGCCACGAAAATAGAGCAGCCGTCGCACCTGCAGCGCCGCTTCGCCGCTGCCCAGGCCGATGGCGCGCGCCACGTCGGCCGGCGCACGCTGGCGCCGGCAATCGAGAAAGCGCCGCGACAGCGGCTCGCGCTCGCCCGCCCTGGGCGCGCCCGGCGCGCTGTCCGGTGCCAGGCGCAGGAAGCGGAACTGGGTCGTCTCCTCGGCATGGGTGGCGACGAAGGTGCCCTTGCCCTGGCGCCGCACCAGCAGGTTGCTGGCCGCCAGGTCGTCGATCGCCTTGCGCACGGTGCCCTGGCTGACCTTGAAGCGCGCCGCCAGGTCCAGCTCGCTCGGGATCGCCTCACCCGGCTTCCATTCACCAGCCTGCAGGCTGCGCGTCAGCAACGCCGAGATCTGGCGGTACAGCGGCGAGAAGAGGGGTGCCTCGTGAGCTACGGATGGAACGGCGGACATGGGCCGATTCGACCACAGTCCGCTGTCTTATAGAAGACTGGGGTTTCGCGCCCCTGGTCGCCTACACTTTGGCCTGTTCACCCGCCCTCGTCCTACCCTGGAGATGTCCATGAGCAAGAAGCCCGTTCGCGTCGCCGTCACCGGCGCTGCAGGCCAGATCGGTTACGCCCTACTGTTCCGCATCGCATCGGGCGAAATGCTCGGCAAGGACCAGCCGGTCATCCTGCAACTGCTCGAGGTGCCGGTGGAAGGCCCGCAGAAAGCGCTCAAGGGCGTGATGATGGAGCTTGAGGACTGCGCCTTCCCGCTGCTCGTGGGCATGGAAGCGCACAGCGACCCGATGACCGCGTTCAAGGACACCGATTACGCCCTCCTGGTCGGTTCGATGCCGCGCAAGGCCGGCATGGAGCGCGCCGAGTTGCTGTCGATCAACGGCGCGATCTTCACGGCGCAAGGCAAGGCGCTGGACGCCGTGGCCAGCCGCAACGTCAAGGTGCTGGTGGTGGGCAACCCGGCCAACACCAATGCCTACATCGCGATGAAGAGCGCGCCTGGACTGCCGCGCGAGAACTTCACCGCCATGCTGCGCCTGGACCACAACCGCGCGCTGAGTCAGGTGGCGGCCAAGACCGGCAAGCCGGTGGCCAGCATCAAGAAGCTCGCCGTCTGGGGCAACCACTCGCCGACGATGTACGCCGACTACCGCTTCGCCACCATCGACGGTGCCTCCGTGCAGCAGATGATCAACGACCAGGTGTGGAACAAGGACGTCTTCCTGCCCACCGTGGGCAAGCGCGGCGCGGCGATCATCGAAGCGCGCGGGCTGTCCTCGGCGGCGTCGGCGGCGAACGCCGCGATCGACCACATGCGCGACTGGGCGCTGGGCACCAACGGCGAGTGGGTGACGATGGGCGTACCGAGCAACGGCGAGTACGGCATCCCCAAGGACGTGATGTTCGGCTACCCGGTGACCACCAGCGCCGGCAAGTACAGCATCGTCAAGGACCTGCCGATCGACGCCTTCTCGCAGGAGTGCATCGACAAGACCCTGGCCGAGTTGCGGGCAGAGCAGGACGGCGTCAAGCACCTGCTCTGAGCGCCGTCGCGGTCGCCGCCGGTCAGGCAGCGGCGCGACGCGCCAGCAAGGACTTGATCAGCGGCCAGCCCCAGATCAGCAGCGTCATCACGCCCAAGGTGCCGGCGATCGGGCGCTCGAAGAAGACCAGGAAGTTCCCGTCGGCCTTGATCAGGCTCGAAAAGAAGTGCTCTTCGAGCATCGTGCCGAGCACCACACCGAGGATGGTCGGGGCGATCGGGAAACCCCAGCGCTCCATGAAGAAGGCCATCACGCCTGCCACCAGCATCACGATCACGCCGAACATGCTGTTGTTGATGGCAAAGCTGCCGACGATGCAGAAAAGCAGGATCAGCGGCATGAGCACCGTGGCAGGGATGCGCAGGATGCGCTTGGCGATCTTGATCGCCATCCAGCCCAGCGGCAGCATCAGCAACTGGGCCAGCATGAAGACGATGAACACGGCGTAGATGTTCTGCGGGTTCTCGACGAACAGCGTCGGCCCCGGGTTCATGTTCTTCAGGTAGAGCACGCCGATGGCGATGGCGGTGATCGAATCGCCCGGAATGCCGAACACCAGGGCCGGGATCCAGGCCCCGCCGAGCGCCGAGTTGTTGGCCGCGCCCGACTCGACGATGCCCTCGACATGGCCGGTGCCGAACTTTTCCGGCTCCTTGGAGAACTTCTTCGACATCGCATACGACATCCAGGCGGCGATGTCGGCCCCGGCCCCAGGCAATGCGCCGACCAGGGTGCCGAGCGCCGAGCCGCGAAACAGCTGGACGGGGTACTTCTTGATCAGGGTCCACATGCCGGCGAAGACATTGCCGAACGGGCGGTCGATGGCCATCTGAGGCTTTTCCACGCCGCTGGCAAAGCGCAACACCTCGGAGATCGCGAACATACCGATCATCAACGGGATCAGCGAGATGCCTCCAGTGAGCTCCGCACTGCCGAAGGTGTAGCGCGGTGCGCCGGCGGGGTTATCGAGGCCGACGCAGGAGATCAAGAGGCCGAGCAGCAAGGAGACGATGCCCTTCAGAGGGTCGGTGCCAGCGATGAAGATCGCGCAGGTGAAGCCGAGCATCACCAGCCAGAAGTATTCGAAGGAGCTGAACTTGAGCGCCACCTCGGCCAGCGCCGGCGCAGCGACTACCAGCACCAGCACGCCGAAGATGCCGCCGAGCACCGAGAACACCAGGCCTGCGCCGAGCGCGATCTCGGCCTGGCCCTTCTTGGTCATCAGGAAGGCCTCATCGGTGTAGGCCGCCGAGGCCGGGGTGCCCGGCATGCGCAGCAGCGCGCTCGGGATGTCGCCGGCGAAGATCGCCATCGCAGTGGCGGTGACGATCGCGGCCACCGCCGGCACCGGCGGCATGAAGAAGGTCACCGGCACCAGCAGCGCCGTGGCCATCGTCGCCGTCAGGCCGGGGATCGCGCCGACGAACAGGCCGTAGATGGCCGACAGCAGGATCACCATCAACACGTAAGGCTCGAACACCAGCCCGAAGGCGGTGAGGACGGCATCCATGGGTTCGGCCTCGAATCAGTAAAAGGGGCGAAAACGCCCGGATCAGTAGAAGGGGCGAAATACGCCCCAGGGCAGCGGCACGCGCAGCAGCTTATAGAACGCCACATGCACGACGATCGTGCCCGCCAGCGCCCACAGCAGCGCATGCGACAGCTTGACGCGAAGGGCCAGGAAGGTCGCCACCAGGCACAGCGGCGCCACGATGAGAAAGCCCAGGCGCTCGGCCAGCAGGATGTAGCCGACGATGGCGCCGATGATCACCAGCGAGCTGCCGAAGTGCTCGCGCCGCGCCTCATCAGCCTGCCCGGCATAGGCAGCAGCGCGCAAGCTGCGCACGAGCAGTGCGACAGCACACAGCAGGAGGCCGGCGCCGACCAGCATCGGCAGGAACCCGGCGCCGAGCTTCTGCCCCGGCACGTTCGGGAAGGCGCGCGCCGACCACATCACGGCGAGGCCGAGCAGGGCCAGCGCCAGGCCGGCCCAGCGGTCGGTGCGTTGCACGGGAAGTGGCCTACTTCGCGATGCCGACGGCCGTCATCACGGCCTTCATGTCGGCGTCGGCCTTGGCCATGAAGCCGGCAAACTCGGTTGAGCCGCCCCACAGCAGGCCGAAGCCGCGCTGGGCCATGAAGTCTTTGTATTCCTTGCTGTCGTAGGCCTTCTTGACCGAAGCTTCGAGGCGCGCGGCGACTGCCGGCGACAGCCCCTTGGGCGCTGCGATGCCGCGCCAGGCGCCAGTGGCCCAGTCGGAGCCCGCGGCCTCCTTCAGCGTCGGCACGTTGGGGAACAGCGCTGCGCGCGAAGTGGCCATTACGGCCAGCGAACGCACCTTGCCCGCGTCGATCAGCGAGCGCGCCTCGGGCAGCGAGCAGGGCACGAACTCGACGCCACCGGCCACCAGGTCCTGCAGACCCGGCGCGGCGCCGTTCGAAGGCACCCAGGGGACAGTGGCCGGATCGATCTTCGCGTCGCGCAGCCAGCCGGCCAGCGCCAAGTGCCAGATGCCGCCCTGGCCGGTACCGGAAGCCTTGAACTTGCCGGGGTTGGCCTTGATCGCGGCGAGGGCATCGGCCATGTTCTTGTAGGGCGAATCGGCGCGCACCTGGAAGCCGGCCGGGTCGAGGTTCACCAGGGCCAGCGGGGTGAAGCTGGTCGGGTTCAGCTCGGTCAGCTTCTGGTGGTGCATCATGGCGATTTCCACCGTGATCATCCCGATCGTGAAGCCGTCGGGCGCGGCGCCGGCGATCGCCGAGTGCCCCACGACACCTGAGCCGCCGGTGCGGTTGACGACGTTGACCGGTTGGCCCAGGTCGCGCTCCATCAGGCTGGCGATCATGCGGGCCACCGCATCGGTGCCGCCTCCGGCGCCCCAGGGCACGATCATCGTGATCGGCCGGTCGGGAAAGGTCTGCGCGAACGCGGCGCCGAGGCCGAGCGACAAGGCGAGCAGCGTGGCTGCGCGGCGGGTGATCGAGCGGGCAAATGAAGTCACGGCGACGGTCTCCAGAGGAATGATGTGATGAATGGACGGGCGGGCCTGCATCCTGCCTGTCGCGCCGCCAGCGACAATGGGGGAAACCCATTGCCTGCACGATGACCGCCCCGCACCCGCGTACCGCCCTCTTCGATCCCGGCGAACCAGCCGCGACCCTGCTGCCCGTGTGCGATCACTACTGCGGCGTCGAGGCGCGCATGAGGAAGAGCCTCGAACTGCAGGTCGAGCTGGGTCCCGTCTTCGACGTCACGCTCGACGCCGAAGACGGTGCGCCTGTCGGCGGCGAGATCGAGCATGGGTACCTGATCGCGGCCTTGCTCGCCAGCGACGGCAATCGTTTCGGCCGCGTCGGCGTGCGCGTGCTGCCCATCGACCACCCGCGCTTCGCCGACCTCGTGCAGATCGTGCTCCAGTCGGCCAGACCACCGGCCTACCTGATGCTGCCCAAGCCGCGCGGCGTGGCCGACGTCACGCGCGCGGCCGAGGCCATCGACGCGATGGGCGGTGCGGCGATCCCGCTGCACGCGCTGGTCGAAACGCACGGCGCGCTGCAGGAGGCGCAGGCCTTGGCCGCGCACCCGCGCATCGAGTCGCTGTCGTTTGGGTTGATGGACTTCGTGTCGGCGCACCGCGGCGCGATCCCGGCTTCGGCGATGGGCGTCAAGGGCCAGTTCGAGCACCCCCTGATATTGCGCGCCAAGCTGGAGATCGCCGCAGCCTGCCATGCCCACGGGAAGACGCCCTCGCACTGCGTTGTCACCGAGTTCAAGCACGCCTCGGCCCTGATGGAGGCCGCCGGCAAGGCGGCGCGACAATTCGGCTACACGCGCATGTGGAGCATCCACCCAGCCCAGATCCGGCCGATCGTCGAGGCCTTCACGCCCACGGTGGCCGAAGTCGACCAGGCGATCGAGATCATCGCTGCGGCACAGGCTGCGGACTGGGCCCCGATCCGGCACCGCGACACCCTGCACGACCGCGCCAGCTACCGCTACTTCTGGCAGTTGCTCGAGCGCGCTCACCGGACCTCGTATGCCGGCGGGCCGCAGCTCCCGGCCGAGGTGCGCGATGCCTACTTCGCCGCGACCGACTGAGCGGGACCCGATGCTGGTCCTGCCGACCTTCGCCGCGCCGCTCGAACTCCACACCCGACGCTGCATCCTGCGGCAATGGAAGGACGCCGACCTCGCGCCCTGGGTCGCGATGAACGCCGACTCCGAGGTGCGGCGCTACTTCCCGAACGTGGCCAGCGAGGAGCAGGCCCTGGCCGAGGCCCAGCGGTGCCGTGACCTGATGGCGCAGCGTGGCTGGGGCATGTGGGCGCTGGAAGTCCCCGGCACGCTGCCTTTCGCCGGCTTCGTCGGGCTGAACGTGCCGCACTACGACGCGCCGTTCGTGCCGGCCGTCGAGATCGGCTGGCGCTTGCCGCGCGCGGCCTGGGGTCAGGGCCTGGCCACCGAATCGGCGCTGGCTGCGTTGCGATTTGCGTTCACCCGCCTGGCAGCGCGCGAGGTGGTAGCGATCACGGTGCCGGGCAATGCACCCTCGCGTCGCGTGATGGAGCGCCTGGGCATGCTGCGCGACGAAGGCGGCGACTTCGACCACCCGCGCATCGACGCTGGCCACCCGCTGCGCCGGCACGTGCTCTACCGCGTCGCTGCGCCAGTCGGCGAGTCGGCGGCAACGTCTGGCAACGCCTGAACGCCGTGCGCCGCGACAATAGGGACCACCGATCCTGGAGTCTCGCCTTGCGTCAAGTTTCCCATGTCCTCGCCTTCGCCATTGCCAGTCTGATGTTCAACGCGCCGGTGGCAGCGCAAAACACCGTCGCCAAACCTGTTGCCAAGCCGGCCGCGAAAGCGCCCGCCCGGCCGACCAAGCCCGCCGCGCGCCAGCCCTCGGCGCCGCCCGTGGAGGTGCCGCTGGCCAAGGCCGAAGCCGAGCAGTTGACTGCGGCGGCTCTGGCCTACTACGGCGACTACAACTGCGAACTGGCGCAGAGCGTTCACATCAGCACCTCGCCGAAGAACGACGGCTACATCGACGTGCGCTTCAAGACACAGACCTGGACCATGAAGCCTGTCTTGTCGTCGACCGGGGCCTTGCGCCTGGAAGATGTCAAGGGCCGCATGCTGATGATCCAGATCGCCAACAAGTCGATGCTGCTGGACGCCAAGATCGGCCAGCGCATCGTCGACGAGTGCGTGCACGAGACACAGCGTGCGGCGATCGCGGCCCTTGCGGCGGCGGCCGCGTCGCAACCGGCAGGCGCAGGACTGCTCCAGGCGCCGGTGGTGGCCGCAACACCGGCTGCGGCTGCGGCTGCGGCCTCGGCCGCGGCGTCGGCGCCAGAAGGCGCGGCGTCGGCAGTCGCTCCGGCACCGGCAGCGTCAGCTGCGATGGCGGCAGCGCCGGTGGTGGCAGCGGCTTCAGCGCCGCGCTAGTTTCGCGAGTGCCGCCGCTTCGCGCTCGGCGCTCAAACCGGCCTTGCTGAAGGCCTGTTGCGCGCCCGGCAGGGTGCGGTACCAGGCGAGCGTGTCGGCGACCGTCTGCGTCAGCGGCCGGATCTGAAGGCCGGCGGCCTGCGCCTTCGCATTGGGGGTGAGTGCGAAGGCGGCGTGGTCACCGGTGGCCGGCAGCCACAGGGGCAGGTCGGACCAGGGCTGCAGGCCACAGTCTTCGACGGCCGCCGCATCGGCCCAGACCCAGTGTGGCCGCGTCCCGGCGGCGTCAGCGCAGGCATCGAGCACGGCGCCCATGGTGAATGCCCCCGGCGGCGTCACCACGTTGAAGGGCCCACCGCGCGAGTCGTCAGCCGCCTTCAGGACGAAGGCAGCTAGGTCGCGCACGTCGATGAACTGCACCGGCGCGCCGGCCGGGCCCGGCGCCAGCACCGGCTCGCCGGCCAAGGCACGCGCCACGCGAGCCGGCCAGTAGGTGAAGCGCTGCGTCGGGTCATGCGGACCAACCACCAGGCCAGGGCGGATCGTCAAGGCACTCGCGCCGAAGCGTGTCGCAATGGCCTGCTCGCACAGGGCCTTCAAGGGGCCATAGGTGCGCCCATCGACCACGGTCGCGTCGGTGTCGTCGATCCGGCCCACCACGCCCTGCTCGTCGTTCGGCCGGCTGAAGCCCGCGTATACCGATACGCTGGAGATGAAGACGTAGCGCCCGACGCGCCCATACAGGCAGTCGGCCATGCGTGCCACATCGCCGGGCAGGTAGCCGCAAGTGTCGATCACGGCGTCCCATTCGCCTCCGGCCAGCGCCGACAGATCACCCTTGCGATCGCCGCGGCGCACCTGCACGCCGGCGGGCCACTCGGTCGCGGTCTGGCCGCGGTTGAAGACGGTGACCTGATCGCCGCGCGCTGTCGCGATTTGCACGATGTGGCGGCCGACGAACTGCGAACCGCCGATGAGCAACAGGTTCATGCCGTCTCGCTCTCGCTCTCGATCGACATCGACTGCGACCAGTGCCGCAGTTCGCTCAGCAAGGCACGGCCGCGCGCATCCGCCGTGGCCTCGAGGGCGGCTATGCGCTCCAGCCAGGCAGGCAACGCCTGCCAGCGCTCGCGGCAATGCGCCCGCCAGTGGCCGCGCTCCTCGGCGCTCAGGGTCCCCGGATGGTTGCGGGCGCGAAAGCGCAGCAGCAGCTCGTCGAGCCGCGTGTCGTTGAAGGCCGGCCGGCGTTCGGCCAGGCGCTCGGGAGGCTGGGTACGCAGGCGTTGCAGCGCGCGGCGGTCGTCGTTGTCTAGAAATCCGCCGTACAAGTCTTCGTCGACATCGACAGGCTCGGACGCCGACCCACGTTCGTAGACCTCGGGCCAGATGCCGGCCATCGAATTCGCCTGGCGGGCGGCCACTTCAGCATGGCGCTGGGCCTGGACGACATCGATGCCCCAGCGCTGGGCGGCATCGCCGAGCGTCTTCAGGTTGCCGATCACGATCGGCGACTTGTTCAGGTGGATGGTCTTGATCGGCAGGCGCGTCTGGCCCGCGGGCAGCGCGTCGGCCGCCGTGAACAGGCGGGCACGAATCTCTGCACCGTTGAGCTGGAAAAGCTCGCTCGGATCGTGCGCCAGGTCCCAGACGATGACCTCGTTCTTGAAGTAGGGGTGCGGCGCCAGCGGCCAGACCACGGCCATGCAGCCGCGCTCGACCGGATAGCGTCCGGACAGGTGAACGAAGGGCCGTCCAACGCCCATTTCGTCGATCACGGCCTGCTTGCGGTGCAACTTCAGGCAATGGGCCCAGAGCTTGGGTTGCTGCGTCTTGACCAGGCGCGCCAACCCGATCGTTGCACGCACGTCGGACAAGGCATCGTGCGCGGCCTCGTGCGCCAGGCCGTTGGCTGCCGTCAGGTGCTCGAGCCGGAAAGACGGCTTGCCGGCTTCGCGCTGCGGCCAGACGATGCCCTCGGGACGCAGTGCCCAGGCGCAGCGCACGCAGTCCAGCAGGTCCCAGCGCCCGCACTCGTTCTGCCACTCGCGTGCGTAGGGATCGATCAGGCACCGCCAGAACAGGAAGCGGGTGACTTCATCGTCGAAGCGCAGGCTGTTGTAGCCGCAGCCCACGGTGCCCGGGCGCGCGAGTTCGCCTTCGATGGCCTCGGCGAAGGCGCGCTCGGACACCCCGCGCTCGGCACAGCGCTGCGGCGTGATGCCGGTGATCAGGCAGGCCTCGGGCTCGGGCAGCGTGTCGGGCGACGGTTGGCAGTACAGCGTCAGCGGCGCCTCGATCTCGTTCAAGTCGGCGTCGGTGCGCACGCCGGCGAACTGAGCCGGCCGGTCGCGGCGCGGCACGACCCCGAAGGTCTCGTAGTCATGCCAGTAGAAACTGAAGCCCGCCATGCGCCGACGATAATCGAGATCGACCCCACTCACTCCCTGGAGCTGCTCTCGATGACCCGTGTTTTCAACTTCAGCGCGGGCCCCGCCGTGCTGCCCGAAGCCGTGCTGCGCCAGGCTGCCGCCGAAATGCTCGACTGGCATGGCTCGGGCATGTCGGTGATGGAGATGAGTCACCGCGGCAAGGAATTCATCTCGATCGCAGAGAAGGCGGAAGCTGACCTGCGCGAACTGCTGGCCATTCCGTCCCACTACAAGGTCCTGTTCATGCAGGGGGGCGCGATCGGCGAGAACGCCATCGTGCCGATGAACATGCTGCGCGGAAAGGCAACGGCCGACTACATCGACACCGGCGAGTGGTCGAAGAAGTCGATCAAGGAAGCCCGGAAGTACGCCAAGGTCAACGTGGCGGCCAGTGCCGCCGACACCGGTTACGACCGGGTGCCGGCGCGCAGCGAGTGGCAGCTCGACCCGGATGCGGCCTACGTGCACATTTGCAGCAACGAGACCATCGGCGGCGTCGAGTACCACTTCACGCCAGACGTCGGTGACGTCCCTCTGGTGGCCGACATGTCGAGCGACATCCTCTCGCGCCCGTTCGACATCACCCAATACGGCCTGGTCTACGGCGGCGCGCAGAAGAACATCGGCCCCGCCGGCCTGACCATCGTCATCGTGCGCGAGGACCTGCTCGGCCAGGCACTGCCGGTCACGCCCTCGGCCTTCGACTACAAGACCGTGGCCGATAACGACTCGATGTACAACACGCCGCCGACCTACGCGATCTACATCGCCGGGCTGGTGTTCGAGTGGCTCAAGGCCCAGGGCGGCCTGACGGCGATGGCCGAGCGCAATCGCGCCAAGGCGGCCCTGCTGTACGAACACCTCGACCGCAGCAGCTTCTTCCGCAGCCCGGTGCAGCGCGACTGCCGCTCCCTGATGAACGTGCCCTTCAAGCTGCGCGACGAAGGACTCGACGCGGCCTTCCTGAAGGGTGCCGATGCGCGCCGCCTGCTGCAGCTCAAGGGCCACCGCGCCGTGGGCGGCATGCGCGCCTCGATCTACAACGCCATGCCGATCGAAGGCGTGCAGGCCCTGGTGGACTACATGAAGGAATTCGAGGCCACGCATGGCTGAGCGCTTCCAAGTCCTGGTGCTGAATGCGATCTCCGCCGGCGGCCTGAAACAGCTGCCGAGCGACCGCTACCACGCCGGCAAGGACGTCAAAGCGCCCGACGCAGTGCTGGTGCGCTCGGCCGACATGCACGGGATGGAGATTCCTCCCAGTGTGCGCGCCATCGCCCGTGCCGGCGCGGGTACCAACAACATCCCTGTTGCGGCGATGAGCGCTCGCGGCGTGCCGGTGTTCAATGCGCCGGGCGCCAATGCCAATGCGGTGAAGGAACTGGTGCTGGCCGGCATGCTGATGGCCGCGCGCAACCTGCCCGGTGCCCTGCGCTTCGTCGGCGCGCTCGATCCGAAGGACAGCGCGCTCGAGCACAAGGTCGAGGATGGCAAGAAGCAGTTCGCCGGGTTCGAACTGGTCGGTCACACCCTGGGCATCGTCGGCCTTGGCAAGATCGGCTGCCTGGTCGCCGACGCCGCCATCAAGTTGGGCATGAACGTGCTCGGCTACGACCCGGACATCACGGTCGATGCGGCCTGGAGCCTGCCGGCCCAGGTCCGGCGCGCGGCCAGCGTCGCCGAAGTCCTGAAGAACGCGCACTTCTTGACCCTGCATGTCCCCCTGGTCGCCGCGACACGCGGCCTGGTCAACGCCGACAACCTGGACTCGATGAAGGCCGGGGCCGTGCTGCTGAACTTCTCGCGCGAGGGCGTGGTCGACGATGCGGCGGTGCTGGCCAGCCTGGACCGCAAGCACCTGGGGATGTACGTTTGCGACTTCCCCAATGCGGCCCTGCATGGCCACGAGCGGGTGCTGGCCCTGCCGCACCTGGGCGCCTCCACGCGCGAGGCCGAGGAGAACTGTGCGGTGATGGTGGCGCAGCAACTGCGCGACTATCTGGAACACGGCAACATCGCCAACGCGGTCAACTTCCCGGCGGTAAACATGGCGCGCGAGTCGAACGACCGAATCGCCATTGCCAACGCCAACGTGCCGAACATGCTCGGGCAGATATCGACCACCATGGCCCACGCCGGCCTGAACATCCACAACATGGTCAACAAGAGCCGCGGCGAGATGGCCTACACCCTGGTCGATGTCGACAGCCCGGTCGCCGAATCGGTGCTGGCCCGGCTGGCGGCCATCGAGGGCGTGCTGTCGGTGCGCTACCTGCCGCTGGCGTAGGCCTGAAAAAGTACGTACACTTCAAGCATACTCTGTGGAGCATGCGATGGAAGCCACCGTTGCCGAACGCGGCCAGATCACCTTGCCAAAGGCGGCTCGCGACGCCCTCGGGCTGACCAAGGGCACCAAGCTCAAGATAGAGGTCGAAGGGGGCCGCATCGTGATTCGCAAGGATGTGAACGATGCCATCTCGAGGCTGCGAGGCCGGATCAAGCTGCCACCGGGCGTGACAACCGATGACGTCATGCGCGAGTTGCGCGGCCGCGCGCCTGGTGATCCCTACCCACCGGCTGACGACAGCGATCGATGATCGCGCTTGACACATCGGTGATGATCGACCTGATCGGCGAGGATGCACGCGCCCAGGCCGCTGAGGAGGCGTTGCGCGCTGCGCTGAGCTACGGACCGGTGGTCGCGTGCGAGGTGGTGATCAGCGAGGTGGTGGCCGGGCTCGGCCATGGCTCGGTCCTGATCGACATCCTCGAAGAAGCCAGCATCGGCTTTGTGCCGCTCGAGTTGCGTTCTGCGGTGCGCGCCGGTGAAATGCAGCGCCGCTACAAGGAGCGGCTGCGTGCGGGCAAGGAGCCTCGCGCAGTGCCGCGGTCGGTGCCCGACTTCCTGATCGGCGCCCATGCATTGCTTCAGTGCAGCGCCCTCATCACCCGCGACGCGGGCTTCTTCCGCGACTACTTCAAGGGGCTGAAAGTCATCGTCCCGAAAGCCATCTGAGCCACACTCCCCCATCCACCCGACAAGAGCGCACACCATGACCCACGCTTTCGCATCGACCCGCAAGCCCCTCGGCAAGAAGGGTTCCTACTTCTCGCTGCCCGAACTGGCAAAGACCTTCCCCAACGTCAACCGCATGCCGCACTCGATGCGCATCGTGCTCGAAAGCGTCCTGCGCAACTGCGACGGGAAGAAGGTGACCACCGAGCACGTCAAGCAGGTCGCGACCTGGAAGGCCAAGGCCGAACGCAGCGACGAGATCCCCTTCGTCGTCGCCCGTGTGGTGCTGCAGGATTTCACCGGCGTGCCGCTGCTGGCCGACCTGGCCGCCATGCGCAACGTGGCCAAGGCCCTGGGCAAGGATCCCAAGCGCATCGAGCCGCTGGTGCCGGTGGACCTGGTCGTGGACCACTCGGTGACGATCGACAACTACGGCAGCAAGCAGGCCCTGGACCTGAACATGAAGCTCGAGTTCCAGCGCAACCAGGAGCGCTACGAGTTCATGAAATGGGGCATGCAGGCCTTCGACACCTTCGGCGTCGTGCCGCCGGGCTTTGGCATCGTGCACCAGGTCAACCTCGAATACCTGGCGCGCGGCGTGCACAAGAGCAAGGACGGCACCTACTACCCCGACAGCCTGGTGGGAACCGACAGCCACACCACGATGATCAACGGCATCGGTGTCGTTGGCTGGGGCGTCGGCGGCATCGAAGCCGAGGCCGGCATGCTCGGCCAGCCGGTCTACTTCCTGACCCCCGACGTGGTCGGCATGGAGCTCAGCGGCAAGCTGCGCGAAGGCGTCACCGCCACCGACCTGGTGCTGACGGTGACCGAGATCCTGCGCGCCGCGAAGGTGGTCGGCAAGTTCGTCGAATTCTTCGGCGAAGGCACGCGCACCCTAGCCCTGCCCGACCGGGCCACGATCGCCAACATGGCGCCCGAGTACGGTGCGACGATGGGCTTCTTCCCGGTCGACGAGCGCACCATCGAGTACTTCGAAGGCACCGGCCGCAGCAAGGACGAGATCGAGGCCTTTGCGGCCTACTTCAAGGCGCAGAAGATGTTCGGCGTGCCCAAGGCCGGCGACATCGACTACAGCCAGGTCGTCAAGCTCGACCTGTCGAAGGTGGTGCCGAGCCTGGCCGGCCCGAAGCGGCCGCAAGACCGCATCGAGATCACCCACCTGTCGAAGAAATTCGCCGAACTGTTCAGCGCGCCGATCGCCGACAACGGCTTCAACCAGCCGGCCGCGAAGCTCGGTGTGCGCTACCCGACCTCGCATGTGGTCAGCGGTCCGCGCGCCGGCGACGCCAAGGCACTGCCTGCGGGCGCGCCGCGCGATCTGGTCGAGATGGCCGACAACCATCCGACCTTGGACGCGACGAAGTCGAAGGCCAAGCATGCGGCCGAGGGCATCGCCATCGGCAACGGCGACGTGCTGATCGCGGCCATCACCTCCTGCACCAACACCAGCAATCCGAGCGTGCTGCTGGCCGCCGGTCTGCTGGCCAAGAAGGCGGTGGAGGCCGGCCTGACGGTCGCGCCGCACATCAAGACCTCGCTGGCCCCCGGCTCGCGCATCGTCACCGAGTACCTCGAGAAGGCCGGCCTGCTGCCCTACCTCGAGAAGCTCGGCTTCAATGTCGCCGCTTACGGCTGCACAACGTGCATCGGCAATGCCGGCGACCTGGCGCCCGAGTTCAACGACGTCATCACGAAGAACGACCTGGTCTGCGCTGCGGTGCTGTCCGGAAACCGCAACTTCGAGGCCCGCATCCACCCGAACCTGAAGGCCAATTTCCTGGCCAGCCCGCCCCTGGTGGTGGCCTATGCGATCGCCGGCAATGTGACGCGCGACCTGATGACCGAGCCGGTCGGCTATGGCACGAAGGGCAAGCCCGTCTACCTGGGAGACATCTGGCCCTCGAGCGACGAGGTCTACAAGCTGCTGAAGTTCGCGATGGACCCGAAGGCCTTCCGCGACAACTATGGCAACGTGAGCAAGAAGCCGGGCAAGCTCTGGAACAACGTCAAGGGCACCAAGGGCCAGGTCTACGACTGGCCCAAGAGCACCTACATCGCCCAGCCACCCTTCTTCGACGGCTTCACGATGACGCCCAAGGCGGTGACCTCGGGTGTGCAGGGTGCGCGCGTGATGGCGATGTTCGGTGACTCGATCACCACCGACCACATCTCGCCCGCCGGCTCGATCAAGGAGGCTTCGCCGACGGGCAGCTACCTGAAGGACAACGGCGTGCTGAAGGCCGACTTCAACAGCTACGGCGCGCGACGCGGCAACCACGAGGTGATGATGCGCGGCACCTTCGCCAACGTGCGGGTGAAGAACCTGATGATCCCGGCCGGCGCGGACGGCTCGCGCGAGGAAGGTGGCGTGACCCTGATGCAGCCCGGCGGCGACAAGGCCTTCATCTACGACGCGGCGATGAAGTACATGGCTGCGGGCACCCCGACCGTGGTGTTCGCGGGCGAGGAGTACGGCACCGGCTCGTCGCGCGACTGGGCCGCCAAGGGCACCCAGTTGCTCGGCATCAAGGCCGTCGTCGCGCGCAGCTTCGAGCGCATCCACCGCAGCAACCTGATCGGCATGGGCGTGCTGCCGCTGCAGTTCAAGGGCAGCGACTCGTGGCAGTCGCTCGGCATCCGGGGCGACGAGGTCATCGACGTCGTGCTCGGCAAGGAGGTCAAGCCGCAGACCGACGCCACCCTCGTGATCACCGGCAAGGACGGCAAGAAGCGTGAGGTCCGCGTGACCCTGCGCATCGACACCGCGATCGAGGTCGACTACTACAAGCACGGCGGGATCCTGCCCTTCGTCCTCAGGCAATTGCTGGCGGCCTAGCCTCGGGGCGGACTGCGCGTGCCTGCGTCACCCCGCCGGTGGCGCAGACGGCGGCTCCGACGATGCAACTGGCTCTGTTCGATCTCGATCACACGCTGCTCAGTGGGGACAGTGATGTCCTCTGGTGCGACTTCCTGATCGAGCAGGGCGTGCTCGACGCGGACATGCGCCAGCGCGGCCAGGACATGGCCGACCGCTACCGCGCCGGCACTGTCATGCCGAAGGCCTACTGCGATTTCCACGCGGCGACGCTGGCCGGCCATGACGCAGTCAGCCTGCAGCCCTTGCGTCAGCGATTTCTGCACGACTGGATCCGCCCGCGCATTCCGACCGATGCGCGAGCTTTGCTCGAACGTCACCGCACGGCGGGCGACACGCTGGTCCTGACAACGGCCACCAACCGTGCGGTGAGCGAGCTGACCGCCGCCGACCTGGGTGTGGACCACTACCTCTGCACCGAGCTCGAACAGATCGATGGCCGGTTCACCGGTCGAACCACCGGCGTCCTGAACATACGCACCGGCAAGGTCGATCGCCTGCGGCAGTGGCTGGCATCGCTCGGGCAGCCCGAGCGCGTGCTGGCAGACGCCAGCTTCTACAGCGACTCGATCAATGACCTGGCACTGCTGAGCGCAGTGCGACGGCCCGTCGTCGTCGACCCCGATCCGCGCCTCGAATCCACCGCCCTGTGGAAGGGCTGGACGGTCCTGCGCCTGAACCGGCCGGCCTTGGGGTCACAAGCCTAGCGATGATCGCGCGCACGATGAGCAAGACCCGCATCGCCGTCGCCGGGGCCGGGTACATCGGCCTGGCCCACATGGGCGTGGCGCGCAGCAGTGCCCGCTGCGAGCTGTCCGCCGTCGTCGACCCGTCGCCGGCGGCGCAGGCCCATGCAGACGCGGCGGGCGTGCCACGTTACATGTCGCTGGCAGAGCTGTTCAGCAAGGACAAGCCCGAAGGCGTGGTGTTAGCCACGCCGAACCAGTTGCACGTGGCGCACGCGCTCGAGTGCATCGAGGCGCGCGTGCCGATGCTGCTGGAGAAGCCGGTCGCGCCGACCGTGGCCGAGGCGCAGGGCCTGGTCGAGGCGGCCGAGAAGGCCGGCGCCAGGCTCCTGATCGGGCACCACCGTGCGCACAGCCCGATCATGGCCAGGGCCAGGCAGGTGGTCGACTCTGGCGTGCTCGGCCGCATCGTCGGCGTGATGGGCAGCGCCGCATTCTTCAAGCCCGAGAGCTACTTTCTGGACGCGCCGTGGCGGCGTGAGCCGGGCGGCGGACCGATCCTGCTCAACATGATCCACGAAGTGCATAACCTGCGCATGCTGTGCGGGGAAATCGTCGCGGTGCAGGCCTTCAAGTCCCACGCCGTGCGCGGCTTCCCGGTCGAAGACACGGTGGCGATCAACCTGCGCTTCGCCAACGGGGCGCTCGGCAGCTTCTTCCTGTCCGACACCGCAGCCTGCGCGAGAAGCTGGGAGCAGACCTCGCGCGAAAACAAGGCCTACGCGAGCTACGACGACGAGGACTGCTATGTGATCTGCGGCACCGATGGCTCGCTGGCGATACCGACCATGCGCCTGAAGGCCTATCCGCGCGCGCAAGACCGCTCCTGGTGGAAGCCCTTCGAGGTCGGCACCCTCGGCCTGGTTCGCGAGGACCCGCTCGAGCGCCAGATGGAGCACTTCGGCGCCGTCGTCCGCGGCGAAGCCGAGCCCCTGGTCAGCGCCCGCGATGGCCTGGCCAACCTGCGTGTCACGGAAGCCATCGTCGCCGCCGCGCAGGCCGGCAGTACCATCGAATTGCCTTGAACTGGAAAGAGACCCGCGATGAAGATCCTCATGCTCCACGGCATCAACCACAACATGTTCGGCCAGCGCGACCCGAAGCAGTACGGCAGCGTCACGCTGGCCCAGATCGACGCACAGCTGCAGGCCCTGGGCAAGGAGCTCGGCGCCGAAGTCGAGAGCTACCAGACCAACAGCGAAGGCGCGATGTGCGAGCGCATTCACCAGGCCTATGCCGAGGGCAAGGACGCGGTACTCATCAATGCCGGCGCGTGGACGCACTACAGCTATGGCATCCGCGACGCGCTGGCGATCCTGACCTGCCCGGTGGTCGAGCTGCACATGAGCAACATCCACGCGCGCGAGGCCTTCCGCCATGTCTCTGTCTTCGCCGAGATCGTCAAGGGGCAGATCTGCGGCTTCGGCGTCGACAGTTACCTGCTCGCGCTGCGCGCGGCAGTGTCGGCGGCCAAGGGCTGAGCGCGTTCAGCCCGTCGGCAGGCCTCGCTCGCGGGCAAAGGCCTCGAGCGCCGGCAGCAGGGAGCCGAGCTTCTCGGCCACCGCGTCGCGCACGGTATCGACCATGACCTGGGTCGCGCGATCGATCTCGACGTTCAGGAGATCTCCGACCTGCCTGCTGCCGAAGGTCGTCACGCGCAGGGTCTCTGGGATCAGCCAGACTTCGAACCAGCCCGAGCCGTCCGACTCGCGCTGCGCCTCGGCGACCGTCAGGCTGGCGCCGTCCAGGGCGATGTAGCCCTTGGCGAAAACGTAGCGCATCCAGGGCGCCGGCACGGCCAGGCGCAGCAGGCGGTTGTTCTCGGGTCGGCGCACCTCCGCCACCCGCACTCGGAAGTCGATGTGGCCTGAGAGCGGATGGCCTCCGATCTCCGCACCGTCCTTCGACGCACGTTCGACATTCACCGCGCTGCCGAGCATCAGCGCACCGAGCGTCGTCAGCGCCAGGGTCTGCTGCATCACGTCGAAGTCGGCACTTCGCCCAGCTTCTAGTGCCGCGACCGTCAGGCAAACCCCATCGACCGCGACGCTCGCGCCGACCTCCAGGCCCTCGTCGAAGCCTGGCGGAAGGTCGAGCCGGATGCGGCGCAGGCCCGGCCGGTCGCCGAGTTGCCCGACGCGCGCCAGGCCTTGAACGATGCCAGTGAACATGCGACCACTTTAGCGCGCTGCTGCGCAAGACGCCTGCGGCACACTGCATGCCATGCCCGCCCTGCCAGACCGCGCAACCGCCATCGCCATGCACCTGGCCGATCCACCCTCGGGCATCAGCGCCTGATGGAGCCCTTCAAGAGCCTGCTCAACCCGGCCCTGGTGCGGGCAGCCGGCGCGCATCTGCATGCGGCCTGGCCGGCTTTTGACCGCTCGGCCTTCGTGCGACGTGCCAGCCGCGGCCTCGAAGCGCTGGAGCTGAAGGCGCGCGCGATGCAGATCGCCGACGCACTGGAAGCCACGCTGCCGGACCGCTTCGGCGCCGCGTGCGATGTGATCGAGGCCGCACTGGCGCCGGCAGTCGAACCCGGTGCGATGCCGCCCGCGCCAGAAGCTGGGCTGCGCGGCTGGATCGTCTGGCCTCTCGGCGAGTTCGTCGCCCGCCGGGGACGGGCTGAGCCCGAGCGCGCACTGGCGGCACTGCACGCATTGACGCAGCGCTCCAGCGCCGAGTTCGCCATCCGGCCATTCATCGTCGAGCACCCGGACCTGGCCTTCGCCACCTTGCGGCGCTGGACTGGCGACCCGAGCGCGCACGTGCGGCGCCTGGCCAGCGAAGGCAGCCGCCCGCGCCTGCCCTGGGGCGTGCGGCTCAAGGCCCTGGTGGCGGACCCCGCGCCGACCCTGCCCTTGTTGGCCGCCTTGCAGGACGACCCGAGCGAGTACGTGCGCCGCAGCGTCGCGAATCACCTCAACGACATCGCCAAGGACCATCCCGCCCTGGTGGTCGGTTGGGTCCGTGAGCACCTGCCCGAAGCCAGCCGCGAGCGGCGCTCCCTGCTCAAGCACGCCAGCCGCAGCCTGATCAAGCAGGGCGATGCGCAGATGCTCGCGCTGTGGGGGGCATCGAGCCCGTTCGAAGGCAGCGTGACCCTGTCGCTGTCGCCGCGCCGGCTCGGCGTGGGTGACAGCGTCGTGCTGAGTCTGCGCCTGCGCTCGCGCTCAGCGCTCGCGCAGGATCTGCTGATCGACTACGCCGTGCACCATGTCAAGGCCAACGGCAGCACCAGCGCCAAGGTCTTCAAGGGCTGGTCGCTGAAGCTGGCGCCGGGTGAAGCGCGCACGCTGGCGAAGCAGCACTCGATGCGCACCGTGACCACGCGCCGCTACCACGCCGGCCGGCACCTCGTCGATGTGCGGATCAATGGCCAGGCCGTCGCGCAGGCCGCGTTTTCATTGGCGATCGACTGACGCGGCCCAGCGCTCGGCGTCGAAGCCCACCGTGATGCGGCCGTCGTCCCACTCGACCACCGGGCGCTTGACCACGCTGTTCTGCGCCAGCATCAACGCACGGGCGCTGGCAGCATCGACGACGTTCGCCTGTGTCGCGCTCTCGAGCTTGCGCCAGGTCGTGCCCTGGCGGTTGAGCAATGGTTGCCAGCCGACGGCGGCGATCCAGGCGTCCAGGCGCGCACTGGGCAGGCCGAGCTTCTTGAAGTCATGGAAGTCATGGACGACCCCTCGCCCTGCGAGCCAGGCACGCGCACGCTTGACCGTGTCGCAGTTCGAGAGGCCGTAGACGCGCATCAGTCCTTGTCGCGCGGCGCCTCGTCGCAATTCGGGTCGATGGCATAGCCGGCCTCGCGCACGCGGCCGTCGACGAACCACACCTGGAACCAGCGACAGACCTCCGATTCGAACCGGTAGGACCAGACTTCGCCGACACCACGCCAGCCGACCCGGACCTGGGCCGGTCGCCCGAGCCTTGTGCGCACCTCGGACTGTGGCGCCTGAATGGCAATGGCGTCGAAGCTGGCCACCGTCATCACCTGCTCCCAGCCGCGCACCCGGCCGCCGGCATCGACGTCGATCATGTAGGTGTGCTTGCCCATCGGACCACGGGCGTATTCGAGCTTGCTGCCGCCATCGGCCAAGGGATAGCGGCCGGTCGGCTCGCCCATGCGCGCGCGCACATCGGCTTCGGGCTGGCCCGGGCGCAGGTCGCCGGGGCCGTAGCCGGCGCAGGCCGCCAGCGCGGCCGCCGCCAGCCCGACAACGATGACCCTGCGCGCGTTCGATGCGCGCGAAGCAGGATCACGCACGCTCGATGCGCGCATAGGCCGCATGGTTGTGAATCGATTCATGGTTCTCGACCTCCACGCCGTAGCGGCCGATGCGCACGTCGGCGTTCAGCGCCAGCGCCACGTCGCGCACCAGGTCCTCGACGAACTTCGGGTTCTCGTAGGCGCGCTCGGTGATCCACTTCTCGTCCGGCCGCTTGAGCAAGGCCCAGACCTCGCTCGACGCGTTGTCCTCGGCAAAGCGCACCAGTTCGTGCCATTCGATCGCGTCCCTGATCTCGGCGCGGATCGTCACCGTCGAGCGCTGGTTGTGCGCACCATAGTCGGAAATCTCCTTCGAACAGGGGCACAGGCTCTTCACCGGCACCGCCACCTCGGCCCACACTGACGTGGCGCCGGCGCGCGTTTCGGCAATCCAGCGTCCCTGGTAGTCGAGCAGACTGTGTACGCCCGAGACCGGCGCGCGCTTGCGCAGGAAGAAGGCGAAACGCGCCTCGATACGGCCCTCCGTGGCGCCCAGGGTTCCGAGCATCAGGGCCAGGCGTTCGCGCAGCAGCGGTGCATCGAGCGGCACGCCCAGTGCTGTCAGCTCGTTCAACCAGGCGACAAAGCGCGACATGTGGGTGCCCTTCTTCTCGGCGGGCAGGGCCACGTCCAGATCCCACAAGGCAGCGGTCGACTGCAGGGCGCCGGCCACGCGCAACTGGAGCGGGTAGCGCACATCCTTGATGCCCACGCGCTGGATCGCCAAGTGGCGCTCGTCGCGCGCACTCTGGGTGTCGGGAATGTGCAGGGCCTGAGTCGGATGGGTCATCGTCGGGGAACAGATCGAACAGCGGTGCGGAGCATCGCACCATTCATGCTTCTACGCCTCGCTGGGCCCTTTGCCTGTCGCGGCGGCGACGGCGAGTCAGGACTTGACGCGCACCAGGGCCGGCCGGGCGCCGAAGCGAGCGGCAATCGACGTGGCCAGGCCATCGGCATCCAGCCCGTTCAGGGCCAGCAGCTTGGCCGGGTCGCCGTGTTCGATGAAGTGGTCGGGCAGGCCGAGCGCGAGCACTGGCGTGGCGATGCCCGCAGCATGCAAGGCCTCCATCACCGCACTGCCGGCACCGCCCATCACGCAGCCCTCCTCGACCGTCACGATGGCCTCGTGCGTGCGCGCCAGCTCGGCCACCAGTTCGCTGTCCAGAGGCTTGATGAACCGCATGTTGGCGACCGTGGCATTCAGGCGTTCGGCCGCCGTCAGCGCCGGATAGAGCATGGTGCCGAAGGTCAGGATCGCGATGCGTTCGCCACGACGGCGCACTTCGCCCCGGCCCCAAGGCAATTCGTCGAGCGTGCGCTTGACCTCGACCCCGGCCCCGGCGCCGCGCGGATAGCGCACCGCCACCGGGTGACTGCGCCGGTGCGCCGCGCTGAGCGCCATGCGGCACTCGTTCTCGTCCGCCGGGGCGATCAGCCCCATGTTCGGAATGCAGCGCAGGTAGGCAATGTCGTAGGCGCCAGCGTGCGTGGCGCCGTCGGCACCGACCAGACCCGCGCGGTCCAGGGCAAAGGTGACGGGCAGGTTCTGGATCGCCACGTCGTGGATCAGCTGGTCGTAGCCCCGCTGCAGGAAGGTGGAATAGATCGCGAGCACCGGCTTCAGACCCTCGCAGGCCAGGCCGGCGGCGAAGGTCACCGCATGCTGCTCGGCGATGCCAACATCGTGGTAGCGCTTCGGGAAGCGCTGGTGGAACTCGACCATGCCCGAACCCTCGCGCATCGCCGGCGTGATGCCGACCAGCTTCGGGTCGGCTTCTGCCATGTCGCACAACCACTGGCCGAAGACCTGGGTGAAGGTGGGCTTCGGTGCGGTGGCGGGCTTGACCAGGCCGACCGCGGGGTCGAACTTGCCGGGGCCGTGGTAGTTGATCGGGTCGGCCTCGGCCAGCTTGTAGCCGAAGCCCTTCTTCGTCACCACGTGCAGGAACTGCGCGCCCGGCAGGTCGCGCAGGTTCTCCAGCGTCGGGATCAGCGAGTCGAGGTCGTGGCCGTCGATCGGGCCGACGTAGTTGAAGCCGAACTCCTCGAAGATCGTGCCGGGCACGACCATGCCCTTGGCGTGCTCCTCGAAGCGCCGCGCCAGCTCGAACAGCGGCGGCGCGTTCTTCAGCACCGTCTTGGCGCCCTCGCGTGCGGTGGCGTAGAACTTGCCGCTCATCAGGCGCGCCAGGTACTTGTTCAGCGCACCGACCGGAGGGCTGATCGACATGTCGTTGTCGTTCAGCACCACAAGCATGTCGGCATGCAGGCCGCCGTGCGAGACGGCGGCGTTGTTCATGGCCTCGAAGGCCATGCCGGCGCTCATCGCACCGTCGCCGATGATGGCCACGGCCTTGCGCTTCTCCCCCTTGATCTTGGCCGCCAGTGCCATGCCCAGGGCGGCCGAGATCGAAGTCGAGCTGTGCGCCGTGCCGAAAGTGTCGTACTCGCTCTCGTCGCGGCGCGGAAAGCCGCTGATGCCGTTCAGCTGGCGCAGCGTGTGCATGCGGTCGCGCCGACCGGTCAGGATCTTGTGAGCGTAGGTCTGGTGGCCGACGTCCCACACCAGGCGGTCGTTCGGCGTGTCGAACACGTAATGCAAGGCGATCGTCAACTCGACCGTGCCGAGGTTGGACGACAGGTGGCCACCGGTCTTCGACACGCTTTGCAGCACGTACTCGCGCAACTCGCCGGCCAGGGCCTTCAGCTCGGTGCGCGACAGGCGGCGCAGGTCGGCCGGGCTGTCGATGCGCGACAACAGGGATGTGGTGGTCATGGCATTCATCCGTGGGCGCTGGTCTCAGGAATCCCGGTCGACGACCTTGTCGGCCAGCAGGGCCAGGCGCGCGGCACCGGCCAGGCCGCTGGCGGCCAGGGCGGCATGCGCCTGGTCGCGCAGTTCGAGGGCGTGGCGCCGGGCGGCGTCCAGGCCCATCAGGGACACATAGGTCGGCTTGTTGTGGTGTTCGTCCTTGCCCGCCGTCTTGCCTAGAGTCTCGGAGGCCTGGGTCACGTCGAGGATGTCGTCTACCACCTGGAAGGCCAGGCCGATCGCGGCCCCGTACTCGGACAGGGCGCTCCAGGCACGTCCATCGGGCGTGCCGCAGGCCGCACCCATCAGCACGCTCGCCTGGAGCAGGGCTCCGGTCTTGCGCCGGTGCATGTCGCGCAGCGCGGCTTCGTCGAGCGCCACGCCGATACTGGCCAGATCGATCGCCTGCCCGCCGGCCATGCCAGCGTGGCCCGCGCTGCGAGCCAACAGGCCGCACAGGCGCGCCTGCAGGGCGGCGGGCACGCCATCGCCTGCGGGGCTGAGCACCTCGAAGGCCAGCGCCTGCATCGCATCACCGGCCAGCATCGCCTGGGCCTGGCCGAACTGGACGTGCACCGTGGGCTTGCCACGCCGCAGCACGTCGTTGTCCATGCACGGCATGTCGTCGTGGATCAGTGAGTAGGCGTGGATCAACTCCACGGCGACGGCCGCGCGCAAGGCGGCCTCGGAGTGACCATGCACCGCCTCGTTGGCAGCCAGCACCAGCAAGGGCCGCAGGCGCTTGCCGCCGTCGAGCACGCCGTAACGCATGGCCTCGCCCAGGCCGGCAGGTGCGTCATGCGGCACCCAGGTTTCCAGCGCACGCTCGACCGCGCCTTGCTCGAGAGCGATCCAGGCCTCGAAGTCGCCCGCCTTCATGGACCCGCCACCCACGGCTTGAGCTGGCCGTCTTCGAACACCTTGACCTGCTGCTCGATGGCGGTCAAGCGCGAACGGCAGAGTTCGAGCAACTCGGCACCGCGACGGTAGTTGTCCAGCAATTGATCGAGCGGCAACTGGCCGTCTTCCATGCGTTGCACGAGGCGTTCGAGTTCGGCCAGCGCGTCTTCGTAGCGGACGGGCGTCGGTTCGGCGGCAGCGGGGGCTTGTCTCGGCATCTCGGCAGGTGAAATCCAGGGCGGCATTGTAGTCAGCGGGCACGTCTGTCGGCCGAGCTGCATTCGGTCACATTCAGCCGCGGCGCGCGGCGGATTCGACCCCATCTATACAATCCCGCCCTCGCTGCCGAGGCCCGCCGCACCATGTCCGACCTGAGCATCACCCGCGATGCGCTGCATCGCGGCACCTCCCAGTTGCCGGTGGCCAGCTACTTCGACGCCGGCCTGTTCCAGCGCGAGCGCGACACACTGTTCCGCAACGGGCCGCGCTACGTCGGCCACGCGCTGGCGGTGCCCGAGCCGGGTGACTTCCATACCCTGGCGCAGGAGGGCGAGGGCCGCGCTCTGGTGCGCACGCCCGACGGCGTCGAGCTGGTATCCAACGTGTGTCGGCACCGCCAGGCCCTGATGCTGCGCGGGCGCGGCCGCCAGGAGGGCGGCAACATCGTCTGTCCGCTGCACCGCTGGACCTATGACCTGCACGGCCGCCTGATCGGCGCCCCACACTTCGATACCGACCCGTGCCTGAACCTGGCCAACTACCCGCTGCAGCAATGGAACGGCCTGCTGTTCGAGGCCAACGGCCGCAGCGTGACGACCGACCTGGCGGCGCTGGGCCAGCGCGCCGACCTCGACTTCAGCGGCTACGTCTACGACCGCACGCACCTGCACGAGTGCGACTACAACTGGAAGTCATTCATCGAGGTCTACCTCGAGGACTACCACGTCGGGCCCTTCCATCCCGGCCTGGGCAACTTCGTCAGCTGCGACGACCTGCAGTGGCAAATGGGACGCGACTTCTCCGTCCAGACGGTCGGCGTGGCGCACTCGGGCGGCGAGGCCCTGGGCAAAGCCGGCTCGCCGGTCTACCGCCAGTGGCAGGACGCCGTGCTGCGCTATCAGCAGGGCAGGCCCCCGCGCCACGGTGCGGTCTGGCTGACCTACTACCCCGGGGTCATGGTCGAGTGGTACCCGAACGTGCTGGTGGTCTCGACCTTGATTCCCAAGGGCCCGCGCAAGACCCTCAACGTGGTCGAGTTCTTCTACCCCGAGGAGATCGCGGCTTTCGAGCGCGAGTACGTCGAAGCCCAGCAGGCAGCCTACCTCGAGACCTGTGTCGAGGACGACGAGATCGCGCTGCGCATGGATGCCGGACGCCAGGCCCTGATGGAGCGCGGCGACGACGATGCCGGCCCCTACCAGAGCCCGATGGAGGACGGCATGCAACACTTCCATGAGTGGTACCGCCGGCAGATGCCTCTGCAGCCGTGACGGCCGCAGCGCCACACGAGCGCGCGCGGGCCGCCTCGGCGCCACTCCTGATGCTCGGTGCCGCCCTGCTGTTCTCGCTGATGGCGGTGTGCGTGAAGTGGGCCTCGGCCTCATACAGTGCCGGCGAGCTGGTCTTCTACCGCAGCGCCGTCGGCAGCGTCTACATCGCCGTGCTGGCCCACATGCGCGGCACCTCACTGCGCACCACCGCACCCGCGATGCACTTCTGGCGCTGCGCCAGCGGCGTGGCGTCGCTGGCGCTGTGGTTCTACGCCCTGGGCGGATTGCCGCTGGCCACCGCGATGACGCTGAACTACATGTCCTCGGTCTGGATGGCGTTGTTTCTGCTGGGCGGCACCGTGATGCTCGGCTCGGCGCGTGTCGATGGCCGCCTGGTGGCCGCCGTGCTGACGGGCTTTGCGGGCGTCGCCCTGGTGCTGCGCCCAACCTTCGAGCAGCAGCAGCTGTGGCACGGCCTGGCAGGCCTGTTGTCGGGCCTGGGGGCGGCCATGGCCTACCTACAGGTCACCGCGCTGGGCCGCGCCGGCGAACCCGAAGAACGCATCGTCTTCTACTTCTCGCTCGGCGGTCTGGCGGTGGGCGGCCTGTGGATGCTGGCGCAGGGCGCCAGCGCACACACGCCGCGCGGCCTGGTCCTACTGCTGGCGATCGGCCTGCTCGCCACGACCGCGCAGGTGATGATGACCCGCGCCTACCGCATCGGTCGCACCCTGTCCAACGCCAGCCTGCAGTACCTGGGCATCGTGTTCTCGTTCGCCTTCGGCGTGTGGCTGTTCGACGACCCCGTGACCTGGATGGCACTCGCCGGCATGGCCCTGATCGTCATCGCCGGCCTGGCCGCCACCTTCTTGCGCAGTCACCAGCAGCACGACGCGCCCGACACCCGTTCGCCTCCCAACCAGACCTGACATGAAGACATTGATCAGCGCCGCAGACTTGCTCCACCAACTGCGCAGTGCCCGGCCACCGATCCTGCTCGACTGCAGCTTCGAGCTCAGCGACCCCGAGGCCGGCGAGCGCGCGTGGCGCGAGGGCCATCTGCCGGGGGCCCGCTACGTCCACCTCGACCGCGACCTGGCGAGCGACAAGCTCGACGCAACAGGCCGGTTCCTGGGCCGTCATCCCTTGCCGGAGCGCAGCCGCTTCGCGCAGCGCCTCGGCCAGCTCGGCATCACGCCGTCAAGCACAGTGATCTGCTACGACGGTCAGGGCGGCCCCTATGCGTCACGCGCCTGGTGGCTGCTGCGCTGGATGGGCCATGCCGATGTGGCGGTGCTCGACGGCGGCATCGCGGCCTGGCGCGAAGCCGGCGGCCCTCTGGAGACCGACACCGCGCCGCCTCAGGCCGCGGCGCCCTACCCGGAGCAGGCGCCCGCCTTGCCCAGCATCGACGCCGACACCCTGCTCTCTCGTCTGGGTCAAGTGCAGTTGATCGACGCGCGCGCCGGCGAGCGCTTCCGCGGCGAGGTTGAGCCGCTGGACAAGGCGGCCGGGCACATCCCCGGCGCACGCAACCGCTTTTTCAAGGACAACCTGAGGGCTGACGGCCGCTTCAAGAGCGCGGTCGATTTGCGGGCCGAGTGGACGCCTCTGCTGGCGGGCCGGCCGGCCGACCAACTGGTGCAGCAGTGCGGATCCGGCGTCACCGCCTGCCACAACCTGCTCGCCCTGGCCCACGCCGGCCTCGGCGACAGCGTGCTGTACCCGGGCTCGTGGAGCGAGTGGTCGGCCGACCCGGCGCGGCCGCAGGCCAAGGGCTGACGCTTGACCCCTTGACATGACGCAAACCGGGCTTAGGCTCGGTCCGGCACACTGCCGTGCAACCCAGGAGGCCAGCCATGTTCAAGCGCATCCTCGTTCCCACCGACGGTTCCGACATCACGGCCAAGGCGGTGCAGACCGCGATCACCCTGGCCAAGGAGCAAGGCGCGTCGTTGTCGACGATCAGCGTCAAGGAACCCTTCCCCTACAGCGCGATCTCCGAGATGCAGCCGGTGCCGCCGCAGGAGTTCTACGACGCGCAGGAGCGCATCGCCGCGGCGCGCGTGAAGGACGTCGTCGATGCGGCCGGCGCCGCCGGGGTGGCCTGCAACGGGCACAGCGTCGAGGCATTGCACCCCTGGGAAGCGATCCTCGACCATGCCAAGGCGCAGCAGTGCGACCTGGTGGTGATGGCCTCGCACGGCCGCCGCGGCGTCGCGGCCCTGCTGCTCGGCAGCGAAACCTCGCGCGTGCTGACGCACAGCGAGATTCCGGTCCTGGTGGTGAAGTAACTCAGTGCCCGTGCAGGGCCTGCATCGTGAATGCCAGGCCCAGGCCGCAGGCTATCCAGCCGATCTGCGCCAGCGTCTCGCGCAAGGGCAGGCGCCGCTGCAGCTGGGGCAGCAGGTCGGCCACGGCGACGTAGATGAAACTGCTCGCCGCCACCACCAGCAGGTAGGGAAAGAGCGCCTCCCAGGGCCCGACGACGAAGTAGCCGAGCACGCCACCGGCGACGGCCGCCAGACCGGACAGCGCGTTGAACAGCAGTGCCTTGGCGCGTGAGAAGCCTGCATTGAGCAGGACCACGTAGTCGCCGACCTCCTGCGGGATCTCGTGCGCGATCACCGCCAGCGCCGTCACCATGCCAAGGTGGGTGTCGGCGAGGAAGGCCGCGGCGATGATCACGCCGTCGCAGAAGTTGTGGATGCTGTCGCCGACCAACACGCTCCAGCCGCCGCGGCCGGCCTGCTCGGCGTCGAAGCCGTGCTGGTGATGGTGATGCGGATCGTCACCTTCGTGGTGGTGGCCATGCCGATACAGCTCGGCCTTCTCGAGCAGGAAGAAGAACAGCAGGCCGAGCAGCAAGGTGATGAAGAGCGGCTGCGCGCCCGCGTTGCTTTCGAAGGCTTCGGGCAGCACCAGCAGCAGCGCCGTGCCGAGCAGCAAGCCGGCCGACAGGCTGACCAGGCTCTTCACGAGGCGGCCGAGCACGTGCACCGTCAGCGCGGCGGCGATCAGCACCGACGCCAGCCCGCCAGCCAGCGTCGCGATGACGATGTAGGCCAACGTCATCCGACGCCGTTCGCCTTGAACCAGTCCAGGCAGCGGCGCCAGCCGTCGTCGGCGGCTTCCTTGCGGTAACTGGGGCGGTAGTCGGCGTGGAAGGCGTGCGGGGTGTCGGGGTAGAGCACGATCTCGGAGCGCGTGTTGCCGGCGGCCTTCAATGCGGCTCGCATCTGTTCGACCGTCTCGTTTGGAATGCCGCCATCGGCCGCTCCGTACAGGCCCAGCATCGCTGCCTTGATGCGCGGCGCGACCTCGATCGCGGTCTTGTCGCCGGCGGCATAGGCCCGCGCCACCGGGCCGTACCAGGCCACGCCGGCGCCCAGCGCCGGGTTGTGGGCGGCGTACATCCAGGTGATGCGCCCGCCCCAGCAAAAGCCGGTGATGCCGAGCTTGCCGGTGTCAGCGCCCTGGCCCTGGGCCCAGGCGACGCAGGCGTCCAGATCGGCCATCACCTGCGCGTCGCGCGCCTGGTTGACGACCTCGGCCACCAGCTTGCCGATCTCGCCGTAGCTGCCGGCGTCGCCCTGGCGCTCGAACAGTTCGGGTGCGATGGCAAAGTAGCCCTGGCGGGCCAGGCGCCGCGCCACATCGGCAATGTGGGCGTGCACGCCGAAGATCTCGCTGACCACCAGTACGACGGGCGCCTTGGGCTTGCCAGCGGGCGCCGCGCAGTAGGCCGGCATCTTGAAGTCACCCACCGCGATGCTGACTTCACCGACGACGAGCCCGGCAGCATCGGTCTTGACCTCGGTCTGCGCGGACACCGGCAACACCGCTGCGGCGAAACCGCTGCCCAGGCTGGCGCGCACGAAGTCGCGCCGGTTGAGTTCGGTCGGCGGCAGGCAGTCGGCGGTGGCGTCGGGCATCGGCGTCTTCTTTACGGGAAGCTGGGCGCCGGATTCTAGGCAGCAACAAGACGCCTTGTGCTTCGCCCGCACAATGGCGGCCATGCCCATCAACCTGCCCGCAGCCGACGCGCCGCTCGCCGCCATCGACATCGGCTCGAACAGCTTTCGCCTCGAGATCGGCCAGATGACCGGTGGCGCCTATCGGCGCGTCGACTACCTGAAGGAAACCGTGCGCCTGGGCGCCGGCCTGGACGGCCAGGGCCAGCTCAACGACGAAGCGGCCGAACGCGGCCTGGCGTGCCTGCGACGTTTCGCGCAGCGCCTGCAGGGCATGGCACCGGCCCAGGTGCGCGCGGTGGCCACGCAGACGCTGCGCGAAGCTACCAACCGCGATGCCTTCCTGCAGCAAGCGCGGGTTGCGCTCGGCCATCCGGTCGAGGTCATCTCGGGCCGCGAAGAGGCGCGCCTCATCTACAGCGGCGTGGCCCATCTGCAGCCGGGCCCATTGCCTCGCCTGGTGATCGACATCGGCGGGCGCTCGACCGAAATGATCCTGGGCCGCGGCCCGACGCCGACGCACGCGGAGTCGTTTGCGGTCGGGTGCGTCAGCCTGACCTTGCAGCACTTCCCCGAGGGGCGTCTGAGCGCCGCGGCCTTCCGCGCCGCCCAGGTGGCCGCCGGCGCCGAACTCGAAGAGGCGCTTGCGCCCTTCGCGCCCCAGCACTGGAAGGAAGCGCTGGGTTCGTCGGGCACCGCGGGTGCGGTGTCCCAGATCCTGGCGGCCAACAACATCGACAAGGGCCTGATCACGCCGGAAGGCCTTCGCTGGCTGATCGAACGCTGCCTGCAGGCCGGCCACATCGACCGCCTCGAGCTCGCGGGCTTGAAGGACGACCGCCGTGCCGTGCTGGCCGGCGGCCTGGCCCTGCTCTACACCCTGGTGGCGCAGTTCGGCATCCGCGCACTGCAACCGGCGCGCGGCGCGCTGCGCCAGGGCGTGATCATCGACCTGCATGAGCGCCACGCCGCGCTGCGCACGCCCGACCGCGCCGCGCGCGGCAGCGCGGCCGGCGGCGATATCCGCGACGCCACGGTGCGCGACCTGCAACGCCGCTTCGCCGTCGACACCGCCCAGGCTGCGCGGGTGCGCCGGGTGGCGATGGCGCTGTACGCCGGCGTGGCCATCAACGACAACGCCGACGGCAGCATCCACAGCGAGAGCGACCGCGAGCTCGGCTGGGCCTGCGAGTTGCACGAGCTGGGCATGATGGTCTCGCACCACGACCACCACCGCCACAGCGCCTACCTGCTCGGCCATGTCGATGCCGCCGGCTTCTCGCAGAGCCAGCAGTGGCGCCTGGCTGCCCTGGTGCTCGGCCAGCGCGGCGGCCTGCGCAAGAGCGAGGCCGATCTGGTGCAGCGCGCCTTCGCCTTGCAGGTGCTGACCCTGCGCCTGGCGGTGATCAAGTGCCACGCGCGTGGTCGCGTCGACAGTCATGCCCTGCAACTCGAAAGCGCCGCGTCGGGCCTGCGCCTGCGCTTCACGCCCGAATGGGCCGCCTCGCACCCGCGCACCCTGTACCTGCTGCAGCAGGAGGCGCAAGCCTGGTCCCGCAGCGGCGTTCTCGAGTTGGCGCTGGACGCGCCCGCGCCCGAAGCCGCCGCCGCGACCGCTGCAGCCTGAAGCGCCCCTAGGGCCGGCGCGGCACGCGCTGGGCCGGGTCGTAGAAGAACTGCTCCTCGGCCAGGCGCTCACCCTCCCAGCGCTGGTAGGCCAACTCTTCCATTTCGGTGACCGACCCGTCCAGCCAATCGAAGCGGAAGATCCAGCGGATCACCACCTTGTCGCCGTCGACGAAGACCGGACGCACGCACGACGAGTGCACCGACCGCGCCCTTGCCAGCACCTTGCGCTCGTTGGCGACATGAGCGTCGCGGCCGACGCGGGGCGGCGACTGGTTCTCGCGCATCGACGCCTCGGGCGTGTAGAACTCTTCGATCGCCTCGGCATGGGCGTTCTGCTCGACGCGGGCGATGAAGCGTTCGAGCGTTTCGGGGCTGGGCATGGGCGGGGCCTCGCGGTTTCGACAGCAACGGGACGCTAGACGATCAGCAGGGCCCGGAAGTCGTTGACATTGGTGAAGGTCGGCCCCGTGATCACCAGGTCGCCGAGCGCGGCGAAGAAGGGGTAGGCGTCGTTGCGATCGAGGAACTCGGCCGGCTTCAGGCCGAGTGCCACGGCCCGAGCCAGGGTGTCGGGTGTGACGATCGCTCCGGCGTTGTCCTCGATGCCGTCGATGCCGTCGGTGTCGGCCGCCAGCACGTGCACACCCGGCTCGCCCTGCAGCGCGATCGCACACGCCAGCAGGAACTCGCCGGCTCGGCCACCGCGGCCGCCCTTCTGCCTGACCGTCACAGTGGTCTCGCCGCCCGACATGATCACGCAGGGCCGCGCGAAGGGCGCGCCGCGGCGCGCCACCGCGCGCGCCAGCGCGGCGTGCACCTTGCCGACATCGCGCGATTCGCCTTCGATCTCGTCGGACAGGATGTGCGCGTCGACACCGTGCTCGCGCGCAAGTGCAGCAGCGGCCTCCAGGCTCTGCTGCGGCGTGGCGATGATGCGCACCTCGTGGCCGGCAAAACGGCCATCGCCGGGCTTGGGGGATTCGTAGCCGCCGCTTTGCAGGCCGTGACGCGCCACCGCCGGCAAGGGGATGCGGTAGCGGTCGATGATCGCCAATGCGTCGGCGCAGGTGGTCGGATCGGGCAGGGTCGGCCCGCTGGCGATCACCTCGGGCACATCGCCCGGCACGTCGGAGATCAGCAGGGTCAGCACGCGCGCCGGCGCGCAGGCAGCGGCCAGGCGGCCGCCCTTGATCGCCGACAGGTGCTTGCGCACGCAATTCATCTCGTCGATCGAGGCGCCGCTGGCGAGCAGGGCGCGATTGACCTGCTGCTTGTCCTCGAACGTCAGACCTTCGGCCGGCATCGACAGCAGGGCCGAACCGCCGCCGGAGACCAGGGCGATCACCAGATCGTCGGCCGTCAGCCCGCGCACGGCCTCGAGCATCTGCAGCGCGCCGAGGCGCCCGGCCTCGTCGGGCACCGGGTGCGCGGCCTCCAGCACGCGGATGCGACCGGGCCGGGCCACATAGGCCGGGGGGGTGTGCTGGTAGCGCGTCAGTACCAGGCCTTCGAGCGGCGCACCGGCCGGCCACAGGGTGTCGAGCGCAGCGGCCATCGCGCCGCTCGCCTTGCCACCACCGATGACCACCGTGCGGCCCTTGCCGGGGGCCGGCAAATGACCGCCCATCACATGGCCGGGCATCGCCCGCTCGACCGCGGCGTCGTAGAGCGCGCGCAGGAAGGCGGTCGGGTCCTGAGGCGCTGTTTGAACCGTACTCATCCCGCCATTGTCGGCGCAGACAGGCGCTGGCTGCGCCAGCAGCAGAAGGTGGCCGCCAGCGACACCAGGGCGGCCGCGCCGAACACCGCCTCGAAGCCCCAGCGCTGGCTGATGGCGCCGCCCGCCACGCCGCCGAGCACCCCCGACAGGCCATAGCCGAGGGTCGAGTACAGGGCCTGGCCGCGGCCGCGCAGCGGGCCGGCGAAATGGCGATCGATCAGGCTGATGCAGGCGGCGTGCTGGGCCGCGAACGTGACGGCGTGCAGGCTCTGCGTCAGCACCAGCAACAGCCACGCGCCGCCGAGCGTGGCCATCGCGGCGAAGCGCAGCACCGACGCCAGCGCGGCGGCCAGCAGCCAGGTGTGGGCGTTCCAGCGCGCGAACCAGCGGCCCTGGCTCCAGAAGAAGACGATCTCGGCCGCCACGCTCACGGCCCACAGCGCGCCGACCGCACCCTTGCCATAGCCCAAGCTGTCAAGGTAGAGGGACAGGAAGACATAAAGCGAGGTGTGCGCCAGCACGGTGAAGAAGATGCCGGCGAAGAACCAGGCCACCTCAGGCCGGCGCAGCACCTGCCAGACACCGAGCTGGGCTGCGGCCGAGGCCGGCAACGGTGCGCCACGCGTCTGCAGCGGCAATCGCCATGCCGCCGCGGCGAGCAGCACGAAGGCCAGCACCAGCCAACCCGGCAGGGACGCGATGCCGGTGCTTTGCAGGAGCACGCCGAACAGCGTCACGGCGATGATGAAACCGATCGAGCCCCACATGCGCACACGGCCGTAGCGGCCGACATCCATGCCCCGCCCTGTCGCCAGGCGTTGCGCCACCACCGCTTCGGTGAGGGGGATGACGGCGCCGTTGGCCATGAAGATCAGGGTCACGATCGCCGCCACCCACCACACGTCGGTGAACACCAGCAGGCCGAGCGAGAACAGCAGGATCAAGGCCGTGGTCAAACGCAGCAGTTCCACACGGCGCGTGCCGTGCCCCCAGTGGTCGCCGAGCCAACTCCAGCCGTAGGGCATGACCACGCGCGTCCATGACTGCAAGGACGCGATCACGCCAATGGCCAGCGTGGAGAAGCCGAGCGACTGGAACCACAGCGGCGCGTACGGGTTGAACAACCCGATCGACGCGAAGTACATGAAGCTCAGCGCGCCGTAGGGGACGAGCGACCCGGCGGGGTCGCGCGAACTCACGGCGCGCTGCCGGCGATGGGGGCTACGGCCAGGGCCACGTCGGCGTTCTGCGCGCGCTGGCGCAGCGCGTGATCCATCACCACCAAGGCCAGCATCGCCTCGGCGATCGGCGCAGCGCGGATGCCGACGCAGGGGTCGTGTCGGCCATGGGTCTCGACCGTCGTGGCCTGCCCGGCGCGGTCGATCGAGGCGCGCGGCAGACGGATCGAGCTGGTCGGCTTGACGGCGATGGCCACGCGCAGGTCCTGCCCGGTGGAAATGCCGCCGAGCACGCCGCCCGAATGGTTGCTGCGAAACCCCTCCGGGCTCAGTTCGTCGCCGTGCGTGCTGCCGCGCTGCGCCACGACCTTGAAGCCGTCGCCGATCTCGACCCCCTTGACGGCATTGATGCCCATCATCGCGTAGGCGATGTCGGCGTCCAGCTTGTCGTACAGCGGCTCGCCCAGGCCCACCGGCACGCTCTGCGCCAGCACCTCGATGCGCGCGCCGACCGAGTCGCCCGCCTTGCGCAGCGCGTCCATCGCCTCTTCGAGCCGCGGCACGATGCCGGCATTGGGCGCGAAGAAGGGGTTGTTCGGAATCTCGGCAAAGCTCTCGAACGGGATCTCGATCTCGCCCAGCGCCGCCATCCAGGCGCTGATCACAGTGCCGTGCTTTTCACGCAGCCACTTCTTGGCCACCGCACCCGCCGCGACCATCGGCGCCGTCAGCCGCGCCGACGCGCGACCGCCGCCGCGCGGATCACGCAGGCCGTACTTCTGCCAGTAGGTGTAGTCTGCATGGCCGGGGCGGAAGGTGTCGAGCAGGTTGCCGTAATCCTTGCTGCGCTGGTCGGTGTTGTGGATCAGGAGCGCGATCGGCGTGCCCGTCGTCAGGCCTTCGTAGACGCCCGACAGGATCTGCACCGCATCGGCCTCGTTGCGCTGCGTGACGTGCCGGCTGGTGCCGGGGCGGCGGCGGTCCAGGTCGGGCTGGATGTCGGCTTCGCTCAGCTTCATCCCCGGCGGGCAGCCATCGATCACGCAACCGATGGCCGGGCCGTGGCTCTCGCCGAAGTTGGTGACGCAAAAGAGGTGGCCGAAGGTGTTGCCGGACATGGTTCAGTTTGGCTTGGGCTGAGTTCTGATTGTGACAGCGGGTCCTGCACACGCAGGTGCCGGCAAAGCCGCTGTCGGGCCACCGGCAGGGCTTCGGTGCGGCGGCCTTCGCTGCGCTCAGGCTGCCCTGCGCCGCTCCGTCCCGCGGCATGGGCGCCGCTTTTGTCGACAACTTGATGAAGGGGCATGCGAACATTCACACTTGGTTCGTCGCGCCGCGGCATCAAGTTCAAGCATGGCCGGAAGCACCGCTGCGCACCGATCCGCGCAGCATTCCGGAATGGGCCCTGTCGAAAAGCAGACGTCTGATACGTCGTACTTGAAGAGACTGCTGCCTCGCAGCCTCGTCATCCCACAAGGAGCATGTCCATGTCTGATCGCAGCGTTCGTCTACACCGTGTCATCCGGGCCAAGCCCGAGAAGCTCTACAGGGCTTTTACCGAGGCCGATGCGCTGGCCAAGTGGCTGCCGCCCTATGGCTTCACCTGCACCGTACACCACCTCGAAGCCGTTGTCGGCGGCACATTCAAGATGTCCTTCCGCAACTTCTCGAGCGGCAACTCGCACTCGTTCGGCGGGGAGTACCAGGAACTGGTCCCCAACCAGCTGATCCGCTACACCGACAAGTTCGACGACCCGAACCTTCCCGGGGTGATGCAGGTCACGGTGAAGTTCGAACCGGTGTCCTGCGGCACGGAACTGTCGGTCGTGCAGGTAGGCATCCCGGAGGTCATCCCGCTGGAGATGTGCTACCTCGGGTGGCAGGAGTCGCTCGCGCAGTTCGCCACGCTGGTCGAGCCGGATATTCCAGGGTAGGCGATGCTGCGCGGCCTCGGCAGAGCCGCAGGCGGCCCCGTGCGGCTTTGCCTGGTTCTATCCGCAACAATGGCGCCCTGACCCTCACCAACTTCGGCAGCGTACATGGCATGGATCCTTCTTGTTCTCGCGGGTCTGTTCGAGATCGGCTGGGCCATCGGTCTCAAATACACGGAGGGCTTCACAAAGCTCTGGCCGACCGTCGGCACCATAGCGGCCATGGTCATCAGCCTCAGCCTGCTGGGCGTGGCGATGAAATCGCTGCCGGTAGGCACCTCTTACGCCGTGTGGGTGGGCGTAGGTGCGGTGGGTACGGCCATCCTGGGCATCGTGCTGCTGGGTGAGCCGTCTAACCTCGGGCGCCTGGTCAGCCTGGGGCTCATCGTGGCCGGCATCGTCGGCCTCAAGCTGTCGTCTGCGGCATAGGACACGGCCGGCTTGCTGGCTCGCTTCGCACAACGTGGCGCCACCGACGTGGCCAGCGCGCTTTACCGGACCGACGACACGCTCACCGCGAGCGAGCTGCTGGCTGAGCCGAACTACTCGCCCTTTGCCTCTTCCGTTTCCTCGACCGGCCAGTCGCGGATGTAGGCCTTGAGCATGCGGTTCTCGAAGTCCTGCGAATCGACAACCGCTTTGGCCACGTCGTAGAACGAAATCACGCCCATCAGGGTGTTGCGCTCCATCACCGGCATGTACCGCGCATGGCGCTGCAGCATCATGCGGCGCAGTTCGTCGAGCTCTGTTTCGGGCGTGCAGGTGAGCGGGAAGTCGTCCATCACCGTGCGCACGATGGTCTGGCCGACTTCGCCGCCGTTGCGCACCACCGCCTTGATGACTTCGCGGAAGGTCAGCATGCCGACCAGTTCGCCGTGGTTCATGACCACCAGGGAGCCGATGTCCATTGCGGCCATCGTGCGCAGCGCCTCGGCCAGCGAATCGTCCGGGCTCACGGTGTACAGCGTGCCGCTCTTGACGTGCAGGATGTCGCTGGTTTTCATGGGGTCTCCCGGTGAAGGTGGCGCGAAAAACATAGCACACAATGCCGGCCACCGACAGCCTGCCGGGCCTTGCCGGCGAAAAACGGAGCGCGCATGCCCGGCCCCAACGACCCCGGATTCGACACCCTGGCCCTGCACGCCGGCGCCACACCCGACCCGGCCACCGGCGCGCGCGCCCTGCCGATCCATCTGACGACCTCGTTCGTCTTCGAGTCGAGCGAACACGCGGCCTCGCTGTTTAACCTCGAGCGTTCGGGTCATGTCTACAGCCGCATCAGCAACCCGACGAACGCGGTGTTCGAAGAGCGCATGGCCGCGCTTGAAGGCGGCATGGGCGCGCTGGCCACCGCCAGCGGCCAGGCCGCCCTGCACCTGGCCATCGCCACGCTGGCGGGCGCCGGCTCGCACATCGTTTCCAGCTCGGCCCTGTACGGCGGCTCGCACAACCTGCTGACGTACACGCTGGCGCGCTTCGGCGTGGCCACCACCTTCGTCAAGCCGGGCGACATCGACGCTTGGCGTGCGGCGATCCGCCCCGAGACCAAGCTGCTCTTCGGCGAGACCCTGGGCAACCCGGGCCTGGACGTGCTCGACCTGCCCGAAGTGGCCGCCATCGCCCATGAGGCCGGCCTGCCCCTGCTGGTCGACTCGACCTTCACCACGCCCTACCTGATGCGGCCCTTCGAGCACGGCGCCGACCTGGTCTTCCACTCCGCGACCAAGTTCCTGTGCGGCCACGGCACCGTCGTCGGCGGGGTGCTGGTCGACGGCGGCCGCTTCGACTGGAGCCGGGCGACCCGATTCCCGGAGCTGAACCAGCCCTATGCCGGCTTCCACGGCATGGTGTTCTCGGAGGAATCGAGCGAAGGCGCCTTCCTGCTGCGGGCACGCCGCGAAGGCCTGCGCGATTTCGGCGCCTGCATGAGCCCGCACACCGCCTGGCTGATGCTGCAGGGCATCGAGACCCTGCCGCTGCGCATGGCGCGGCATGTCCAGAACACACGCAAGGTCGTCGACTTCCTGGTGGGCCAGCCGATGGTGGCCGGTGTCGGCTACCCCGAGCTGCAAGGCCACCCCAGCCACGCGCTGGCGCAGCGCCTGCTGCCCAAGGGCTGCGGCGCGGTGTTCAGCTTCGACCTCAAAGGCTCGCGCAAGCAGGGCGTGGCCTTCATCGAGGCGCTGAAGCTCTTCTCGCACCTGGCCAACGTCGGCGATTGCCGCTCGCTGGTGATACACCCGGCCTCCACCACGCACTTTCGCATGGACGACGCGGCTCTGGCCTCGGCCGGCATCAGACCGGGCACCATCCGGCTGTCGATCGGACTGGAGGACGCCGACGACCTGATCGAAGACCTGAAGCGCGCACTGAAGGCGGCGCAGAAGGCCGGCGCATGAGACTCGTCGTCGACGGCCGCGAGGCCTACGCCTACACCGGGGGCAAGCCCTTCGACCCGGCTTTGCCCTGCGTCGTATTCCTGCATGGCGCGATGAACGACCATGGCGTCTTCACGCTGCTGTCGCGCTGGTTCGCGCACCACGGCTGGGCCGTGCTCGCGCCCGACCTGCCCGGCCACATGTGCAGCGCCGGGCCGCCGCTGCCCAACGTCGAAGCGATGGCCGACTGGGTGCTGGCCCTGCTGGATGCTGCCGGCGTGAAGCGGGCTGCGCTGGCCGGACACAGCCTCGGTTCCCTGGTCGCCCTCGAGGCCGCGGCGCGCGCGCCGCAGCGGGCGACGCACCTGGCGATGCTCGGCACTGCGGTGCCGATGCCGGTGCCCGAGACGCTGCTGGCGCTGGGCAAGAGCGACCCGTTCGCGGCCATCGATCGCGTTGTCAGTTTCTCCTTCTCGTCCCTCGCCGCCAAACCCTCGTACCCCGGCCCCGGCGTCTGGCTGCGCGGGGCCAGCCGCGCACTGATGCGTCAGGTGTTCGTGCGCAGCGCCGATCCGTTGCTGTTCCACACCGACTTCGCCGCCTGCAACAACTACCGCAACGGCCTGGCGGCAGCCGAACGGGTGCGCTGCCCGGCCAGCCTGGTGCTCGCCCAGTTCGACCAGATGACCTGGACCCAGGGCGCGGCGACCGTGGCAGCGCTGCTGAAGGCCGAGGTGCACACCGTGCCGGCCGGGCATTTCCTGATGCAGGAGTGCCCCGACGGCGTGTTGAATGCGCTGCGCAAGGCTTTGACATGACAGGCGGCCCATGAGCACCAGCTTCAGGAACTTCGCGGAGTTCTATCCGTTCTACCTCGGCGAGCACCGCAACGTCACCTGCCGACGCCTGCACTTCGTCGGCACCAGTCTGGCGCTGCTCTGTCTGGTGATGCTGGTCGTCAGCGGACGCCCGCAGTACCTGCTGTACGCCCTGCTCAGCGGCTACGCCTTCGCCTGGGTCGGGCACTTCTTCTTCGAGAAGAACCGACCCGCGACCTTCAAGCACCCGTTCTACAGCTTCGTCGGCGACTGGGCGATGTACCGCGACATCTGGCTCGGACGCGTCAAGCTCTAGACGCGCTGCCCGTACAGGCCCATCAAGGCCTGCTGCGCGCTGACCCCCGACTCGGCGACGCGCCGGTAGCTGCCATCGGCCTGCTGCGCCCAGGCGTCGCGGCGATCGTGCAGGTAGGGCACCAGGCACTCGTCGATGACACGCTGGCGCAGCCGCGCGTCGCGCAGCGGCCAGGCCACCTCAATGCGGCGGAACATGTTGCGGCTCATCCAGTCGGCGCTCGACAGGAACAGGGCTTCGTCGGACACGCCGGGGCCCCAGCGGAAATACAGCACGCGGGTGTGTTCGAGGAAGCGCCCGACGATCGAGCGCACGCGGATGTTGTCGCTGTGGCCGGGCACGCCCGGCGCCAGCAGGCAGGCGCCGCGCACGATGAGGTCGATCGACGCCCCGGCCCGGCCGGCATCCCGCAGGGCGTCGATCATCGCCGGATCGGTGAGGGCATTGAGTTTCAGCACGATGCGGCCGGCAACGCCTGCCCGGGCCGCGGCGGCGACCCGCGCCACGAAGGCCAGCATGCGCCGGTGCAATGCGAAGGGCGCGGTGAGCAACTGCCGCGGCATGCGCGTCCTGGTCAGGCTGGCCAGCTGCTGGAAAACGAGGTCGGCATCGGCAGTGATCTCGGCGTCGGCAGTCAGGTAGCCGACGTCGGTGTACAGGCGAGCGGTGCGCGGGTTGTAGTTGCCGGTCGAAAGATGCGCATAGCGGCGCAAGAGCGTGCCCTCGCGCCGCGTCACCAGCAGCAGCTTGGCATGCGTCTTCAGGCCGACGATGCCGTACACCACCTGGGCCCCGACGGCCTCCAGGCGCTCGGCCCAGTTGATGTTGGCCTCTTCGTCAAAGCGCGCCTTCAGCTCCACCACCACCGTCACTTCCTTGCCGCGGCGTGCCGCGTCGATCAGCAGCTCCATCAGGATGCTGTCGCTGCCGGTGCGGTAGATGGTCTGTTTGATGGCCAGCACAGCGGGGTCGTGCACCGCCTCGCGCAGGAAGGCGATCACCGGGTCGAAGCTCTCGAACGGGTGGTGCAGCAACACGTCGCCGTGCGTGGCCAGACGGGCGAACATCGATTCGCCGCGCAGCAGGCGCCCCTGCGGCCATGACGGCTCGTAGGGCGGGAAGCGCAGAGCGGTGCCGGCCGAGGCGCCGACGGCATCCGCGCTGGCCTGGTCGATCAGCTGCACCAGGCGCACCAGGTTCACAGGTCCGTTGACGCGGTACAGCGCCGCCTCGGGCAGGCTGAACTGTTCGAGCAGCATCTGCCACAGCTCGGGCGGGCAGGTGTTGACCACCTCGAGCCGGATCGCCTGCCCGAAGTGGCGCGTGGTCAGGCCCGAGCGCAGGGCCTGGCGCAGGTTGGCGACATCGTCCTCGTCGACGTCGAGATCGGAGTCGCGGGTGACGCGGAACTGCGAGAAGGCCTCGACCGTGCGCCCCGGAAACAGGCCTCCGAGGTGCGCGCGGATCACGCTCGACAACAGCACGAAGCCTTGTTGACCCGCCCGGCACAGCGCATCGGGCAGGCGGATCACGCGCGGCAGCGCGCGCGGCACCTTGACGATGGCGATGCGGTTCTCTCGCCCGAAGGCGTCGCGCCCACCGAGGCGGACGATGAAGTTCAGGCTCTTGTTGGCAACCAGCGGGAACGGGTGCGCCGGGTCCAGGCCCACCGGCACCAGCAAGGGCCGCACCTGAGTCTCGAAGAAGCGAGCCACCCAGCGCCGCTGCGCCGCGTTGCGTTGCGCATGATTGAGGATCACCAGGCCGGCACGCGCCAGCGCCGGCATCACGTGCTCGTTGAAGAGGGCGTACTGGTCGTCGATCAGCCTGTGCGCGCCGGCCGCCAGCTGGTCCATGTTGTGGCGCGAAGCGGCGTCGTCGGAAGCGCGCACAGCCTCCAGGTAGTCGGCGAAGCGGACCTCGAAGAACTCGTCGAGGTTCGACGACACGATCGTGATGTAGCGCAGGCGCTCCAGCAGGGGCACGTCGGCGCGCTCGGCCTGGGCCAGAACACGGCGATTGAAGGCCAGCACCGCCTGCTCGCGGTCGAGCAGGCTGGGCAACGACGCAGGCGCTGCGCCGGCCTGGCCCGCCTCCTCGGCGACAGCGCGCTCTTCGGTCATGGGGCCAGTTTATGAAGCTTTTGCGACAGGGATGTGACACCCGCCCCCCGGGGTGCCGCCCGGCGTCAGTGCGCCTGGTCCCAGTTGCGGCCGATGCCCACCTCGGCCAGCAGGGGTACGTCGAACTGGGCCACGCCGGCCATCAGCCGCGGAACTTCGGCCTTCACCCAGTCGACCTCGGACTCGGGTACTTCGAACACCAGTTCGTCATGCACCTGCATCACGATGCGGGTCGCGTGACCCTGCACGTCGAGCGCCTGCTGCACGGCGATCATCGCCAGCTTGATCAGGTCGGCCGCCGTGCCTTGCATCGGCGCATTGATGGCCTGGCGCTCGGCGCCGGCACGGCGCGGCCCGCTGCCGCCCTTGATCTCGGGCAGGTAGATGCGGCGGCCGAACAGGGTCTCGACATAGCCGAGTTCGGCAGCGCGCGCCTTGGTCTGGTCCATGTAGCGCTTGACGCCGGCAAAGCGCGCAAAGTAGCGCTCGATGTAGTCCTTGGCCGCCTTCTGCTCGATGCCCAGGGCCTGCGCCAGGCCAAACGCGCCCATGCCGTAGATCAGGCCGAAATTGATCGTCTTGGCGTAACGGCGCTGCTCGCTCGTCACCTCGCCGACCGGCAGGTTGAAGACCTCGCTGGCCGTTGCGCGGTGCACGTCCAGGCCTTGCTGGAAGGCACGCGTCAGGCCTTCGTCGCCGCTGATGTGGGCCATGATGCGCAGCTCGATCTGCGAGTAGTCGGCGCTGGCGATCACATGCCCGGGCGGGGCGATGAAGGCCTCGCGCACGCGCCGGCCTTCGGGCGTGCGGATGGGGATGTTCTGCAGGTTCGGGTCGTTGCTCGACAGCCGCCCGGTCACCGCGACCGCCTGCGCATAGCTGGTGTGGACTCGCCCAGTCTGCGCGTTGACCATCAGCGGCAACTTGTCGGTGTAGGTGCCTTTCAGCTTGGCGAAGCCGCGGTGCTGGAGGATCTTCGCCGGCAGCGGGTAATCGGCTGCCAGCTCGTCGAGCACCTCCTCGTCGGTCGACGGCGCGCCGCTGGCGGTCTTGCGCTTCACCGGCAGGCCGAGCTTGGTGAACAGGATCTCGCCAATCTGCTTCGGGCTGCCGAGGTTGAACGGCTGTCCGGCTAGCGCATAGGCCTCCTGCTCGAGCGCGACCATGCGTTCGGCGAGTTCGCGGCTTTGCGTCGCCAGCAGGCCGGCGTCGATCAGCACGCCCTGGCGCTCCACGCGCGCCAAGAGTGCGCTGGTCGGCATCTCGATGCTCTCGTAGACGAAACGCAGCCCGGGTTCGCCTTCGAGCTGCGGCCACAGGGTCTCGTGCACCTGCAGGGTCATCTCGCTGTCTTCGCCCGAGTACTCGGCCGCCTTGCCCACCTCGACCTGGGCGAAGGGAATCTGGTTCACGCCCTTGCCGCACAGGTCTTCGTATGTCAGGCCCTTACGGCCGAGATGGCGTTCGGCGAGTTTTTCCAGGCCATGCGCCAGGTGCGCTTCGAGCACATAGCTCTGCAGCAAAGTGTCGTGGGTGTAGCCGCGCACGGTAATGCCATGGTTGGCCAGCACATGGGTGTCGTACTTGATGTGCTGGCCCACCTTGGCCGCGGCGGCGTCTTCGAGCCAGGGCTTGAGTTGCGCGAGCACGGCATCGAGCGGCAACTGGTCGGGCGCGTCGCCGTAGTTGTGGGCCAGCGGCAGGTAGGCCGCCTCTCCCGCAACCACCGCGAACGAGATGCCGACGATGCGCGCAGCCATCGCGTCGAGCGATGTGGTCTCGGTGTCAAGCGCCACCAGGGGCGCGGCGCGCAGCTTCGCCAGCCAGTGGTCGAGGCGGTCCTGCGTCAGGATGGTTTCGTAGTCACGGGCGAGGCCCTCCCTCGCGACGGCAGGTGTGGTCGCAGCGGCGCTTGTGGTCGACGAACGAGCAGCAGGTGCTGGCGCGGCAGCATCTGCCGCCGGTTCCAGTTCGCGCTTGAAGGCACGGAAGCCGAAGCGGCTGTAGAAATCGAGCAAGGCCTCGCGGTCGAGTTCGCGCAGGGCCAGGGCATCCAGAGCGGGCCAGCCCGCCACCTCGGCCGACAGGTCGCAGTCGGTGACCACGGTGACCAGCTTCCTGGCCATGGGCAGCCAATCGAGCGCGCGGCGCAGGTTCTCGCCGACGGCGCCGCCGATGCGGTCGGCCGCCGCCACCACGCCGTCGAGCGAGCCGTGCTCGGCCAGCCACTTGACGGCGGTCTTGGGTCCGACCTTGTCGACGCCGGGCACGTTGTCGACCGCATCGCCGACGAGCGCGAGGTAGTCGACGATCCGTTCTGGCGGCACGCCGAACTTGGCCTGCACTCCCGGGACGTCCAGCGTCTCGTTGCTCATCGTGTTGATCAGGGTCACCTGCGCGTTGACCAGCTGGGCCATGTCCTTGTCGCCGGTCGAGATGATCACGCGATGCCCACTCTCGGTGGCGCGCCGCGCCAAGGTGCCGATGGCGTCGTCGGCCTCGATGCCGGGCGGCTGCAGAACCGGCCAGCCCAGCAGGCGCACGGCCTCGTGGATCGGCTCGATCTGCTGTGCCAAGGCCTCAGGCATCGGCGAGCGGTTGGCCTTGTACTCCGGGTACCAGGCATCACGAAAGGTCGGGCCCTTGGCGTCGAAGACGCAGGCCGCGTGCTCGGCGCCGACGTCGCTGCGCAGCTTCTTCAGCATGGCAATGAAGCCGTGGATCGCGCCGGTGGGAACGCCGCCCGGCCCCGTCAGGTTAGGCATCGCGTGGTAGGCACGGTACAGGTAGCTCGAGCCGTCGACGAGCAGCAGGATCGGCAGGTCGGCCGGGCGCAGGAGTTCGCTCATGCCTGGCATTGTCGCTGGGCCTCGCTAGAATCGACCGCATGAAGTCGCTGCTGGCCCTGACCCTTCTCTCGCTCGCCCCTGCCGTGCCGTGGGCCCAGGAGCGCAGCCCTGCTGAGCCGAAGGTGCAGCGCACGGTGATCGAGGACGAGAGCGTGCGCATCGAGGAGTTGCGTGTGCGCGGTCTTAGCACCAGCCTGGTCGTCAAGCCGAAGCACGCCGCCGAGTACGAGGTCGTGCCAACGCCGGGCGGGCGCGACCCGTCCTTCGGCCGCGGCGGCAGCCAGGGGGCGGCTGGCAAGCGCGTGTGGAACGTCTTCAAGTTCTGAACCCGCGCCGGGCCCTTCGCTGATGGCGGTTTTCACCGAGGTGTCGGTCGACGAAGCGAGCGCGTTCGTGGCGCGGCTTGACATCGGCACGCTGAGCGGCTTTCGCGGCATCCAGGCCGGCATCGAGAACAGCAATTTCTTCGTCGACACCGACCAGGTCGGCGTGGCCCGGCAATGGGTGCTGACGCTGTTCGAGCGCCTGACATTCGAGCAATTGCCCTTCTACCTGCAACTGATGCGTCACCTGGCGCAGCGCGGCATCCCTGTGCCCGAACCGCGGCCCGACCGCAGCGGGGCGATCCTGCACATCCTGAAGGGCAAGCCGGCGGCCCTGGTCGACAAGCTGAGCGGGGGCCACCAGCTGGCGCCCGATGTCGATCACTGCATGCAGGTCGGTGCGATGCTGGCCCGCATGCACCAGGCCGGCCAGGACTTCGACGCCCACCAACCCAACCTGCGCGGCCTGGCCTGGTGGGTCGAGACGGTGCCCCTAGTGCGCCCCTTCCTCGACGACGAACTGCGCGCGCTGATCGACGGCGAACTCGCCTTCCAGCGACAGCTCGCGGCTTCGCCGGCGTTCGCCAGCCTGCCGCGTGGGCCGGTCCATGCCGACTTGTTCCGCGACAACGTGATGTTCGATCCCGGCCCCATCGGCCACGAACGCCTGTCGGGCTTCTTCGACTTCTACTTCGCGGGCGTCGACTGCTTGCTGTTCGACATCGCGGTGTGCCTGAACGACTGGTGCATCGACCTGGCCAGCGGGAGCATGGTCGACGGCCGTGCGCAGGCCTTCGTCGCCGCCTACGCCGCGGTGCGCCCGCTGACATCCAACGAACGCCGCCTGATGCCGGGCCTGCTGCGCGCCGCGGCGTTTCGCTTCTGGCTGTCGCGCCTGTGGGACCTGCACCTGCCGCGCGACGCGAGCCTGCTCAAGGCACACGACCCGGCGCACTTCGAACGCGTGCTGCGCGCCCGCATTGCCGAGCCGTGGCATCCAGGCTTCATGACGCCATGACCCTACGCATCCTCGACGCCAGTGCCAAGGATGGTGCCACTTGGGTCAGCCGCGCCTTCGCGCTGTTCCTGAAACGGCCCCTGGCCTTCTCGGCCTTGTTCGCGCTGTTCTTGTTCGCCGCCCTGGTCTTGCTGGTCCTGCCTTACGTCGGCGCCGTGCTGCTGTTGATGGCCCTGCCCTTACTGGGCCTGGGTTTCATGATCGCTTCGCGCTCGGCACTCGGCGACGGCCCTGTGCACGCGGGCCAACTCCTCGAACCCCTGCGCGGCGGCAGCGAAGCGGCTGTCGCCCGACGCAAGCAATTGCTGTTGCTGTGCGGCCTGTACGCCGCTGCCACCGCCGCGATCATGCTGCTCAGCGCGGCGGTCGACGGCGGCAGCTTCGAGCAACTGCAGATCCTGCTGGCCTCGACGCGCGACGCGGGCAAGCAGCAGGAACTCGAAGCCCTGCTCGACGACGACAGCCTGCTGCTCGGGATGCTGTTGCGCCTGGGCGGCACGGCCCTGCTGTCGATCCCGTTCTGGCATGCACCGGCCCTGGTGTGGTGGCAAGGCCAGGGCGTGGCCCAGTCGCTGTTCTCCAGCACCCTGGCCTGCTGGCGCAACCGCGCGGCCTTTCTGGTTTTTGGCCTGGCTTGGTCCGTGACCATCGTGGCCTTCGCCGTCCTGGCCGGAGGCATCTTTGCCCTGATCGGCGCGCCGCAACTGGTGACCCTGGCGGCTGTGCCTGCCGGCCTGATGTTCTCGACGACGTTCTACGTCTCGCTGCTATTCACCTACCAGGGCTGCTTCGGAGACGGAAGCAGCGCCGAACCGGCTTCTGCCTAGGCTCGCGCATCGCCAGCAGCAAGCGGAGCCGCGATTTGGCAGTGAGCCGGGCGGCCGCTCACCGCAGCAGCGCGTTACTGAACAGCTGAACCTGCCCGCCCTGAAAGATGGCAATCTGGCCCAACGGACCGGGGACTAATCTCAGGCCCTCGATGGAGCCGCTGGGCGCGAAGCTAACCCGGCCCAATTCAGAAAGCGTGGTGGCGTCGGAGACCACGAGGTCACCGTACCGGTCAAGGGATTGGCACACGATCCTTCCCACGCCAGGCAGCTTCGTGCAATGAATGCCATTCACATGACCGAGAAGGGTCATCGGTTCCTGTCCACGGTACGCGGCGTTGCTGACCATCAGCACGCCATCCTCCAGCGTCAGCTCATCGGTCCAGTAGGAGAGGCTCGGGCTCACGCTGGGGTTCACTTCCCGCTCGGCCAACCCATCGGAGAGGACCTCATACCGAAACAAGGAATCACTGGCGTTCGCCTGGCTGTCATAGCCGAATAGCAGCAAACCGGTCGCATCGAAGGAAAGCATATTGCCTCCCCACGCGGCACGAGTCCTGCGTGGGGCTGGAACCATCTGTCGAACGAGCATCACGCCGGCATGGCGCCGCGGCTCAGCACCGGATCGGTACAGCGATACGGCCAGAACATCGGCATTGGCCGGCGACACCGCAAGGTCTTCCGGCAAGAACTGGGTCTGGTTGAACGGCTCGATCGGCAGTCGCAGCCGACCCACTTCGGCCATCGACGGCAGGGCCAGTTTCACCACGTCGCCCGATCCTTGAAGGCCGACGTAGAGCACGCTGCCATCGGCTGCAACGGCCAACGGGCCGGGGCTGGCACCCACCAACCGAGAGTAGGTCGTGCTTCCGTCGCGAGAGTCGATGACGGCGATGCGGTGCCCGTTGACGGGGTCGCCATTGTTCACCGTTGCGTAGTACACCGCGCGCGTGGTGTCGTACACCAGGTCCCTGCGGGCGAGCGGGATCACCTCACTGGCGACCGAGCCTGGCCCGAGGAGGAGGCCCCCCGCGTTTGCGTCCGTGAGCAGCAAGATGTAGGAGGGAGTGATCGGTCGGCCGTCCGGGCCGGTCGTTGAACGATCCGCACGCACCAAGCCAACGCCATCCGCGAAGTAGGCGTCCTCGGTGCTGCTGGCTGTGGTGGTCGACCCTCTGGCGGTCGAGTAGATTGAGAACGAGAAGGTGTTGCGGAACGCGGCCACCTCGACGGTCCGGCCCATCACCTGCATTGACTGGAAGCCGAGGAAGACCTGGCTGAATTCGAGCCGGAAGCGCTCGTTGCTGCGGTCCGCGTCCAGGTCTGCGCCCAGGCTGCCCTGGCGCACCACGCGACGTATTCCATCCTGCGGATAGAACGGCGTCGGATACTCCAGCAACGCGGGCAGGGCAGCGGCGACGGTCGGATAGTCGTTCGCGGTGTCGCGCAGGGGGTCGACCAACACTACCCCCTCCGGTGCGAGGCGGTAGAACGTGTGCTGCTGCGACGTCCCGTCGTACTCGGTCACCTGTATCGGCGCGTCTGCGCGCACTGACGCGGACGAAGCTCGCGAGTAGTTCGTGCTCGTCAACTCGACGAAGCGCCGCTCGTAGATCGCGAGACTGTCCCCGAGCATGAAGTAGTCGCGGCCGGAGACGTCGACGCGCGTGCCCGAAGGCACGATATCTTGGGTCAGGTCGGGGAAGGTCGAGCCGATGCCGCTGTCACCCCCGGCGCCCCCACCACCACAGGCTGCCGCAAGCAGCAAGGCCGCACACGCCACCAGCCTCCGACTGGCGATCCTCCCGTATTGCCTCATCGCGCCCCCACCGCTGACTCGTGCGGCCTCAATCATGCCGGACGCGACGGCTGATACGTGCACCGCGCAAACCCGGAGTCAGCGCCGCGCAACCATCGATTCCTCGTACGTATGCACCATCGCCCGGCCGTCGCCCTTGAACCGAATCTGCACCGGCTCGCCGTTGGTTGGTTGCCGACGTGGGCGCCGAGCGAGATGCCTGTGTGGATGTTCGGCGCGAGCTTACCGTGCAGGCGGCCGTGGCCTGTGGGTCGGTGCGTACCGGGCGCGCAGCGGTCACCGGCAGTGCCATCGGGCACCGTGTGGCAACCGCCCCAGCACATACCGGCCTGATGTCCTCGAGCGCGTTGTACATCTCGCCGCCGTTCACCTACCCAGGTCGCTGCAGCAACGAAGCGCCGACGTCCGCCTGACGAGCACGCCGACGCTGCCGCCCGCGACGGCTCAGTTCACCGGCGTGAGCTTGGCGATCGCCAGCTGCAGCCACTTCGCGCCGTGGCGGCCGAAGTTGACTTGCGCGCGCGCGTCGTCGCCCTGCCCCTCCAGCGTGAGGATCACGCCTTCGCCGAACTTGGTATGGAACACGCTCTGGCCCGAACGCAGGCCATGTGCCGCTGGTGCGCGCGACGTGAACGCCGGAGGCGCTGGTGGCGCCGGGGCAACGCGTCCGGCGCCGACCATTGAGCCCATGCCGCTACCGCGGGCCCAGGCGCTCTGGTACTCGCGCGCATAGCCCGAGCCGAAGCCCTGGTTCTTCGGCGTCAGCCACTTCAGCGTGCCCTCGGGCAACTCCTCGAGGAAGCGGCTCTTTACGTGATAGCGCGTCTGGCCATGCAGCATGCGCGTCTGGCTGAAGCTGAGGTACAGGCGCTTCCTGGCTCGAGTGATGGCCACGTACATCAGTCGCCGTTCTTCCTCGAGGCCGTCATGGTCGGACATCGAGTTCTCGTGCGGGAACAAGCCCTCTTCGAGCCCGGTGATGAAGACGGCGTCGAACTCCAGGCCCTTCGCCGCATGCACCGTCATCAGCTGTATCGCGTCCTGACCGACCTGGGCCTGGTTGTCGCCGGCTTCGAGCGCCGCATGGGTCAGGAAGGCGGCCAGCGGGCTCATGATCTCGCCGGTCTCAGCGTCGGGCGTCAGCGCCTGGGCCAGCGTGACATTGCTGCCGGCGATCGACCCCGGTCCCTGCTCATCGACCGGCAGCGCAACGGCGTCCTTGCCGAAGCCCTCTTGCGTGACGAAGGCTTCGGCGGCATTCACCAACTCATCGAGGTTCTCGATCCGGTCCTGGCCTTCCTTCTCGCTGCGGTAGAACTCGACTAGGCCACTGCGTTCAAGCATGGCTTCGATGATCTCGCGCAGGGTCTGGCCGCGGGTGCTGTCGCGCAGGTCATCGACCAGCCGATTGAAACCCGCCAGGCTGCCGCCGCCCTTGCCGGCTACTGCGCCGACGCTCTGGTAGAGGCTGCGTCCACTGGCGCGCGCCGCGTCCTGCAGCAACTCCAGCGTGCGCGCACCGATGCCGCGCGCTGGAAAGTTCACCACGCGCAAGAAGCTGGTGTCGTCGTTCGGGTTCTCCAACAGGCGCAGGTAGGCCAGCGCGTGCTTGACCTCGGCGCGCTCGAAGAAGCGCAGTCCGCCATACACGCGGTAGGGAATCGCTGCGTTGAAGAGAGCGCTTTCCAGCACCCGGCTCTGCGCGTTGCTGCGGTAGAGCAGCGCGATCTCCGAGCGCGGCATGCCGCCGCGGTGCAGCTGGCGCAACTCGTCGAGCACCCATTGGGCCTCTGCATAGTCGCTCGTCACCTCGACCACGCGCACCGTCTCGCCCGGCCCGGCCTCGGTGCGCAGGTTCTTGCCCAGGCGGTGCACGTTGTGCGAGATCAGGCCGTTGGCGGCGTCCAGGATGTGGCCGAAGGAGCGGTAGTTCTCCTCCAGCTTGATGACTCGACGCACCCGGTACTCGCGCTCGAAGTCGGCCATGTTGCCGACCCGCGCACCGCGGAAGGCGTAGATGCTCTGGTCGTCGTCGCCGACCGCAAAGACGCTCTGGCCGGCGTCGCCCGGCGGTGCGAACAGTTGCAGCCAGCGGTACTGCAGCCGGTTCGTGTCCTGGAACTCGTCGACCAGCACATGACGGAAACGGTGCTGGTAGTGCGCGCGCAGCGGATCGTTGTCACGCAGCAGCTCCACCGTGCGCAACATCAGCTCGGCGAAGTCGACCACGCCTTCGCGCTGGCACTGCTCTTCGTAGGCCTGATAGATCTCGGTCAGCTTGCGCGTCTGCTCGTCGCGCTGCTCGATGTCGCGCGGGCGCAGGCCCTCGTCCTTGCTGCCGGCGATGAAGTACGAGACCTGCTTGGGCACGAAGCGCTCTTCGTCGAGGTTCATGCCCTTGATGACGCGTTTGACGGCCGACAGCGAATCGGCGCTGTCGAGGATCTGGAACGACTGCGGCAGCGCCGCCAGCTTCCAGTGCGCGCGCAGGAAGCGGTTGCACAGGCCGTGGAAGGTGCCGATCCACATCCCGCGCACGTTGACCGGCAGCATCGTGGTCAGCCGCGTCAGCATCTCCTTAGCGGCCTTGTTTGTGAAGGTCACTGCCAGCAAGCCGCCCGGCGAGACCTGGCCGGTCGACAGCAACCAGGCGATGCGCGTCGTCAGCACGCGCGTCTTGCCCGAGCCCGCACCGGCCAGGATCAGCGCCGGCTCGGCCGGCAGCGTCACCGCGGCGAGCTGCTCGGGATTGAGGTGGCGCAGCAGGCGGGTGTTGGTGGCAGCGGGCGAGAATTCATCAAGGGGCAGGGACATCCAGCGATTCTAGGAGTCGTGCGGCACGCTACCTGCTAGTCATGCGCGTGCAGCAACATCGAGGTCACGCATGAATCCGTTTCGCGCGCGCTCGACGCCGATCAGCCTGGCCTTGCAGGGCGGCGGCGCGCATGGCGCATTCACCTGGGGCGTGTTGGACGCCCTGCTCGAAGACGGGCGCTTCCCGATCAGCGCCGTCAGCGCCACCAGCGCCGGCGCGATGAACGCGGTGGCGCTGGCGCATGGCCTTGCGGCCGGGGGCGCAGACGGTGCGCGCGAAGCGTTGGCAAGGTTCTGGCAGGCGGTCGGCGGCAGCGTGTCCTTCGACGGCCTGCTGGTGGGCAGCGCGGCAAGCCCGGGCTTCGCACCGGCAGCGCGGCTCTTCATGCACTGGGCCCGGCTGTTGTCGCCGTTGCAGCTCAACCCGCTCGGTCTGAACCCGCTGCGTGAGGTCCTGACCGAGCAGATCGACTTCGAGCGCCTGCGGCGTACCGAGGCCATCCGCCTCTTCATCGCTGCGACACACGCCAATAGCGGCCGGTTGCGCCTGTTCGAGAACGCCGACCTCAGCGCCGACGCGGTGCTCGCCTCGGCCTGCCTGCCCTCGCTGCAGCACGCGGTGTTGATCGACGGCGAGCCGTGGTGGGACGGCGGCTACAGCGCCAACCCGGCGCTGTTTCCGCTGGTGCGCAGCGGCGTGCCCGACGTGCTGATCGTGATGTTGAGCCCGCTGGTCTATGCCGACGTGCCGACCAGTGCCGACGAGATCCGCGCCCGCGCGCTCGAATTCAGCTTCAACGCCGCCTTTCTGCGCGAAGCCACCCTGCTGGCTGAGTCCTGCGCCACGGCGCGCGCCTCGCTGTGGCCCTTCGGCCGCCTGGAACGGCGCTTGGCACGCCTGCGCACCCACCTGATCGACAGCGAGGACATGCTCACCGGCCTGAGCCAGGAGTCGCGCTTGATCGCTCATCTGCCCTTCCTGGAGAGCCTGCGCGATCTGGGGCGCGATCGCGCCCGACGCTGGTTGGCCACGGCTGCGACTGACGTCGGCCGCAGCGCCAGCGCCGACCTGGCACGGCTGTTCGCGCCGCCCGGCGCGGGCCGAGCGCCGGCCGCGTAGAATCGGCCACCGGGCCCACATTCAGGCGCCCGGTTTTCGTTTTTCGCTCCGCCCAGCCGCGGCCCGCGGAAGGCGACAGACCGGCACCCGGTCAAGCGCTCGCAATCCCCTCATTGCTGGAGCGACCCTGATGGAAATCTTCGACTACGACAACATCCTGCTGCTGCCGCGCAAGTGCCGCGTGGAAAGCCGCGCCGAGTGCGACACCTCGGTCGAATTCGGCAGCCGACGCTTCAAGCTGCCGGTCGTGCCGGCGAACATGAAGACGGTGCTCGACGAGTCGATCGCCGAACAGCTGGCGCGCGGCGATCACTTCTACGTCATGCACCGCTTCGATCTGGACAGCGTGGCCTTCGCGCAGCGCATGCGCAAGGCCGGGCTGTTCGTGTCGATCAGCGCCGGGGTGAAGGCCGCCGACAGGGACGTCATCGACCGCCTGGCAAGCGACGGCGTCGGCGCGGACTACATCACCATCGACATCGCGCACGGCCACGCCGAGAGCGTGCGCTCGATGATCGAGCACATCAAGGCCCGGCTGCCGAAGACCTTCATCATCGCCGGCAACGTCGCCACGCCCGAGGCGGTGATCGACCTGGAGAACTGGGGTGCCGATGCGACCAAGGTGGGCGTGGGCCCGGGCAAGGTCTGCATCACCAAATTGAAGACCGGCTTCGGTACCGGCGGCTGGCAGTTGTCGGCCTTGAAGTGGTGCGCGCGCGTAGCGACCAAGCCGATCGTCGCCGACGGTGGCATCCGGCATCACGGCGACATCGCCAAGAGCGTGCGCTTCGGCGCTGCGATGGTGATGATCGGCTCGCTCTTCGCCGGCCACGAGGAGAGCCCAGGAGCCACCGTCGAGGTCGATGGCAAGCTCTACAAGGAGTACTACGGCAGCGCCTCGGACTTCAACAAGGGCGAGTACAAGCACG
>JAZKIW010000071.1:0-69045 GCA_040384625.1 Pseudomonadota bacterium | reverse complement strand
GCGATACCGTCGAGCGCGCCACGCCGGGCGACTCGGATCGCGACGGGAAGTAAGGTTTGATGATGGTGCGGGCACGGGCCGGTTCGAAGTGAACTGGCCCGTGCCTCGCAGGAACTGGCGAGCGTCAATCCTCGGCCGCGTCCTTTTGGGCCAGCCGCACGGCAAGGTACATCTCTACCTTCTCGAGGTCGCTGCCGACAGCGTTGACCGCAGCGCGCACGTCTTCAGGGGTGACTTCGAACAAGCTCGCCCAGGTTTCCAGATCGCGTCGCGTGCCGATGTTGATGCGGGCGCGGTGATGGTGTCCGCGGGTCTTTTCGATCGGGTCTTCCATGCCGGCGTCCTTTTTGGGTGACGGGGCAAGGAGCAAATTGCGCTCCTGAGCCTATCGAAGCAAACTGCCCTCCAACGGACAGGCACGCAGGTTGCTTTTGAGCGCCTTTGGAGGGCCGCCAGTGAGCGCTGATCGCGACCGTCGCAAGCAAACTTCGCGCGACGACCACCCGCTTCGCCGAGGCGAAGACATGTCACTCCCCAAGGGTTCAGCACCACCGCAGACGCGGCGGATGTGGATCGCAGACTTTGCGGCAATCTTTGCAGCGGCGCCAAAGGGCGGGCAGGTGCCGCCTGTCTTGCCCGATCAGGACTTTGTCGACACCCAGCCGGCGGTCGCGTGGACCGACACCTGGGGCGACGCGCACGACGAGCAGCAGGCTGTCGTTCGATGCTGATGGCGCACGTGCTGCGGCGCGCAAGTAAGCAAATCCGACCACTGCGCCGACACTGGGGCATCGTCCTACGAATGGGTCCGACGTCGCCCGATCGCGATCATCACTGGCGGCACCTAATCTGAAGCTGTCCGGTATAGCCGGCACTCGCTTTCCGATCAACCGTCTCCAAGGAGCATTCACATGACAGTCTCGAAGTACCTCGTATCGACTGCCGCGGCCGCGGCCGTGGTCGGCGCCATCGGCATCGCCTATGCGCAAACCACCACCCCGCCCGCCACGACGTCGACCGACACCAGCACGACGCAGCCGTCGCAGCCATCGCAGCCGATGACCACGCCCAGCACGACGACGCCATCGACGACAACGACCACGACGCCGAGCACCCCCTCGACCACCACGACGACACCCGAGCCCTCAAGCACGCCGACGCCGGCACCGGCGCCGATGGCCGAACCTGAAGTGCGCGCCGACCGCAACTAGAGCGCGCGACACCAGCGGCGCAGTCTGTGCCGCCGCAGCGCCGGTCGGGGTTGCCTGGCCGGCGCTGTTTTCCGGGCGCAAGCGATGACCCCCTCCCTCTCGAACCACCTTGTCGGCAGCAGCCGCGCGGAGCTGATACAAAGCCTGCAGCGTGGCGTGCTGGCCGGGCTGGCGGTCTTGACCCTGGTCCTGGCGCCGGCCGCTCGCGCGCCCCACAACAGTCCGCCGTCGACGGCGATCGAACGGCCTGCGCGCTGGGCCGATTTCGGCCGACATCAGCCTTCGGCCGATGCGCGTCATATTGCCGACTGGATTGCCGATTCGGGCGACAACGCGGGCGCCGCGTTCATCATCCTCGACAAGCGCCAGGCCACGCTGTATGTCTTCGACGAACAGGCCCGGCTGCGCAATTCAACGCCGGTGCTGCTCGGCGCGGCGCGGGGCGACGACAACGTTCCCGGCATCGGCGCTCGGCCGATCGCGGAAGTGCAGCCGCATGAACGAACCACCCCTGCCGGGCGCTTCGTGGCGCAACGCGGCCGCAACACGCTGGGCGAAGACGTGGTCTGGGTCGACTACGAAGCGGCGGTGTCGATGCACCGTGTGCGTGCCACCGAGCCGAGCGAACGCAGGCTGGAGCGTCTGGCTTCGAAAACGATCGACGACAACCGCGTGTCCTACGGCTGCATCAATGTGCCGGCCGCCTTCTACGAGTCCTTCGTGCTGCCCACGACGCAGAGTGCGCGCCGCCCTCTCGTCTACGTCTTGCCCGAAGAACGCTCGGTGAAGGAGGTATTCGGCAGCTACGACGTGGCAGCTCTCAGCCGCTGGCAATGAAGCGATCGACGCGTGCAGCGGCGAGCACCAGGGCCAGGCGCGCGTCCAGCAAGTCCATCCGACCCGCGTCCTTCACCCAGCAGTTTGGCAAGGAAAACCAGATCGCCAGTGACCAGCCGTCAAAGACATCCGCCAGCTCGCCCCCAGCCCCTCGGCGACGGCGGGTTTGGGCGCCAGGTCGGGGCCGCAGAACTGGAGCACGGCACCCAGAATACCTGCTGTCACTCGAAACTGAAGGCCGCGCCGCGGGTGATCTGCTGAAGCACCGTGGGACCCCGCTCGCGCGGTAGGCCGTCAGCATCTCGATGAAGATGCGATCGGATGGCAACTCGTCGAGTGCGTGCGCGCGTACAGCCCAGGCCCTCGCCGGCCGACGGACGCTCCGGTGGCTCGGCCGTTCCCGGCCTGCTTGCACCGACATCATGGAAGCACCGGTTCAAGGTGCGCTGGCGGCGCGGCGTGTGTTGGCCGGATCGAGCGAGGGGGTCGAGTGGTTGTTCACCTGACCCGGCATCGGCATCGTGTTCGACTCCTGAGTCCGGGTCAGGGTTTCGTTCGAAGTGACCTTGGCCGCGGCTTCGTCCTTTGCCGTGCTGGCCGGTGGTGTAACGAAAACCGAGGTGGCAGACGGGACGGACGGGTCCGGAGACGACGGCACGGCGGGGCGCTGCCCGGCGGGGACCATCGCGCTGGTGCGCGGCTCGGCAGGATCAGTGGAACGCTTCTTCTCGCAGGCGACCAGGGCCAACAGGCACAACAACAAGGCCGCCGTCTTCATGACCGGTCCAGGTTGTCGGCCGCAAAGGCCCAGTTGACCAGTCGATCCAGCAGCGCGGCGACGTGATCGGCACGGCGCTGCTGGTAGTCGAGGTAGTAGGCATGCTCCCAAACGTCGATGACCAGGAGCGGCCGCTGCCCAGCCGCCAGGGGCGCGTCGGCGTTGCCAGTGTCGACGACCTTCAGCGCTCCTTGCTGCAGCACCAACCAGACCCAGCCGCTGCCGAATCGCGCGGTCGCTGCCGCGGCCAGCGCCGCATTGCAGGCCTTTTGCGAGCCGAAGGCCGCTTCGATAAGGGGCGCGAGGGCGGCGGGCAGTGCCCCACCGCCGTCAGGCCGCAGGCTGTTCCAGTAGAAGTCGTGGTTCCAGACCTGGGCGGCGTTGTTGAAGATCTTCTGCTTATCGGCTTGACCAGCGCTGGCGGCGATCGTCTCGCGCACTGACATCTCTGCGAACGGCGTCGCTGCGACCAGCTTGTTCAAGGTGTCGACATAGCCCTGATGGTGCTTGCCATAGTGGCAGTCGACGGTGCGGGCAGAGATCACCGGAGCCAGCGCGTCCGACGCGTAGGGCAGCGGCATCAGCGTGTGCGGGCCGTTGACGGCGGCGTTCATTGGGTCGTCCTTTGCTGCAGCTCCCGTTCGGGCTGTCCGTGCTCGAGGCGCCAGGCCTGCTTGCGTCGATCTGCACTCAGGTTGGTCAAGGTGACCGCCACCCCGTCGCCGTGCCGCACGACACGGTGCACCACGACGTCCTGGCGACCATCGATCAGGTGAACCTGGGCGAAGGACTGCGCGTTGCCGTACTCCAGCACGCGCCGGTAGCGGTCGATCAGCGCCGGATGGCCGAGGGGGCCTCCCGACACCGTCTCACTCAAGGCCCGGGCGATCAAATCGACCGGCTGGCAACGCAGCAGTTTTCCTGCAGCCGGGCTGACTGACTGCCAGACGAAGTCCACCACACGCCCTTGCTCCCTAAGTGCGCGCAGGCGCATCGTGCCGGGGGTCGCGCGCGTTCGCTTGGGCCGCGTCGCGGAGGGCATCGGGCTGCGGTCCTGTTGCAGCGGTGCTTCGACTTCGGTGGTGGACAACAGCATGGGGTTCTCCGCGGGAACACGGGTTGGATGGCGGCCGATGGCGATCGGCCGTGGGCTGGATCAGGTCTTGCCGAAACGGGCCTTGGCGCTGGCGATGCAGGCGTTCTTGGCATCGCCCGACATCGCGTCGCACTTCTCGGCGGCGACCTTGTAGTCGGCATCGCGCTTGTCGGCGGTGGCGTCTTTCTTGGCCTCGGTGATCTGCTTGCCCATCTTGGCGTCGGCGAGGCCCTTGACCTCGGCGGCCTTGGCTTCCTTGACGCAGACATCCTTGTCGTTGCCAGCCTTGTCGTCGCACTTTTCCTTGGCCACGGCATAGGCCGTCTTGGCCTTCGTCTCGAGCAACTTGGTCTGATCGGCAGGCTTACCGGTGTAGTTGAACTCCAGTTCGGCGCGCGCGACCTTCTCCTTGGCCTTGGCTTCTTCGACGCAGATGTCCTTGGCGTTGGCTTTGAGGGAGTCGCAAGCCGCCTTGTTGGCCTTGTAGTCGGCGCTGATGCGCGTCTTACCTGCGCTGTAGTCGGTCTTGCTGATCGCCGCATTGGCCAGCGGCAGGGCCAGCAAGGCGGAGACGATGAGGGAGGTCTTGAGGGCGAGGGTTTTAGTCATGATGGGCCTTGAGGCTGAGGTGGGGGAGGGATCAGGTGCGACTACGCTGGTCTTCGAAGTGCATGCCTTCGAAGCTGACGAAGTCGCGAAGGTCGTCGCCGATGCTGTCCATGGCTTGCCAGGTCCAGAGCGCCACCCCGATCGAAGCGAGGGCGGTGACGACGGCAAGGCACAGAGCGAAGAGTTGCATGGCGGGCTTTCGAGGCTGTCGAATCAGCCAGCGCATCGTGCCCATCCGTGTCGCCTGCGCGAAGCAGACGCCATCGCCTCTCGCAGTAGTCGCCGTCCTACGCGGACGGTGAGGCCTGCGCCTTGCGACTCCCGTCGCCGCCACCCTGGTCGAAGAAGGCATGGCCGCTGCGCTGGCGTTTGGCGCAGTACATCGCAGCGTCGGCGTGGTCGATCAGGCGCTCGGCCGACTCGCCGTCGCCGGGCCACAGGGCAATGCCGATGCTCGGCTTGACCGTCAGCGTCAGCGCGCCGATCTGGAAGGGCAAGCACACCATCTCGAACAGGCTCGAGGCCAGGGCTTTGCGGTGCGGCGGCGCGATCCACAGCAGGCGAATTCATCGCCGCCCAGGCGGCTGACCATGTCTTCGGCGCGCAGGGCGACGCGCAAGCGCGCCGCGATGATCCTCAACAATTCATCGCCGCGTGCCCGTGCGTAAGGGCTGGCCGCGTACTGCCGCCTCGTTGACTACATCGGTCAGGCGCTAGCGGAAGCCGTGCCATTAGGCAAGGAGGTCAGGCTGTCATGTGCGGCGAGGTGGCGCGCGGCCCGCTCGCTGGCTTGGGTGCCGGCGAGGTCGGCGCGCACGTCGGCCAAGGTGCTATGCGCGCTGGCCAGGTCTTGTTCGAGCGCGCGGCCGCGTTCGATGTAGTGCCGCATCGACGTGTGAAGTTGTTCGAGTGCGGACACGCACTGCAGGACCTGAGTCCTGACCTGACCCGAGTCGTCGTTCGGCAGCAACTCTGACGGCCGCGACGATCCAACGATTTGCTGCAAGCGCGCCGTCACGGCATTGAACAGGACGTCCCAATCGACCACGGCGACGTCGGTGCTATCAAAGAACCCACCAACGGGTGGGTCGAACTTGACCCGCGTGCCGGCCATATCGATCACGATCGCACCGCTGCGCTGGCCTTTCAGCGGCATGATGGATCCGGGTGCATCTGGGTTCGACATCGCCAGACATCCTGAGAGAGGTTGCGTCGCCCTTCGGGCCGGCTGTCCATCGGCTCGACACGCTGCAACTGGAGCGCGAAGTTTGGACGCCCCCTCCCCCCGCGTCTGTACGGCAGCGCACCCATGCGCCGTGCGCCGCGGACCGTCAGAAAGTGTCGAAGCGGCGGTTGTAGCGCTTGGTGCTATCCCCGGGCGTCAGGTCGAAGCATTCGTCGCGCAAGGTGCCTTCCCAATGGCAGGCGACGGCCCGGCAACTGTATCGGCGGACCGGCATCAAGCTGCTGAGCAGGTGATCGATCAACTGCCGGGGCACGCGATTGACGGTCCCGTTGCAGGATGGGCACGCCGGGCGGGCAGGGGCGAACGCAGCGGCCAAGGAGGTCGGTTGGGACATCTCAACTTCCTCGCTCGCTGCCGGCGGCAAGGCGGCCCGGACCGAGCAATGCCACCGCCAAGGCGCTGACGAGATAGAAGGCCTGGAGTTCAAGCGCCCAGCCGCCGCTCTGCGACAGCGAGCCCAGGTCCTTCATGTGCACCAGCAGCACCGCAACGACCATGTTGATGGCGATGACAATGGCCGAAGCACGGGTCCAGACGCCGACAATCAGCAACAGCGGAGCGACGACCTCACCGACATAGACGCCGTAGGCCAGGGCGGCGGGAAGCCCAGCCTGGGCGACGGCACCCAGGATCGGGTCGATGCCGTTGCTGATCTTCGCCACGCCATGCAGCAACAGCAACACGCCCAGACTGACGCGCAGCAACAGCTTGGCGCAGTCTTCAAGATCCAGGTTGAACCCGGCGACGCGGGCCGGCGCCGGGTTGTTGAGGGCGATCGTCATGCGAACTCCTTCTGCCGGGCTCAGGCCGGCTTCGAGATTTCGGACAGCGCCTCGGCAGCCGGACGGATCTGTGTCGACTCGACCGCGAAGTCGCCTAGGGCGACGATGCCGACCAGGCGCTTATCGCGGTCCACAACCGGAAGGCGGCGCACCTGGCGGTCGCCCATGATCTTCACGGCCTTGTCGACCGAGTCGTCTTCATAGGCCCAAGCGATGCCGTCGGACATCACGTCGCGGACCTTGGTTTCACTGTCCATGCCCTCAGCGACGGCGCGGATCACGATGTCGCGGTCGGAGATCGTGCCGATCATGCGGTCGTCCTCGCCCACCGGCAGCATCCCGAAGTCACCGTCACGCATCTGTATCGCAGCTTCACCGATGCTCATATCGGGGCCGATGACCTTCACGTCGCGGCTCATCAGGTCTTTCAGCTTCTGCATGGTAGGTCTCCTGTTCGGGTGGCCCCCATGCTCACTCGCGCCGCTGCCTGGCGGCATCGGCCGAGGCGTCGAAAACCTGTAGGACAAAAAGCGGGCGGCTGGTTCACCCGGGCTGTTCGACCTTGGTGTCTTCCTTCTTCGCCGCCGCCAGCGCCTCGGGCTCGAGCGCCTCGGCACCGAGGTTGAGCTTGATGAACACGCCCCACGCGGCAAGCAGGGCCGCGGCCATCAGGCCGATGGATGCGGCGTAGGGCAGGTTCGACGGGTCGTCGCGGCTGTAGCGGAAGACCGCCACCAGGGCCTCGATCGAAAGTGCCACCACTAGCACCACCAGGAAGCGCGACATGAAGCGGCGCACGCGCGAGGGCGAACTCATGTGCGAGGCGCGCTGGATCTCCTCCTCGACGATGGTCTGCCCGAGCTCGAGCGCGGCCACCGCGATGGTCAGCAAGGCGATGCAGTTGAGCAGGCCGTCGATGCGCGCCGACGCCCCCAGGGCGTTGAACGGCAGCACGGCCTGCACCAGTTCGTAACCGGCAAAGGCCAGCAGGGCGAAGGCCGCCACGATGAACATCAGGCTGATCACCAGGTGTCCGGCGGGAAACAGCTTCAGGATCAGGTTCATCATCGACCCCGCGCCGACTCGGCAAGGACAAAGTCGATGAAGCCGCGCTCGACGTCGGTGGCCACCAGCTCGACGCGGACCCGTTGCCCGATGTCGAGGTCGGGCACCCGCCCCGCCAGCATGCCCTCGACCGGCGGCGCAAGGGTGCGGACCCAGGTGTTGCCCTTGGCGCGGCCGGTGACGATGGCGTCGAAGCGTTCACCGACACGCGATTGCAGCAGCAGCGCGGCCTCGGACTTGCGCAGCTTTCGCTCGACCTTCTGCGCCGCGTCCTCCTGGCGGCTGCAGTGCGCGGCCAGGGCACTCAGTTCGGCCAGGCTGTAGGGCGGCTCGGTGCCGGCCAGCACGGACTTGAGCAGGCGCGAGGTGATGAGATCAGGGAAGCGCCGGTTCGGCGCGGTGGAGTGGGTGTAGTCGCGCAGGGCCAGGCCGAAGTGCCCGATCGGCGCGACGCCGGCCTGCTCGACCACGTATTCGCCCGAGCCCATCAGCTTGACGATGACAAGGGACAGGTCCGGGAAGCGCAGCGGATCGGCCTTGCGTCGGCGCGCCAGGAAGTCCTCGAGCGCGCGCGCGTCAGGCTCGTTCGGCAAGGCCTCGCCGAATTTGCGCGCCACCTCGGCAATGCGCTGCCAGCGCTCGGGCGAGCGCACCACGCGGCGCAGCGAAATGCCGCCCTGGCGCGTCAGGAAGCGAGCCGTGCACTGGTTCGTGGCGATCATCAGTTCTTCGATCAGCTGGCGCGCGCGGTTCTGCACCTGCTGCCGGATCTCGACCACCCGTTCGCCCTCGTACACCGCGCGCGGCTGCATCGTTTCGAACTCGAGCGCGCCCTCGGCACGCCGACGCGCACGCAGGCGCTGGGCCACATCGTCCTGCAGGCGCAGTTGCTGCTCGATCGCAGGGACTGCAGCCGCGACTGCCGGCAACTCGGCCGCACCCTCGAGCCAGGCCGCCACGGCGTCGTAGGCCAGCTTGGCGTGGTTATGAACCATGGCACGGCGCACGCCGGAGCGGACGATCGAGGCGTCGACCGCGACCACGAAGTCGGTGACGACCGCCAACCGGTCCTGGCCCGGATTGAGCGATGTCAGATCAGTCGACAGGCGTTCCGGGAGCATCGGGAAGATGCGCGCCGCCGTGTAGACCGACGTCGTGTTGTGACGGGCATGCTCGTCGATCGGCGACCCCTTCTCCACGAGAACGTCAACATCGGCGATCGCGACGTGGATTCGGATCGCCCCGTCAGGGAGTGGCTCGCAGACCGTCAGCTGGTCCAGGTCGCGCGAATCGTCGTTGTCGATCGAGCACCAGGACATTGCACGCAGGTCGACAATGCGCGGATCGCCGGATCGACCGGGGCCGGGGATCGACGCCAGCTGGCGCAGGGCTCCGGCGGGAAACTCGGGTTCGAGGCCGCGCTCGCTCATCGTTTCGACGGCAATGCGGACCAGGTCGGCACGGCGTCCGACGGGGTGTCGACTCATGGGCATATCCTTCGCTTCACCGTGCCCGACGCGATGGTGGACGTCTGTACGATGGCGCACAGACTTTACGCTGCGCAGCACTTAGCTTGGCGACAACGAGGAGAAGACATGAATGCAATCAAGATCGTGGCGGTGGGGCTGCTCATCGTCGGAGTGCTCGGCCTGATGTATGGCGGGTTCAGCTACACCAAGGACACGACAACCGCCAAGCTCGGACCGATCGAGTTGTCGGTGAAGGAAAAACAGACCGTCAACGTGCCGGTCTGGGCCGGCGTCGCGGCCATTGTCGCGGGCGGCGCGTTGCTGCTGTTCGGCAGCAAGAAGGGCTGACACCAAGGTTCACGCGCATCGGCGCTGCCCAGGCGCCGGGTGGGGTCCGCGCGCGTGAGCGCGCTTCGACTGCACCGCCCTCGTCCCCGCGCCGAGGAACTCCTTCGCGCTTTGGCCGTCGCGCGCTGCTGTAAGGCGGCACCTACAACGGATGCACCGCTCATCCGATGGTGCAGTCGGCGCCGCGCAAGGACCATCTCGCCATCGGCTCGCAACCTGCGGGCGGCGACGAAAGACAAGCCATGCACACCCCGGACTCCAGTTGGCAGGATGCCGCCAAGGGCGCATCGAGTGGCATGCAGCGTATGCGGTCGTCGCAGTGGCAACAGGCGCTGGACCTGCTGCGATCGCCCGCGGTCACCGCGATCCTGGGCGCCGTGATGGTGCTGGGTCTGCTGCTGGCCTTCGGGAACGTTGTGGCCCAGCACGTGGCGCAAGCCGACCAGATTCGCATGGCGCGGGAAGCGCAGGACGCAGCCGCGTGGCGCTGCAAGCAACTTCGGTGGGGTGGCGAGCGCGGCAGTTGCCTGGTCAAGATGAGCCTGGCGCGTGACCTGGCTGTTCCCGCCAAGTAAATCCCGCGCCGCGCACTTCAGCTGCGGCGCTTCACTCGTGCCGCAACGCCTCGATTGGATCGAGTTGCGCCGCGCGCCGAGCCGGAAAATAGCCAAAGAGCACGCCGATGCCGGCGGAAAACACGAATGAAAGCAGGTTGATCGTCGGATCGAACAGGTAGGGCACGCCCATCCATTGCGCGCCGACGATCGACGCGCCCGTCGCGATCACGATCCCGATCAGGCCGCCGAGTGCGGCCAGCGCCACTGCCTCGATCAGGAACTGCAGTAGGACCTCGCGCTCGAGCGCACCGATGGCCAGACGCAGCCCGATCTCGCGGGTGCGCTCTGTGACGCTGACGAGCATGATGTTCATGATCCCGATGCCGCCGACCAGCAGGCTGACCGCAGCCACCGCGCCGAGCAGGGTCGTCATGACCTGCGTCGTGCCCGACAGCGTCTCGGCCAGTTGCTGGGTGTCGAGCACGTTGAAGTTGTCGTCGTCGCCCGTGTCGAGCTTGCGCCGCTCGCGCAACAGCTGACGCAGGCCGCTCTTGACGCGCTCGGGGTCGCTGCCGTCCTGCATCGAGACCAGCAAGGTGTTGACGCGCTGGTTGCCGCTGACGCGGCGCTGCAGGGTGCGCAGCGGCACCAGGACCGTGTCGTCCTGGTCATTGCCCATCGCCGCCTGGCCTTTCGAGGCCAGCACACCGACCACTTCGCAAGAGAACTGCTTGATGCGCAGCTGTTCTCCCAGGCCGCGGCGGCCGCCGAAGATCTCGCGCCGCACCGTCTCGCCGACGATGCACACGGCCGCGCCGGCACTCAGTTCGGCCTCCTCGAACTTGCGGCCCGAGGCCAGTTTCCAGTTGCCGGTGTCGAACCAGGCATTGCTGCTCCCGATGACATTGGTGGCCCAGTTGCGGCCGTTGCCGACCACCGTGACATTGGCGCGACCTTCGGGGGCGACCGCGGCGATACCGCCGATCTGGGACAGCACGGCCTCGGCATCGCTCTCCTTGAACGAGGGCGCACCGCCGCCACCGCCCGGCCCCATCCGCTGGCCCGGCCGCACCATCAGCAGGTTGGTGCCGAGGCTCGAGATCTGCATCTGCACGGCCTGCGTCGCGCCATTGCCGAGCGTGACCATCGTGATGACCGCGCTGACGCCGATGACGATGCCCAGGATGGTCAGGAACGAACGCAGCAGGTTGCGCCGGATCGAACGCAAGGCGAGGAACAGCGTGTTGAGCAGCATCAGGGCACCAGCGCCGCCGGCGCCGCCTCGGCAGCCTTGACAGCAGCGACCGGATGCGTGTTCGGCTGGTCGCTGTCGATGCGCCCGTCGACGAAGCGCACCCAGCGCTTTGTGTAGGCCGCCATGTCGGGCTCGTGCGTCACCATCAGCACGGTGATGCCGTGGTCGGTGTTCAGCGCGCGCAGCAGTTCCATGATCTCCTGGCTGCGCTGAGTGTCGAGGTTGCCGGTGGGCTCGTCGGCCAGCAGCACTGCGGGTTCGGTGACAATGGCTCGCGCGATGGCCACACGCTGCTGCTGCCCGCCCGACAGTTCAGCCGGGGTGTGGTGCTCCCAGCCGCCCAGGCCGACCGACTTCAGCGCCTTCGCTGCCGCACTGCGCCGCGTCGCCGCGCTCTCACCGCGGTACAGCAGGGGCAACTCGACGTTCTCCTGCGCCGAGGTGCGCGCCAGCAGGTTGAAGCCCTGGAACACGAAGCCGAGGTAGCGTCGGCGCAGGCGCGCGCGCTGGTCGCGCGTCAGCGACTCGACCCGCGCACCCTGGAACAGGTACTGCCCGTTCGTCGGCGTGTCGAGGCAGCCGAGGATATTCATGGCGGTCGACTTGCCCGAGCCGCTCGGTCCCATGATGGCAACGAACTCGCCCGCGTGGATGTCCAGGTCGATGCCCTTGAGCGCCAGCAGTTCGGCCTGGCCGCTGCCATAGACCTTTGTCACGCCGCGCAAGCGGATCAGGGGTTCGATCACTTCGCCGCTGCCGATTTCTGGTCGGTGATCACCTGCATGCCGACCTGCAACTCGCCGCCGGTGATCTCGGTCATGCGGCCATCGCTGATGCCCGGCGTCACCGGCACGGCCACGGCCAAGCCGTCGCGCAGGACCCAGACCTGGCGCGCCGTCGCGGTGCTGGCGCCGTCGGCGGCCGAGCGGCGCGCATTGCCGCGCGGCATGCGTTGCGGCACCAGGCTGGAGACGATGCCGCCGCCGCTGGCCGCAGGCCGCGCCGGGGCGGCAGCGGTCGCGGGCGAGAAGCGCAGCGCGCTGTTGGGCACAAGCAGCACGTTGTTGCGCTGTGTGGCTGTGATGGTGGCGGTGGCCGTCATGCCAGGGCGCAGGCTGAGGTCGCTGTTGTCGACCTCGAGCTGGGTCGGGTAGGTGACGACGTTCTCGGTGATCGTCGAGCCGAACGCCACCCGCGTGACCTTGGCCGGGTACTTGCGGCCCGGGTGCGCGCTGACGGTGAAGTTGGCGCTCTGGCCGGTGATCACCGAGCCGACATCGGCCTCGTCGACCGATACCTGCAGGCGCAGCTGCGCCAGGTCTTCGGCCACTGTGAAGAGCGTGACCGCCTGCAGCGACGCCGCCACCGCATTGCCGGGGTCGACGTTGCGCGTCAGGATCACACCGTCGGACGGTGCACGGATCGACGCCTTGCCCAGGTTGATGGTGTCGGTGGAGACCGTCGCTTGCGCCTCGGTGACACCGGCTCGCGCACTGGCCTGATCGGCGAGCGCACGGTCCACGGTGGCGCGGGCGCTGTCGAGCTCGGCCTTCGAGGGCACCTTGCCACCCGACAGGCGCGCCACTTCCTCGAAGCGCGCCAGGCTCGACTGCGCTTCCTTCACTGTCGCCGCGGTCTGCGCCAGCTTGGCGTTCGCCGCGGCCAAGGAGGCGCGCGAACGCAGGATCTGGTCGGCGAGCTTGGCGGTGTCGAGCTCGACCAGCACCTGGCCCTTCTTGATGCGATCGTTGACGTCGACGTTGACCTTGGTCACCGTACCCGAAAGCTCACTGCCAATGGCGATCGATCGCGTCGGCTGCAGGGTACCGTTGGCAGTGACGCTGAGCGTCAGGTTGCCGCGGGCGACGGGCTGGGTGGTGTAGCTCGGCGCGGCGTTCGCCGTCTCTCGGGCCTGCCACCACAGGCCCGCGCCCACCAGCAGACCGAGGAGCAACGCACTGGCCCATAGCGCAGGGCGGCGGTACCAGGCCTGTTTCGCCGGTTCGTCGAGCAGTTTCGACAGATCGGCTTGCGCCCCTTTGGGCGGTGGCGCAGCGGTGCGCACGGGTTCCACGGCGGCGATGGGGGTCGGAGCGTTCATGGGCGGCGGGGCGTCGTCGCGGTGGGGAGGGAATCGGCAGCGGCGGCGAGCACCGGCGCATCGGGCAGCCAGCCGCCGCCGAGCGCCTTGTACAGGCGCACATGGTCGGCGCTGACGTCGGCGCGCGCGCCGGCCAAGCTGTCCTGCGAACTGAGCTGGCTGCGCTGGGTCTCGAGCACAGTCTGGAAGTCGATCAGGCCGCTGCTGTAGCGCTGGCGCGCCAGCAAGGCGGCGTTCGCCGAGGCCTCGGCCGCCTGCTGCAGGCGCGCCACGCGCTCGCGGTCGCCGCGCAGGGCGACGAGCGCATCTTCCACGTCCTTCAATGCCGTCAATACGGTCGCTTTGTAGGCCAGCTGCGCCTGGTCGAACGCGGCCTGTTGCGCCTGTACCTGGGCCGCGCCGGCGCCGCCGTCGAAGATCGGCAGCGAGACGCCCGCCAGCAGGGCCGCGGCGAACGCAGCGCCCGAAGTCAGCGAACCCAGCGTCAGCGCATTCAGGCCGAGCGAGCCGCTCAGCCTGAAGCTGGGCTTGCGCGCCGCATCGGCCTGCGCGACACGGGCCGCGGCCGCGCTCACCTGGTGTTCGGCCGCGCGCACGTCGGGGCGCTGGCGCAGGGTCTCCGCGGGCAGACTCAGCGCCAGATCGGCACTCACCTGAGGCAAGGGCGCGGCGGACGCCAGGATCGCCTGCAGCGCGGCCGGCGCCTGGCCCGTCAGGACGGCCAGTGCGTGGGTGCTCTGGGCGATGCTGGTCTGCAGCGCCGGTAATTGCGCGCGCGTCTGCTCGACCGCGCCGCGCGCCTGCTCGGCTTCGAGCGAAGTCACCAGGCCGGCCTGCAAGCGCCACTGCGTCAACTGCAGGGCTTCCTGCTGGCTGGCCAGGTTGTCGTTGGCGATCGCCAGGCGCGCCTGGTTGTAGCGTAGGCCGATGTAGGCCAGCGCCACCTCGGCCGCGATCGAGACCTGCACGTCGCCCAGGTCGGCGGCACTGGCGCGCACGCCGGCCTCGCTGCCCTGCAGCGCGCTGCGGTTGGCGCCGAAGACGTCGAGTTCCCAACTCGCATCCAGGCCGGCGCGGAAGCTGCTGCTGGCGCTGTTGTCACCCGACTTGCTGCGCTGTGCCGAGCCTGAGCCGTCGACGCTGGGCAACAGGCCCGCTGCCGACACGTCGCGCAGCGCGCGGGCCTGGCGCAGTGCCGCGGCGGCGCTCTGCACACTGGTGTTGGCCTGCAGCGCCTGGGTCACCAAGCGGCCGAGCAGGGGATCGTCGAAGCGTTGCCACCATTGGGCCAGCGACGTGGCCTGCGCACTCGCGCCGCCCGCGTCGGCCGACCAGGCCGCCGGCACCTCGATCGGCGCCGCACGCTGCGGCGCCAATGTCGAGCAAGCGCCCAACGTCAGCCAGACCGCGCCGAGCGCCACCCACGCCGCAGGGCGGGCCGCGGGCCGGGGCGCTGAACAGGTCGGGCGGGCATCTGTGGGCATGGTTTCGAATGTGTCGGAGCGTTGCAAGCCGCGTGTGTGCGCGCGGTCAATCTCTGTAAAGCAGCGCGCCGGGCCAGCGGCAGCGCACGGCAGGCGCGCGACCGGCGGGGCCGGCGCGCGACCCCGCGTGCGCCACTCAGGGCCTACGTCGGGAAGCCCGCTTGAGCGCCGGGTCCTCGCCCTTCGAGCGTTCCTTTCCCGCCCGCTCGGCATCGAACAGCGCCTCTTCCTCCACCGGGGTCTTGGGCTCGGCCTCGCGTGCCGCGTCCTCGACCTGGCCGGATTGGATGAACTTGCGCACCGAAGCGCGGTGGCGGCGCGCGGCGTTGTAGTTGCCTTCGCCCTGCAGCCCATCGGGGACGGGCGCGGACTTGCGCAGGGACGGCTTCTTGGTGGCGGTGACGGTCTTCTTCAGCATGGCGGTTCCGATTTCAAGCGCGAAGGAGACCAGTGTTCGGCAGAAGCGCGCTGCCGTCTGTCGGCGGCAGGCCGGCAGCCTTGTCGGCCCTCGCCTACGCGCCGTGCCCCGCAAGGCGCGCCCTCCTCCTACAGGCGACCGCGTGGGTGCCCGACGGTCCGCCCTATCCGCCGACCCTAGGATGGGGCGAGGAACCACGACCGAAAGGAGTTCGCATGAACGACACGATCACCAAGGACGAATTGCCGACCTCGTTCACCGCCTTCAATCCGATCGGCCACCTGATGCTCGGCCTACCGAGCACGGAACAGGTCGCGTCGCTGACGGCGGCTTTGCGTCTCAACGGCTGGCCCGACGACGCCCTGGTCAACTTCACGCCGCGCGAAGGGGTTGAAGAGTTTGCCGAGTTGATCGACAAAGCTGGACCGCTGGTCGGATTCGGCTACGAGATCACGCTGGCGCGGCGCTACCTGAAGCTGTCGCGGCAGGGTTATCGCTGGCTCCTGGTCAAGGTGGAAGACAGCGAGGCGGCGTCGCGCGCCGCCGAGATCGCGCGCGAACACGGCGCAACCCTGGCGGTGCACTACCGCCTGCTCATCGCTGAAGAGCTGATCTGAGCGGACGCTCAGCCCGGCCCGCGCAGTTCCTCGGCGTGCGCCGGGTAGGTCGCCACTGGCCGCACATCGGGCGGTTCACCAGCCAGCTGGTCCGCAAAGCGGTGGTTGACGTCGCGGTGATGCGCCTCGTCGGCGCGCACGACCAGTACCACGTCGCGCAGGCTCGCCTCGGCGGGTAGCTGCCAGTAGTGAAGGGCGATGGCCGGTGCCGGCACATTGGCCGACCGACCGGCGTCGATCTCGGCCAGGTACAGGCTGTAGCTCAGCACGGCCTCTTCCTCGAAGTAGCCGACGACGCGGTGCGCGGTACGCGGCGAGACCAAGTACAGGCCGAAGAAACCGAGATAGAACACCCACTGCACGAACAGCACGACCGCCCGCTCGAAGGCCGTCGGTCGAGCCAGGGCCACGAAGGTCATCAGGTGCATGCGCTCGTTCTCGGCCTCCTCCATCAAGGTGCGGATCCAACCTTCGTCGTCGGCCATGCGACGCAGGCATCGCAGGTGCGTCAGCGTTGCGCCGACCATGCCAGGTACCGCGGCCACGGTCTCCAGCACGATGGCGCGGTGGCCATAGCGCTTGGCGAAGAAGGTGTCGGCGCACAGGCGCAGCAGTTTTGTGAAGGCCAGCGCAACCCGATCGGCGCCGTCTCGGGGCGCTCGATGCACTGGCGGTGTCTCGGTCGCCGCGCCGGGGGCATGTGGTGCGTCGCTTGGCATGGGGCTTCCGGAGGGCCGGGAACCGGCGGACGGAAGTATGCGGCCCTTTCCTACACACCAGCGCGTTGACGCCTGATTCGGGCCGGGTGGCATTGCACTGAAGATGGCTCATCGCACGCCAAGCGGGATGCTTCAGCACCGATGACGTGGGACAGAAGTTCTTTTCTGCCACTTCAAGGAGTTCATCATGACCAATCGCCTCATCCAAACCATCGCCATGGCCTCGATCGCTGCTTCCGTGCTCGGCGCCTGCAGCGGCATGTCTACCCGTGACAAGAACACCGCCGCTGGCGCGGCCATCGGCGGCGTCGCCGGCGCCGTCCTCACAGGCGGCAGCACGGTCGGTACCGTCGGCGGCGCAGCCGTCGGTGGCGTGATCGGCAACCAGATCGATCCTAACAAGAAGTAAGCGCGCGGCGCTCCGTCCTACAAGGCCCGGTGGGCCCTGTCCGACAGACGGGCGGGGCCGCTTTGCCTACGCTACGCGATGCTGACCGGCCGCCCTGCGGCCGACCAGTCCAAACACAGACCCTACTTTTCATGCGGCCCTCAAGGCTGCACTCGCGGAGCCATTCATGAACATCGAAGTCGCTGCCGGTCCGCGCTGGAGCACCTCTTCCTTTGCCACTGACGCCGACAACCTCCCGACGGAGACGAGCGCGCTGGGTGAGCACCTGGCCCATTGCCGTGCCTTGACCGGTCGTCTGTATGCCCTGCACTGCGCGGCCGATGCGGTTCACCGCTTCGTCGCGCCGCGCTTCGTCACCACACTGGTGGTGGCGTCTGTGTTGATCGGCGGCAGCCTGGCACTGTCCTGAGTCATGGCGCAGCGTGATCTGCTGCGCCTGATCCCGCAAGCCCGACCCGAGCTGTGCGCCATCCTGGATGGTTCGCGCGGCGCGGTGCCACCGCCGATCCGCTCGGAGATCTTCGGCCCGCAACGATTTGCACAGCACGGGCGCAGCCTCGGTGACACCCACCGCGCGGCCAGAGCCACGAAGTGGGGTCGAGGCAGCTTCTTTCCGCGCCTGCGCAGCAACATCCGCGCGCTGCGCGAAGCGCATCACTACATCGGCGTGCAGGCGGCCACGGGCTACGACATCAGTCCCGCCGCCGAGTGGCTGCTCGACAACTTCCACCTCATCGAAGCTCAGCTCGAGGAAGTCCACAAGGGCCTGCCGCCGCGCTACTTCCGTGCCCTGCCGGTACTGATCGACGAGCCTCTGGCGGGGCTGCCGCGCGTGTACGGCGTGGCCTGGGCTTTCGTCGCCCACACCGACGGCGCCTTCGACGAAGACCTGCTGGTGCAGTTCCTCACCGCCTACCAGGAAACACGCGAACTGAACCTGGCCGAGATGTGGGCCCTGCCGACCACGCTGCGCGTGATGCTGATCGAAAACCTGCGCCGGCTGGCCGAGCGCGTGGCCTGCAACAAGGCGGCGCGCGAAGTGGCCAATCTGTGCTGCGACCGCATCGATGCCTTTCCGGTGCCGGCACTGGAACAGGTGCTGCGCCTGCTCGACCAGCGCGGCGTCGGGCGCATGTTCCTGGCCCAGATGGCACAGCGCCTGCAGGACGGTCGAGGCCCTGAAGCGGCAGAGCGTCACGCGGCGCAGCTCGACTGGTTGCGCAATGCGCTGCCCGATGCCGCCGCGGTACAGACCCAGCAGAGCGCCGACCAGGCCGCAGACAACCTGAGCGTCAGCAATGCCGTGACCTCGCTGCGCGCGATCGGCGACGCCGACTGGTCCGACATCGTCGCCCGCAGCAGTGCGTTGATGCGCCTGATGCTGGACTCGCCGGTGTTCGAGGCCGAACACACCGCCACCCGCGATCTGACCCTGCACGCGATCGAGCGCCTGGCGCGCGCCGGCGGCCGGAGCGAGCTCGACGTAGCGCACTCCCTGCTCGAGTTGATGCGTTCGGCCGCGGCCACGGATCCCAAAGGGGAAACGGATGTGCGGCGCACGGCCGCCGGTCACTGGCTGAACGGTCCCGGCCGCCCGGCCCTGGTTCGGGCACTCGGCTTGCATGAACGCCTGCGCCAGCCCGTGCAGGCGAGCGTGCGGCGGTTGGCCCTGCCGGCGTACCTGGGCACGGTCGTGCTGGGCACGCTGGGTCTCGTGGCCTGGATGCTCTGGCGCCATCAGATGGCCGCGCCGGCCGATGCGTCGTTGTGGCTGCAGGCCCTGGCCGCCGGTCTGATGCTCTTTCCGGCCAGCGAGGCCCTGGTGGCCGTGATCAACCGCCTGGTCAGCGAATCGGCGCGGCCGGCCCACGTGCCCCGTCTGGCCCTGGCGGGTGGCATCCCACCCGAGCACCGGGTCATGGTCGTGATACCCGGCATGCTCGGCGACGAGGAGTCGACTGCCGCGCTCGCGCATCGCCTGCTGCTGCACCACCTCGCCAACCCGGAGCGTCACGCGCAGTTCGCCTTGCTGACCGACTGGGCCGATGCCGACAGCGCGCTGATGGCGACGGACGATGCCCTGCTGGCTGGGGCCGTGGAAAGCATCCGCGCCCTCAACCTGCGCTATCCGCGCGGGAGCGAGGAAGCCGATGCCACACCTCGCTTCATCCTGCTGCACCGCGCGCGCGGCTTCAGCGAGACCGAACAGCGCTGGATCGGCTGGGAGCGCAAGCGCGGCAAGCTCGAACAACTGATCGCCACCCTCGCGCAGCCAGGCTCCGGCGGCGCGGCCTTTCTCGACCTGGGCGACTGCTCGCGCATCGCCGACGACACGCGCTATGTCGTCACGCTCGACAGCGACACGCAACTGCCCCCCGGCCGCTTGCGCGAGCTGGTCGGCGTGGCAGCGCATCCGCACAACCAGCCGCGTCTGTCGGCCGACGGGCTTAGCGTAGTCGGCGGCTACGGCATCCTGCAGCCGCGCGTCGTGACGCCGCTGCCGGCGCCGCGCGACTTCACGCTCTTCCACTGGCTGTTCGCCGGGCAGTGCGGCATCGACCCCTACAGCGCCGCGACCTCGGAGGTCTACCAGGACCTCTTCGGCGAAGGCAGCTTCTCCGGCAAGGGCCTGCTCAACGTGCACGCCATGCACGCCGTGCTGGGCGGCCGTCTGCCACCGGGCCGGGTGCTGAGCCACGACCTGCTCGAGGGCTCGATCGCCCGGTGTGCCGCGGTGACCGACATCACGGTCATAGAAGACGCCCCCTTCCATGCCGACGTGGCCGCATCCCGCGTGCACCGCTGGATGCGCGGCGACTGGCAGTTGCTGCCTTTCCTGTTCGATCCGTCACGCTACCGCCTGCGCGCGATCAATCGTTGGAAGATGTTCGACAACCTGCGCCGCTCCCTGGTGGCGCCGATGTCGCTGGCGCTGTTGCTACTCGCGTTGAGCGGTCACGGACTCTCGCCTTGGGCGGCCCTGGCCCTGATCGGCGCCGCGTTTTTCGCCGGGCCCTTGATGGGCGCCATGGCCGGCTTCTCGCCCAGCCGCGACGACCTGGCCAAACGCCACTTCTACCGTCGTGCCGCCACCGATCTGGGGCGTGCCGGCTGGGCCGGGCTGTGGCAGATCGCGCTGCTGCTGCAGCATGCACGGGCGGCACTCGATGCCATCGGGCGCGCGCTGTACCGCATGACGGTCAGCCAGCGCCATCTGCTGCAATGGACCACGGCCGCCGCCGCCCAGGCCCAGGCCTCGACCGCGTTCGCTGCACTCGTGCGCCGGCACGCCGCCGAACCGCTGCTGGCGCTGCTGCTGTTCGGCGCCTTGCTGGCCAGCGGCTCACAGTACTTGGCGCTGGCCTCGGCGCTGTGTCTGTTGTGGGCCGCCGCACCGGTCTGGACCTGGTGGGTCAGCCGGCCGCGCCCGGCGCGCAAGGACGTCGCCCTGCCCGCCACCGACCGCGCCTACCTCGAAGGCATCGCGCGCGACACCTGGCAGTTCTTCGAGCGCTGCGTCGGGCCGGAGGACCACCATCTGCCGCCCGACAACCTGCAGACTGCGCCCTACGACATCGTCGCGCACCGCACCTCGCCGACCAACATCGGCCTGTACCTGCTGGCCAGTGCCTGCGCGCGCCGCTTCGGCTGGATCGACACGCCGCAGTTGCTGGCGCGCCTGGAGGCCACGCTGGCCACCCTGGCCACGCTGGAGCGGCATCGCGGCCACTTCCTGAACTGGTACGACACGCAGAGTTGCGCGCCGCTGCTGCCGATGTACGTCTCCACCGTCGACAGCGGCAACCTGAGCGGCCACCTGCTCGCGCTGGCCCAGGCCTGCCGCGAAGCGCCCCCCGACGGGCCGGCCGACGCCGCCACGCTGCAGCGCCTGCATGCGGTGGCTGCGCGCTGCGAAGCGTTGGCGTGGGAAAGCGACTTCAGCTTCCTCTACCACCGACGCCGCCATCTGTTCCACATCGGCTACCGCGTCGCCGAGCAGCAGCTCGACGCCGGCTTCTACGACCTGCTGGCTTCAGAGTCGCGCCTCACCAGCCTGCTGGCGATCGCCAAGGGCGACGTGCCCGTCAGCCACTGGGCCGCGCTCGGCCGGCCGTTCTATGCCGTCGGCAGCCAGGCCGGCCTGCGCTCCTGGTCGGGCTCGATGTTCGAGTACCTGATGCCGACCCTGATGCTCGACGAGCCACACGGCAGCGTGTTGTGCGAAGCCGGCCATGCCGCGCTGCGCGAGCAGATCGCGTTCGCCCGTGCGCACCAGGTGCCCTGGGGTATCTCGGAATCGGCCTACGCCGCCAGCGACCACACCCTGGCCTACCAGTACGCGCCGCAGGGGGTGCCGCGTCTAGCGTTGCGCCGTACGCCACCCGACGAACTGGTCATCGCGCCCTACGCGACGGCCCTGGCGGCACAGATCGCACCGCATCGGGCGCAGCGCAACTTCGCGGCGCTCGACGCCCTGGCGGCGCGCTCGCGCTACGGCTTCATCGAGGCCCTGGACTACACGCCCGCACGCCAGACCGACAGCGGCCTGTTCAAGCCCGTGGACACCTTCATGTCGCACCACCAGGGCATGACCATCGTCGCTCTGGCCAATGCCCTTTTCGACGGCGTGGTGCAGCGCTGGGGCATGGCCAACGAGCGCATTGAAGCGGTGGCTTCGCTGCTGCACGAACGCGCCCCGCGCGAGGTGTCGCTGCTGCATGCGTTGCCGGCCGGTCCGCCGCCGCAGGCTCTGCTGCGACGCGCGCCGGGCCTGTTGCGCGAGGTGCTGCCGGGTGCAACGGCGCTGGAGCCGACCCACGTGCTGTCCAACGGGCGCTACAGCGTGTCGCTGCGCGCCAATGGCGCCGGCTGGAGCCGGTGGGGCCAGAGCGGCATCACGCGCTGGCGCGACGATGCGCTGCGCGATGCCCACGGCAGCTTCTTCTACCTGCGCTGGGACCAGCAGCCACGTGCGGTCTCGATCACCCAGCACCCGGCGCCCGATGCGGCGGCGCACTACCGCAGCACCTTCCACGCCGACCGCGTGTGCTTCGACGCGGCCTGGCCAGAGCTACAGGCCCACACGACGGTCTGGGTCAGCCCAGAAGACGACATCGAATTCCGTCAGGTCGAAATCCGCAACCTGGGCGAGCGCACGCTCGAGATCGAGTTGCTGTCGGCATTCGAGGTGACGCTGGCCGACCCCCGGGCTGACGAGGCACACCCGGCCTTCAGCAAGTTGTTCGTGCAGGCCGAGTGGCTGGCCGAGGAGCGCGCACTGGTGTTCGAGCGCAAGCCACGCCTGGCCACCGAGCAGGCCTTGCTGGCGGCCCACTTCATCGCCGACGCCGACCCGCAGGTCATCAGCGTGCACCTTCAGACCGACCGCCAGCGCTGGCTCGGACGCAACCAGGATGCGGGCAACCCGGTCGGCGCGTTCGACGCCTTGCCCGCAGTTGATGCCGGCGCCACGGTTCGCCTCGACACCGGTCTGGACCCGGTGTGTGCGCTGATGCTGCGCCTGCGCCTGGCGCCGCACGCGAGCGCGCGCTTGACCTTCGCCACCGTGGCGTCCGACAGCCGCGAGGTGCTGCATGCGGTGATCGACAAGTACCGCCAGCCGAGCCATGCCCAACGCGCTTCGCTGATGTCGGCCACCCTGGCCGCCATCCGCTTGCGCGCGCTGGGCATCAGCGCCGAAAACTTCGCCGCCATCCAGTCGCTGACCACGGCCCTCGTGCTGTGCGTGACGCGGCCGCAGCCCGGCAGCGTCGAGCGCAGCCGCGATGCGGGCGCCGCGGTCTGCGATCGACGCCTGCTGTGGCGCTTCGGCATATCGGGCGACCGGCCGATCGTGCTGGCCTCGGCCAGCGGCATGCCCGGGATGGGCCTGCTGCGTGCACTGGCCCAGGCGCTGCGCCTGTGGGATTGGGGCGGGGTCGCCTGCGACCTGGTGGTGCTGAATGCCGAGCCCGCGTCGTACCAGATGGCCCTGCAGCGCGAGTTGGCGGCGCTGCGCGAACGCCACGAGGCGCACAGCGCTGCCCTGCCAGGCAACCGCTCCGGCACCAGCACGGGCTTCCACGCGCTGCGCAGCGCCGACCTCTCGGCCGATGAGCTGAGCACCCTGCAGACGCTCGCCCGCGTGCGCCTGCAGGCCGACGGGCGGCCGCTGCTGCATCACGTCCAGGCCTGGAACGACCTGCACGAGCAGGCCTTCGAGGATCGCCACGACACGTCGAGCGCCGAACTGGTCGCGGCTCCGGCGGCGATGGACGGCGTGACGGCGCCGGAGGGCGAGTTCGCGCACCCGTCGGGGGAGTTCCGCTTCGATGTCGGCCCCCTGCTGCGTCCGACCCGGCCCTGGATCAATGTGCTGTCCAACCCGAGCTTCGGGGCGCAGATCTCCGAAGCCGGGGGCGGCTACACCTGGGCCGTGAACAGCCGCCTGAACCAGCTCACCGCCTGGTCCAACGACCCGGTGTCCGATCCGCCTTCCGAGTGGTTCCTGCTGCAGGACCGCAGGACACGCGAGGTCTGGAGCGTGGCGCCATCGGACGCGGGCTTGACCCGGCGTGTCGCGCACGGCCAGGGCTACAGCGTCATCAGCCACCGTCGCGGCGATCTGGAGGTAACGGCTTCCTGGTGTGTGGACGTGGAGACCAGCGTCAAGCAGGTGCGCATCCGCCTCGTCAACCGCGGACACCGCAGCCTGCAGTTGCGGGTGGTCGGCATCGCCGAGTGGCTGATGGGCGCCAACCGCGCCGACCGCGCGACCGTGCACTGCGCACACTTCCGCCAACGTCTGCCCGAGGCCGGGGTCAGCGCCTTGCTATGCACCCAGCGCGAGCGCAGCGCCGGCTTCGGCAATGGCACGGCCTTCCTGGCCCTGGCCGGCGCGGCGCAGGAAGTCGAAGACTGGACCTGCGACCGGCGCGAACTGTTCGACGCCCGCGGCCGGCTGGTGCTGCCCGACCATTTCGGGCAGCGCAGCGGCAGCGGCCTCGATCCTTGCGCGGCGCTATCGGTACCCCTGGTCCTGGGTGCTGGCGAGGCCAGCGAGCAGGTCTTCCTGCTCGGCTATGCCGGAAGCGCCGACGCAGCCCAGCAGCTTGCGACCGGCGCCGCCGCAACGGCCGCGCTGACGCGCCTGGAGCAGGTGCGCAGTCACTGGACCCGGCTGCTCGGCGCCAGCGTCGTGAAGACGCCCGACCCCCTGTTCGACGCGATGGTCAACCGCTGGCTGCTGTACCAGACGGTGTCGTGTCGGCTGTGGGCCAAGGCCGGCTTCTACCAGGCCGGTGGCGCCACTGGGTTCCGCGACCAGTTGCAGGACGCGATGGCCCTGGTCTGGGCCGCGCCCGAGATGCTGCGCGACCAGATCGTGCTGGCCGCGTCGCGCCAGTTCGCCGAGGGCGACGTGCAGCACTGGTGGCACGCACCGGGCGGCGCCGGCGTGCGCACCCATTTCTCCGATGACCTGCTGTGGCTGCCCTACGCCTGCGTGCACTACCTTCGCGCCACTGGCGACGCTGCGCTGCTGGACCAGGCCGTGCCCTTCATCGAAGGACCCGCGATCGCCGAAGGCGCGGAAGACGCCTACTACACGCCGACGGTCAGCGCCGACGAAGCCTCGGTCTACGAACACGCGGCGCGCGCCATCGACCGCAGCCTTCGGGTGGGCGTGCACGGACTGCCCCTGATGGGCACGGGCGACTGGAACGACGGCATGAACCGCGTCGGCCATGAGGGGCGTGGTGAGTCAGTCTGGCTGGGCTGGTTCCTGTGTCGCCTGGTGGCCGACTTCGCCCCCGTGGCGCGCCAACGCGGCGAGCTGGAACGCGCCCTGCGCTGGGAACGCGCCGCAGTCGGCTGGAAGCTGGCCCTGAACGGCGCGGCGTGGGATGGCCAGTGGTTCAAGCGCGCCTTCTTCGACGACGGCCAGCCGCTCGGTTCGCATGCCAATGCCGAGGCCCGGATCGACCTGATCGCGCAGGCCTGGGCCGTGCTGTCCGGCGCCGCGCCGCCGGCGCTGCAGCGCATGGCCCTGGTGGCGGTGCAGACGCATCTGGTTGATCGGGAGGCCGGCCTGCTGCGCCTGCTCGATCCACCGCTGCTGCATGCGCAACCCAGCGCCGGCTACATCCAGGCCTACCCGCCGGGCGTGCGCGAGAACGGGGGGCAGTACTCGCACGGCGCGGTGTGGGCCTTGATGGCACAGGCTGAGTACGCGACGCGGCAGCGGGGCAGCGCGGACGACATCGACCAGGTCTGGCGCAGCTTCAGTTACCTGAGTCCGGCCCATCGCTCGCGCCAGGCCAGCCATGGCGCGGCCTACGGCATCGAGCCCTATGTGATGGCAGGCGACGTCTACACCCAGCCGCCCTACGTCGGCCGCGGCGGCTGGAGCTGGTACACGGGTGCCGCGGCCTGGATGCACCGGGCCGCGATCGAATCGATCTTCGGCCTGCGCCTCGGGGCCGACGAGCTGTGCTTCATGCCCTGCCTGCCTTCGCATTGGCCCGAGGCGGAGCTGACGCTGACACGTGAGGGTCGCACGATGCACTTCCTGCTCATGCGCGCCACGCCGCAGGCGGCGGCCTCGGCCTCGACGGCCACGATCGCTGGCAGCGTCACGCGGACCCTGCTGCCCGGCCAGACGCTGGCCCTGGCCGGCCTTCCGGCCCACAGCAGCTTCGTGGTTCCCCTGGGCTGAGCGTCGGCGTGCGGCGCTGTCCTACAGGCGCGGGCGCCCCGCACCGATGCCGCACCCGATTCGCCATTCCTACAGTCGCTTCATCGACCCAGTGCGCTGGCACAGGGGCCAGCATCGCAACGAGGAATCAGCACCATGGGCCATAGAAGTGAAACCGCCGACGTCAAGCAGCTTGCCTTGACCGATCCCGAGCGCCTCGTCCTGAACGAAAGCGCGATCGAAGCGGCGCGCAGCAATCTTGACCGAGGGGCCGTGACGCCCAACTCCGGCCCCTGGCGCCAGGACATCATCAAGTTGCTGAACGACTCGTTGGCCACCGAGCTCATCTGCGTGCTGCGCTACAAGCGCCACCACTTCACCGCCGACGGCCTGGCCTCGCCGAAGATCGCCGAAGAGTTCATGGTCCACGCCAATGCCGAGGCCGGGCATGCCGACCGGCTGGCACGCCGCATCGTCCAGCTCGGTGGCGAGCCCGACTTTTCGCCCGACTCGCTGAGCACGCGCAGCCACGCTGCCTACGACGACTCGGCCGACCTGAAGGCCATGATCCGCTCCAACCTGATCGCCGAGCGCGTGGCCATCGAGACCTACAGCCAGATCATCGGGATGATCGGCGACAAGGATTCGACCACCCGGCGCTTGCTCGAAGACATCCTCGCCGACGAGCAGGAGCATGCCGACGAGTTGAAGGACTGGCTGGCCGAGTGAGTCGCCTGGACCCTGTCGGGCTGGTCAGCCCCGTCGCGGCCCGAGCATCTGCCGCGCATCGACCCACGCGTCGAACTGCGCCGCACTGACGCCGCCGACGCCCAGCGCCGCCTCGCGCAGACCAAGGCTGTGCTGGTGCGCGTGCTTGGCGATCGCAGCCGCGCGGTCGTACCCGATGTGCGGTGCCAGCGCGGTGACGAGCATCAACGAGCGGCCGAGCAGTTCTTCGGTGCGTTGCCGGTCGACCTCGATGCCTTCGACGCAATGCGCGGCGAAGCTGGCCATCGCGTCGGCCAGCAGGCGCAGGCTGTCGAGCAGGTCCTCGGCGATCAGGGGCTTGTAGACATTCAGCTCGAAATGCCCCTGGCTGGCGGCAATGCCGATCGCCACGTCGTGCCCCATCACCTGCGCACAGACCATGGTCAGCGCCTCGACCTGCGTCGGATTCACCTTGCCCGGCATGATCGAACTGCCGGGTTCGTTTTCCGGCAGGCGCAGCTCACCCAGGCCGGCGCGTGGGCCGCTGCCCATCAGGCGGATGTCGTTGCCGATCTTGGTCAGCGCGATCGCCAGCAGGCGCAGGGCGCCATGCAGCCCGACCAGGGCTTCGTGCCCGGCCATCGCGGCAAAGCGGTTGTCGGCCACGACGAAGGGCTCGCCCAAGCGCGCCGCCAGCGCCGCCGCGACGCGTGCGCCGAACTCGGGGTGGGTGTTGAGGCCCGTGCCCACGGCCGTGCCGCCGATCGCCAGCGCGTGCACCGCCGGCAAGGCCTGGCGCAGCGCGGCCTCGGCGATCCCGAGCTGGGCGTCGTAGCCACCGAACTCCTGACCGAGGGTGACAGGCGTGGCGTCCTGCAGGTGCGTGCGGCCGATCTTGATCGCGTCGGAGAAGGCCGTGGCCTTGGCCTGCATCGCGACGCGAAGGCGGGCCAACGCAGCGAACAGGGGCCGCACCTGCAACACAGCGGCAATGTGCATCGCGGTCGGAAAGACGTCGTTGGACGACTGGCCGAGGTTGACGTCGTCGTTCGGATGCACGCGCCGGTCGTGGCCGAGCGTCCCGCCCAGCGCGAGCGACGCAAGGTTGGCGATCACCTCGTTGGCGTTCATGTTGCTCTGCGTGCCCGAGCCGGTCTGCCACACCGACAGCGGGAACTCGGCGTCGAACTCGCCCGCTGCCACCCGAGCCGCCGCCGCCGCGATCGCCGCGGCCTTGGCGCCCTCGAGCAGGCCGAGTTCGGCATTCACGGCAGCCGCGGCGTGCTTGACTTCGGCCAGCGCATGCACGATCGCGATCGGCATGCGTTGGCTGCCGATGGCGAAGAAGCGCAGGCTGCGCGCGGTCTGTGCGCCCCACAGCGCATCGGCCGGGACTTCGATCGGCCCGAAGCTGTCGCTCTCAGTGCGCGTCATCGCCTGCACCGTCAACGCGGCGCCGACAAGGCATTGCTGACCAGCCTCGACGTGATGTCGACGATCTGGATCATGCGGTCGTAGGCCATGCGCGTGGGACCGATCACGGCCAGGGTACCGACCACCTGGCCATCGACCTCGTAGGGCGCACTCACCACCGACAGGGCCTCGAAGGGCACCACCCGGCTCTCACCGCCGATGTAGATGCGCACGCCCTCGGCGCGGCTGCTCACCTCCAACAGGCGCATCAACTGGGTTTTCTGCTCGAACAGGTCGAACAGCTTGCGCAACGAGCCCATGTCGTTGCCGAAATCCTGCACTGTCAGCAGGTTGCGTTCGCCACTGACGACAACCTGTTCAGTGGTTTCGGTCAGGGCCTCGGTACCCGCCTGCACGGCGACCTGCATCAACTGCGCGATCTCGCCGCGCAGCGCCTCGACCTCGTGCTGCAGGCGCTCGCGCACAGCGTCCAGGGTCAGACCGGCGTAATGGCTGTTGAGGTAATTGCTGGCTTCGACCAGTTCGGCCTGGGCATGGTCATGCGCCGTCATGATGACCCGGTTCTGCACGTCGCCCTCGGGCGAGACCAGGATCAGCAGCACGCGACGCTCACCCAGGCGCAGGAACTCGATGTGGTGAAAGACACCGGCCTTTTTCGGCGCGGTGACCACACCGACGAAGTTGGACAGGCTCGACAACAGGTGGGCCGCGTTGGCGATGACGCGCTGCGGCTGGTCGGACTGCAACTGGCCCCTGGCGGCGTTCATCTCGGGCGGTGCGTGCTCGAGGTCCAGCGTGCGCGCGGTCAACATGGTGTCGACGAAGAGACGGTAGCCGCGCGCTGTGGGCACCCGCCCGGCGCTGGTGTGCGGGCTGGCGATCAGGCCCAGCTCTTCCAGATCGGCCATCACGTTGCGGATGGTGGCAGGGCTGAGTTCCAGGCCCGAAGCCTTCGACAGCGTGCGCGAGCCCACCGGCTGGCCATCGGCGATGTAGCGCTCGACCAGCGCTTTCAACAGGGTTTTGGCTCGGTCGTCCATGCTGTGCGCTTCATTCTAGGCCTCGGCCCTATGGTGTAATTCTTCGCATATGGCCAAGCGCTTCCGTCACGCGGCGATCGTCGGCAAGCACCAGGCGCAGGGCATGCGCGAGTTGCTCGACGAGCTGGCGCAGTTTTTGAAGCGCGAGGGGCTCGACGTGTCGCTCGAACGCGCCACGGCCCACAACACCGGCCTGACGGCCTATCCCAGCCTGACCACCGCCGAGATGGGCGCGCAATGCGACCTGGTGGTGGTCGTGGGCGGCGACGGCACGATGCTTGGCATCGCGCGCGAGTTGGCGCGCCACGACATCCCTCTGGTGGGCATCAACCAGGGCCGCCTGGGCTTCATCACCGATGTGCCCGTGGGGCAGTTCCGCGAGGCCCTGGCGCCGATGATCGCCGGCGACTACGAGGAAGAACACCGCTCGATGCTCGAAGGCGGCGTCTGGCGCGATGGCGTGCGCATCTTCGAGGGCCTGTCGATGAACGACGTGGTCGTCAGCCGCGGCGCCACCGCGAGCATGGTCGAGCTGAAGATCGACATCGGCGACGAGTTCGTCGCCAACCTGCGCGCGGATGGCCTGATCGTCGCGTCGCCGACCGGGTCGACGGCCTATGCGCTGTCGGCCGGCGGGCCGATCATGCACCCCGGCATCGCCGGCTGGGTGCTGGTGCCGATCGCCTCGCACACGCTGTCGAACCGGCCGATCGTGCTGCCCGACGCCGGCGAGATCCGCATCGAGATCGTCGCCGGCCGCGACGCCTCGGCCAATTTCGACATGCAGAGCCTGGCCAGCCTGCTGCACGGCGACCAGGTGCGCGTGCGCCGCTCCGAGCACAAGGTGAGCTTCCTGCATCCGCGCGGCTGGAGCTACTACGCGACCTTGCGGCGCAAGCTGCGCTGGTATGAGGGCGTGGTCTGATGCTGCGCCGACTGTCGTTGCGCGACTTCGTGATCGTGCCGGCGCTCGAAGTGGAGGTCGGCGCGGGCTTCACGGTGCTGACCGGCGAGACCGGCGCCGGCAAGTCGATCCTGATCGATGCCCTGCAACTGGCGTTGGGTGGGCGCGGCGATGTCGGCGTGGTGCGTGAAGGGACCCAGCGCGCGGAGATCGCCGCAGAATTCGACACGCCGGCCAGCCTGACGGGCTGGCTCGAAGAAGGCGGCTTCGACAGCGCCGACAGCCTGCTGCTGCGCCGTACGATCGACCGCCAGGGCAAGAGCCGGGCCTGGATCAATGGCAGCCCGGCGACGATCGCCCAGCTCAATGAGACCGCCGACCACCTGCTCGACATCCACGGCCAACATGCCTGGCAGAGCCTGACGCGACCGGCCGCCGTGCGCGAACTGCTCGATGTCCAGGCGGGCGTCGATGTGCGTCCGCTGGCCGCCCTGTGGGCGCAGTGGAAGGCCGCAGGCGCCGCGCTCGACCGTGCCCGCAGCAGCAGCGCCGACATCGAACGCGAGCGCGAGCGCCTGGCCTGGCAGGTGGGCGAGATCGAGCGCCTGGCGCCGTGCGCTGGCGAGTGGGACGATCTGAACGCCGAACACCAGCGCCTGGCGCACGCGCAAGCCCTCATCGACGCTGCCCGCGCCGCGCTCGAGGCCTTGTCCGACGCCGACAGCAACGCTGCTGCACTGACCCAGCGGGCCAGCGACGTGCTTGCCGGCGTGGCCCACTTCGATGCGCGCCTCGCCCCTGTGCTCGATGTTGTGCAGAGCGCGCAGGCGCAATTGCAGGATGCCGCTCACACGCTGTCGGGCTACCTGCAGCACACCGACGTCGACCCGGAGCGCCTGGCCGCGCTCGATGCGCGGCTGGCGGCATGGATCGGCCTGGCGCGGCGCTACCGCCGCCTGCCCGAAGACCTGGCCAGCCAGCTCGTGCAATGGCAGGACGAGTTGCGCCAACTCGCCGCAGCCACCGACACCGCGGCGCTGGAGCGTGCACTGCTCGCTTGCGAAAGCGCCTGGCGCGACGAGGCCACGCGGATCAGTGCCGCACGCCACCGTGCGGCGGGGCCGCTCGCCGATGCCGTGACCCAGGCGATGCAGCAGCTCGGCATGGCGGGGGGCCGTTTCGAGGTGGCGCTCGAAGCCCAGGCCGAGCCGCAATCCTTCGGACTCGAATCGGTCGAGTTGCGGGTGGCCGGCCACGCCGGCAGCCTGCCGCGCTCATTGGCCAAGGTCGCCTCAGGCGGCGAGTTGTCGCGCTTGGCCCTGGCGATCGCGGTGACCACGGCGCGCGACAGCGCCGCAGGTGCCGGCACCCTGATCTTCGACGAGATCGATGCTGGCATCAGTGGCGCGGTGGCCGACACCGTGGGACGCTTGATGAAGCAGCTGGGGCGCGAGCGCCAGGTGCTGGCTGTCACCCATCTGGCCCAGGTCGCCGCCTGTGGCGACCAGCACCTCGTGGTCAGCAAGTCGATGCAGGCCAGCGGCCATGTCGCTAGCGACGTTCGGCCGGTGGCCGGCGAGGCGCGGGTGGCCGAAGTCGCGCGCCTGCTCGGCGGCGAGCGCCTGGCCACCAGCTTGGCCCATGCCCAACAGTTGATCGAGCTGGCGACGAGCAGCAAGAGCGCGACCCGGGGGGCCGGGAAGGCCCGTCGCAGCGGCGCCGGATGACGGTATGAGCATGGCCGAGCTGCCCCTTCTCGACGACACCACACCGACCGAGCACCACCTGGTCCTGGTCACCGGCATCTCGGGCTCGGGCAAGTCGGTTGCCCTGCACGCGCTCGAAGACGCCGGCTACTTCTGCGTCGACAACCTGCCGCCCGAGTTGCTGCGCCACTTCCTGCGCATCGAGCGCCTGCGGGCCGGCAGCATCCGCCGTGTCGCGATCGCCGTCGATGTGCGCAGTGCCGGTTCGCTGCCGCACCTGCTGCCCCTGGTCGACGAATTGCGCCGCGAAGGAGTGGCGATCCAATCCTTCTTCCTCGACGCCAACACCGATGCCCTGGTGCGGCGCTTCTCCGAAACGCGGCGCCCGCACCCCCTGACTGCCGACAGCAGCAGCGGCGACGCGCGGCATGCGCTGATCGAAGCCATCGAGCTGGAGCGCGAACTGCTGGCCGAGCTGCGCGAAATCTCGACCGTCATCGACACCAGCCAGCTGAGGCCGGCTCAGCTGCGCCTGTGGATCGGCCAGGCGGTGGGTGGGCCACGCTCGGGCCTGACCCTGGTGTTCGAGTCATTCGCGTTCAAGCATGGCGTGCCGCTTGACGCCGACTATGTGTTCGACCTGCGCGTGCTGCCCAACCCACACTACATCCGCGAGCTGCGACCGCTCAATGGCCGCGACCCTGAAGTCGCGGCCTACCTGGCGGCACAGCCCGAAGTCGGCGAGATGCTGGCGCAGATCGAGGCCTTTCTGGCGCGCTGGCTGGACGCCTTCATCGCCGACCAGCGCAGCTACCTGACGGTGGCCGTCGGCTGCACCGGCGGCCAGCACCGCTCGGTCTACGCGGCCGAACAACTGGCGACGCGCTTCGCGGCGCGCGCGGCCACTCTGGTGCGCCACCGCGAGCAGGACGCACGCGAGTGAGCGCCGGGTTCGGCACGGCCGGCAGCGCGCCGTTCGAGCTGCCACTGTTTCCGTTGCAGAGCGTGCTCTTCCCCGGGGCACTGCTGCCGCTCAAGGTCTTCGAGGCTCGCTACCTCGACCTCGTCGGCCACTGCCTGCGCGAGAAGGCGTGCTTCGGCGTGGTCTGCCTGCGCCAGGGCAGCGACGTTGGCCGCGAGGGCGTGCGCTTCGAACGCGAGGGCGTGCTGGCGCGCATCGACACCGTTGATGCCGAACAGGCCGGCATCCTGCAGGTGCGCTGCACCGGCACGCAGCGCTTCACGATCGTGGGCGAAGCACGCCAGCAGAGCGACGGCCTGTGGCTGGCGCTCGCAACCTGCCAGCCGGATGACGAACTGCTGGCGCCGGACGCGGCGGTGCTGCCGAGCGTGAAGGCGCTGGCCAATGCCATCGGCGCTCTGCGCGAACAGGGCAGCACGCCCTTCAACGAACCCTATCGCTTCGACGATGCGGGCTGGGTCGCCAACCGCTGGTGCGAGATCCTGCCGATTTCGCTCGCCGCCAAGCAGCGCCTGATGGTCTTGCCTGAACCACAGTTGCGCCTGCGCCTGGTCGACGAGTACCTGCGCGGCAAGGGCGTTGTCTAGGGCGCGCTCCCAGCCAGGAGCCGGCGCACCGGCGCGGGCAGGCCCAGTTGCAGCGCTTGCTCGAGGCTGAACCAGCGTCCGGGCGGCAGGTCGGCATCGAGCGCGTCGCGGCGCACCAGCGGAAGCCGGCGCGGCAATTGCTGGCGCCAGGGTTCCAGGTACCAGTCGAAATGGGTCAGCACGTGCCTGATCGCGCCCAGCGCCTCGCCATGACCGGGCCAGTCGATCGCCTGCGCTTTCAACTCATCGAGCGAGTCGTAGAGCGGCAGCGTCCACAGCCCGGCCCAGACGCCACGCGGCGGGCGTTGGACCAGCCACACCCGATCGTCGCTGTCGCCGAGCCAGAGCATGGCATTGCTGCGCTGCGTGCGTTTCAGCTTGCGTGTCTTCACCGGGTAGCGCTCTGTCGCCGCTTCGCGGTGCGCCACGCACAGGGTCTGCAGCGGACAAGCGGCGCACTGCGGCCGGCGCGTGCTGCACAGCGTGGCACCCAGGTCCATCAACCCCTGGGTATAAGCCTCGATGCCATCGGCCGGCACCAGGGCCTGCGCCTGCTGCCACAGCGCCTGCTCATGGGCGGCGATCGAGAGGTCGTGCTCGAAACCGAGCACGCGCGTCAGCACGCGCTTGACGTTGCCATCGAGGATGGCGATGCGTTCACCGAAACAGAAGGCGGCAATCGCCGCCGCGGTCGATCGGCCGATGCCGGGCAGCTCCGCCAATGCGGCGGCCGTGCGTGGAAATTCGCCTCCATGCTCGGCAACCACGACCTGCGCGCAGCGATGCAGATGGCGCGCACGGCTGTAGTAGCCGAGACCGCTCCAGAGCGCGAGCACGTCGTCGAGCGGCGCCGCGGCGAGAGAGCGAACGTCGGCAAAGCGCTCCAGGAAGCGCGCGTAATAGGCGAGCACGGTCTTCACCTGCGTCTGCTGCAGCATGACCTCGGACAACCAGACGCGGTAGGGGTCGCGGCTGCCCTGCCAGGGCATGTTGTGGCGGCCGTGGACCCGTTGCCAGGCGATCAACTTCGCAGCGATCGCAGAGCCGGGCCCCCGGCGCAGCGACTCGACGCCCTTGCTCACCCGGCGGCGCTGCGCGGGGCGACCAGGGACAGGTTCGGTGCGCCGCGTTGGGGTGCGCCGCCTTCGACGGTCGACGACGAGGTCGCGGCGGCCTCTTGCAGGGCCGCGGAGAAGCCGCGCACGCGGGTGATCAGATGCTGCCAGCGCGCATCCTGGGATTCGAGGTCGCCGATGCGGTGGTCGAGATCGCCGGCCGCGGCCTGGATGCGTTCGAGGCCGTCGCGCCGGCGCTTGAAACCACGTCGGCGTTCGCGCAGCTGCGAGTCGATCTGGTTCGACGCCGACTTGTGCCACAACTCGACCTCGCCGCTGGCATTCTCGAAGGCCATGCGCAGCTTGGACACCAGCATGCGCCTGAACTGCTCCATGAAGCGCGGCTCGGCCAGGCGCAAGGCCTGCGACAGGCCCAGGTACTGGGCATAACTGCGTTCGATCAGCTCGAGCTCGCGTTCGCAACGCTCGAGCGACGGCAAACGGGTCAGCGACAGCGCAAAGCCGAACTCGCCATTCAACTGGCGAAAGCTTGCCTGCAGCATGTCGTGGACTTCCTGACCGCGCCGACGCGCCAGCACCAGGCGCTCGCGCAAGCGCTTGCACAGCGAGATGAAGGCCTTCTTCGCGCCCAGATTGAACAGGGTCGCGCTGGCTTCGCGCTGCATGCGCCCGACTTCGTCGCGCAATTCCTCGCTGGACAGGCCGACCAGCAGTTCGCGCAGCATGCGCGCGTGCACGCCGCGCAAGGCGACCAGGCGCTCGGTGCAACGCTCGAAGTCATGCATCTCGCTGTCGACGCGCTCGATCATCAGCTGGACCTTGCCGCTGCTCTTGCCGCGCAAGCCACGCAGCTCCAACATCTGTTCTGCGATGAGGCGGCGCTGGTCGGACAGGCGGCGCGCGGCCTGCTGTTCGACCGTCTGGGCGGTATCGGCCACGAGGCGCTCGATGACCTCGCGTCGGCGCGGCAACAACTGTGTCGCGAGCGCCTCCTCCAGCGCCGGCAAGCGGCTGGCTTCCAGCGCGCCGGCGTCGCCGTCGATGCGGCCAGCCAAGGCCTGCCGTGCGGACAAGGGGAACACGCGTTCGCGCGCGACGTCGAGCGTCTGCGCAGTGTTGCGGCATTGCTGCTCGATCTGCTCGCTTACCGCTTCCGCTGACAACAGCGGATCGGCCAGCGCATCGATCTTGTTCAGCACCACGAAGCGCGTCATCGACTGGCCACCGAGGTGATCGCGCCAGACCGCAAGGTCGGACTTGGTGACCCCGGTGTCGGCACCGAGGATGAAGACCACGGCATGGGCCGCCGGCAACAGCGATAGCGTCAGTTCGGGTTCGGCACCGATGGCGTTCAGGCCCGGCGTATCGAGCACCACCAGGCCGCGCTTGAGCAGCGAATGCGGGTAATTGATGGCAGCGTGGCGCCAGGCCGGGATCTCGACCAGCCCCTCGGGCAGGCGCGGCGGGTTGTCGTCCGGGGCGTCGTCATGCCAGAAACCGAGCGCCCGTGCGGTGTCGACGCTGACGGCCTTGGTACGCATGACCTCGGTCAGTGCCTCGGCCAGCTTGTCGGGCGACTCGGCATCCAAGCGGATGCGGGTCCACAGTTCGGGCTTCTCGCGCAGGTCGGCCAGCGACTGCGCCTCGAGCCGGGTGTCGATCGGCAACAGGGCCAGCACGGCCGGCGTGTTCGGTTCGTAGCCGAGTTCGACGGGGCACATCGTGGTGCGGCCCGGGGTGGCCGGCAGGATTCGACGGCCGGTGTCGGCAAAGAAGATCGCGTTGATCAGCTCGGACTTGCCGCGCGAGAACTCGGCGACAAAGGCCACGCACAGGCGATCGGATGCCAGGCGCTCGCGCATGGCCGTCAGATTGCGTTCGCTGGCCTCATCGAGCAGGTCATGGTCGAGCAGGAAGCGCGACAACTCCGCTGCCTGACGGTCGAGGCCGCGCCGCCATGTGGCAAGGGCGTCGAGTTGACCGGCGAGGGAGAGTTCCATGCAGGGTGTCTGAGGGGCGACAGAGCAGCGCCTGGTTGGCGCGGAGGAATCCTAGCGCAAGGGCAGCGGGGCCCTCGGCTGGCGATACAACTGCTGACAGCGCCTGGCGCAAGGCCGTGCAGCTTGTCGCACTAGGCCGTCCGTTTCGGCGCCTGCGCGTCAGCGTTTCTGGCAGCCTGGGCAAAAAAACGTCGAACGCTGGCCCTGCACGATGCGCCGCAGCGTCACCCCACAGCGCCCGCACGGCAGGCCGGCTCGACCGTAGACGCGGGCCTCGAGCTGGTAGGCGCCGTCCATGCCGTGGGCATCGCGGAAGTCCCGCAGGGAGGAGCCGCCCAGATCGAGCGCGCGTGCCAGAGTGTCGCGCACGCTGGCCAGCAGGCGCTCGGCGCGCGGGCGCGACAGGCGGTCACAGCGCGTGCGTGGGTCGATCCCGGCTGCGAACAGCGCTTCGCAAGCGTAGATATTGCCGGCACCGACAACGATGTCGCCGGCCAGCAGGGCCGCCTTCACCGCGCTGCGGCGTGCCTTCAGGGCCGCATGAAAGTGCGCTGGCGTCAGCCTTTCGTCGAAGGGCTCTGCGCCCAGGCGCGCCAACAGGGTGGCGGCCGGCGGCGCATCGAAAGCCGGCGACCAGACCACGGCACCGAAGCGGCGCGGGTCGGTCAGGCGCAACACGCCACGCGTGGTGACGAGATCGAAGTGGTCATGCTTGCCTGAAGGCGGGAGCGTGGCGGCGTCGTTGAACGCCAACGACCCGGACATGCCCAGGTGCAACAGCAGGCCACCCGAGGTGGCAGCACCGGTCGAGCCGTCGTGCGTCAGGGGCAACCAGAGGTACTTGCCGCGCCGGGTGGTCGCACCGACGCAGCGGCCGACAAGGCTCGCAGCGCCACACCCCAGGGGCCAGCGCAGCGGCGCACCCACGCGCACCGCCAGCACCTGCGCACCGGCGATGCGGTCGGCAAAACTGCGCCGCGTGACTTCTACCTCGGGCATTTCCGGCATGGCGCAATGATAGAAGGCGGGGCATTGAACGCAGCGGCGGCGCCAGACTCCTAAAATGATCCGAATCGCCAAGGACACCGATGCCTGATCACGCCAACCACCGACCTGGCGCCCTGCCCGCCTGGCGCTCGCTCGTGCTGGCCACGACCGTCTTGATGTCCTCCGCCGCGATCGCTCAGGAGCCCGGTACGGCGAGCGTTGCGGCGGCGCCGGCAACGCCTGACCTGCCAAGTTCGGCGCTCGACGCGCCGCTGTTCTATCAATTGCTGATCGGCGAGATCGAACTGCGCCATGGCGAGCCGAGCAATGCCTATGCCGTTCTGCTCGACGCCGCGAGGCGCACGCGCGACGAGTCCCTGTTCAAGCGCAGCGTCGACGTCGCGCTGCAGGCGCGCGCCGGCGACCAGGCGTTGGCGGCCGCACGCGCATGGCGTCAGACCCTGCCGCAATCGCTGGAGGCCCTGCGCTATGAGTTGCAATTGCTGGCGGCTCTGAATCGCGGCGCAGAAATCGCCGAACCGCTGAAGGAACTGCTGGCCCGCACCCCTGATGCCGAGCGCTCGGCGCTGATGGCGTCCCTGCCGCGCCTGTTCCAGCGCATGAGCGACAAGCGCCAGGCCGCCACGGTGATCGACGAGATCCTCCAGCCCTACACACTCGCGGCGCAGACCTCTTCAGTGCGCGGCATGGCCCGCGTGGCCAGCGGTCGCGCATGGTGGCTGGCCGGTGATGCCCCGCGCGCACTGCAGCACGCCGAGCGGGCGCTCGCCGACGACCCATCGGGCAGTGGCGCGGCCCTGCTGGCGCTCGACCTGATGGGGACGGTGCCCGCTGCAGAGAAGCTGATCACAGCCCACTTGCAGCAGCAGCCCGTCGATGTATCGGTGCGCCTGGCTTACGTGCGTGCGTTGAGCAGCGCCCAACGTTACGTCGATGCCATCGCGCAGTTGAAGATCGTCACGCGCAGCAAGCCCGAACTGGCGCCGCCTTGGCTCAGCCTGGGTGCGCTGCAGCTCGAGTTGCGTCAGGCGCGTGATGCCGAAATCTCGCTGCAGCGGTTTCTTGCCGCACGCAGCGCGGCGACCGATGCGGGGGGGCCCGCCGCAGCCCCTGCCGTCGATGCCGACAGCGATGACGATGACGACGACACCAGCCGCGCCAGCGACGGCGGCCAGACCCAAGCCTGGATGATGCTGGCCCAGGCGGCCGACATGCGCGGCGACGCCAAGGCTGCAAACGCCTGGCTCGACAAGATCGACAACCCTCAGCGCGCCCTCGAAGTGCAGACGCGCCGCGCGATGCTGCTGGCGCGCCAGGGCAAGCTGCGCGAGGCGCGCCTGATGGTTCAACAGGTGCCCGAACGGCGCCCCGAGGATGCGCGCGCGAAGCTGTTGGCGGAGAGCCAGGTGCTGCGCGAAGTCAAGCGTTGGGGCGACGCCCATGCCGTGCTGGTAGTGGCCAGCGAGCGCTTTCCTGCGGACGCCGACCTGCTCTACGAACAGGCCATGATGGCCGAGAAGATGCTGCGCATCGACGAAATGGAGCGTGTGCTGCGCAAGGTGATCGAGATCAAGCCCGATCACCACCATGCCTACAACGCGCTGGGCTACTCGCTTGCCGATCGCAGCCTGCGCCTGCCCGAAGCGCAGACGCTGATCAAGAAGGCGCTCGAGCTGGCGCCCGGCGATCCCTTCATCACCGACAGCCTGGGCTGGGTCGAATTTCGCATGGGCAACCGCGACGAGGCGCTGCGCCTGCTGCGCTCCGCCTATGCATCGCGGCCGGACCCGGAAATCGCCGCCCACCTCGGTGAAGTGCTCTGGGCGGCCGGCTCGCGCGACGAGGCGCGGCGCATCTGGCGCGAGGGGCGCGAGCGCGACGCTGCCAACGAGGTGTTGCACGAGACGCTGGCGCGGCTGCAGGTCAAACTGTGAGCCGCTGCGGTGGCGTCGCGGCGCTGCTCTGCGCCATAGGATTGCTCGCCGGATGTGCGGCGACACCGAACCCGCCGCCCGAGCTGGCGGGTCGGCTAGCGGTGCGCGTCGAAGCCTACGCAGGCGCCCCAGCACGCAGTTTGTCGACGCAGTTCGAATTGCGCGGCGACGCCCAAGCCGGCGAGCTGCAGCTGACCACGCCCCTGGGCAGCACGGCCGCCCTGGCCCGCTGGCGTCCTGGCAGCGCCGAGCTCGTCAGCGGTGAAGGCACGCGACGCTTCGCCGACCTGGACGCGCTGGCCCAGGAACTCCTGGGCGAGTCGCTGCCCTTGGCGGCCCTGATCGACTGGCTGCGTGGCAGGCCCTGGCCCGGCGCGCCCAACGCCTCGGCGACCAACGGCTTCGATCAGCTCGGCTGGCGCATCGACCTGTCTCGGTTTGCCGAGGGCTGGGTGCTGGCTTCCCGTGAGCGCGCGCCGGCCTTGTCGGTGCGTGCGCGGCTGGAGCGGCCGGAGTGAGCCTGGGCGCCGTCTTCGACGTGCCGGCGCCGGCCAAGCTGAACCTGTTCTTGCACGTCGTCGGACGGCGCGCCGACGGCTACCACCTGCTGCAGTCGGTGTTCGTGCTGATCGACTGGTCCGACACGCTCCACTTCGAACGGCGCGCCGACGGCCGCTTGCAGCGCCACGACCTGTCGGTCGAACTGCCGCCCGACGACCTGTGCCTGGCCGCGGCCCGCTTGCTGCAGACCGCCAGCGGCAGCGCACTCGGCGCCGACATCTCGATCGACAAGCAGGTCCCCTGGGCGGCGGGCCTGGGCGGCGGCAGTTCTGATGCCGCCAGCACCCTGCTGGCACTGAACCGCTTGTGGGGCCTGGGCTGGCCGCGCCCGAAGCTGGCGGCCCTGGCTGCGCAGGTGGGCGCCGACGTCCCATTCTTCATCGGCGGCCAGAACGCCTTTGTCGAAGGCATCGGCGAGCAAGTGACGCCGATTGCCATTCCGCGACAGTGGCTGGCCGTCGTCAAACCGGCCCAGGGGCTCGCGACCCAGGATGTCTTCAGGCATCCCGCCCTGGTTCGCGACACAGGCGCTGCTATACTCTCGGGCTTTCTTGCGGACGCAGCAACACCCGGGTTCTGGGCAGAAAACTGGGGTCGAAACGACCTGCAGCCTCCTGCCGAGGACCTGTGCCCCGAAGTGGCCCAGGCCGCCAAGTGGCTGGCCCGGCACTTCGGCAACAGCCGGATGACGGGGTCGGGCAGCGCAGTGTTTGCAAGAAACGGCATGGACGACCAGCCTCTGGTGACATGGCCGGCGGGATCGCTTCCGCCGGGCTGGGTCGGTCGGATGTGCCGCAGTCTGGATGAGCACCCTCTGCGGGGCTGGGCCGGCTGAAACGGTTTTTTGGGGTGGTGGCGCGAGCCACTGTCCTGTGTAGGGGAGTCGCCAAGTTGGTTAAGGCATCGGATTTTGATTCCGACATGCGAGGGTTCGAGTCCTTCCTCCCCTGCCAGATCTTCCAAGTCGCGACGCCCCTGAACTGCCCCAGCCGCCTCTGAAAGCCACCGCCGTGCTGTTCAACACTGTGCTCTTCACCGGCAATGCCAACCGGGACCTGGCCCAGGAAATCGCGTCCAACCTGGGCGTCGAACTTGGCAAGGCCTCGGTCGGGCGCTTCTCGGATGGCGAGGTCACGGTCGAGTTGCACCAGAACGTGCGCGCCCGCGACGTGTTCGTGGTCCAGTCGACCTGCGCGCCGACGAACGAGAACCTGATGGAACTGCTGATCATGGTCGATGCCCTCAAGCGCGCCAGTGCGCGCCGCATCACCGCCGTGATCCCCTATTTCGGCTACGCGAGGCAGGATCGCCGGCCGCGCAGCACGCGGGTGCCGATCAGTGCCAAGGTGGTGGCCAACCTGCTCGAGACCGTGGGCGTCGAGCGCGTGCTGACGATGGACCTGCACGCCGATCAGATCCAGGGCTTCTTCGACATCCCGGTCGACAACATCTACGCGTCACCCGTCCTGCTGTCGGACCTTAAGGGCAAGAACTACCGCGACCTGATCGTGGTCTCGCCCGACGTCGGCGGCGTGGTGCGCGCGCGCGCGCTGGCCAAGCAACTCGGCTGCGACCTCGCGATCATCGACAAGCGACGCTCCTCGGCCAACGTGTCCGAGGTGATGCACGTGATCGGCGAGATCGACGGGCGCAACTGCGTGATCATGGACGACATGATCGACACCGCTGGTACCCTGGTCAAGGCCGCCGACGTGTTGAAAGAGCGCGGCGCGAAGAGCGTCTACGCCTACTGCACGCATGCCGTCTTTTCAGGCCCGGCGATCGAGCGCATCGGGGCTTCGGCGCTCGATGAGGTGGTGATCTGCAACACGATCCCGCTCTCGGATGCTGCCAAGGGCTGCAAGAAGATACGCCAGTTGTCAGTGGCGTTTCTGTTCGCCGAGACGATCCGGCGCATCTCGGACGGGGAGTCGGTGACGTCCTTGTTCGCCGAACAAAACAACAACTTTTAGATGGAGAGCGGGCCGCCTCTGGCGTCCCTTTTCTTGTTGGGTCTCTTGTTGACCCTTTACCTGGAGCCCTGGTCGCGGGGCTCTCACCTTTGGAGTGAAAACCATGAAATTCGTCGCCTATGAGCGGTCGTTGCAGGGGACCGGAGCGAGCCGCCGCCTGCGCCTGACCAACAAGGTGCCGGGCATCGTCTACGGGGCTGGTACGCCGAAGATGATCGAGCTCGATCACAACGCGTTGTACTTCGCCCTGAAGAAGGAAGCCTTCCACTCGTCCCTGCTCGAGATGGAGCTGGCCGGCAAGACCGAAAAGGTGCTGCTGCGCGACTTCCAGATGCACGCCTGGAAGCAGATCGTGCTGCACGTCGACTTCCAGCGCGTCGACGCCACCACGCGCATCACGAAGAAGGTGCCGCTGCACTTCATCAACGAAGAGAATGCGCCGGCCGTCAAGACCGACAAGTGTCTCGTCGTGCACGTTGCGACCGAAGTCGAAATCCAGTGCCTGGCCTCTCAGCTGCCGGAATTCCTGACCGTCGACCTGGGCAACCTGGTCAAGGGGCAGTCGCTGCACGTCAGTGACCTCGTCCTGGGCGAGGGCGTCAAGGTCGTGACCCACGGGAAGAAGAACCCGGTGATCGCCGCCGTGACCGTGCCGAAGGAAGAAGCCGAGGAAGCCGCTCCGGCGCCGGTGATCGCCGCCGCGCCGGCCGACAACAAGAAGGCCAAGAAGACCGAGAAGCAGAACAAGAAGTGATCGTCGGTTGATGAGTGCCAGGCCCCGCGGGAGCGGGGCCTTTTCATTGGCGCGCCACTTATCATCCCCTCAACATGACGATTCGATTGCTGGTCGGTCTGGGCAATCCAGGCCCGGAATACGACGGCACCCGGCACAACGCCGGCTTCTGGTGGGTCGATGCGGTGGCCGCCAAGCTGGGCGCGCGCCTGGCATTCGAGCGCAACTACCACGGCCTGGTCGCGCGCGTGAACCGGTCCGGCGCCGAGCCCCTGTGGCTGGTCGAGCCGCAGACCTTCATGAACCTGTCGGGCAAGTCGGTGGCCACGCTGGCGCGCTTCTACAAGATCGCCCCGGAAGAGATTCTGGTCGCCCACGACGAGCTCGACCTGCTGCCGGGCCAAGTCAAGCTCAAGCAGGGTGGCGGCCATGCCGGCCATAACGGGCTGAAGGACATCGTGGCCCAGCTCGGCAGCGCCGACTTCTGGCGCCTGCGCCTGGGGATCGGGCACCCTGGCGTCAAGGCCGAGGTGATCCACTACGTGCTGCGCAAGCCTGCGCAGGAACATCGGGACGCCATCGGACATTGCATCACCCGCTCGCTTGACGCGCTCGACCTGCTGCTGGCGGGCGACATGGAGCGCGCCATGATGAAAGTCCACAGCAAGCCGCCGCGGCCGAAGGTGCCGCCCAAGGAGGGATCCGAACCATGACGATGAGCCTGCCGAACTGCGTCGCGCTTGCGGTGCTCGTCGCGCTGATGCTGACCACGCACGGCGCCGACGCCGCTTCGCAGAAGGTCTTTCGCTGCGGGCCGGATGGCCGCATCTACTCGCAGACGCCGTGCAAGGACGGCTACGAAGTGAATGCCGCGGATCAGCGCAGCGGCGAGCAGCGCAAGGCGGCCGAGGACGTCGTCAAGCGCGAAGAAAAGCTGGCCGACAAGATGACGCGCGAGCGCCAGGCCAAGGAGGCCGCGGCGGCCAAGCAGGGGCCCACGATCATCGCCACGCCCGCGCCAACGAAGCCCGCCGCGGCCTCTGCGTCTTCGCCCGCAACGAAGAAGAAACGTCCCCCGAAGAAGCCCGCTCAGGCCTGACCCGCGCCTGCCAGCGGAAGAGCCTCCTGCTGCAGGCGCCGGTACTTGGCCCACAGGGTTTCATTCGACTCCACATGCTGCGGGTGCAGAGGGATGCAAGCCACAGGGCAGACCTGAACGCACTGCGGCTCGTCGAAGTGGCCGACGCACTCGGTGCAGCGCGAGGGCTCGATCTGGTAGAACTCGGCACCCATCGAGATCGCCTGGTTCGGGCACTCGGGCTCACAGACATCGCAGTTGATGCACTCGTCAGTGATCATCAACGCCATCGGGTCACTCCTTGGGCGCGCTCGCCACGCGGTCCTTCAGCTTCTGCAGCACCAAAGGTGCCACAAACTTGGAGACATCACCGCCCAAGGTGGCAATCTCGCGCACAAAGGTGCCGCTGATGTACTGGTACTGATCACTCGGCGTGAGGAACAGCGTTTCCACCTCGGGCATCAACTGGCGGTTCATGCCGGCCATCTGGAACTCGTACTCGAAGTCGCTCACCGCGCGCAGGCCGCGCACAACCACCTTGCCGCCGTGGCCGACGACGAAATCACGCAGCAGGCCGCGAAACGCCAACACCTCGACATTCGCATGCGCAGCGGCCAGGGTGCGCGCGATGTCCAGGCGCTCGTCGATGCTGAACATCGTGCGTTTGTGGTGCCCGACCGCGACGGCCACGATCAGGCGCTCGAACAGGCGACTGGCTCGCGCAATCAGATCCTGGTGCCCGAGGGTCATCGGATCGAAGGTGCCGGGGTAGACGGCGGTCAGGCGGGTGACGGAAGTCATGGCTCCGATGTGCAGGCCGTGCCAGTTTAGCCGTCCGAGCGGGAGAACAGGTGCGCATGGACAGCCCCGGCGCGCAGGTGGCGCTGACAGGTGAAGCCGGCTGGCGCGGCGTCAAACTCGCGCCCTGCTTCGAGGTAGATGTGGCCCCCGTCGGCCACGGCCGGTGCAGCGGCGGCCAGTGCAGCCTCGAAGAGGCCGGCGTCGAAGGGTGGATCGAGCAGCAGCAGCTCGAAGCGCTGCGGCACGCAGCGCGCGAGCCAGGCCAGGGCATCGGCCGCCTGCACCTGCACGGCGTCGGCCTTCAATCGGGCCTTCACATCGCTCAAGTTCCGCACCAGGGCCGCATCGCGCTCGAGCAGCACGACCTCCGCCGCACCGCGCGACGCCGCCTCGAAGCCGAGCGCCCCACTGCCCGCAAAGGCATCCAGGACGCGCCAGCCCGTGAGGTCCTGGCCGAGCCAGTTGAACAGGGTTTCGCGCACCCGGTCCGGCGTCGGGCGCAGGCCCGGGCGGTCCAGCACCGGCAGTTTGCTGCGCTTCCACTGTCCGCCGATGATGCGGACCTCGTGAGCGTAGATCCCTCGCCGGACGAGGCTCACAACCTGACCGGAATGCCGTCGCGTGCCAGAAGCGCCTTGGCCTGGCCGACAGTGAACTCGCCGTAGTGGAAGATGCTGGCGGCCAGCACCGCATCGGCGCCACCGATGCGGATGCCCTCGCTCAGGTGCTCCAGCGCACCGACACCGCCCGAGGCGATCACCGGTACCGGCACGGCGTCGCTCACCGCGCGGGTCAATTCGAGGTCGAAGCCGATCTTCGTGCCGTCACGGTCCATGCTCGTGAGCAGGATCTCGCCGGCACCGAGTTCGGCCATGTGCGCGGCCCAGGCTACAGCATCGAGGCCGGTGTCCTGGCGCCCGCCATGGGTATAGACGTGCCAGCCGCCGCCAGGTTGGCGTTTGGCGTCGATGGCGACCACGATGCACTGGGCGCCGTACCTGTCGCTCGCTTCGCGGATCAGTTCCGGCCGCGCCACCGCGGCCGAGTTGAAGCTGACCTTGTCGGCGCCCGCATTCAACAGGCGCCGCACATCGGCCACGCTGCGCACGCCGCCGCCGACAGTCAGAGGAATGAAGATCTGGGCCGCCACGGCCTCGATGATCGGCAGGATCAGGTCGCGCCCGTCGCTGGTGGCCGTGATGTCGAGGAAGGTCAGCTCGTCGGCGCCTTGTTCGTTGTAACGCGCGGCGATCTCGACCGGGTCGCCGGCATCGCGCAGCTCGACGAAGTTGACGCCCTTGACGACGCGGCCGCCGGTGACGTCAAGGCAGGGAATGACGCGTTTGGCCAGCATCAGGCCAGGTCGATCAACTCGTCGGCGCGCTTCTGCGCCGCGGCGAAGTCGAGCGCCCCGTTGTAGATCGCGCGTCCGCAGATCACGCCGTCGACGCCCTCGGCTTCGATCGCGCACAGGCGCTCGATGTCGGCCATGCCCGCCAGCCCGCCGGAGGCGATCACCGGGATCGTCAGCGCCTGGGCCAGCTTCGAGGTGGCTTCGATGTTGATGCCGGTGAGCATGCCGTCGCGGCCGATGTCGGTATAGATCACCGCCTCGACGCCGTAGTCCTCGAACTTCTTGGCCAGGTCGATGACCTCGTGCCCGGTGAGCTTGCTCCAGCCGTCGGTGGCGACCTTGCCGTCCTTGGCATCGAGACCGACGATGATGTGGCCACCGAAGGCGCTGCAGGCATCCTTCAGGAATCCCGGGTTCTTGACGGCGGCAGTGCCGATGATCACGTAGGCCAGGCCGTCGTCGAGATAGCGCTCGATCGTGTCTAGGTCGCGCAGGCCACCGCCGAGCTGAACCGGGATCTCGTCGCCGACGGCACGGATGATCGCCTTGACTGCCGATTCGTTGACTGGCTTGCCGGCGAAGGCCCCGTTCAGGTCCACCAGGTGCAGACGCCGCGCTCCGGCCGCGAGCCAACGGCGCGCCATCGCTGCCGGGTCCTCGCCGAACGTCGTAGCCGCCCGCATGTCGCCCTGTTCGAGGCGCACACAATGGCCGTCCTTGAGGTCGATCGCGGGTATCAGCAGCATGGTGGGGAGGCAGGAGGAGGCGCTCGGGGCTTCGGAATCAGGGATTCCAAAGGAGGAAGTTGCGGTACAGCTGCAGGCCGTCGTTGGCGCTCTTCTCGGGGTGGAACTGGGTGGCAAAAATGTTATCGCGCGCCAAGGCCGAGGTAAAGCGCGCGCCGTAGTCCGTCAGGCCGGCGCTGTGGCGCGGGTCCGACGGCTCGGCGAAGTAGCTGTGCACGAAGTAGAACCAGGCGCCATCGACCACCCCAGCCCAGAGTGGGTGCCGGTGCTCGCCACTTCCGGTCTGCTGCACGCGGTTCCAGCCCATCTGCGGCACCTTGTAGCGGCTGCCGTCGGGCTGCACGGCGCCGGCGAGGTGAAATCGCCGCACACACCCGCCGATGACACCCAAGCCCGGCGTGTCCTGCTCCTCGCTGTGGTCGAGCAGCATCTGCATGCCCACGCACACGCCGAACAGCGGTTTGCGGGCTGCGGCATGGAGCACCGCCTCCTGCAGCCCCGATTCGCGCAGCTCGCGCATGCAGTCGCGCATCGCGCCCTGGCCGGGCAGAACCACGCGCTCGGCGGCGTACACGTCCTGCGGCCGCGCGGTGACGAGCACCTCGACGCCACTGCCCTGCGCCACATGCATCACGGCCTGCGACACCGAGCGCAGGTTGCCCATGCCGTAGTCGACGACGGCGACCGTGCGCGTCATTTCAAAGGCTGCCCTTGGTGGACGGGATCACGCCCACGCTGCGCGCATCGATGGTGAGCGCCATGCGCAGCGCTCGACCGAAAGCCTTGAACACCGTTTCGCACTGATGATGCGCGTTGGCGCCCTTCAGGTTGTCGATGTGCAGCGTCACCAAGGCGTGGTTGGCGAACCCCTGGAAGAACTCGTAGGTCAGCTGAGTGTCGAAGCCGCCGACCATGCCGCTCTTGAACGGCACCTCCATGTGCAGGCCCGGGCGGCCGGAGAAGTCGACCACCACGCGCGACAGCGCCTCGTCCAGCGGCACGTAGGCATGGCCGTAGCGCGTCAGGCCGGCCTTGTCGCCGACCGCCTGGGCGACAGCCAGGCCGAGCGTGATGCCGACATCCTCGACCGTGTGGTGCCCGTCGATGTGCAGGTCGCCCTTGGCGTCGATGTCGAGGTCGATCAGGCCGTGACGCGCCACCTGGTCGAGCATGTGGTCGAAGAAGCCGATGCCCGTGGCCAGCTTGGCGACACCGGTGCCATCGAGATCGACGCGCGCCCGGATCTGGGTTTCCTTCGTGTTGCGCTGGACTTCGGCTATGCGTGACATCTAGAGGCTCGCTTTCAGGGCATCGATCATCAGCCTGTTCTCGTCCGGCGTGCCGACCGTCAGGCGCAGGCAGTTGGCCAGCAACGGGTGCAGGCCGGCAATGTGCTTGACCAGCACGCCGCGCGCCTTCAAGCCCTCGAAGGCGCGCTTCGAATCGGGCACGCGCACCAGGATCATGTTGGCATCGCTGGGAAAGACCACCACCTCCGGCAAGGCCTGCAGCGCTGCCGACAGGCGCGATCGCTCGCCGCGCAACACCAGGGCCTGCTCGGCAAACACGGCGGCGTGCTCGAGCGCAAACAGGGTCGCCTCGGCATTCAGCACGCTGACGTTGTAGGGCGGCGCGACCTTCTCGATCTGCTCGACCAGGGCCGCCGCGCCCGCCATGTAGCCCAGGCGAACGCCGGCCAGGCCGAACTTGGACAGCGTGCGCATCACCAGCACGTGCGGGTGATCGGCCATGCGCTGCATCCAGGTGCGCGACGAAAACGGCTGGTAGGCCTCGTCGAACACCACCAGGCCCTGTTGCGCACCGATGGCGGCGACGATGCGGTCGACCACGGCGTCGTCGAACAGGTTGCCGGTCGGATTGTTCGGGTAGGCGATGTAGGTCAGCGCCGGGCGCTCGCGCTCGATGGCGGCGAGCATCGCCGCTTCGTCGAGTTCGAAGTCCTGCGTCAGCGGCACGCCGACGAAACGCAGGCCGCGCAGCCGGGCCGACATCTCGTACATCACGAAGCCCGGCAACGGTGCGAGCACCACCGCCCCCGGCACATCGCAGGCGACCGAAAGCAGGTCGATCAGTTCATCGGAGCCGTTGCCGATGGCCACGCGGCAGCCGGTGGGCACGTTAAAGTGCCGCGCCAGGGCCGCGGCAAGCTCGGCCTTGCCGATCGGGTAGCGGTTCAGGGCCAGCCGCGCCAGGCGTTCGCCGAGCGCGCGCTGCAGGTGCAGGGGCAGGCTGAACGGGTTCTCCATCGCATCCAGCTTGACCATGCCGGCACTCGGCTGGATGGCGTAGCCGGCCGCGGACTGGATGTCCTGACGGACCGTGTGCGCAATGCGCTCGGCAAGAGGTGTCATCGGGTCAAGCCAGGGGGAAGATCATCTCGCGCTCACCGTCCTTGAGTACACCGGTGTAGGCAAAGCCGAGCTTTTGATAGAAGGCGCCGACCTCGTTGGCCGGGTTGTGCGCCAGACCGACGCGCGCCACGCCCAGGCGCCGTGCCTCGTCGATGACCCAGCGCACAGCCGACCGGCCATGGCCGCGGCCCTGGTGCCGTGCGTCGACCATCAGGCGCCAGACATAGAGTTCGTCGGCTGGTTCAGCGCTGTCGCGGCGCGAATCCCACAACAATAGCAAGCCAACCGGTTCCCCATCGGCATAGAGGGCCAGCGGGCGGCTCGGCGGCCGGTACGCCGCCTGGGCCAAAGACTTGGCCACACCCGCCACATGGGCCTGCTGCGCGGGCAGGGTCGCGAGCTGGATCAGCGCATCGACGTTGTGTTCACCGATCGGGCGCACCTCGAACCGGCCAGCAGCGGCTTGGCCAGCATCGCTCGCACCGAGGCGCAGTTCGGCGGCTCGCGCATGCGCCTGAAGGCCCTCGCCATAGGCCAGCTCGGCGGCGATCGGGCCCAGCGTGTTCGCGCCCTTGGCGCTGACCTCGATCAGGCTGCTGCGCTTTTGGAAGTCGTAGACGCCCAGCGGCGACGAGAAGCGCGCCGTGCCCGCCGTCGGCAGCACATGGTTCGGCCCGGCGCAGTAGTCGCCCAGGCTCTCGCTGGTGAAGGCGCCGAGGAAGATCGCGCCGGCATGCCGTAGCAGTGGCTCCCAACGCCAAGGGTCGCGCGCACTGATCTCGAGGTGCTCGGGCGCGATGCGGTTGCTCAGCTCGCAAGCCTCCTGCATCGAGCGGGTGAGGACCAGCGCCCCGCGCCCTTCGAGCGAGGCACGAACGATGCCCTCCCGCGGCAGGGTCGGCAGCAGGCGCTCGATGGCCGTGCGCACCGCCTCGAGGTAGGCAGCGTCGGGACAGAGCAGGATGCTTTGCGCCAGCTCATCGTGCTCGGCCTGCGAAAACAGGTCCAGCGCCACCCAGTCGGGGGGCGTCGTGCCGTCGGCGATGACGAGGATCTCGCTCGGCCCGGCGATCATGTCGATGCCCACCTGGCCGAAGACATGCTTCTTCGCACTGGCCACGTAGGCATTTCCGGGGCCGGTGATCTTGTCGACGCGCGGCACCGTCGCGGTGCCGTAAGCCAGCGCGGCGATGGCCTGGGCGCCGCCGATCGTGAAAGCGCGCTGCACGCCGGCCACGTGTGCGGCGGCCAGCACCAGGGCGTTCTTCTCGCCGCGCGGCGTCGGCACCACCAAGACGACCTCACCCACGCCCGCCACCTGGGCCGGTACCGCATTCATCAACAGGCTCGACGGATAGGCCGCCTTGCCGCCCGGCACGTAGATGCCGACGCGGTCCAGTGGCGTCACTTTCTGGCCGAGCAGGCTGCCGTCTTCATCGCGGTAGCTCCACGACCGGCCGCAGGCATCGAGCTGGCGTTCGTGGTAGCTGCGGATGCGCTCGGCCGCGGCCTGCAGCGCGTCGCGTTGCGCGGGGGTGATGGCGTCGAAGGCGGCCCGCATCTCCTCGCGCGACAGGGTCAGCGCGTCCATCGATGCCGCCGCAAGCGCATCGAAGCGCGCCGTGAGTTCGAGCAACGCGGTATCGCCGCGCGTGCGCACGTCGGCCAGGATCGCAGCCACGCTCGATTCGATCGCCGCATCGGCCTCGGCCGACCAGTGGCGCAAGCGCGCGAACCCGAGCTCGAAGTCCGCGCTTCGCGTGTCGAGCTGGCGCAGCTGCAGGCTCATGGACCGACGGCGCCCTCGAAGGCCTCGATCAGGGGCCGGATCAGGTCGCGCTTGAGCTTCAGTGCGGCCTGGTTGACGATCAGGCGCGACGAGATGTCGACGATCTGCTCGACCTCGATCAGTTGATTTGCGCGCAGTGTGCTGCCCGACGACACCAGGTCGACGATCGCGTCGGCCAAGCCGGTCAGCGGCGCCAGCTCCATCGAGCCGTAGAGCTTGATCAGGTCGACATGCACGCCCTTGTCGGCGAAGTGCTGGCGCGCCACGGCGGTGTACTTGGTGGCCACGCGGATGCGCGAACCCTGCTTGACCGCGCTGGCGTAGTCGAAATCGGCGCGCGTCGCGACACTCATGCGGCAGCGCGCGATCTTCAGGTCCAGCGGCTGGTACAGACCCTCGCCGCTGTGCTCGAGCAGCATGTCCTTGCCCGCCACGCCGAGGTCGGCACCGCCGTACTGGACATAGGTCGGCACATCGCTGGCGCGAACCAGGACCACGCGCAGCTCGGGCCGGCTGGTGGCCAGGATGAGCTTGCGCGAGGTCTCCGGATCCTCCAACAAGCCGATGCCTGCCGCCTTCAGCAGCGGCAGGCACTCGTCCAGGATCCGCCCTTTGGACAACGCGAGGGTGATCATCCGGTGGCCACTCTTTCGATGTCGGCGCCGATCGCGCGCAGTTTCGCCTCCATGCGGTCGTAACCGCGATCCAGGTGGTAGATGCGCTCGACCTGGGTCTGGCCCTCGGCCACCAGTCCGGCGATGACCAGGCTGGCCGAGGCACGCAAGTCGGTGGCCATCACCGTCGCGCCCGACAACTGGGGCACGCCTCGCACGACCGCGGTGTGGCCATCGACCTCGATCCTGGCGCCCAGGCGCACCAGTTCGTTGACGTGCATGAAGCGGTTCTCGAAGATCGTCTCGTTGATCACCGCGCTGCCTTCGGCGATGCAGTTCACGGCCATCAGCTGGGCCTGCATGTCGGTCGGAAAGGCCGGGTACTCGCTGGTGCGAAAGCCCACCGCCCTGGGACGACCCGCCGCGCGCACGCGGATCCAGTCGGTGCCGGCCTCGATCGTCGCACCGGCTTCGCGCAGCTTGTCGATCAAGGCATCGAGGTGGTCGGCTCGCGTGCCGCGCAGGGTCACGTCGCCGCCGGCGGCCGCCACAGCGCACAGGAAGGTGCCAGTCTCGATGCGATCGGGGATGATGCGGTGACCGCCCTTGGGCGCGCGCAGCGCCGGCACGCCCTGGATGCGGATACGGCTGGTGCCCTGGCCCTCGATCTGCGCGCCCATCGCGATCAACAGTTCGGCCAGGTCGGTGACTTCGGGCTCCTGCGCCGCGTTCTCGAGCACGGTCTCGCCGTCGGCCAGGGTCGCGGCCATCAGCAGGTTCTCGCTCCCGGTGACGGTCACCATGTCGGTCGTGATGCGGGCGCCCTTCAAGCGCCTGGCGCTGGCCACGATGTAGCCATGCTCGACCGTGATCTCGGCGCCCATCGCCTGCAGGCCTTTGATGTGCTGGTCGACCGGGCGCGATCCGATCGCGCAGCCGCCGGGCAGCGAAACCTTGGCCCGACCGAAACGCGCCAGCAGCGGACCCAGCACCAGGATCGACGCGCGCATGGTCTTGACCAGCTCGTACGGCGCCTCGGGCGTCGAGACCGCCGAGGCGTCGAGGGTCACCTGGTCGGGCGCCTCGGCCTGCCGCTCTGCAGCGACGCCCATGTTGCGCAGCAGCTTGAGCATCGTGGCCACGTCCTGCAGGCGCGGCACGTTGCCAAGGGTCATCGGCTCGGCCGTTAGCAGGGTGGCCGTCAGCTCGGGCAGGGCGGCATTCTTGGCGCCGGCGATCGAGACCTCGCCTTGCAGCCGGCGGCCACCGCGAATGAGAAGCTTGTCCATGATCGTCGTCCGTAGTCTTGCCGGACGCACGCGCTGCGGGGAGACCGATGGACCTGCGCTGTCGCCGAGCGCCGCCAACCGTCACCCGCTGCGCTGGCGCCGCGGGCGTGGGTCAGTGGCGGTGGTGTGCCGGTTGGGCGCCGGCCACAGGGCTGGCCGAGCCTGCGTGCCATTCGGCGGGTGTCAGCGTCTTCATCGACAGCGCGTGGATTTGTTCGCGCATTCTATCGCCCAGGGCCGCATACACGCGCTGGTGGCGGGCAACCCGCGACCGGCCTTCGAACTCTGCGGCCACGATGGTGGCGAAGAAGTGGCGCCCATCGCCCTCGACCTCCAGGTGCTCGCAGGCCAGGCCGGCGGCAATGAAGCTGCGCACTTCGTCGGGGGAGGGATCGGCCGATGACATCGTGCACGGATTGTAGGAGGCGCGCTGTCGTACATTGCGGCGCATTGCCACGAAAGGTCGCGCCGATGAGCACCACGCAGATCATCACCTGGGTCGTCCTGGTCACCCTGGCGCTGTGGATGCTGGCGGCCTACAACCGGCTGGTGCGCAACCGCAACGAGATCGCCAACGCCTTCGCGCAGATCGACGTGCAGCTGAAGCGCCGCTACGACCTGATCCCCAACCTGGTCGACGTGGCACGCAAGTACGTGCAGCACGAGCGTGACACCCTCGAAGCGGTGATCGCTGCGCGCAACAGCGCGAAGAGCGCCGGCGACGCGGCACGGGCACGGCCGGCTGATCCAGCCCGCATCGGCGCGCTGGCCGGCGCCGAAGGCGCTCTGGCCGGGCTGATGAAGCAACTGGCCGTCGTCGTGGAGGCCTACCCCGAGCTGAAGGCCGACGCGACGCTGCGCGAGCTGAACGAGGAGCTCGGCCACACCGAGAACCGCATCGCCTTCGCACGCCAGGCCTTCAACGACAGCGTGCTCGACTACAACAACGCCGCGCAGCAGGCGCCGACGAATGTCGTGGCCGGCATCTTCGGCTTCAAACCGGCGGCGATGCTCGAAGTGACGACGACCGACGCCGAACGCAGCGCGGTGCGCGTGGCCTTGTAGGTTCGATGCGCTTTCGCCAGCACGAGCGCACGGCCAGCCAATCGACGCTGCGCCTGCTGGCGCTGTTCGGCCTGGTCCTGGTCGGCCTGCTGCTTGCCGTCAACGCGGTGCTGGGGCTGATCTACTGGGCGACTTTCCCGTTCGCCAGCGGCTTTCCGACCCTTTTCTTCGAGACCAACAGCGCCCTGGTGCTGCTGTTCGTGCTCGGCGGTTGCTGGATCGAGACGACGCGCCTGCGCGAAGGCGGCGCCCATGTGGCACGCATGGCCGGTGGGCGTGAGGCGCAGCTGTCGAGCGGCGGCGAGCTCGGCCAGCTCGAGCGGCGCTTCGCCAACACCGTGCAGGAGATGGTCATCGCCAGCGGGCACGCCGGTGTGCCCAGTGCCTGGGTGCTGCCCAAGGACGATGCGATCAATGCCTTCGCCGCCGGCTGGGGCGGGGGCGACGCCGTAGTGGCGGTCACGCGCGGCGCACTGGAGCGGTTGACGCGCGCAGAACTGCAGGGCGTGGTGGCGCACGAGTTCAGCCACCTGGTGCACGGCGATACGCGACTGAACATGCGTCTGGTGGGTCTGGTCTGGGGCCTGCAGATGATCTGGGGCCTGGGGGTGGCGCTGTGGGAGCCGGATGACCGCGGGCGGCGCGGTTTCGGCGCCCTGTTCGGCCTGGGCCTGATGGCGGTCGGCTCGCTCGGCTGGGCGGCGGGACGACTGCTGCAGGCCGCGGTGAGCCGCCAGCGCGAGTTCCTGGCCGATGCTTCGGCGGTCAAGTACACCCGTGTTGTCGACGGCCTGGGCGGCGCGCTGCGCAAGATCGCCGACCAGCAGTTGCAGGGCCGAGCCGGCTTGCAGAGTGCCCACGCCGCGAGTCTGGCGCACCTGCTGCTGTCGAACCGCGGCGCCGGCGCCGGCTGGGGCGCGCTCTGGCACACCCACCCGCCCTTGACTGAACGCCTGCGCCGCCTGTACGGACGCGACGTGTTGCCGTTGCCGGCGCCGGTGCTCGAGGTCGATGCCGGTGCAGCGGAGCCGTTGCTGCGCCTTGCGCCGGGCGGGCTGCCGACGTCAGCGTCGCCGCCCAATCCTTCGGCACCAGCACTCGACGACGCCAGCCCGGAATCGCATCGCCACGATGCCCTCCAGAACCCCGCCTCGTTCGACGACAAGGCGCGCGAGCAGGACGCGCTCGGACGCATAGAGCGCTGGCACGGACCGGGCGAATGGCAGGCCGCGATGCTGGCGCTGGCCATGCCCCTCGCGCACGAGTTCGCGCCAGACGATCTGGCCGCGCAGGAGTTCGCCTGGCAACGGGCGACCGCGAACCTGCAGGTGGCAGCGGCCGTCAGGCGCGAGGTCGAAGCGCTGGGTCCGCAGGCGCGGCGGCAGGTGTTCGCGATCCTGGTTCAACGCGCGTGCAGTGCTTCGCCGATGCAAAGGCGCGCCCTTCGCGTCGCGCTGCGGGCACGCTGGTCAGCACTGCCACCGACGCCGGCCACGCAGTGGCGCGCATTGGCGCTCGGCCTGTTGCTGGGGCGCCCGCGGCACCACGCCGCCGGCGGCCCGGTAGCCACGTCCCTGATGCGGCATGCCGGCCCGGCTCACGCGGCCACGAGCTTGTTGGCGCTCAGCCTGGGCGCGCCGGCCGACTCGGCCCAGGCCTGGCAGAACGCAGTGACGCAGGCCCTGGCCGAGCTGGGCGTCGAGGCCCCCCGCAGCCCATCAGCCGGCCTGGCCCCGCCAACGCCGCTGCGCAGCCTGCAGCTGGCCTTGCGCGTGCGCCACATCTCGACGATGCAGCGTCCGCTGCTGATGCGCGCCTGGCTGTTGGCGCTGGAACGCAGCGGTCTGTCGGGGCATGCCGACAGCGGCGATGCGCTGCACATGGCCTGCCTGCTGCTCGATCTGCCGGTACCCGAAAGCCTGTTGGCGCCCTAGGGACGCCCCGATGCATGACGGTGTATGTCGTGCGTCACCGTGCTCTCGTGGCCGCCCGGCGGCGCCAGCCAGTCGGGGTGTGCCAGCGTGCGCTGCAGGTCGGCCAGGCCGCTGGCCCAGTGGTCGGCCATCGAGCGCGCGCTGAACTCGTAGTCCTTGGCCTGGCCGTCCCACTCCTTTTCCTGGTAGATCAGGTGGACGACGTTGAAACGCTTGTCGCTGGCCAGGGCCTGGGCCTCGCGGCACCAGGCGTCGCCCTTGCGCGCGGAAGCTGGCAGCTTGTCGAGCACCTCGCGCAGCACGCGACGCAACTGGCGCTCGCGTTCCAGTTGCTGCGTGACGGCACGCGTGCGGCTCGAGTAGCGGATGTCCTTGCCTCGCTCTTCGACGTCGAGCAGGTTGCGCGGGAGCGGCCCGATCGCACTCCACAGGTCGACCTGAAAGGCCAGGGTGTCGCGCCGCGGTTCATCGTCGAGCACGGTGGCCAGCGGCGTGTTCGACACCAGGCCGCCGTCCCAGTAGTACTCGCCCTCGATCTGCACCGCGGCAAATCCGGGCGGCAATGCACCCGAAGCCAGGATGTGGGCCGCACCGATGCGCCCGGCCCAAGGCCCTCGCTGGTTGTCGAACAGCTCGTCATTGCCGTTGCGCACGTTGACGGCGGACACGGTGAGACGCATGCCGCGTGGGTCGTTCAGGCGTTCGAAGTCGACCAGTCTCTCGAGGGTGCCCGCCAGCGCTGCGGTGTCGTAGTGTCCAAGCAGGTCCGGCGCCGCGTCGAGCGAGAAGATCGGCGACGGCACGCGCGGCGTGAAGAAGCCGCGCTGGCCTTCAAACAGCGCGCGCGATGCCTCGAACCAACCCAATGCAGTGCGCGCCATGGGCTGCCCCTGGCTTGCGGCTTCGAGCCAGGCCGGCGGCGTGGCCGGCAGCAACGGCGGCGCAGTGACGGTCTGCCAGAACTCGCGCAGGCGCTCGACGCGGCGCTCGGGGGGATTGCCGGCGATCAGGGCGGCATTGATCGCGCCGATCGAGACGCCGGCCACCCAGTCGGGCACGATGCCGGCATCGGCCAGGCCCTCGAACACGCCTGCCTGGTAGGCCCCAAGCGCGCCGCCGCCCTGCAGCACCAGGGCGATGCACTCGTATGGCAGGGTTTGGGCTTTGGCGGTCACGCGGCTCAACTGCGCAGCTTGTAGCCGGTGGCGAGCAGTCGCAATGCCAGCGCCGACACCAGCATGAAGCTCGCGCCAACCACCGCCAGGCTGAGCCAGGGCGAGACATCGCTGGCGCCGAAGAAGCCGCGCCGAAAACCGTCGATCATGTAGAAGAACGGGTTCAGGTGCGACAGACCCTGCCAGAAGGCGGGCAGCGAATGCACCGAATAGAACACGCCGGACAGGAAGGTCATCGGCATGATCAGGAAGTTCTGGAAGGCCGCGGTCTGGTCGAACTTCTCCGCCCACAGACCCGAGATCAGACCCAGGGTGCCGAGCATGCCGGCGCCGAGCACGGCAAAGGCGGCGATCCACCACGGCTCGACAAAGTGCGCCGGCGCGAACCACACCGTGACCGCGAACACCCCCAGGCCCACCGCCAGCCCGCGCACCACGCTGGCCCCGACGTAAGCCGCGAACCAGGCCCAGTGCGACAAGGGCGTGACCAGCAGGAACACCAGGTTGCCGCTGACCTTGCTCTGGATCAGCGAACTCGAGCTGTTGGCATAGGCGTTCTGCAGCACGCTCATCATCACCAGGCCGGGGATCAAGAAGCTGGTGTAGCCGACGCCGGGAAAGACCTGCACGTGCGCTTCGAGCACATGGCCGAAGATCAACAGGTACAGCACTGCGGTCAGCACCGGCGCGGCCACGGTCTGCACGCTGACCTTCCAAAAGCGCAGGATCTCCTTGTTGAACAGGGTCCGCGCGCCGGCAAGGTTCATGCGTGCTCCCGCTGCATGATCTCGAGGAACACGTCTTCCAGATCGGCACGGCCGATCTCGAGATCCTCGACCTTGACGCTGGCCTGGCGCAACTGCCCGAGGATGGCTTCGACCTCGGCAGCGTCATGCGCCGTGACCTGGGCCACGCGGCCGGTGACGCGGGCGTGGCCGGCCACGCTGGCCGGCAGCGCATCGTCGGTCTTGAAGCGCAGCATCGTGCTGGCGGTGCCGGCGAGCAGGTTGGCGGTGCGGTCCAGCGCCACCACGCGGCCCTGCTTGAGCATTGCGATGCGCCCGCACAGGGCTTCGGCCTCTTCGAGGTAGTGCGTCGTCAGGAGCACGGTGTGGCCCAGCTTGTTCAAGTTGGCTATGAAGCCCCACAGGGTCTGGCGCAGCTCGACGTCGACGCCCGCCGTGGGTTCGTCGAGCACGATCACCGGCGGCTTGTGCACCAGGGCCTGGGCCACCAGCACGCGGCGCTTCATGCCGCCCGACAGCGCCCGGGTGTTGACGTCGGCCTTGTCGGCCAGGCCGAGGCCGCCCAGGAGCTCGTCGATCCAGGCGTCGTTGTTGCGGACACCGAAGTAGCCGCTCTGGATGCGCAGGCACTCGCGCACCGAGAAGAAGGGATCGAACACCAACTCCTGCGGCACCACGCCTATCGACTTGCGCGCTGCCGCGTAGTCGGCCACCACGTCATGGCCCATCACGGTCACGCGACCGATGCTGGCCCGCGCCAGGCCGGCCAGGATCGAGATCAGGGTCGTCTTGCCGGCGCCGTTCGGGCCGAGCAGGCCGAAGAACTCGCCCTGCTCGATGTCGAACGAGACGCCATCGAGCGCGCGCACCGCGCCTCGAGCGCCCGCATAGGTCTTGGCAACGTGATCGAACACAACGGCAGCGGGCATGGCGCGCGATTGTAGGCAGCAGGCTGCGGGATACTGCCGGCCCCGATGTCCACCATGCCCCTGCCCGCGCGCACACTGCTGCTCACCGCCGTGGCGATGCTGGCGTTCGCTGCCAACTCCCTGCTGTGCCGCGTGGCCCTGCAGCAGACCAACATCGACCCGGCCAGCTTCGGCAGCGTGCGCCTGGTGTCGGGCGCCCTGGTGCTGGCGGCGATCGTGCGCCTGCCCTCCGGCCCACGCGCCGTTGCGCGGACCGACTGGTTGGCCTCGACCATGCTGTGGCTGTATGTCGCCTGCTTTTCGTTCGCCTACCTGAGCCTCGCGGCAGGCACCGGCGCCTTGATCCTTTTCGGTGCGGTTCAGATCACGATGTTCAGCGCCGGCCTGCGCGCGGGCGAGCGCTTCACCCCCGCGGCCTGGGCCGGCCTCGTGCTGGCGCTCGCCGGGCTGCTGTACCTGGTCTCGCCCGGCATCGCGGCGCCGGCTCCGCTGGGTGCGGCACTGATGGCCGTGGCGGGCATCGCCTGGGGCGTCTACTCGCTGCGCGGCCGCGGCGCGGGTGATCCGGTGGCCGCCACCGCCGGCAACTTCCTGCGGGCCGCCCCGATGGCGCTGGCGCTGAGCCTGGTGTTCGCGAGCAGGTTCCAGGTCAGCAGTGCGGGTGTGGCATGGGCCATCGCATCGGGCGCTCTGACATCGGGCCTGGGCTATGTGGTCTGGTATGCCGCCCTGCCGGGCCTGAGCGCGTTGCGAGCGGCCACCGTGCAGTTGTCGGTGCCGCCACTGGCCGCCGTTGGCGGCGTGCTCCTGTTGTCCGAAGCGCTGTCGATGCGGCTGCTGTTGGCATCGGCGGCGATCCTGGGCGGCGTCGCACTGGTGCTGTTCAGCCGCTCGCTGGCTGCGAAGTCGCGGCCGGACGCGTAGGCCGATCGTCTCCCGCGGCTCGACCGACCCAGCCGCTTGGTGCAAGATCGCGCCCCAACCCGCCCACACCATGGCCGCCGCCGCACCCAAGAAACCGCGCCGCACCGCAGAGCGCATCCTCGAGGTCACGCTCGAGCTGTTCAACCGCTTCGGCGAACCCAACGTCAGCACGACCCTGATCTCGGCCGAGCTGAAGATCAGCCCCGGCAACCTGTACTACCACTACCCGGCGAAGGACGAGTTGATTAACGGCCTTTTCGGCCGCTACGAAAAGGCCCTCGACGAGCTGCTGCATGCCGCCGACGGCGTGCGCAACGTCGAAGACGCCTGGCTCTTCTTCCACATGCTGTTCGAGCTGATCTGGCAGTACCGCTTCCTGTACCGCGACCTCAACGACCTGCTCTCCAAGAACCGCAAGCTCGAGACCCATTTCCAGTTCGTGCTGAAGAACAAGGGCCGCGCAGTGCAATCGGTGCTCGGCGGGCTGGCGCGCGGCAGTGGCATGAAGATCGACGCGCGCGAGGCCGAGCCGGTGGCCACTGCGATGGTGGTGGTGCTGACCTACTGGCTGAGCTACGAGTACGTGCGCGACCCGCGCAAGGCGCTCGAGCCAGAAAGCGCCGGTGCGGCCCTGGCTCGCGGCGCCTACCATGTGCTGAGTCTGCTGATGCCCTACCTGCAGGCGGCCGAGCGCGACCACCTGCATTCCCTGGTTGCGCCATACCGGCAGCGCTGACTTTTAATCATCCAACGAGGAGACAAGCCCGATGGCCAAATGGACCGCCTTTCCGTACGAGCTGTACGACTTCGACGCCGCGAAGCTGAAGAAGCAGTGGGCCCGCCTGCACGCCGGCGACGCCGAGCCGCTGCCCAAGGAGGCCAAGTTGCTCGATGCCTGGGCCCTCTTTCACGCCGGTGAGTTCCACAAGGCCTTCGATGCGGGACTGAAGTTGGGCGGTGCGGGCATCACGCTGGCGAACAAGGCCCAGGCGATCTACGCCAACTACCTGGAGAAGAGCGAGAAGACCAAGCTGGCCATGTTCCAGGAGGTGATGGCGCGCGCCGAGGCGCAGGCCACCGAGGAGCCGAAGAACCCGAACGCGCACTACTGGATGGCCTATGCGATCGGCCGCTACGGCCAGGGCATCAGCGTGGCCAAGGCCTTGTCCCAGGGTCTGGGCGCCAAGATCAAGACCGCTCTCGAAACCACCCTCAAACTCGCACCCAAGCATGCCGATGCACACATTGCCCTGGGCGCCTTCCACGCCGAGGTGATCGACAAGGTGGGGTCGCTCCTGGGCAAGACCCAGGGGGCGAGCAAGGCCAGCGGCCTGGCGATGTACCAGCAGGCCTTGAAGCTCACGCCGACGAGCGCAATCGCCATGGTCGAGTACGCCAATGGCCTGGTGATGCTCGAGGGCGACAAGCGCATGAAGGACGCAGAGAAGCTGTACGCCGATGCCGCAGCCTGCAGCCCGGCCGACGCGATGGAGCGGCTTGACGTCGAGATGGCGAAGGCCGAGCTGGACGACTGACGCGGGCAACGGCATCGGGCCGTACGTCCGAGGCATTGCGCACGAGTCGGCCCAGTTCCTGCTAGACGTTGCGCTGACCCACTCATCGCCCGGAGGAGACCCAGATGCTTGGACTGACGACTCTCGGAATCGTGCATACCGCCATCAGCCTGGTCGCAGTGGCCAGCGGCTTCTGGGCGTTGGCCCGCGACAAGGAGGTGTCAGCACACAACACGCTCGGACGCACCTACCTGGTCACGACCCTGCTCACGGCGGTCACCGGCCTGTTCATCTTCCAGCACGGCGGCTTCGGGCCGCCGCACGTGCTGTCGATCCTCACGATCCTGGCCCTGGCCGTCGGCACGCTGGCGGCGTTGAGCGGCACCTTCGGCCGCTGGTCGCGCTACGCGCAGGCCATCAGCTACTCGGTGACCCTGCTGTTCCACATGATTCCCGGCTTCACAGAATCCCTGACGCGCTTGCCCGCGGGTCAGCCGCTCTTGCCCAATGCCGAGGCACCCGAATTGCGTCCGATCGCCGGCGCACTGTTCCTGCTGTTTGTCGTCGGCATCGTTTTCCAGCTGCGCTGGTTGCGCGCTCAGGGGCCCGCCGCTGCGCACTGACGACGCGCGGCTGGCGCGCGCCGACGGCTAGGCGGGATGGCCCGGCCAAGGCGACATCAGCGCCAGCCACAGCAGCTTCTCGAACTCGGGCGCGAACTGCTCGATGATGGCTTCAGGGTCGGGGCACATCTTCGCGTCGGTGATCAGGCCGAATTGCACGCCGCCCGCGTAGGACAGGATCGAGACCCCCACGCCGATGTCGCCCGATTGCGGCACCCAAAACATCACCTGGCGAACGCTGCGGCCGCAGAAGCGGATCGGCTCCTTCGGGCCGGGCACATTCGTCATCACCGCCGTCGCTTTCTTGGCGAACAGCCCGGTGATCGCGGACTGGATCGGCTTGACCATCAGGCCTGACAGAGCCAGCACGCCCATCGTCAACAGAGGCTGATAGCTGCCCTTCAGGGCCGCCATGCCAGCGCGGACCGCGATCAAGCGCTCGATCGGATTGGCGATCCCGATCGGCAGCACCAGAGGTACCAGACCGAAGCGGTTGCCGAGCTTGTGCGCTTGATCGAGCGGGCGCAGGTTGACGGGAATCATCGCCCGGATCTGCTGGCCCGTCGGGTCATCGCCCTTGCCGCGCAGGTAGTCACCGATGGCGCCAGCCGCACAAGACAGCAGCACGTCGTTGATCGAGGCACCGAGCGCCTTGCCGACCGCCTTCACCTGGTCCAGCGGCAGCGGTTCGCCCCAGGCCACACGCTTGCCGGGCGTGGCATGGCCCTTCAGACGCGTCGGCGAATCGTCGGGCATCAAGGCCAGGGCCGAGACGTCGCTGAACAGTTGCAGGCCCATGCGGGCGGCTTCGAGCGAGCCGGCCATCGGCGCACCGGGTTGCGCGAACATCTCCATGCCCTTGCCGACACCCTGCCCGGTCATCGCGATGGCCTTCAACGCCAGGTCGGCGATCGGCTTGATCACCGCGTCGGCGAGCCAGTCGTTGGCGTCATCGGACGACGCGTCTTCGGACCGACGCGCGCTGCGCGCTGGCGGCCCCTTGCCGCCGTCGGCGATCGACAGCATCACCGAGATCAGCGCAATGCCATCCCCGATGCAATGATGGATGCGGGAGACCAGCGCGCTCTGCTCGCCGTCCAGGTCTTCGATCAACTCGAACTGCCACAGCGGGCGCGACGCATCGAGCGGCGTGGCGGCGAGCTCGGCGACGCGCCGCTTCAGCGCATGCAGGGGCGCTTCGCCGGCTCGCGCGCGCAGGGTTTCGCGCTGCACATGATGGCCGATGTCGAACGCCTGGTCGGTGACCCAGCTGGCGCCGGCCGCGTCTTCGACCACCTTGTGCCGGAAGCGCGGATACGCGAGCAGGCCCTCGCCGATGCGCTGCTGCAGCTCGGCCAACGTGAGCCGCGGCGCCAGCAGCCAGACACCGACGATCATCATCAGGTTGGCGTCGGTGTCCATGCGCAGCCACGCCGTGTCGACGCGCGACATGCGTTGCGTGGAGGTGGCGTCGCTCATCGGGTTTGTCTCGGCATCGGCGTCCTGCGGGTGGCCGACGTTGCTCGCTAAGATGCACGCCGTCCATCGAATCTAACCCGAAAAGGAACGCACCATGGCCGACCTCAAAGCCACATTCGAGAAAGCCGTCGCAGACAGCAAGAGCCTGCCCGAGAAGCCCGACAACGCGACCCTCCTGCAGCTCTACGCGCTGTACAAGCAGGCCAGCAGCGGCGACGTCGATGGCAAGCGTCCCGGCTTCACCGACATGGTTGGCCGCGCCAAGTGGGACGCATGGAGCGCCATCAAGGGCAAGGATGCCAAGGCGGCGATGCAGGAATACGTGGACCTGATCGAGTCGCTGAAGTAGAAACCTACTTCTTCGCTGCCTTCTTGGCAGCAGGCCTGGCACTCTTGGCCAGCAGCGAATCGAGGTTCTTCAGAATCTCGGCCTCGATCGTCTTGGAGAAGGCGCCGAGCAAGAAGCCGAGCTTGGCCTTGAGGTCGAAGTGGTCGGCGGCGACGATCAGCTGGCCATTGACGCCGGAGCGGGTGAATTGCACCGTGTCGCTGGTCTCGCCCTCGAGCACGCTGCACTCCATGTCGAACTTCTTCTCCACCTCTTCGGCCCATTGCCAGGCGATCTTGCGCGCCTTGGCCAGGCCCAGCTTGTGTGCCCGGTGGATGTTGATGTCGGCCATCGATCGCTCTCCTGATCTCAGATCGCGCGCAGTGTGGCTTGCCGCTCCGCCTTCGGCAAGCGGGCTAGACGGCGCACTTCGGCGTAGAAGCGGCTGAAGTCGCGGCCCTCTCGCTCGAACAGGCGTTCGAACTGCGGTACCAGCTCGTTATAGGCGGCGAGCACGCCCAGCGACGCGTTGTTGCTGCGCTCGAACCAGGCGTCATAACCGGCGAACCCGCCCCAACGCTCCGTCTTGAGCCTGGCGTACTCAGTGCGCATCTCGCTCATCAGGGTGGCCTTGGCGGCGCGCTTGGCAGCGTCACCGGCACTGCTGCGATACAGCACATCGAGGCGCTGGCGGTAGCGGCCCGTCAGCGCGCGAAAGTCGTTGCGGCGGGCGTCGAACTCGGCGTACTGCGCGCGTGCGCCCTCGCTGGCGTGCAGCGCCAGCCAGCGTGCGCCGCCGATGCGCTCGACCGCCGTGGCGAAGGACTCGTTGAACGTCGTGTCGTCGGCGGCGTACACCACCTGATGCGAGAGTTCGTGGAAGAGCAGGCGCGCAAGTTCGCCCTCGGGCCATTGCACGAAGGTGTTGAGCAGCGGGTCGCCACCCAGCCAGTCAAGCTTGCCCAGGGTCGAGTAGGCCGGCACGCCGTAGACCGACACTTCGAAGCCGCGCGCACGCAGGGCCTCGGCCTCGGCGTCTGCCGTGGCTCGCTCGTAGTAGCCGCGGTAGCCGACGCAGCCCACGACCGGGAAGCACCAGGTCTGCAGGGTCAGTGACAGCTCAGGCGCGGCCACCACGTTCCACACCGCGGCATTGCGCCCCAGATCGGCATAGCGGCGGTAGCTGCGGTTGTCGGGCAGGCCGAGTTCATGCACTGCGAAGTCACGGATGCGCTGGCTGAGTGCCAGGCGCTCGCCCAGTGCGGCCGGCGTCGCTGGGTCGGCGGTCAAGTCTGCGACCGGTTTGGCCCGCGCCACGAGGTCGAGGTGGCCGGCAACGGACTGCGCCAAATAGCCCATGCTCGAACAGCCGGCCGTCAGGCAGGCCGTCGCCAGCATGGCCGTTAAAGTCGCCGCGGCGCCGAGGCTTGCCACCAGCGCCCAGCGCCTCACGCCGCTTCGACTTGCACCAGGCAGTCGTAGAACGCCGGGGCGCGCCCGATGTCGGTGAGCTGCTGGTGTGTCAGTTCATTGACATTGGTACCGGCGACGCCGAACTTGCGCCACCAGATGCCCAGACCGTTGACGACGCCGGGTCGCGCGCGATCGCTGACCTCTGCTCGGCAGCGGTATTCGCCGCGGTCGTTGAAGACGCGCACCATGGCCCCGCTCTGGATACCGCGCGCGGCGGCGTCACGGGCTTCGATTTCCAGCAGCGGCTCGCCTTCGATGCTGCGCAGGCTCTGGACGTTGACGAAACTCGAGTTGAGGAAATTGCGCGCCGGTGGCGAGATCATGGCCAACGGGTAGCGCGCCGCTAGCGCCGGGCTGGAGACCGCACTCTCGTAATTCGGCAGGTGGTCAGGCACGCCCAGGCCGGGCACGTCGACGCGGACCCGGCCGTTGGCGGTGGGGAAGCCGCCCTCGGCAAACGGTGCATCGGGCAGCGGCAGAGCGGCCCAGCCCCGCTCGCGCAGGGCTTCGAACGAACTGCCGAGCTTGTCGTACAGGAAGGCCTGGCGGGCGAGGGTTTCGTCGTCCTCGCTGAAGCAGGGGTCACTGAAACCCATGTGCGCGGCCAGGTTGCGGAAGATCTGCGTGTTCGGCCTGGCTTCGCCGATCGGGGCGATCGCCGCGTCGTTGAACATCACGTCGGTGTGGCCGTAAGTGCCGTGCACATCGAGGTGTTCGAGCTGGGTCGTTGCCGGCAGCACGTAGTCGGCCTGGTCGGCGGTGTCCGTCATGAAGTGCTCGAGCACCACGGTGAACAGGTCGTCGCGCGCGAAGCCTGCCACCACCTTCTTCGACTGCGGCGCCACTGCGACCGGGTTGCTGTTGTAGACGATCAGGGCCTCGATCTTCGGTCCGAAATCGGGCGAGCCATCGCGCAGCAGATCGTCGCCGATCGTGCTCATGTTGATGGTGCGCGGCTGGCGGCCGGCGAGCAGGTCGGGGCGCTGCAGCGCGGGGTTCTTGTAGAAGGCGAACCAGCCTGAACTCGACAGCAGAAGGCCGCCGGCACGATGCCGCCACGCCCCTGTCAGGCAGGGCAGCAGGGCGATCAGGCGCGTCGCATTGCCGCCGCCGCGCACGCGCTGCATACCGTAGTTGAGGCGGATCGCCGCCGGCTTGACTGTGGCGAGGTCACGCGCCAAGCCTCGAACTTCGTCGGCGCTGATGCCGCACACCTCGGCCGCGCGCTCTGCCGGCCATTGCAAGGCGCGTTCACGCAACGCATCGAAGCCATCGACATGCTGCTCGATGTAGTCGTGATCGAGCCAGTCGTTCGCGATCAGCTCGTGCATCACGCCCAGCGCCAGCGCACCGTCGGTGCCGGGCAGGAGGGCGATGTGCTGGTGGCACTTTTCGGCCGTCTCGGTGCGCCGCGGGTCGATGCAGACCAGCTTGGCGCCGGCGCGCTTGGCCTGCTGCGCCAGGGTCCAGAAGTGCAGATTGCTGGCGATCGAGTTGCTGCCCCAGATGACGATCAAGCGGCTCTCACCGAAGAATCGCATGTGCATGCCGACCTTGCTGCCGTAGGTGGCGGCCAGCGCTTCGCCTCCGGCCGTCGAGCAGATCGTGCGGTCGAGCAGGGAAGCGCCGAGCCGGTTGAAGAAGCGCGCCGCCATGCCCTCGCCCTGCAGCAGACCCATCGTGCCGGCATAGCTGTACGGCACGATGGCTTCGGGGTCACGAGCGGCGATCGCTGCCAGACGCGCCGCGATGTCGCTCAGCGCCTCTTCCCAGCTCACCCGCTCGAAGCGCCCCGCTGCCTTCGGCCCGACACGCTTGAGCGGATGCAGCACCCGCCCGGGATGCAGGCTGCGCTCGGCATAGCGCGACACCTTGGTGCACAGGGCGCCCTGCGTGGTGGTGTGCTCTGGGTCACCCTGGATGCGGATGACGCGCCCGCCCTCGACCGTGACCCGCATCGCGCAGGTGTCGGGGCAATCGTGCGGGCAGGCGGCGTGGACGATCCGGGATGTCGACGCGGCGACGATGGGCTCGCCTGGGCCGGGAGAAACAGCTTGCATGGATGAACTATTGCACAAGCGCCGCACGCTGCGGCCACACACAAGCGTGCGGGTTGGCCGTACGCTGTGCCACCCATGAAACGACGCACCGTTCTGCACCACCTCGCCGCTGGCGCCGGCTCGCTAGCCCTGCCGTCACTGGCGCAAACGGACCGACGCATCCTGCTCGGCCAATCGGCGGCGTTGAGCGGCCCGGCCGCCCAGTTGGGCATCCAGTTCCGCGACGGCGCCAAGCTGGCCTTCGATCGCGCCAATGCGCGTGGCGGCATCAATGGCCGCAGCGTCGAGTTGCGCTCTATGGACGACGGCTATGAACCGGCCCGTTGCCAGGCCAACACCCAGGCCCTGCTGAACGACGACGTGCTGGCCCTGTTCGGCTACATCGGCACACCGACCAGCCTGGCCGCATTGCCGCTGGCGACTGCGGCCAAGGCGCCGTTCATCGCGCCTTTCACCGGCGCGCAAGCCCTGCGCGATCCGTTCAACCGGTTCGCCTTTCACCTGCGGGCCTCGTACTACGACGAGACCGCGCGCATCGTGAACCAGGTGACCCAGGTCGGCATGAAGCGTGTGGCGGTGTTCCACCAGAACGACAGCTACGGCCAGGCCGGACTCGACGGTGTGACGCGCGCGCTGAAAGCGCTCCAGCTCGAACCGGTGGCCACTGCCACGGTGGAGCGCAACTCGACCGACGTGGCCAGCGCGGTGGCCCAGCTGTTGCCCAGTCGCCCGGAGGCGATCGTCCAAGTCAGCGCCTACAAGAGTTGCGCCGCCTTCGTGCGCGCCGCGCGCAAGGCGGGCTATGGCGGCCAGTTCTACAACGTGTCCTTCGTCGGCACCCAAGCCCTGGCGGACGAGCTGGGGCCCGACGCTCGCGGCGTGGTCGTCAGCCAGGTGATGCCCTACCCCTTCGCGCCACTGAACGCCCTGACCAACGAATACCTGGCCGCCGCCGGCGCTGCGTCGCCCAAGGTTCAGGCCAACTACAGCAGCATCGAGGGCTACATCGCCGGCCGCGTGATGCTCGAGGGCCTGCGCCGGGCCGGTGCCGTGCTGTCGCGCGAAGCCCTCATCGCCGGGCTGGAGTCGATCCAGAGCGTCGACCTCGGCGGCTTCTTCGTCGATTTCGGGCCGCGCAAGCGCGTGGGCTCCAGCTTCGTCGACCTGACCATCCTCGACGGCAGCGGACACGTCCGGCGCTGAGCGGCGCGGCGCCGCCATGCGGCGTAAACTGGCCCGCTCAGCAGCCCGCGAGACGAGCCATGCAGTTGATCGAATCCATCCTCGCCGATGCCGCCGCCATCGCCACGCTGCGGCGCGACATCCACGCCCACCCGGAGCTGTGCTTCGAAGAGCAGCGCACCAGTGACCTGATCGCCAAGGCACTCACCGACTGGGGAATCCCCGTCCACCGCGGCCTGGGGACGACGGGCGTCGTCGGCATCGTCAGCAACGGCAGCTCCAAGCGTGCCGTCGGCCTGCGCGCCGACATCGACGCGCTGCCGATGACTGAGCGCAACCGCTTTGCCCATGCCAGCCAGCACCCCGGCAAGATGCACGCCTGCGGCCACGACGGCCACACCGCGATGCTGCTGGCGGCGGCCAAGCACCTGTCGCGGCAGCGCAATTTCGACGGCACCGTCTACCTGGTGTTCCAGCCGGCCGAAGAAGGCGGCGGCGGCGCGCGCGAGATGATCAAGGACGGTCTCTTCGAGAAGTTCCCGATGGAGGCGGTGTTCGGCGCGCACAACTGGCCGGGCATGGCGGTCGGCCAGTTCGCGCTCAAGAACGGCCCGTGCTTCGCGAGCAGCAACGAGTTCAAGATCACGATCCACGGCAAGGGCGCGCACGCCGCGATGCCACACAACGGCATCGACCCGGTACCGGTGGCCTGCCAGCTGGTGCAGGCGTTCCAGACCATCATCACGCGCAACAAGCGGCCGATCGACGCCGGCGTGATCTCGGTGACGATGATCCACACCGGCGAGGCCACCAACGTCGTGCCCGACAGCTGCGAGATCCAGGGCACGGTGCGCACCTTCACGCTCGAGGTGCTCGACCTGATCGAGCGCCGCATGAAGGAGATCACCGAGCACACCTGCGCGGCCTTCGACACCACCTGCGAGTTCGCGTTCAAGCGCAACTACCCGCCCACCATCAACCACCCTGCCGAGACCGAGTTCACGCGCCAGGTGATGGGCGAGCTGGTCGGCGCCGACAACGTGCAGGAGTTCGAGCCGACGATGGGCGCCGAGGACTTCAGCTACTTCCTGCTCGAGAAGCCCGGCTGCTACTTCCTGATCGGCAACGGCGACGGCAGCCACCGCATCGGCGGCCACGGCATGGGGCCTTGCATGCTGCACAACCCGAGCTACGACTTCAACGACGACCTGATCCCGCTCGGCGCGAC